>NZ_KB897780.1:0-530998 GCF_000377145.1 Streptomyces sp. CNT372 | reverse complement strand
GACCGGTACTAATAGGCCGAGGGCTTGTCCTCAGTTGCTCGCGTCCACTGTGTTAGTTCTGAAACAACGAACACCACCAATACTGTTGGCCGGGTGGTTGGTTCGTACAGTTTCATAGTGTTTCGGTGGTCATAGCGTTAGGGAAACGCCCGGTTACATTCCGAACCCGGAAGCTAAGCCTTTCAGCGCCGATGGTACTGCAGGGGGGACCCTGTGGGAGAGTAGGACACCGCCGAACAATTTTTGTCAGAAGGCCCCGGAACTTTGTTCCGGGGCCTTCTGCATTTCCGGACCCGGACAGTTCTCCGGACTCGTACGCTCTGCTCCGGCACCCTGAACTACTGTCGTCGCATGCGCTACGACCTCGTCATCTTCGACAACGACGGCGTGCTCGTCGACAGCGAGCCGATCTCCAACACGATCCTCGCCGCCTACCTCACCGAGCTGGGCCATCCCACGTCGTACGAGGACTCCCTGCGCGACTACATGGGCTCCGCGATGCACCGCGTTCACGACCTGGTCCGCGAGCGCACCGGGCAGGCGCTGCCCGCCGGCTTCGACGACACCTTCCACGCCCGGGTGTTCGCCGCCTTCGAGCGCGAACTGACCGCGGTCGACGGGGTCGTAGAGGTCCTCGGGAAGCTCCGGGCCGACGGTGTCCCCTACTGCGTCGCCTCATCCGGGAGCCATGAGCGCATCCGGGTCGGGCACCGGACCACCGGGCTGGACCGCTGGTTCGGGGACGGGATCGTGTTCAGCGCCCAGGACGTCGGCCGGGGCAAGCCGGCGCCGGACCTCTTCCTGCACGCCGCCCGGACCATGGGCGTCGCCCCGGAACGCTGTGTCGTGATCGAGGACAGCCCTCTCGGGGTGCGGGCCGCGGTCGCGGCCGGGATGGACGTGTACGGCTTCACCGCGATGACCCCGCCCGCCGAACTCGTCGGCGTGAGCGCGCACTTCGACACGATGGGGCAGCTGCCCGACCTCCTCGCCCAGCCGTCGGCCGCCGCCTGAGGGGCCTGTCAGAACTCCCCCTCCCCGCTCCCTACCGCGCGGTAGGCAACGGGCCTACGCTGTCCGGCCATGACCGACGCGCGATTGCGCCACGGACGCGGATCCCTGGCGTTCGCCTTCCTCGCGCAGGGCGTCGCCTTCGCTCTGCTCGTCACCCGCATCCCGGCCGTGCAGGACCGCTACGGGGTCTCCGACGCGCTGCTGCCGCTGTTCCTCGCCGCCGTGCCCGTACTCGCCGGCGCCGGCAGCGTCCTCACCGGACGCCTCGTACGCCGGACCCCGCCCAGCGCCGTGCTGCGCTGGTCCCAGCCGCTCGTACTGCTCTCCCTCCTCGGAGTCGGCGGCGGCCGCGAACTGTGGCATCTGGCGGTCGCCCTGGGTGTCTTCGGCCTCGCGGTCGGCGCGCTCGACGCGTCCATGAACATGCTCGGCGTCAGCCTCCAACGGGCCTACGGGCGGAGCATCATGCTCGGCTTCCACGCGGCCTACAGCCTCGGCGGCATCGCGGGCGCTTCTCTGGCCTGGGCCGGTGCGCGCGCGGATCTGGCGCTGTTCACCGCGTATCTCCCCGTCGTCGTGGTGCTGGTGCCCGCCGCGCTCGCCGCCAGTCGCCGGTACGTGGACGCGCCCCGCCGGAAGCGGCCGGACCCGGCGGACCCGGCGGACCCGGCGGGGAACGGCGGCCCCGGTGGCGCGGTGCCGCTGGGGGTGCTGACGCCCCTGTGCCTGGTGATGACCTTCGCGTACATCGGGGACTCCACCATCGCCAACTGGAGTGCCAAGTACCTCCAGGACGTGCTGGGCGGGTCTCAGGAGCTGGCGACCCTGCCCTACAACGCGTACATGGTGACCACGCTCCTCGGGCGGGCCGTCGGGGACCTGGGCGTACGGCGGTTCGGGGCGGTGGCGGTCGTGCGGTGCGGGGCGCTGCTGGCGGCCGCCGGGTTCGGCGTGGTCGCGGCGGCGCCCGGGCCCTGGGCCGGGATCGCGGGCTTCACCCTGCTGGGTCTCGGACTGTGCGTGATCGTGCCCCAGACCTTCGCCGCGGCCGGCCGGCTGCCGGCGGGGCGGAGCGACGCGGCCGTGGCCCGGCTCAACGTGTTCAACTACGCCGGCTTCCTCGTCGGCTCCCCTCTGGTGGGGGTGATCGGCGACGCGTGGAGCTACCGCGGGGCGATGCTGGTGCCCCTGGTGCTGGTGCTCGCGACCCTGGGGTATGCCCGCGCGTTCGGTTCCGGGGGCGACCGATACGGTGGCGGGCATGAGCGGCCGCGGGTTGTTGATGTGGGACGAGGCGGTCACGGCGTATGACTTCGGGGACAGCCATCCGATGGACCCGGTGCGTCTCGCCCTGACCATGGGACTGGTGCGTGCCTACGGGCTCGACGGGGCGATGGACGTGGTCGCGGCGAAGCCCGCCGGCGACTCCACGCTTCGGCTGGTGCACCGGGAGGACTACATCGCCGCCGTGCGCGCCGCCTCCCGCGATCCGCGCGCGGCAGACCAGAAGTACGGACTCGGCACCGTCGACGACCCGGCCTTCGCGGGCATGCACGAGGCGTCGGCGCTGATCGCCGGGCAGTCCGTGGGCGCGGCCGAGGCCCTGTGGCGCGGGCAGGCCGAGCACGCGGTGAACTTCGCGGGCGGGCTGCACCACGCGATGCCGGGCTGCGCCTCCGGTTTCTGCGTCTACAACGACGCCTCCCTCGCCATCGCCCGGCTGCTGGAGCTGGGCGCGGAGCGGGTCGCGTACGTCGACGTGGACGTGCACCACGGGGACGGGGTGCAGGCGGCCTTCTGGGACGACCCCCGGGTGCTGACGATCTCCCTGCACGAGCACCCCAGCACCCTGTTCCCGCAGACCGGCTGGCCGGAGGAGACCGGCGGGGACGGCGCCGCCGAGGGCTCGGCGGTGAACGTGGCCCTGCCGGCGGGGACGGGCGACGAGGGATGGCTGCGTGCCTTCGACGCGGTCGTACCCGAGCTGCTGGCCGCTTTCCGGCCGCAGGTCCTGGTGACACAGCACGGCGCGGACACCCACTTCGAGGACCCGCTGGCGCACCTCGCGGTGTCCCTGGACGCGCAGCGCGCGGTCCAGGAGACCTGCCACGAGCTGGCGCACAGCACCGCCGACGGCCGCTGGCTGGCGCTCGGTGGCGGGGGCTACGAGGTGGTGGACGTCGTCCCGCGCTCCTGGACCCATCTGGTGGGTATCGCCGCGCACCGGCCGGTGGACCCGGAGTCGGTGATCCCGTCGGCCTGGCGGGACGAGGTGTACGCGCGCACCCGGCAGTTGGGGCCGGGGCGGATGACGGACGGGCGGTGGCCGGTGCGCCGGCGGGCCTGGGAGGACGGCTACGACCCCGCGGACCGGCTGGACCAGGCGATCCTGGCGACGCGGCGGGCCGCGTTCCCGCTGCGGGGTCTGCTGCCGTAGCGGGGCCGGCGGGGCCCGCGGGGGCGGGCACAGGTGGCGGACTCGGAGCGGTATTAGGCCAACGGTGCGGGGTTTTCCGGGTTTTGGTCTCGGTGGCCCGCCCGTGCGCCAGCATGCGGAGGGTGTGGAGCACCGGAGGACTGCGTGCGCAGTTGCTGACGCATCTGCTGGACTCGGGGCTCGCCGGTCCCGTGGCGACCTCGCGGGAGGCGAGCCTGCGCAGCTACCGGGCGTTCGCGGCCCGCGACCCCCGGGTGACGATCGGGCTCGATCCGCTCGGGCATTGGGACGAGCGGGCCCTGCTGGCGCTGATGGCGGACCGTTGCGGGGTGTCCGGCGACCCGGGCCGGGTGCGGGGCGGGGACGTCATCGACCCGGAGCTGACCGTGCGGGCGCTGGACGTCTTCGCGGAGCGGCTGGCCGAGGCGGTGCGGCGGCGGGCGCCGGTGCTCTTCGGGACCGGGCATCCGCACCGGCTGCTCGGCTTCTACGCCGATCTGGCGGACGCGGTGTCGGCGGCTGGATGTCCTGTTCTCACCCCCGCGCAGGGGCGATGTGTCGACATAACGACCCGGTTCGGCGTACGTCCCCTCACTCTCGCCTACGTACGGGGGGTCGGTCTGGTCCGTGAGCAGGAGGCGGCGGGGGAGGGGGCGCACAGTCATTCGCCGCTGCCGGTCAGGGTGGCCCTCCAGGTCGCGGCGGAGGGGGGCGGGCCGCTCCCGGAGCTGGTGGTGGGCGATCACGGCTGGGTCTGCGGGGCAGGTCAGCTCGGTGTGGAGGCGATCGGGCTGGCGGACACGGACGATCCGGCTCTCTTCGTCGGCGCGGCCGAGGGGCAGGTGTCGGTCGCGGTCCCGCTGGACGACGGTGTGCCCTCGGACCACTACGCGCCGGTGACGCGCTATGTGCTCAAACGCGCCTGTCTGTCACCGTAGAACGCGTCTGTCACCGTAGAGGAGGAATGCAGCTCCTCTTCCCCACTCGCATCACCCGCCCCTAATCTGGGCAGTGAGCGCACAGCGACGAAGAGTCACCGGAGGGGAAGCCGGTGCGCGTCGGGTGCGGAAGGTACAGGTGGGTCATGGCAGCTGGCAGCGAGATGCCTCTCAACGAGGTCAAGTTCCTTACCGTGGCGGAGGTCGCCGCGGTGATGCGGGTGTCGAAGATGACGGTGTACCGGCTGGTGCACAGCGGTCATCTGCCGGCGATTCGGGTGGGGAGGTCCTTCCGGGTACCGGAGCAAGCGGTGCACGAGTATCTCCGCGAGTCCTTCGTGGGGGTGGAATCGGCCTGACGGAGGCCGGACTCCGCACTCGGATCGCCCTCGGATTACGTCCCTCACCCGGCGGCGGGTAGGCTAGGCCGACGTAGGTCGTGTGGGCCCAGACGCCCCGCACCGATCTCCGCTGGCGCGGAGATGTTCCGAGAAGTGAGCGAGGGTAGTCGTGGGCTCTGTTATCAAGAAGCGGCGCAAGCGGATGGCGAAGAAGAAGCACCGCAAGCTGCTCAAGCGCACGCGCGTTCAGCGTCGCAACAAGAAGTAAGCGGCGCCAGGTGCGCTGCTCGGCCCTCCCACCGGTCGCCGGTGGGAGGGCCGAGGTGCGTCCGGGGCCCGTCGCGTACGCCCCGGAGGCCGGTTCCGGACCGACCGGGGCCGGCGGCGCGAGGCGCAGGGGGCGTGAAAAGAAAGGTCCTGGCAAAAGTGCGCCGCGCGGTCGTCACAGCGCAACAACGAAGCGCTACGGTGACGAGACCACCTAGGGGAAGGCGCTGATCTTGGGCAAGGTCGTGCTCGTCACCGGTGTCGCCCGGCCGCTCGGGGGCCGTCTTGTGCGCCGCATCCAGCGCGACCCCGAGGTGGACCGGGTGATCGGTGTGGACGTCGTGGCGCCCGGCCGGCCGCTCGGCGGGGCCGAGTTCGTCCGTGCCGACATCCGGATGCCCGCGATCGCACGGGTCCTCGCGGAGCACGCCGTGGACACCGTGGTGCACCTGGACGTCACGGGCACACCGCTGGGCACCGGGGGCCGGGCGTCGGTCAAGGAGACCAACGTCATCGGCACCATGCAGCTGCTGGGCGCCTGCCAGAAGTCGCCCACGGTCGAGCGGCTGGTGGTGAAGTCCAGCACCAGCGTCTACGGCTCCGCGCCCCGCGACCCGGCCGTCTTCACCGAGACCACCCCGCCCAAGTCCCTGCCGAGCGGCGGCTTCGCCAAGGACGCGGTGGAGGTCGAGGGGTACGTCCGGGGGTTCGCCCGCCGGCGCCCGGACGTCGCGGTGTGCGTGCTGCGGTTCGCCAACATCCTGGGCCCGTGCGCCGATTCGCCGCTGGCCGAGTACTTCTCGCTCCCGGTGCTGCCGACCGTGTTCGGCTACGACCCCCGGCTCCAGTTCGTCCACGAGGACGACGTGATCGACGTGCTGCGCATCGCCCTGCACGAGCCACGGCGCGGGACCCTGAACAGCGGCACCTTCAACATCGCCGGTGACGGTGTGCTGAGCCTGGCGCAGTGCGCGCGGCGGCTGGGGCGGCCGACGCTGCCCGTGCTGCTGCCCGCGGTCACCTGGGTCGGGTCCGCGCTGCGGACCGTCGGCGTCACCGACTTCTCGCCCGAGCAGATCCGGCTGCTGACCCACGGCCGGGTGGTGAGCACCGTGCAGATGCGCGAGACCCTGGGCTTCGATCCCCGGTACAGCACGGCGGAGACCTTCGCGGACTTCGCGCGCGGCAAGGGGCCGGGGCTGCTGCCTCCGGAGGCCGTGGCGAGAGCCGTGGACGAGGTGGCGGCCGCCCTGGCGCCCGAGGGCGGGGCGGCCGCCACCTCGGGCGCGGCCCGGCACGGAGCCCGATGAGCAGCCCCCCGATGCGCAGCGCCCGATGACGAGCGGCCGGTGAACGGCGGCGCGAAGCCCGACAGGCCCGGACAAGGAGCACAGCCAACCATGGCGGACGCCAAGGTCATTCCCTTCGACGACGACCGTTCGCGCGGTGGCGCGGTGCGCCCGGCGAGGCGGCGGCCCGGCTCCGGGCGCCGCGTGGCCGAGCGGGCCGCGTCCGGCGAGGCGTCGGGCGAGCCGGGCCAGGAGGCGGCCGCGGGCCGCGCCGGGCGGCGGTCCCGGGGGGAGAAGCGGCGGACGGGCCGGGAGCGGTCCGGTGAGGCGGTGGTGAGTCCGCTGCCCGAGCAGGCGGCCGGGGCGGCTTCCGGTGACGGTCCCGTGCACGTGGACCCGGCCCCGGAGCATGGCGCGGCCGGGACCTGGGACCGGCGGGTCGCGGGCGGGCTCGCGTTCCTGCGCCGCCGGCTGACGGGCGACTACGAGGTGGACGAGTTCGGCTTCGACGCAGAGCTGACCGACCAGGTGCTGATGTCCCTGCTGCGCCCGATGTACGACAAGTACTTCCGGGTCGAGGTGAAGGGGATCGAGAACATCCCGTCCGAGGGCGGGGCGCTGGTGGTGGCCAACCACTCGGGGACGCTGCCGCTGGACGGGCTGATGATGCAGGTCGCCGTCCACGACAACCATCCGGCCGGGCGGCATCTGCGGCTGCTCGCCGCCGATCTGGTGTTCATGCTGCCGGTGGTGAACGAGCTGGCGCGGAAGGCCGGGCACACGCTGGCGTGCGCGGAGGACGCGGAGCGGCTGCTGCGGCGCGGCGAGGTCGTCGGGGTGATGCCGGAGGGCTTCAAGGGCATCGGCAAGCCGTTCTCCGACCGCTACAAGCTCCAGCGGTTCGGCCGGGGCGGGTTCGTGTCGACGGCGCTCGGTGCCGGGGTGCCGATCGTGCCGTGCTCGATCGTCGGTGCGGAGGAGATCTACCCGATGATCGGCAACGCGAAGACCCTGGCGCGGCTGCTGGGCTTCCCGTACTTCCCGATCACGCCGACCTTCCCGTGGCTCGGGCCGCTCGGTGCGGTGCCGCTGCCGACGAAGTGGACGATCCAGTTCGGGGAGCCGATCCCGACGGACGGGTACCCGCCGGAGGCGGCGGAGGATCCGATGCTGATGTTCAATCTGACCGACCAGGTGCGGGAGCAGATCCAGCACACCCTGTACAAGCTGCTGGTGCAGCGCCGGTCGGTGTTCTTCTAGGACGCTGCGCAGGGGCGCAGGCCGCGGCGCGGGTTGCGGGGCGGGTTGCGGGGCGTGGGTGGCAGCGCACAGAGCAGCGAAGAGGGGCGCTCCCGGCCGGGAGCGCCCCTCTTCGTCGTATCCGGCCGCCGCCGGCTACTGGTCGTCCGCCTCCAGGCCGAGGCCCGGGAGGATGCCCGGCAGCAGCGGCGGGATGGTGACGTCCGGGACCGGGGGCTCCGACTGCTTGCCGGACGGGGCCGGCGTGGTGCCCTGGGACGGCGGGTCGAGCAGGCCGCCCGTGTTTCCACCGAGGAGGCCCTCGTCCTGCGGCGCGGAGCTGGAGCCGGAGGGGCGGGGCTTGCTGTCCTGGCCGGTGCGGTCGCCGTCCTGCTCGGGGGTGGACGGCGACGTGCGGCCGGGACCGGTGGACCGGTCGGAGTCCTCGGGGGCGGTGCCCGGGCTCTGCGGACCCCGGTGCTCCTTCACCGGTGGGCGGGGGAGCAGGGATTCGAGCGGGCCGACCTCTTCCTCTATGGCGTCGAAGGCCGAGCTGACCTCTTCGCCGACGTCGTTCAGCTGCACGGGGAGCCGGTCGCGCAGCCCGTCCCAGGTGTCGCGGTGGGCACGGGAGAACGAGTCGAGGGTGGCCATCGGGCCCAGGGAGCCGTCGCGTTCGTACGCGGCGCTGAGCAGGCGGTGGCCCTCGGTGACGTCGTGCCGCATACCGGTGAGGGTGCGGCGGACCTCGCCGAGCGACTCGTGGTCGAGGCTGCCCGCCCGGTCCCGCTCCATCAGGCGACGGGCCTCGCCGAGCCGGGTGGAGGCCTGGTTGAGGTAGAGCTCTCCCCGGTCCGCGTCGCCGTCCGCGAGCTGGCGCTTGAAGTCCTCCATGCCGCGCTTGAGCCCGTACAGGGAGTCACCCGGGAGGGCGTCGGAACTGGCAGCGGCCACGCCGCTGAACGCCCCCGCGGCCACCCCCACGGTGAGCCCGCCGGCCGCGAGGCCCTTGGACCAGCGGGACCTCGGTCGCAACTTCCGGAGCGGGGAGGCCCGGTGGGCGCCGCGGCCGTGGGTCCGCTGTTCGGGCACCGTAGGGCCCGCGGGCGCACCTCCCTCGGCGACCGGGCCGTCCTTGAGCATCGCCTCCATGGCGGCCACGAGCTTGGCTCTGTGGACCACCTTGACCTCGGGGTCCAGTTCTGGTCTCGGCAGCTCGCCGAGACCGTTCGCCAGGCTCAACAGCCGGTCCTGCTCGGTCTCCTCGACCGATGCGCGGGGCTGTTCGGCCGCCCGGTCTTCCAGGGCCTGGGCGAAGGCGCTCGCCCGCCGGTGTGCCGAAACGTTCGCGATCACTGGCGGCACCTCCTCTCGTCATGACGGTCGACTCCCCTGAGGGTCTGGAGGGTTGCACGCCTTGAGCGCAACCACACGAACGAGTGAGTGGCTGCGGGCATGGCGTGTCCACAGGGAGCCTGCAATCCGCACAACGAGCGGCGCGGCAGTTGGGTTACGCGCGAAAGATGATCGGACCAGTGCGTCATCGGGGCGTCACCGAAGGTGAGTTGGGGACGGGGTCGGTGGGGGGAGGCGGGGAGGGGCGGTGGCTCAGCGGGCGTCCTCGGGCAGCAGCCGGGCGAGAGTGCGTACGGCGCGGTACTGGAGGGTCTTGATCGCACCCTCGTTCTTGCCCATGGCGCGGGCCGTCTCGGCGACGGACAGGCCCTGGAGGAAGCGGAGCGTGACGCATTCCTGCTGCTGGGGGTTGAGCTTGCGGACGGCTTCGAGGAGGGCGGCGTTGGAGAGGGACTCCAGGACGGAGTCCTCCGGGCTGCGCTCGACCTCGTTGGCGTCGAGCATCTCGCCCGTGGTGACCTCCAGCCGGAACCGGGAGGACTTGAAGTGGTCGGCGACGAGGTTGCGCGCGATGGTGACCAGCCAGGCGCCGAAGTCCCGGCCCTGCCAGGTGAAGGTGGAGATCCGGCGCAGGGCGCGCAGGAAGGTCTCGCTGGTGAGGTCCTCGGCGGTCGCCTTCCCGCCGACGCGGTAGTAGATGTACCGGTAGACGGTGTCGCTGTACTGGTCGTACAGCTTGCCGAAGGCCTCGGCCTCGCCGGCCTGGGCGCGTTCGACCAGCTCCATCATCCGGGCGCTGTCGCTGTCCGCCGAGGGGCGGCGGGCGGTGGTGGGGCCCCCGGCGCCCTGGCGGCCTCTGCGGGCGACGGCGCGCCCCTCGCCGGCGGCGCGCGAGTCGGTGACGGCGGTGCGCGCGGGGCCGGTCCCGACACGGTCGGCCAGGGCGTAGCAGGGACCGACCGGGCCGCCGGCGGCGGGAACGGGCGTGGCGAAGGCGGGGACGGCGTACGCGGTGGGGACGAGGCCGCGCAGGTGGTCGAGGACCGCTGCGCGCAGCGTAGCCAGGCCCGAGGCGTCAACCCCGACGTGTGGGTACACGGGACTCCCAGAGGCAGAGCTTCCATCACGAGCTGTGCTGGACCTTTCACCCGTCGTGATGACCGGTGGGGTCCGTCATGCGTCTGAGGAGAATAACGCTTCGTACAGGGCGTACTACACCCAGTTGTCAAAATCGCCGTTTCCGACGCTTCTGTTGTGTCTTGGTGACGGATCAAGGAAGAGTCGGTGACCGATTGTTGATCGGATCGCTTCGGAATCTGTCCCGTCGGGGGGCTGCTTGTGCTCACGGGGAGGCAACGGGACTGGCCGTGGCCTTACCGGGGAAGGATGACCGGATTGCCCGGCGACACGCGCGGGTCGTGACCCCGGGGCTGAGGGGGGCCGCTCACGATTGACGGAGGGGTCCCCGCCCGGTCGTACGGCCGGGACCGATGCGGCGGGTCAGCGGCGGATCTTCGGCCGCGACGGTTCCCCGGCGCGGCGGGTCAGCGGCGCCGGCGGTGCAGGGCGACGGCCGCCGCCGTCCCTCCGGCGAGCGCGCCCACGCCCGCCGCGGCCGGGATGCCGACCTTCGCCGCCTTGCGGCCCGTCCGGTAGTCCCGCAGCCGCCAGTCCCGTTCCCGGGCGTGCTTGCGCAGCTTGGTGTCCGGGTTGATCGCGTACGGATGGCCGACCAGGGAGAGCATCGGGATGTCGTTGTGGCTGTCGCTGTACGCGGCGCAGCGGGACAGGTCCAGGCCCTCGGCGGCCGCCAGGGCGCGCACCGCCTCCGCCTTGGCGGGGCCGTGCAGCGGTTCGCCGACGAGCTTGCCGGTGTAGACGCCCCCGACGGACTCGGCGACGGTGCCGAGGGCGCCGGTCAGCCCGAGGCGGCCCGCGATGATCGTGGCGGTCTCCACGGGCGCGGCGGTGACCAGCCACACCTTCTGCCCGGCGTCCAGGTGCGCCTGGGCGAGGGCCCGGGTGCCGGGCCAGATCCGGTCGGCCATGTACTCGTCGTAGATCTCCTCGCCGATGCTCATCAGTTCGGAGACGCGGTGGCCCTTGACGATGGACAGGGCGCTGTCGCGGGCGTCCTGCATGTGCTCGGGGTCCTCGACGCCGGCGAGCCGGAACCACGCCTGCTGCCAGGCGAAGCGGGCGAGTTCGCGGCGCTGGAAGAACTGCCGCTTGTACAGGCCCCGGCCGAAGTGGAAGATCGCGGCGCCCTGCATCACGGTGTTGTCGAGGTCGAAGAAGGCGGCGGCGCGCTCGTCGCCGGCGACGGGGAACGCCGGTTCTCCCGTTCCCTCGGCCGGTGCGCCCTCCAGTTCCTGGAGGGCCTCGATCGTCTGTGAGGACTTGCGTGCTGCCTCGGCTGCGGCCTCGCCCGCCAGGACGCTGCGCGCGGTGGCGGAGCGCCTGCGGGGGGTGAGCCATCCCAGAGCGGCCATGGCGTGAGCATAGCCAGTCCGCCGGCTGCCTCCGGACCCGCCGGGATGCGGAGGCGTGAACAGTCCGCGTCGGCGCCGTTACGCGGCCGGGCCGTGCGGCGTCCGCCACCGCCCGGGCCCGTGGCGGGCCTGGGAGTGTCCGGAAGGCCGCGCCGTTCGCCCGGAGCGCGGGTTGCCGGGTGTCCTGGACCGGGCGGGACGGTCCGGACACGGCCCCCGGCGGGGCGCCCCGCCGGGGCGGGGAGAATGGGGGGCATGAGCCCTCTGCTGCGGCGTACGAAGAAGAAGGCCGGTGAGCGTGTCGTGACGCTGATCGGCAAGCCCGGCTGCCATCTGTGCGACGACGCCCGGGAGGTGGTCGCGTCGGTCTGCGAGCGGACGGGGGCGTCCTGGGAGGAGAAGGACATCACCCGGGACGAGGAACTGCACCGCGCCTACTGGGAGCAGATCCCGGTGGTGCTCGTCGACGGCGAGCAGCACACCTTCTGGCGGGTGGACGCGGAGCGCCTGCGGCGGGCCCTGGAGGAATGAACCGGGCTCCCGGCGGTGCGCGGGGGCGTCACCGGAAGGCGGCGTCCCGGAAGGCTGACGCCACGCGTCCTGGAGGCTCGATGGAGTCCGGCGACGGGGTCCGTCCGGGGGCTGTCGGCGCAGGCGCGGACAGGGCACAGTGACATGGGTCCGGTGGCCTCGGGGGCGTCGTCGTGGGGAGTGTGGACGGTTTTGCGCCCTTGAGGAGCGGTACGGGCGAGGTGGGTCCGCGGTTCCGGGATAGGCGCCCCGGAACGCGTGAGCCCGGTCACTTTGCACGGACAAACTGGACACAATCTTTGTGCACGCGTTCACAAAGACATAGCCTGCATTCGACGGGGCGGTCATGGGACTCACGGCCGCCTGCAGCCTCGCTCATCCCGCAGGAGCACCGTGGCAACTGGCCGAAATCACCGACCGGCGACCCGTAGCCGAGGAATCCCCGAGGCCACCGTCGCCCGGCTTCCGCTGTACCTCCGCGCCCTGACGGCGCTGTCGGAGCGGTCCGTGCCCACGGTGTCGTCCGAGGAGCTGGCCGCCGCCGCGGGCGTCAACTCCGCGAAGCTGCGCAAGGACTTCTCGTACCTGGGCTCCTACGGGACGCGTGGTGTGGGCTACGACGTCGAGTATCTCGTGTACCAGATCTCGCGTGAACTGGGGCTCACCCAGGACTGGCCGGTTGTGATCGTCGGTATCGGTAACCTCGGCGCCGCGCTGGCCAACTACGGCGGCTTCGCCTCCCGTGGTTTCCGGGTCGCCGCGCTCATCGACGCCGATCCGGCGATGGCCGGAAAGCCCGTGGCGGGCATCCCCGTCCAGCACACGGACGAGCTGGAGAAGATCATCAGTGAGAACGGCGTCTCGATCGGCGTGATCTCGACGCCCGCCGGGGCCGCGCAGCAGGTCTGCGAGCGCCTGATCGCCGCCGGTGTCACCTCCATCCTCAACTTCGCGCCCACCGTGCTGTCCGTGCCGGACGGGGTGGACGTGCGCAAGGTCGACCTCTCCATCGAGCTCCAGATCCTCGCCTTCCACGAGCAGCGCAAGGCGGGCGAGGAGACCGAGGCGGCGGCGACCCGCAAGGGACCTGACGGGGACATGCCCGCCGTGATGCCGGCATGAGTCTCCTGGTCGTCGGACTCAGTCACCGCAGCGCTCCCGTGAGCGTGCTGGAGCGGGCCGCGCTGCCCGCCGACGCGCAGGTCAAGCTGTTGCAGGACACCCTCGCCGCGGAGCCCGCGACGGAGGCGGCGGTCCTCGCCACCTGCAACCGCATCGAGCTGTACGCGGACGTGGACAAGTTCCACGCGGGTGTCGCCGAGCTGTCCACGCTTCTCGCGCAGCACAGCGGGGTGGGGCTGGAGGAGCTGACCCCCTATCTGTACGTGCACTACGAGGACCGCGCCGTCCACCACCTGTTCTCGGTGGCGTGCGGGCTGGACTCGATGGTCGTGGGCGAGGGCCAGATCCTCGGCCAGATCAAGGACGCGCTGGCGCGCGGGCAGGAACTGCACACCGCCGGGCGGCTGATCAACGACCTGTTCCAGCAGGCCCTGCGGGTCGGCAAGCGCGCCCACAGCGAGACCGGCATCGACCGCGCGGGCCAGTCGCTCGTCACCTTCGGGCTGGAGCAGCTCGCGGCCGGCGAGCCGGTCGAGCGGTGGGCCGGGGGCAAGCGGGCGCTGGTCATCGGCGCCGGCTCGATGTCCTCCCTCGCCGCGACGACGCTGGCGCGGCTCGGCGTGCGCGAGCTGGTGATCGCCAACCGGACGCCGGAGCGCGCGGAACGTCTCGCGGCGGTCCTCGCCGCGGCGGGCGGTCCGCGGGCACACGCGGTCCGGATGTCGGCGGTCCCCGGCGAACTGACACGAGCCGACGTGGTCGTCTCGTGCACCGGCGCGACGGGTCTCGTCCTCACGGCGGACGCGGTGGCGTCGGCGCTCGCGCAGCACGTCGACCCGGACGTCGCCGCGCTGCCCGCCGCCGACCTGCGCGCCCCCGAGGGCAGCGTCGTCGCCCGCCTCGCGGCCCTGGCGGCCCGCGACGGCCGCGTACCGGAACCGGCCCCACCGGAGACGGCCTCACCGGGGACGGCGGGAGCCGGTTCGGACGCGGGCCGCGTGAGCGGTGCCGCCGACCCGGAGCGCGCCCCGGGTCCGTCCGGCGACGGGACGTACACCGGTGCCGGCGCGGCCCCCGGCGCAACCGCCCCCGTGACCCCAGGCGCCCCCGTGACCCCCGGCGCCGGGCCCCTCGGCTCGGTCGAGGAGGGCGTCGGCGAGTGTCCGCTCGGGCTGGAGGAGCTGCCCGTGGACGCGCTCGCGCAGCACGGTGCGTGGGTGGACAACGCCGCGCGCGCCGCGGCGCACTCCGCCGGAGCCGCGCGCACCGGCGCGGCGGCGGACGGCGGGCCCGTGCGGCTCGCGCTGCTCGACCTCGCGATGCCGCGTGACGTCGACGCGGCCGTCCACCGCCTCGGCGGTGTCCGGCTCGTCGACATCGAGTCGCTCGCCGAGGCGTCCGCCGACGCCCCCATGGCCGCCGACGTCGACGCCGTGCGCACCATCGTCTCGGACGAGGTCGCCGCCTTCGGCGCCGCCCAGCGCGCCGCGCACATCACGCCGACCGTGGTCGCCCTGCGCACCATGGCCGCCGACGTGGTCGCCGGCGAGATGGCCCGCCTCGACGGCCGTCTCACCGGCCTCGACGAGAAGCAGCGCGCCGAGATCACCCAGACCGTGCGGCGCGTGGTGGACAAGCTCCTGCACGCGCCCACCGTGCGGGTCAAGCAACTCGCCAGCGAGCCCGGCGGCGCCGGGTACGCCGACGCGCTGCGGACCCTCTTCGACCTCGACCCGGAGACGGTCGCGTCCGTCAGCCGGGCCGACCTGAACGACGCAGACGTCAAGAACCGAGGGCGGGTATGACCGAGAGGGCACTGAGGCTCGGGACCAGGCGCAGCAAACTCGCCATGGCCCAGTCCGGACAGGTGGCGGAGGTGGTGCGCCGTGCCACCGGCCGGGACGTCGAGCTCGTCGAGATCACGACCTACGGGGACACCTCCCGCGAGCACCTGACGCAGATCGGCGGCACGGGCGTGTTCGTCGCCGCGCTGCGCGACGCGCTGCTGCGCGGCGAGGTGGACTTCGCCGTCCACTCCCTCAAGGACCTGCCGACCGCGCAGCACGAGGCCCTCGCCCTCGCCGCGGTCCCGCCCCGCGAGGACCCGCGCGACGCGCTCGTCGCCCGCGACGGACTCACCCTCGACGAGCTGGCCGCGTCCACCGCCGGCCGGCCCGCCCGGATCGGCACCGGTTCGCCGCGCCGCATGGCCCAGCTCAACGCGTACGCCCGCTCCCACGGGCTGCACGTCGAGACCGTGCCGATCCGCGGCAACGTCGACACCCGGATCGGATACGTGCGGAACGGGGAGCTCGACGCCGTCGTGCTCGCCGCTGCCGGACTGAACCGCATCGGCAGGGCCGAGGAGGCGACCGACTTGCTGTCCGTCGACTTCGTCCTGCCCGCCCCCGGCCAGGGGGCCCTGGCGATCGAGTGCCCGGCGGCCGACGCCGGGCTGGTCGCCGCGCTCGCCGCGCTCGACGACCCGCTCACGCGGGTCGCCGTGACGGCCGAGCGTGCCCTGCTCGCCGCCCTGGAGGCCGGCTGTTCCGCACCCGTGGGTGCGCTCGCCGACATCCAGGCCGACGGCCGGGAAGCCACCGAAATGCGCCTGCGGGGCGTCGTCGGCACGACCGACGGCTCCGCGCTGGTGCAGCTGTCCACCACCGGTCCCGTACCCGTGTCGCACGGCGACGCCATCGCGCTCGGTCGCGAACTCGCGTCCGAGATGCTCGCCAAGGGTGCGGCCGGTCTTATGGGGGAGCGAGCACTTTGAGCCCCACCACCTCGAACCATCCGGCCCTCGCGGCGCACGGGCACGTCACCTTCCTGGGGGCGGGTCCCGGCGACCCGGGTCTGCTGACCCTGCGTGCCGTCGAAGCCCTGGCCGACGCCGATGTGCTGATCGCCGAGCCCGCGGTGCTCGACGTCGTACGCGGACATGCCCGGGCGGGCGTAAGCACGCCTGAGCTGACGGTTGTTGACGATGCGTCAGCGACCGCCTCAATCCCCGTACTGCGGGATGCGGCCAATCTTGTCATGGAGGCCGCGAGGGGCGGCAAGCGGGTCGTCCGTGCGGTGACGGGCGATCCGGGCCTGGACACCGACACCGGCCGGGAGATGCTCGCCTGCGCGTCGGAGGGCATCCCCTTCGAGGTCGTGCCGGGCGTCGCCAACGCCGTCGGCGTGCCCGCGTACGCCGGTGTCCCGCTGCGCGACGCCGAGGGGGCGGACGTCCGCTTCGTCGACGCGCGCACCGCGAGTGAGCGCTGCTGGACCGAGGTCGGCGCGAGCGACGGCACCGTCGTCGTCTCCACCACCCTGGAGACGGTGGCCGCGGCGGCGGGCGAGCTGGTCTCCGCCGGGCGCAAGCCCGACACCCCGCTCACCGTGACCGTCGCCGGCACCACCACCCGCCAGCGCACCTGGACCGCCACCCTCGGCACGATCGCCGGGACCCTCAAGCAGGCGAAGGTCCTCCCCTCGCCCGAGGGGCACCAGCCGGTCATAGCCGTGGTCGGCGAGCGCAGCGCGACGGCGCAACGCGACCGGCTCGCGTGGTTCGAGTCCAAACCGCTGTTCGGCTGGAAGGTCCTCGTGCCGCGCACCAAGGAGCAGGCCGCCTCGCTCTCCGACCAGTTGCGCTCGTACGGCGCGGTGCCGCACGAGGTCCCGACGATCGCCGTCGAACCGCCGCGTACCCCGCAGCAGATGGAGCGCGCGGTCAAGGGCCTGGTCACCGGCCGCTACGAGTGGATCGCCTTCACCTCGGTGAACGCGGTCAAGGCGGTGCGCGAGAAGTTCGAGGAGTACGGGCTGGACGCCCGCGCCTTCGCGGGCATCAAGGTCGCCGCGGTGGGCGAGCAGACCGCCAAGGCCCTGGTGGACTTCGGCGTGAAGCCGGACCTGGTGCCGAGCGGCGAGCAGTCGGCCGCCGGTCTGCTGGAGGACTGGCCGCCGTACGACCCGGTCTTCGACCCGATCGACCGCGTCTTCCTGCCGCGCGCCGACATCGCGACCGAGACCCTGGTCGCGGGCCTGATCGAGCTGGGCTGGGAGGTCGACGACGTCACCGCGTACCGGACCGTGCGCGCCTCGCCGCCGCCGGCCGACACCCGGGAGGCGATCAAGGGCGGCGGCTTCGACGCGGTGCTCTTCACCTCCTCGTCGACCGTGCGGAACCTGGTCGGGATCGCGGGCAAGCCGCACAACGTGACGGTGATCGCCTGTATCGGCCCGGCGACGGCGAAGACCGCGGAGGAGCACGGGCTGCGGGTGGACGTCCTGTCGCCGGAGCCGTCGGTGACCCGGCTGGCCGAGGCGCTGGCGGAGTTCGGCGCGGCGCGCCGGGCGGCGGCGGTCGAGGCGGGCGAGCATGTGACGCGTCCGTCGGAGCGGCGTCCGGGCGGCCGGAGACGGCGTACGACGACGTGACCGCGGTCCCCGTGGGGGTCGTGTGAGGTGGCTTGCCGTGGGCGGGCCGGGATCGTCCCGGCCCGCCCACGGTGTTTCCGGCCCGCCCCTCGACGCCTCCGGTGCCTCCCGGGCGGGGCGGTGGTCGACACGGGCGGCCCCGGGGGCGTACACCGGAGGCAGAAGCGCGCCGGGCGGCGGGTGCCCGGCGGTCGGCGGTCGGCGAGGAGCGGACGGTGGCGGTCATGGGCGAGGGCACGGCGGGGGCTGACGATCCGGCGGGTGCGGGTGCGGGTGCGGGTGCGGGTGCGGGTGCGGGGCCCGGGGTGGGCGTGGTCCACCCGGGGAACGCGGAGCAGGCCCGGGCCTGGGACGGTGACGAGGGCGGGTTCTGGGCCGCGCACGCCGAGGACTTCGACCGCAGCCTGCACGCCTTCCAGGGCCCCTTCCTGGACGCCGCCGCGCTCCAGCGCGGGGAGGCCGTCCTCGACGTCGGCTGCGGCGCCGGGCTCACCTCGCGCGCGGCGGGGCGGCTGACCGCGGGCGGGACGGTGCTCGGCGTCGACCTGTCCGGGCCGATGCTCGCGGTCGCCCGGCGGCAGGCGGCGCGCGAGGGGCTGGACACCGTCCGCTTCGAGCAGGCCGACGCGCAGGTCCACCCGTTCCCCGAGGGCGCCTTCGACGTGGCGATCAGCCGGGCCGGGGCGATGTTCTTCGCCGATCCGGTCGCCGCCTTCGGCAACATCCGCCGGGCGCTGCGTCCGGGCGGGCGGCTGGTGCTGCTGGTGTGGCAGGAGGCGGCGCGCAACGAGTGGTTCGTGCGGGTGCGGCAGGTGCTCGCCGCGGAGGGCCGCGAGTTCCCGGTGCCCGGCCCGGGCGAGCCCGGCCCCTTCTCGCTGGCCGACCCCGGCCGGGTGCGGGACGTCCTCACCGCCGCCGGGTTCGCCGCGCCCGAGGTGGAGGGGGTCGACGCGCCGCTGTGCTTCGGGCGGGAGGTGGAGCGGGCGTACGCGTTCATGGCGGGGCGGATGGCGTGGATGGTCGAGGACCTGGACGCGTCCGCCCGGGCGCGCTGCCTGGCCGCGCTGCGGGCCGACATCGAGGCGCATCTGACACCGGAGGGCGTGCGGTACGCGGCGTCGGCGTGGCTGGTGCGGGCGGGGCGGGAGGAGCGGGCGGAGCGGGAGGAGCGGGAGGAGCGGGCGGAGCGGTGACGGGGCCCGCCCGGGCGGTGGCGCCCCCGCCCTCCGACGGGCTGTCGGTAATCGCGGCCGTGTGACGGGCGTAGCGTGGCCCGTATGACTGCGTACGGATCCTTCCCCGGTGCCCGCCCCCGGCGGCTCCGGACCACCCCCGCCATGCGGCGCATGGTCGCCGAGAACCGGCTGCACCCGGCCGACCTGATCCTTCCCGCGTTCGTCCGCGAGGGCATCGGCGAGCCGGTCCCGATCCGGGCGATGCCCGGGGTCGTCCAGCACACCCGGGACACCCTGCGGAAGGCGGCCGTCGAGGCGCGTGAGGCGGGCGTCGCGGGGATCATGCTGTTCGGCGTGCCGGAGGACGCGAAGAAGGACGCCCTCGGCACGGCGGGCACGGACCCGGAGGGCATCCTCCAGGTCGCGATCCGGGACGTGCGGGCGGAGGTCGGCGACGAGCTCGTGATCATGTCGGACCTGTGCCTGGACGAGTACACCGACCACGGCCACTGCGGGGTCCTCACGGCGGACGGCCGGGTGGACAACGACGCCACGCTGGAACGTTACGCCGAGATGGCCCAGGCCCAGGCGGACGCGGGCGTCCACGTCGTCGGCCCGAGCGGCATGATGGACGGCCAGATCGGCGTGGTCCGCGACGCGCTCGACACCATCGGCAAGGAGGACGTGTCGATCCTCGCGTACGCCGTGAAGTACTCCTCCGCGTTCTACGGCCCCTTCCGCGAGGCGGTCGGTTCCTCCCTCACCGGCGACCGCAAGACCTACCAGCAGGACCCGGCCAACGTGCGCGAGTCCCTGCGGGAACTGGCCCTCGACCTGGAGGAGGGCGCCGACATGGTCATGGTCAAGCCGGCCGGCCCCTACCTGGACGTCCTCGCCCGCGTCGCCGACTCGGTCCACGTCCCGGTCGCCGCGTACCAGATCAGCGGCGAGTACGCGATGGTCGAGGCGGCTGCCGAGAAGGGCTGGATCGACCGTGAGGCGGCCATCGCCGAATCCCTCCTGGGCATCAAGCGCGCGGGCGCCGACATGATCCTCACGTACTGGGCGACGGAGGCGGCCCGGCGGCTGGGCGGGGTGCACTGAGGGGGCCGCGGCGGGCCTCTTCGGGGGCGGGGGAAACCTCGGCCCAACGGTTTTCGGCCAACACCATCTTTCCGTGGTCGAGTTGGTGCCGGGCGTGATGTTTCCTGGTATAGGGGTGATCGACGGCCCCGCCGCAGACATCACAAGCGAAGGAGTCGTGGCTGTGTTTGGCCTGTCCAGCGCGGAGGGCGACCGGTTCGAGATGGAGGTCGCGGAGGCGGACTCCTACGCGGCCCGGGTGAGGGTGCGAATAGCCCCCGCGCTCCGCAGGCGATTCACGCCGCCCATGTCCCTCGTGCTGCGGGCGCACCGGCATGTGCAACTGCATCCGCTGCGGAGCCTGTACTGCCGGTGCACCCGGCTGCGGATGGACGGGAGGCGGTCCGGGCTGCAGATCAGCCAGGTGCGGCCCCCGAAGGCGGACCACCGGCTGCGCACCTGGGACCAGGGGGAACTCGGCTGGTCGGGCGTGCGGCTGGAGACGATCGGGCAGACGGACGCGGGGAATCTGCTGACCGTCGATTTCACGCCATCCGGCTTGGAAGGGCTGGGCCCCTTCCTGGAGTTGCGGTTCGAGGCCGCGGTGGACCGGGTGAGTGTGGGCGAGGCGCGGCAGGTCTTCCAGGTCAGGGACACGGAGCTGGTCCCGGTGGGCTGACGGCCCCCGGGCCTGGTGCCCCGTGGGCACGGGCTACGCGGCGGCGGCCGGCTGCGGGCGCAGCACCGCCGGCAGCGCCGGGTGGTGGGAGAACGCCGCCGCGGCGACGCACTGGAGCGCCCAGCGGAGCGCGTCGATCTGCCCGACGACGTAGTCGTCGATCGGCGACTCGTGCGCGCTCGGGTGCTTGTCCTCGAACTCGTCGAGCACGGCCCGGACCCCGGCGAGGGCCTTGCGCTCGGCGGAGCAGCCGCTGGTGGACGCCTCGGCGACCCGGGCCCGGAGGAACGCGGCGAGGGCGCGGTCGGTGGCCAGGGTGCTCTCCGCGCTGGGCACGGTGCGTCTCATGTGCTGCTCCTCTCCGGGTGCACTGCGGGGTCGCTGCACGGCGCCGGGCAGGCGGGGTGGCGTGGACGCGACGATGCCGCAGCGCCGGCCGGCCACCGGACACGGCCGGCACGGGCCCCCTCGCCGCCCGCACGCAATGGCGGACGCACGCCGTCGGCTACGCAAGCCTGGCCGGTTCCGTACCCCCCGTGGGAAACGGCGCGGAACCGGCCCGTGCGGCGAAACCTCATCATCGTGTTTTCCCCCGCGGCCGCCACCGAGGGGAAACGGTCTTTCCCTTTGCCGCGCGGCCGGCCCGGGGGCCGTCACGATCCTTCTGTCCCGCTTCCTGTTCGTGGAGGACCCGTGTCTCCTTCATCCGCCACCCGTCGCGCACTCGGCGAACTGGGGGTCTGCACTCCGCTTTTCGTCCAGGAGATCACCGATCAGGCCATCGACGCCTTCGCGCCCGACGGACGGGCGGATCTGATGACCCGGATAGCACTGCCGCTGCCGGCCCTGAGCATGCAGGGGTTCCTCGGGGCGGACGAGTGGTACGCCGACCGGCTGCGACGGGCGGTGACGAGCCTGACCTCCGGGCAGTCGCCGCGCCCCGAGCAGGCCGCTCGGGACCTGCACGGGCTGATGGAGGAACTGGTCGCGGAGAAGGCGGCGTCGCCCGGGCCCGACCTTGTGTCCTGGATGCTGCACCACAGTCCGGACGCCCGCCCCGAGGCAGTGGCGCACGAGGTCTACGACCTGGTGGTGGTCACGGCGGACACGGCGACGGCCCTCATCACCGGCCGCCTGGCGCTGGAGCTGCCCGGGCCCGGCCGGGCGGGTTCGGAGAGGGCGCCGGGAGGCGGGAACCCGTCAGACGGACCGCCGGGGAGCGAGGCGGCGCTCGCCCTGCTCATCGCGGACGCGGTGGTCGACCGGCTGCTGGAGCGCTTGCCGGGCTTGCGGCTCCGGCTGCCGGTGGCGTCGATCGAGCGGACTCCGGCGGGGCTGCCGCGCGTCCTCGATGCCGACTTTCCCCCGGCGCCGGGCGTGGCGCCGGCCGACGCCTCGCTCCGGTTCCCGCTGCCTGAACCGTCGTTCACCGTCGCCCCGCCGGGCAGATCCGGCCATCGGTGAGAACTGCCGTGCACGCCACACCCTGGCCGCGCCGCTGCGCCGCCGCGAGCCAAGGATGCCGAGGCGAGTCGCTGCGACCCGGGAAGCCGACGTCCCCGGCCCCCGGTCGTCGCCGCGGCAGGCGGGCCGCTGGCCTCAGGGCGCGTCGCGCCGGTGGACGACCATCTCGACCCGGTCGGGGTGCGCCATGGACGACGCCGCTTCGGCCGGCGGCCGGGCGCCCGGGCGGGGGGTGAGCTTCCAGCGCGGGAGGAGGGTCGCCAGCGTGATGGTGGCCTCCATCCACGAGAACTTGTCGCCGATGCAGCGCCGGTTGCCGGCCCCGAAGGGTACGGCGTGCTCTCGCGGGCGTTCCTTGGTCCGCTCGGGCAGCCAGCGGTCGGGGTCGAAGCGGTCGGGGTCGGGGTAGAGGCCGGGGTGGCGGTGCAGGCCGTAGAGGCTGATGAGGATCTCGGTGCCCTCGGGGATCTCGTGGCCCCCGACCGTCACCGGCTCGGTCGAGCGCCGGGTGAGTGTCACGACGCCGTGCAGACGCAGCGTCTCGTCCAGAACCCGCGTGATCGCGGGCAGCCGCATGACATCGGAGAAGGCCACCGGCCGGTCGCCGACCACTGCCTCGATCTCGTCGAGGACGGCCTGCTCGACGTCCGGATTCTGCGCGAGGTGGTACAGGGCCCAGGCGAGGGTGGATGCCGTGGTCTCGGTGCCGGCGAAGAGCATGGTGGTCAGCTCGTCGCGAATCTCCTCGTCGCTGAAGCCCACGCCGTCCTCGTCGCGTGCGGTCAGCAGGAGCGAGAGGAGGTCGGGACGGGTGTCGGGCCCGGCGGCGCGCGTGCGGACGACGACCTCGTCGATGACGGACCGCATCCGGGTGACCGAGCGGTTGAACTCGCTCCACACCGGCCAGGAGTCCATCCACGTCGGCGCCAGGGTCCGGCGCAGCATGTACTTCAGGATGACCGGCAGGTCCTCGCGGACGGCCTGGACCGCTGGACGGCCGATGTCGGCGGCGAACAGGGTCGCGGCGAGGGTCTCGATCGCGTACGTGCCCATCACCTGGTTGAGTTCGAGCTGCTGGCCGTGCCGCAGCGACGCGCTGAGCGCGTCCGCCCGCCCGCTCATGACCTCGGCGTACCCGGCCAGACGCTCCTTGTAGAACATCGGCTGTATGAGGCGCCGGTTGCGCAGGTGCACGGGTCCGTCGCTGTTCGCCAGCCCGTTGCCGACGAGCCCGCTCACCCGGTCGTACAGGCGGCCCTTCCGGAACGACCGGGCCTTGCGGACCATGACCTCGTTGACGATCTCGGGGCTTGAGACGAAGAGCATCGGCATCGTGCCCAGCTTCAGCAGGACGACCGGCCCCTCGGTGTGCAGGGACCTGAGAACGGCGAGCGGATTGCGCAGGAGTCGTGGAACATGGCCGAGCCCGGGGACGCCACCCTTGGCCAGGGGGACGGATGCGAGAGTCACGCGGGTGTTCCTTTCACGAGGCGGCGGTGCCGCCGTCCGGTGCCTGAAGGGGCGCCTGCGAGAGGGGTCCCACGCCCCCGAAGGGTCAACTAGCGCGCATAGTAGTGATGTTGTGGTGCGCCCAGAAGTGGGCCTCGTGCCAGCCCGGCAGGAAAAGGAATTTCCCCTCGCTGGAGAGCACCCGGGTTCCTCGTAGGGTGGCCGCATGAAGCGTGGCCTGGGGGAGCTCGAAGCTGCTGTGATGGACCTGATCTGGAGAGCCGACGCGGCCGTGACCACGCGCGAGATGCGGGAGCTGCTACGGGCCCGTGGCCGGGAGCTCGCCTACACCACCGTCTCCACCGTCCTGGACAAGCTCAGCCGCAAGGAGTTCGTCGCCTCGGTCCCCGACGGCCGCGCCTTCCGTTACTACGCGCTGCTCAGCCGCGCCGAGTACGGGGCCGACATCGCGCTGCACGGGCTGCGACTCGGCGGTGAGGGCTGCTTCGACGAACTGCTGTCCCGGCTGACACCCGCCCAGCGCAGGGAACTCGAGGTGTCGGTATGCGCCTCCGGTCCCGGATCTGCTTAGGCATTACGGGAGTTGACGCTCGCGCGGCGCGCGGACGCACCGTTCGGAGGGGCGGGCAGACCGGAGGCCGCCCCTCCTGAGCGGTCCGGTCAGCGCAGGACCGAGGACCACCACGAGCGCCGTGACCGGGTCGCCGACGCCGAGGCGGACGCCGAGGCCGGGACGGGAGCCGGGGGCACCGCCGCGGGAGGGAGCGGCGCTCCGTGGGCCGACGGTGCGGCGGAATCCGACCGCCGCGCGGACGGAGGAGTGAACTCGACGGGCAGCGTCGCCGTCCGGGTGCTCACCCAGCTCGCGTTGATGCCGAGTTCACTCTCCGGAACGGACAGCGAGAGGTCCGGGAGAAGGGTCAGGAGCTCCTCGATACCGGTGTCGGCGATGGCCCGCCCGATGTCCCCGCCCGGGCACTCGTGCGGACCGGCGCCGAATGACAGGTGGGACCGGTTGCCGTGCATGGGCGTGCTGAGGTCCGGGCGCTGGTCGGGGTCGCGGTTGGCCGCCGCGATGCCCAGCAGGAGCATGTCGCCGGCCTTGATGTGCTTGCCGCCGAGAGTCGTGTCACCCGTCGCCCACCGCCCCGGCACCACACTCATGCTGGGCTTGTCCCACAGAACCTGTTCGAGCGCGTCGGGCATGGTCATCCGGCCGCCGGAGAGTCCGCCGCGGAACCGGTTGTCGGTGAGGACCAGGTGCAGGGTGTGGATGAGGAGGTTGCTCGTGTTCTGGTGGGCCGCCACCAGGGTCAGCCGCAGGTGTTCGACGATCTCCGTCTCGGTCAGCTCGGCCTCGTGGGCGATGAGACGTGAGGCCAGGTCGGACCCGGGGTGCTCACGTTTCTCCGCGACGAGGTTCCGCAGTACCCGTGTCACCTGGTCGTTGCTCTCCGCCGCGGTGGGTCCGCCCCGCATGAGGTCGAGGGTGGGTTCGACGAGGGAGGGGCTGTCGGACGGCGCGATTCCCAGCAGCCGGCTGACGACGAGCATGGGCAGCGGCTCCGCGTAGTCGCGCACGAGGTCCGCCGTGCCCGGGCCGAAGGAGCTGACGAGTTCGCGGGTGTAATGGGTGACGTACCGTCGCATACCCCGACGGTTGAACTGACCCAGCCCGTCGAGGATCGCGCCGCGCAGGCGCGCGTGGGGCTCGCCGTCGGTGAAGACGCAGAGAGGCTGCCAGCCCACCGCGGGCATCAGCGGGGAGTCCGGCGGGATCAGGTTCTGCTGGAACGCGGACCACAGGCGCGAGTCCCGGCTGTACTTGCTCGGGGTTCGCATGACCTCCAGGTTCTCCCGGTAGCCGAGCACCAGCCAGACCGGGATGTCTCCGTGCAGCAGCACGGGTGCCACCGGACCGTGCTCCCGGCGCAGTTCCTCGTACATCCGCGCCGGGTCGGTCTCCTCGTGGATACGCCGGGGGAAGGTCCCGCCGTGGGCCGGGCAGCCGGGAGGCGGGCCGGGGACGCTGGATATCGGGGGGTGGGCGGTCACAGTGGCCTCCGGAGGAAGGGGTGCCCGTCCCGGTCCGGGGCCGTGAGCGGCCGACGGGGAGGAAGGCGACGACCTCGGAGGCCGCTACGGGCAAGATCCTGATCGGGCGTCAGCATAGCTATCCCGAAGCGCTATTCGGCAACGGCGGAGGCGGGCTCCTCGTCCAGCACGAAGGTCGTGTGGGTCACCGTCATGGGCTGGTAGCCCAGGTGTTCCTCGGTGAAGATTCGGACCGTCCGCAGGCGCCCGGTCCGCGGGTCGCGCAGCGGCCGGGGGACGCTGCTCACGTGGAGGTCGCCTTTGCGGACGATCCAGTCGGGCAGGCCCTCGTAGGCGCGGAGCAGTTTCGGCCGGCGCCGGACCTCCCGTTCGATCTCCAGCAGCCGGGGGTCGCCCGGATGCTGCTGGAGCCCGATGAAGAGTGACGTGAGGGCCTGCAGGAGCCAGTGCTCGCGGAACGACTCCGGGCTTCCGTCGCCGAGGACGTCCGAGGCGTGGGGGTGGAACAGGATGTAGGCCATCCCGTTCCGCATCGGAGAGGCGAAGGTGTGCGGGGCGACGCCCCCGAACAGCTCGCGAAACGGGCGGTTGACGCAGAGGTTGTCGTTGGCGTGGTCGGTCACGATGGAGGGGTGGATGATTCCGTCGATCAGCCGCTGGTACGCGGCCAGCGACGGCGCCTCGCGCGGCGGGGCGGCGGTCTCGGGCCGGGGCGACGTCAGGTGATAGAGGTTCGCCCGGTTCTCCGCGCTGATCCGCAGGGCGTCGGAGAGCCGTTCGACCTGGCTGCCGGTGAGTTTCGACGGGTTCCGGAGCCAGTTGCGGAGTGTGCGGGGGGTGATGCCCACGGCCTCGGCGAGATCCTTCGCCGTCATGCGCTGGGCCGCGCGTGCGCCGTCCAGGATCTCCCGCACCAGATCCGAGTTCCGCTGCCCGGAATCGTGGTTCCCGCCGCCCATGTTCCGACCCCCGTCGTCGCATCTCTACCGCTGAAGAAACGTTCCTTCCTTCAGCTTTCACCCGTCGCGCCCTGCGCTCGTCCGGGTTCAGAACGGTAACTGGTGACTCGCGCTGATGGCACGGGGGTTGGTCGCCGTCGCGTGTCGTGAGCACCCGTTCCACGGACCCCCGAGGGGCGTGATCCGGCCGTTCCGCCAATCCTCCGCCCGTGCTTCGCCGGCCCCCCGTTTCCGGATTGCTTGTGGAAACGGGGGGCTGGCAGCATGCGGTGGTGACTGACAACGGGGACATAGCGGGGCGGCGGCGTTCGGGGCTGGCGGATCTGGCGGGGGTGCCGGCGGGGGCGGGCGGCTCGCCGGAGCGGGACGGAGCACGGCCGGACGGTCCGGTGCTTGGTGGGCCGGACGGGCCGGCGCCGGAGCTGGACGTGCCCGGGCCGGCGACGGTGGGTTCGGTGCCGGAGCCGGTCCTGGAATCGGGCGGGCCCGAGGCGGAAGCGGGGCCGGGGCCGGAGGCCGTGGGTCCAGTGCCGGACCCGGGGCCCGGGCCGGAGGGCGTCGATCCGGTCGCCGCGCGGCGGGAGTTCGCGCGGGTGCTGGGGGAGTTCCGGCGGTCGGCGGTGCTGGTGCCGTTCGACGAGCAGGAGAGTTTCTGGACGGCCGACTTCGGGGGTGTGCGGTGGATCTGCGCGTTCTCGGACGAGGAGGCGTTGGCGCGGTTCGCCGTCGCGCGCGGTGAGGCCGGGCGGGAGTGGCCGTACCGGGCGGTGCTGGGGGCACGGCTGCTCGACGCGATGGTGCCGTTGCTGCCGGGGCCGGGCGGGGTGGCGCTGGACGCGGGCAGTGCGGACGGCAGGCTGTTCCCGCCGGTGGCGGGGATCGTGCCGGAGGGTGTGGCGGTGGATCTCGGGGGTGCGCGGTGACGGGTGGCGGGGAGCGGGGGGAGCTGGCCGCGGCGGCGTCGGGGCTGGCGGACATCGCGAAGGGGATCGATCTGGCGCATGCCGAGTTGAAGGATCTCGGCATGATCGGTGAGGCGTCGACGGGGCGCGGGTTCTCCGATCTTGCCCTGTCGGGGCTGGAGTTGGGGCACGGCGGGCTGACGTCCGCGTTCGAGACCTTCTGCGACCGGTGGGAGTGGGGGGTGCGGGCCCTGACGCTGAAGGGGAACGCCTTCGCCCAGGGGGTGGGCCTGTCCGCCGGTTCCTATGCGGAGCAGGAACGCTACGTCAAGGACTCGATCAAGGTCGGGGTGAACTCCCTGAACGGGAACCCGCACCTGTCCGAGGACGAGGTCAAGCAGATGAGCTGGGAGACCGTCCGGGACCAGAAGGTGTGGGACAACGCGGACTGGAGTCGTGAGTCGTTCTCCGAGGCGCATCAGGAGGTCGAGCAGACGTGGCGGAACACCGCGTACGACGCGGAGGACGCGCTGCTCGACTCGATGGAGCGCAGTGGTGCGCTCGACCCGAAGCTGCGTGACGCGATGGACGAGCAGTTGAAGGAGACGCTCGCCCCGGACCAGGCGACCGTGGACCAGGCCGAGCAGCCGCGCTGGGGGGAGAGCCGCTGATGCCGGACTTCGGGATCGTCGGCGACCTCGCGGGCAAGGGCCTGGACAAGGCGGTCGACGCGGTCGACGCGGGGATCGACAAGGGCAAGGAGGCCCTGGGCGAGGGGATCGGCTGGGCGACCGACAAGGCCGGGCAGGGGCTGCGGCACTACGGCTACGACGGGGCCGCGGACGCGGTCGAGGACTGGGGTGACGAGAAGGCGTCCGCGCTCGGCGCGGAGGTCGGGGAGAAGCAGCTCGGGCAGAGCGAGGAGGCCGACGAACTGGTCCACGGCAAGCCGGAGAAGATCACCGCCGCCGTGAAGAACCTGCGCGACTTCCGCCAGGCCTTCGACCTGGTCGGCGGCGGGATGAAGAAGCTCGACTCCGGCCGCTGGAAGGGGGAGGCGGCCGACACCTTCCGGGAGAAGTTCCGGCCCCTGCCCACCGACTGGCTGCGGGCGGCGGACGCCTTCGGGGACGCGGCCAAGGCGCTGGAGACGTACGCCAAGGCGGTCGTCACCGCGCAGGGCAAGGCGCGGGAGGCCATCGCCCTGTTCAAGGAGGGCGAGAGCGAGTCGAAGTCGGCCGTCGAGGCTTACAACAAGAAGGTCGACGCCTACAACGCCGCCCGCAACGGGGACAGTCCGCTGCCGCACCCGGGGACGTTCTCCGACCCCGGGAAGGCGAAGCGGACCCGGGCGCGGGAGATCCTGGGCGACGCCCGCCGGGTCCGCAACGAGGCGGGCGACATCGCCCGGAGCGCGGTCACCGCGGCGATGGCCCACGCGCCGGAGGAACCCACCGGGCGGGAGAAGCTCAAGCTGGAGGTCATGGACCACTCCCTGGCCATGGGCGTGGAGAGCATGCACCTGGCCGGCGGCGTCGTCAAGGGCACCGCCGGGATCATCAACTTCGTCCGCTCGGTCAACCCGATCGACGGCTACAACCTGACCCACCCGGCCGAGTACTACAAGGGCGTCAACATGACGCTCGCCGGCCTCGTCTCCACCGCCGCCAACCCCGACCGCGCCCTGAAGAACGCCTGGGAAGCCGCCAAGGGCGACCCCTCCGAATTCCTCGGCCGCCTCATCCCCGAACTCGTCGGCACCAAGGGCGCGGGCGCGGTCAGGGGCCTCGCCACGGCCGGGATGAAGAACGCGGCCCGTCACGGGGCTCCCGACGGCCCGCCCCCTGGTCGCAGCCCGGCCCGGGAAGGGGTCGAGGACCCGGCGAAGCCCTCCCGCCCGGAGGACGCGGTCGAGAACGGCAAATCCGACCCGATCGACCTGGCGACCGGCGTCATGTACCTGCCGCAGACGGACCTCGTGCTGCCCGGCGCCCTGCCCCTGGTCTTCCGCCGCCGCGTGGCCTCCGACTACCGGTCCGGCCGATGGTTCGGCCCGTCCTGGGCGTCCACGGCGGACCAGCGTCTGGAGATCGACGCGGAGGGAGTCGTCTTCGTCCGCGAGGACGGCCGGCTGCTCGCCTACCCGCATCCGGCCCCCGGGGTCCCGGTGCTCCCGACCCACGGCGAACCCTGCCCGCTGGACCGGACCCCGGACGGCGACTACACGATCACCGAACCGGACAGCGGCCGCGTTCTGCACTTCTCCCCGCACACGGACGAACTCGCCCTGCTCGCCCAGGTCGACGACCGCAACGGCAACTGGATCACCTTCGAGTACGACGAGGACGGCGCGCCCGCCGACATCGTCCACAGCGCCGGCTACCGCCTGCTGCTCACCACGGACGCCGGGCGGATCACCGCCCTCGCCCTGGCCGGTGCGGCGGCCGACGGCGGCGACGAGCGGATCCTGCGCTACGGCTACACCGACGGCCACCTGACCGAGGTCGTCAACTCCTCCGGCCTGCCGCTGCGCTTCACGTACGACGAGCGCGGCCGGGTCACCTCGTGGACCGACACCAACGACAGCCGCTACGACTACACGTACGACGACCGGGACCGCTGTGTCGCCGAGCAGGGCGAAGCGGGCCATGTGACCCTGCACATCGACTACGGCGACCCGCACCCGGACACGGGCCTGCGCGTCACGACGACCACGACCGGCTCGGGCGCCGTCTTCCGGTACGTGATCAACGAGGCCCACCAGGTGGTCGAGGAGACCGACGCGGTCGGTGCCGTCACCCGCTACGAGCGCGACCACCGCAACCGGCTGCTGAGCCACACGGACCCGCTGGGCAGGACGGCCCGCTTCACCTACGACGACGCCGGCCGCCCGCTGACGGCCGTCCGGCCGGACGGCCGCGGCACCGAGGTGGAGTACAACGACCTCGGGCTGCCCGTCCGCGTCGTCAACCCCGACCGCACGGTGGTCCGTTACGCGTACGACGAGCGCGGCAACCGTACCGAGGCGGTCGCGCCGAACGGGACCGTCACCCGCTGGACCCACGACGAGGCGGGGCGCCTCACCTCGGCTGCCGACGGGCTCGGCAACACCACCCGGGTGCGGTGCGACCCGGCGGGGCTGCCGGTCGAGATCACCGACCCGCTGGGAGCGCTCACCCGGATCACCCGGGACGCCTTCGGCCGCCCGTCGTCGGTCACCGATCCGCTGGGGGCGGTGACCCGCTACGAGTGGACGACCGAAGGCAAGCTCGCCCGCCGCGTCGAGGCGGACGGCACGGAGCAGTCCTGGACGTACGACGGCGAGGGCAACTGCGTCGCCCACACCGATCCGCTCGGCCAGGTCTCCCGCTTCGAGTACACCCACTTCGACCTGCTGACCGCCCGCACCGGCCCGGACGGCGTGCGCTACGAGTTCACCCACGACCACGAACTGCGCCTCACCCAGGTGCGCAACCCCCAGGGCCTGACCTGGGACTACGCCTACGACCCGGCCGGCCGTCTGATATCCGAGTCCGACTTCGACGACCGGCTGCTCACCTACGAGCGGGACGCGGCGGGCTCCCTCGTCGCCCGCACCGACGCCCTCGGCCAGACGATCCGCTACGAGCGGGACGAGCTGGGCCGGGTCGTCCGCAAGGACGCGGCGGGCAAGGTGACCACCTTCGCCTACGACTTCACCGACGGCCTCGCGGAGGCGGTCAACCCGGACGCCACGGTGACCTTCCTGCGCGACCGGTACGGCAGGCTCGTCTCCGAGACCGTCAACGGGCGCACGACCTCCTACACGTACGACGCGCTGGGCCGGCGGCTGAGCCGGACGACGCCGACGGGCGCGGTGAGCACCTGGACGTACGACGCGGCGGGCCGCCGGGACTCCCTGACCACGGCCGGCCGCACGATCACCTTCGAACACGACGCGGCGGGGCAGGAGACCGCCTGCCGGGTCGGCGACACCCTCTCCTTCACCAACGAGTACGACGTGCTGGGGCGGTTGACCAGCCAGCAGGTCACGGGGGTCGCGGGGCGGAGTATCCAGCGGCGGGACTACGCGTACCGGGCCGACGGACATCTGGTGTCGCTGACCGACCAGTTGAGCGGCACGAAGACCTTCGAACTGGACCCGATCGGCCGGGTCACCGCCGTCCACGCGGCGAACTGGACCGAGCGCTACGCCTACGACGCGGCGGGCAACCAGACGGACGCCTCCTGGCCCGCCGACCACCCCGGCCAGGAGGCGGTCGGCCCCCGCGAGTACACCGGCACGACGATCACCCGCGCGGGCCGCGTCCGCTACGAACACGACGCGCTCGGCCGCGTGACGCTGCGCCGGAAGCCCCGCCTCTCCCGGAAACCGGCGACCTGGCGGTACGAGTGGGACGCCGAGGACCGCATGACCTCCGCGACCACCCCGGAGGGGGTGGTCTGGCGCTACGCCTACGACGCCCTGGGGCGTCGGATCGCGAAGCGGCGGCTGGGGGGCGACGGGGAGTCGGTCGCGGAGGAGGTGGTGTTCACGTGGGACGGGGCGACGCTGTGCGAGGAGACCTCTGGCGCTGCGGTTGACGGGCACGCTGTCTCGTTGACCTGGTCCCACCGAGGGCATCGAGTCATCGCCCAGGCCGAGCGAATCCATTCCCGGGACCTGAGTCAGCAGGTTGTCGACGAGCGCTTCTTCTCGGTCATAGCCGACCTGGTGGGCGCGCCGCGGGAGTTGGCGGGCGAGGACGGACGAATAGCCTGGTCTTCACGCGAGACGGTGTGGGGAAGCACCGCTTGGAAGCCCGACTCTTCGGCCTACACGCCACTCAGGCTCCCAGGCCAGTACTTCGATCATGAGACAGGGCTGCACTACAACTACTTCCGGTACTACGAGCCGGTGGTGGGCTCTTATGTGTCAGCTGATCCCCTGGCGTTGACACCCTCGCCAAATGTTCGCTCCTACGTCGCCAATCCCGCTTCCGAGGTTGATCCCCTAGGGCTTTCACCCTGTCCCGCCCAAACGAAGCGGCCCGATGCAATCGATGAAAGAGGCGAGGGGAATCGATGGACAGCCGATTTGAGTCATGTTACTGGGAAAACAGCTGAATCCCGGAACCGGGCGATAAATGCCATAATCGCAGAAGACTTTCCGGACCTGAAGTTTACGCACCATCCCGAGTATAGTCCCTGGGCGAATACCGGAATGGCAAAGCAGGGTGAGGGTACGCAGGTCGGATATAAGTCCTTCGAGAGCCGCGCGGAGCTTCGAAATACGCTAATTCATGAAGAGCTGCACCATCGCTGGTACTCAAGAGGGATCGAGCCTGGAACGCACCATCCTCGTGATGGGTCCGGGACCTCCGACCTGTTCTATAATACTATCGAGCGATACTTTAGGATGAGGGGCTGGGGGTCGTGATCGAGCAATCATCGAGGGTTGAAACTGAATGTCAGAATTGTGCAGGGCCCTGCGTGAGTTGGGTGGTGCAGCTTGTCAAGAGTGAAAGGCTGCGATGGGAAACCGAAGGGGCCTGCGACACCTGTGGAAACTGGCATGATGGTGGTTGGGGGGCGGCTCCGCCGGCTGTACGGAATCGTCTCACGGAAGAACATGGGTCGTACCGCCTTTACGTGCGAGATTCAGCCGCTTCGGGAGGAAAGGTTCTCAAGGCCTTCCGAGATGCTCTAAATTTGTCACTTTCCCTGGCTCGCGATGCCGCTCAGGCGGCACGTACTGAGGGCTTCGTAGCCACGTACGTGGAGGTGGCATGGGTTCAGGAGCTACTGAGGAGAAGCGGCGTGGCCTCGGAAGTTCAGCGTGTTGGGCTGACGGGCTGAAATTGCTGCCCTTCTGGCTGAAGTGCCCGCCAGGCGGCGATTACTCGCCTACGTCGACCTGTCTGTCACCTCACCTTGGGTTCTGCCGCTGTTGAAAGGCGTCGGTGGAATCCCCGTCATTACCGTCTCATTCCGCGCTGAAGGCATGCTGCCCACGACGGGCTTGCGCCATGGTCAGTCGGTGGCGTACGTGTCGAGGTCGAGAGAAACCATGGTGCTCTTTGTCGCCTGCAAAGATGTCAATGTGTTTCGCAGGCGTGTGCACGGGCTGGAAGAGATTTCCTGCGGGGCCGCTTTCAAGTATTTCGTGCACGGTGGCTGCCTGTTTGGCTTAGATGAAACCGGAGACTCTCTGGGAGAGTACGAGACCGGCGAAGTCGATGAGATCGCCACGCCTTGGGTGACTTCACTGCCATACTCGTCTCATGGGCCCGAGGACGTGCGGCGGGTGGCCCTGATTGTCAAGTGTTAAGGAATTCGTCTGTGACCCCGTCGGGGAGAGATAGTCTGCGGGCTTCTCCGCCGAAAGACCCGTCTGGAGAGCACTATCCGGACCTTGTGGCGCTTGGTGGGCTCAAGCCGGCCATCATACAGGTCGCCCGTGAGTGCGGTATTGATTTCAGGTGCGGCGCGGAAGGCCCTCGTGGTCGGGGCGATGTGTGGGCCGCCGCGGCCTTCGCTTCTCCGCGCGGGCAGATGCGGGTCAATCTGGGCGTTGGCGTTCGTAGGTTCGCGGTGACGTTGGACAGTGAACAAAACTACGTCTGGGCGAGCGGCAGCACTGAAGTGCTGTCCGATGTGGTCGGCGTGATGGGTGCCTGGAGGGATGGCATCGGACTGGTGGGGCTGGGTGAGGCGTTCCCGTTCATGGAGTTCACGAGGCTGGCTCTGGCGTATGAAGAGGGTAACCAGGTTGCCGTGCAGTGGGGCATTCTGGTCGATGGCAATTCCTTCCCCTCTTATCGCGACCTTCTCATTGCGCTCCGGGAGGACCGGAAGATCGGCCAGGCTTTCCCGTTCTTCTCGCACGGGACGCTGAGACTGTCGAACGACTGGGAGGATCCTGACGCGCCGGAGATCTGGATCCGCTCGGTCGGAGACGCGTCATTCGCCTTGTGGACCTTGGGGAACCCTGAGCAGAGGCAGGAATTCGCGGACCTGGCGAGCCTCACCCGCGCAGTTGGGTCCCTGCTTGGTGATCGATGACGCCGCGGTGTGGCTAATCGGGCTACCCGGACGGCGGACGCGTCTCAGCGCACCACGCCGTACGTCACGTGCGTGACCCGGCTCGTCGCCCGCACGGAGAGTTGGTCCAGCCGGAGCGGGGGGACGCCGTCGAAGAGGCGGGTGCCGGCGCCCAGGGTGACGGGGGCGATGTGGAGGCGGAGTTCGTCGATGAGGCCCGCCGCCAGGTACTGGTTCAGGGTGGTGGCGCCGCCGATGACGCCGACGTCGCCCGGGCCCGCCGCCTCGCGGGCGCGGTCGAGGGCGGCGGTGATGCCGTCCGTGACGAAGTGGAAGGTGGTGCCGCCCGCCATCGGCTGGGGTTCGCGCGCGTGGTGGGTGAGGACGAAGACCGGGGCGCGGAACGGTGGTTCGGGGCCCCACCAGCCGTTCCACGGACGGTCCCACGCGCCGCGCACCGGGCCGAACATGTTGCGGCCCATGATGAACGCCTTCGGGGCGGCGAGCTGCTCGATCTCGGCGCGGTTCTCGTCCGGGGTGTCGAACATCCAGGCGTGGAGCGCCGCGCCCGTGCCGTCGCCGCCGTCGTCGCCGAAGGGGCGCTCCTCGGTCTGGTGGTGGCCGGCCGCGTAGCCGTCGGCCGAGACCGTGATGTTGCCGACCACGCGGCCGACCGGACCGGTCATCCGGTGAGCCCGCCCACGAAGGACGCCCACGCGGCCGGGGGCAGCGTGAGGACCGGGCCCGCCGGGACCTTGGAGTCGCGGATGTGGACGGCGGCGGGGTGGGCGGCCACCTCGACGCATGCGCCGCCCTCGTCGCCGCTGTAGCTCGACTTGCGCCAGTCGTAGGCGACTTCGAGGCAGTTGCCGCCTTCGCTGCCGCTGTAGCTCGACTTGAACCACGTCAGGGCGGAACTCATGTCACTCCTAGCAGCCGATCCAACAGGCCCCTGGTGTCATCGGGATCGAGGGCCAGTGTCCGCAGCATCGCATACTTCTGGGTGAGGATGCTGACCTCGTCGGGGTCATAGATGAGTCGGCTCCCGCGCTGTGTCTCGGTGTAGGCCAGATGCTGGTGATCCGGCGTTTCCAGCAGGACGAACGCGCCGTCCAGCGCCGGGTGCGTGGTGTGGCTGAGCCGCATCACCTGCAAGGCGACGCCCGGTAGTTCGGTCAGCGAACGCAAGTGTGCGAGCTGATCGTGGTGGACGTCCGGTCCGCCCAGGGGGACACGGAGAACCGCCTCCCACAGGACGAAGCTGAGGCTGCGGCGGGGCGTGCAGTGCAGGATGCGCTGGCGTCGCAGACGGCGTTCCGTCTGGTTCTCGATCTCGTCGGCGTCCATGACCGGGATGCGGCTCGCGAACACTGCTCGTGCGTACTCCTCGGTCTGCAACAGGCCCGGGACCACCTGGTTCTCGTACGACGACAGAGCCAAAGCTTCCTCCTCCCGGTCGAGGAACTCCTCCGCCCACGCCGGGATCAGGTCCACCTCCGGCATGTTCTCCACCGCGACCGAGAGCGCGCCCTTGGTGTCGAGGCGGTCGTCGAAGCGTTCGGCGAGGTCGGGTTTGAGGGTGCGGCGGCCCTGTTCGATCGAGGCGACCGTCTCCTCCGCGAGGTTGAACTCGGCTGCCAGGGCGCGCTGGGTGAGGCCGGCGGCCTCGCGGAAGCGGGCCAGCTGGCGGCCGAGCATGCGCATGGCCGTGGCGTTCTTGCGGCGTCTCCTGGAGCTCATACCCGCTCAACTCCCCCGGGGTGGCCGTACGTTACGCCCGTACCGCCCGTACAGAAGAGTTGTACGGGTGGGTGCACTCCTCGCACGGTCTCCGTCGCCGGGAGGCTCGGCCGTGTGGATACGACGATGCAACACGCGGCGCTGCGCGAGCTGTTCTGCCGCCGGGAGCGCCGATCTGTTGGCAGGGCGCGAGAGTTCGCCAGGGAGGCGCTGGACGCGTGGGGGTGGGAGGGGGCGCGGGCCGGGGACGTGCTGCTCTGTGTCAGCGAGCTGGCGACCAACGCCCTCGTCCACGGGGTCCCGCCCGGACGCGGCTACCTCGTGCGGCTGCTGAACGAGGACGCGGGCCGCCGTCTCCGCGTCGAGGTGCACGACAGCGGGGACGGACGGCCCGCGCTCGCCCCGCCCGGCGGCTCCGGGACCGGCTCCGGGACCGGGGCCCGGCCGGAGGAGGCCGAATCGGGGCGGGGGCTGCTGCTGGTCGCCGCGCTCGCCGACACCTGGGGCGTCGGCGAGCGCGACCCCGGCAAGGTGGTGTGGTGCGCCTTCACCCGGGGGCGGGCGTGAGCCCACGAGCTACGAGCTCGTGAGCCCAGGGCCCCGGGGGCTACGACGCGTCGCGCACCACACCCTCCCGCGCCTTGCCCAGGGGCTTGCCCTCGTCCGTCGCGAACTGGAGGCGGACGTACTCGGCCGGCTCCTTCACACGGTCACGAACGGTCGGGACCGTCACCTCGGCCGAGGTCTTCCCGGCCGGGACGGCGAACCAGAGGTTCGGGTACTCGACGCGGGAGAGCGGGACCGCCGGGTCCGGGATGCGGTCCACCAGGGCGGACAGCCAATCCTGGTCGACGTCGGCGGTCGAGAGCGCCCGGCGGCCGGACGGCAGGGCCAGGATCTCCGCGGTGGCGTACATGTCGACGTCCGCCGCGGCCGAGAGGGAGACGCGCCAGGTCAGCGGCTTGCCCTCGGTGACGTCGGCGGCCACCGGCTTGACCGTGAGCTTCGGCATCGGGTCGTCGTTCTCGGCGGTCACCCCGCCCGCGTCCGCGCCCACGACCGTGCCCCGGACCGCCTTGACCAGGATGTCGTGCTGCTTGTCCCAGCCGTACCGCTTGTTGCCCTTGACCTCGACCTTCACCTTGATGCCGGACGTGCCGGGGCCGACCTTCACCAGGCGGCCGGTGGCCTTGCCGGAGTCGGGGTCGATGACGTACAGGCGGACCGTGCCGGTGTTCGTGCCGGTGGTGCGGACGGGCACCTTGTACGTACGGACGCCCGAGTCGCCCTCCTCGACCGTGAGCCGGCCGATGTCCACACGGGCCAGCGGCGCGGCCCGGACCGCCGGAGTGCCCGGCTTCCAGGACCAGGCGTCCATCAGCCACGCCTTTCCGGAACGGGACGTCGGCGTCAGCTCCAGGGACGCGATCCGCGCCAGGTCGAGCCGGGCGCGGGTCGCGGCGGTCAGCGGGAGGCGGACCTCCTGCGCCCAGTACGAGGAGGTGCGCTCACTGCCGGGCAGCCCGTCCACGCGGACCGTGCCCAGGGTCGCCCGCTTGCCCGAGGCGTCCTTCACGGCCACGTCGAGCCGCGTGCCACTGCTGTTCGGCGGGACGGCGACGCGCAGCGCGAGGGAGGTCGCGCCCTTGACGGAGAGCGGCTCGCCGGGGGTCACCCGGGCCGCCGTGCCCGGCCTGGACCAGGACAGGGCGATCGCGCGGCGGCCGGCTTCGTGCTCCGGGCGCCAGCTCGCGAAGTGCGGAGAGGAGCCGATGACGTCCTGGCCGAGGCAGGCGGACCTGCCGGGGGCGACCGCGTCGCAGAGCCGGGCAGCGCCGGAGACCTTGACCGGGTGCGCCGGGTTCGCCGGGTCGTCGGGCAGGAAGCCCGCGCCCCGGTTGCCGCCGACCGCGTGGGTCAGCACCCGGGCGGGGTCGGCGGAGGGGGCGCGGCGGCCGGTGCCGTCGACGAGTTCGCGGACGCGGTCGTCACCGGCGACGAACAGCCTCGCGGCGGCGGCGATGTAGGTGGCGCCCGCCCTGTGCTGCTGGTCGGCGGTGAGCCGGCCGGCCTTGCCGGGGGAGCAGAGCGGGTCGGGGGTCTCCGGGTCGTGCCAGAAGTCGTCGTTCGCGGGGGCGGCGGCCTGGCCGGGGGTCCACTCGCTGTTGAAGTAGTTGTGGTTGGCGCCGACCATGTAGACCGAGCTGTGCAGGGCCTTGCCCCGGCTCACCCCGCGGGTGCCGTCCGCGTACACCTGGCCCTGGAGGTCGGAGACGTCGCCGTCACAGCCCGGCAGGATGGTCAGGGAGGGGACGTCGGCGACCGGGTTCTGGGCGAAGATCGTCGGGCCGATGTGGACCAGGCCGCGGATGGTCCAGCGGGCCTTGCCGCGGTAGCCGTCCTGGGCGGGCGGCGGCGGGTACAGGCTGTCCATGGCCGCGCGGTTGACGCCCTCACCGCCACGCGAGTGCCCGACGAGGAGCACCCGGGACGGGTCCGGCTTGACGCCCTTGGGTACGCCCGCGGGCGCGGCGGCGGGCTCGGCCGCCCAGTCGGCCCAGCGGCCGAGGTGGTTGCGCACCAGCGAGGAGCGGGCCTGGGCGCCGCTGTCCTCGATCTCCGCGTCCTGGCCGTTGACGCCGTTCGCGGAGATCGAGACGGTGACATAGCCCTGGGAGGCGAGCAGCCGCTGGTCGCGCAGATAGCCCTTGTGGCTGGGGATGGGCTTGGCGCCCTTGGCGCAGGGCCAGTCGATGGTCACGTCCTCGTCCTTGCCGGGGACGTAGCAGGTGGCGTGGCGGCCGTGCAGGAAGAGGGCGATCGGCCGCTTGCCGGGCGCGCCCTTCGGGGCGACGACGAGGCCGCGCATTTCCACGGCGGCCTTCATCCCGGGGAGCTTCACGGACGGAAGGCCGTACTCGCCGGTGGTCGTGGAGTACGGGCCCGCCTTGCCGGGGTCGACGGTTCCGGCGGGGAGCTTCGGCGGCAGCTTCGGCGCGGGCTGCTTGGCGGCGCGGCGGTCGCCCGCGCCGGGGACCTCGTCGAGCCGGCGGCCGGCGGCCTCGACCCGGAGGTTCTTCAGATCGCCCAGGTCGTCGGCGCGGGCCGTGTCGAGGGGGAGGCGGAAGGTCCGGCCGTCGTTCCCCGGTTCGGGGACGCCGACGAGGTCGCCGTCGGCGCGGAACTCCACGCGGGCGTCGCCGTGCGGGATGCGCTTCGGGGAGCGCCACTCCAGGTGGTTCCGGCCGTCCTCGGCGGTGATCCGCCAGCCGGGCGGCAGGCCGTTGCCGGCGCTGTCCCCGTCGGCGTTCCCGGTGCCGGGTGCCGCGGGAGCGGCGGCCCGGGTGTCGGGCGGTGGCGCCGGGGCGGCGTGCGCCACCGCGGGCGCCACCCCCGCCACGGTGAGCACCGCTGTCGCGGTGGCCCATGCTCTCCGGCCACGTATCAAGGCTCCTCCTCAACCCCCGTTGCCCGCGCGTCTGTTTCAGGTCGAACGCGCTCTCGGACTCGGAGACGGGGAGAGGGAGCTGTGGGTTGCCTGTGGGTGTGGGAGCGGGCGGGGTTGCGGGTGAGCGGGGTGTGGACGGGCCGGGGCCGGGCATGGGTCGGCCGCGGTCCCGGGGGTGGTGGGCGCCCCGGGCCCGCGGCCCGTCGTGGGGGAGCGTCAGCAGGCTCAGCAGTAGAGGTTGCCGCCCGGGGCGACGCCCAGGATCTGCGTGAACTGCTGGTACTTGGTCACCCGGCTCTGCACCTGCGCCGGGTTCTTGCCGTCGCACTCCAGGGCCCCGTTGATCGAGCGGATGGAGTGGCCGAAGCCGTGGCCGTTCACCATCGCGTTGTGGCCGGTCATGGAGCCCGGACCGGACTGGGTGTTCCAGTACCAGAGGCCGGTCCTCCAGGCGACGGCCGCCTCGTTCTGGACGCGCCAGGGGTTGTTCAGCAGGTCGATGCCGAGGGCGTCACCGGCCGCCTTGTAGTTGAAGTTCCAGCTCAGCTGGATGGGGCCGCGCCCGTAGTAGGCGGCCTGGCCGGCCGGGCAGCCGTAGGGCTGTCCCCAGTCGCAGTAGTGCGGGTAGTTGGCCTGGTTCTGCTCGACGATGTGGACGAGCCCGCCGGTCTCGTGGCTGACGTTGGCGAGGAAGGCGGCGGCCTCCTGCTTGCGGACCGTGTCGCTGCCGGTCTTGGCGAAGCCGGGGTACGAACTGAGGGCGGCGGTCAGTCCGCTGTAGGTGTAGAAGGAGTTCCGGTTCGGGAACATCTGGTTGAACTGGGCCTCACTGACCACGAATCCGGACGGGCTGGGGTTGCCCCCGCCGCCACCGCAGTTGTACGGGTCCCAGTACCAGGTGCTGACCGTCGGGCTGTAGCCCGGGTTGCCGTGCTCGGCGATGTAGTAGGAACCGTTGTACCTGACAACGTTGCCAGCGTTGTACCAGGTGCCCTGCTGCCAGTTGGGGGCGGTGTCGCAGGGGGAGGCGGCGGACGCGGTCGGGGTCAGCGCCACCGCGAGCCCGGCGGCGACGAGGACCGCCGTCAGCAGGGCCATGATGCGGGATTTCAGTCTCAGCACTCGAACACTCCTCTGAGCGCAACAGCCCTGCTTGTCAACGGAGTTGACCGGGGGGAGGGCTGTGGTGGGGGTAGTTCCCACACTCAAGCGCGATTGACGTGATCGAGTCAAGGTATAGACCATTGTGACTTCCGGGTAAGAAGCGACCCCGGTTCGCGATCAGGGCGGGAACGGAGGACGCTGGAAGGACCGGCCCGGAGGTGATCCCCATGCAGACACTCGTCGGATGGCACATCGAGATGGAGTTCCAGGAGGACGGCGACCGGACGAGGGCCGCCGCCATGGTCAGGCTCGGCGACGGCACGGAGTACCGGGGGCACGGCAACGCGAACCGGCACCGGTCCGACGAGCCGCAGCTCATGGTCGGCGAGGAGATCGCCGGCGCGCGGGCCCTCATGGATCTGGCCTCGCAGCTTCTCCAGAAGGCCCACACGGAGATCGACGAGGCGTCCGGGAGGACGTCCCACCCGATCCGCTGAGCGCGCGTTCGCGGGGCGCCCGTTCGCGGGACGCGGGTTCCCGGGACGCGGGTTTCCGGGGCGTGCGTTCGCGGGGTGCGCGTTCATTGGGTGCGCGGAGGGCGCGAGCCCCGGCCGGTGAGGGCCGGGGGCTCGCGCACGGCAGGCGCCGGGTCAGCGAACAGCGAGCGGATTCGGCTTCGCGACGTGCGACAGCTTCTCGGGGTTGCGTACGTAGTAGACCCCGGTGACGCGTCCGCCTCCCACACCGATCGCCAGGACTCCGTCGATCTCTCCGTCCAGACGCACGAGGAGAGCCGGGCTGCCGTTGATCGTCGTCGGTTCGGTGGTGAGTGTGCCGGTGAGCTTCGCCATCCCGCCGGCGAACATGCGGGCCACCCGGTCGGCACCGCGCACCGGCCGCAGGGCCGCGTGCTTGATGCCGCCACCGTCGCTGATCAGAACGACATCCGGCGCGAGGACATCGAGGAGGGCCTGCGGGTTCCCCGTCTCGACAGCATGCCGGAACGACTCCAGCGCCGTTCTCCCCTCCTCGGACGAGACCGGCCGCCGGGGGCGGCGGGCGTCGACGTGCCTGCGTGCGCGGTGGGCGATCTGGCGGACAGCCGCAGGGCTCTTGTCGACGGCGGCCGCGATCTCCTCGTACCCGACGTCGAACACCTCGCGGAGCACGAAGACGGCCCGCTCGGTCGGTGACAGGGTTTCGAGGACGAGCATCAGCGCCATCGACACGCTCTCGGCGAGTTCGACGTCGTCCGCCACGTCGGGCGCCGTGAGCAACGGTTCGGGAAGCCAGGAGCCCACGTACGCCTCCCGGTGACGCCTGATGGTGCGCAGACGGTTGAGCGCCTGGCGGGTGGTGATCCGGACGAGGAAGGCGCGCGGGTCGCGCACCTCGTCGCTGCCGACCCGGATCCACTGGAGCCACGTCTCCTGCAGCACGTCCTCCGCGTCGGCCGCCGAGCCGATGACCTCGTAGGCGACGGTGAACAGCAGGTTGCGGTGGGCCAGGAACTCGTCGGTCGCCGGGTCTGCGGGGTCGCTCATCTCTCGTCTTCTCTCCTCGTCTCGGCGGCCGGCCCGTGGGGGCAGCCGTCGCATGCGTGCACCGGGGATCCCCGTGCGCCGGTCAGGCGGTCCGGCCGGCAGGGGGACGTGTCCCGGCACGGTCGGCCCGCAGCAGTTCCCGGCGCTTGGCGACGCCCCCCGGCACGCGATGCAGGCGGAAGGAGCCGGGCTTGCGCGCCTCGTCGCTCAGATGCCCGGGGATGGCCCTGCACACCAGCTCCTTGAGCCGCGCGCCCGGCCCGCCGGCGATGTGCAGTCGCACCGCGGCGTCGGAACGGTTGGCGAACTGGTAGATGCCCGCGGTCCGGCCGAGGCTCACGCACTGGGCCTGCAGGCCTTGGTGGAGGGGGTCGGGCCGTTCACCCGCGAGCCGGCTGAGCACCGTGTCCGCTGCCCGTGCGCCCAGCGGTGTCGCGTTGAGGCAGCTCATCCGCAGAGGGAGGCCCGACGGCGCCGCCGCGTCCCCGGCCGCGAGAATGCGCTCGTCGTCGACGCTGGTCAGCGTCTCGTCCGTCAGCAGGCGTCCCACGGGGTCGGTGCTCAGGCCGCTGCGCACCGCCAGGTCGGGAACGCCGAACCCCGCCGTCCAGACGGTGATCTCGCTCGGCAGCGTCCGGCCGTCGGCGAGCCGTACGGTGCTTCCGGTCACCGCCGTCACCTTCGAGTCCGGGCCGTCGAGGACGGTCGCACCGAGTCGCGCCAGCCGCCCGGCGACCGAGCGGCGGCCCCGGGCGTGCAGGTACGGGCCGAGGACACCGCCGCAGACCAGGGTCACCGGACGGCCCTGCTCGGCCAGCTCGGCGGCGGTCTCGATGCCGGTGGGGCCGGCGCCGACCACGGTCACCGGCGCGCTCACGTTCGCCGCGTCGAGCACGGCCCGCAGTCGCCGCGCCTCCTCCAGGGTGGCGAGCGGGTGGGCGAACCGAGCCCCCGGCAGTCCGGGTGCGGCGCTGCCGCTGCCCACGGCGTAGATGAGGTAGTCGTAGTCGAGCCGGCCACCGGCCGCTGATGCCAGAGTGCGCCCGCCCGCGTCGATCATGGTCACGGTGTCGAGCACCAGCCGTACCCGCTCGCTCAGGACATCCCGGTAGGCGATCACGGCGTCGTCGGACCCGCCCACCAGCTGATGCAGGCGGACCCGGTGGACGAAGTCCGGCCGGGGGTTGATCAGCGTCACGGTCACATCGTCCCGCTGGGTCAGCCGGTTCGCGGCCATCACGCCCGCGTAACCGCCACCGATCACGATCACATGCGTCTGCCCGGTCATGGTGTCTCCTCCGCGTCGGGTGTCTGCCCATGAGTCACCGCGCGACCGACGGCTGTGACACGTTCGGCGGATGAATTGTGTGACGACGCCCCGCAGCCCCACCCGTGAGGCCGGCGCTGCGGGGCGGGTCGCGGGAGAACCCGCGCTCGGCCGGTCCGGCCCCGCCGGAGGCCCCGGCCGCGGTGACGGGCGCGCCGGGCGCGCCGTGACCGGCTCCGCCGACGGCGCACCGGCGGCGGTCGGTGAGGACGTTCGGCGCTCCGAAGGGGCCACGTCGGGCTCGTCCGAGCCCGCCCTGTCCGGCCCCGCCGGAGGACCCGGTTCCGGCGACCAGGAACGTCCTGAGGGCGGCCCCGGCCGACGCGGCGGCGACCCGGGGCGGGTGCCGTCGCCGCCCGCCCCGCAGGACCACCGCGGCTGGGCGCGGGCGCTCGGCGGAGTGGACGGTTGCGGAATGCTGCTGGAGCTGACGGCCACGGGGAAGTCGGCCGACTCCGTGGTGATCAGCGACGTGCACGTCCGGGTGGTGCGGCGGGCCGGGGCGCTGCCCTGGCCCGCGTACTCGATGGGCGAGGGCTGCGGCAGCGGTGTGACGCCGCAGACCTTCGCCGTCGACCTGGACCGGGCGCAGCCCGCGGTCGTTCCCGTGGCCCGGCAGAGCGGCGACGCGGTCGTGCCCGCCAGGGACTTCCCGTACAAGGTCGCCTCGGACGACCCCCGGCAAGGGCCGCGGGCCCGGCTCCTCGGTGGAGGGAGCCGGACCCGCGGCCGTGGTGGTGCGGCTGGGTTCAGAGGCGCTCGGGGGTCCGGATGCCCAGCAGCTCCATGCCCTTGCGCAGGGTCCGGCCGGTGAGGTCCACCAGGAAGAGCCGGTTCTCCACCACCTCGGGCGCGTTGTCCGCGCTGAGGACGTGGCACTGGTCGTAGAACGTGGTCAGGTGCGAGGCGAGCTGGTACAGGTACGCGGCCAGCTTGTGCGGCTCGTACCCGGACGCGACCTCCGCCAGCACCTCGCCGAACTGGTCCAGGTGCAGGCCCAGCGCCCGCTCGGCCGGGGCCAGTTCGAGCTCGGGGTGGGCCAGGGGCGTCCGGTCGCCCGCCTTCCGCTTGATCGACTGGATCCGGGCGTACGCGTACTGGAGGTAGACCGAGGTGTCTCCGTTGAGCGAGACCATCTGGTCCAGGTCGAACTTGTAGTCGCGCACCGCGGACGTGGACAGGTCGGCGTACTTGACCGCGCCGATGCCCACGTACCGGCCGTTCTCCACGATCTCCTGCTCGCTCAGGCCCACCTTCCCGGCCTTCTCCCGCACCACGGCCGTGGCCCGGTCGATCGCCTCGTCGAGGAGGTCGACCAGCCGGACGGTCTCGCCCTCACGGGTCTTGAACGGCTTGCCGTCCTTGCCGAGGACCGTGCCGAAGGCGAGCTGGTGGGCGCGCACCTTGTCGTTGAGCCAGCCGGCCCGCCGCGCGGTCTCGAAGACCATCTTGAAATGCAGGGACTGCCGGGCGTCCACCACATAGATCAGCGAGGTGGCGTCCAGGTTCTGCACCCGGTCGCGGATCGCGGACAGGTCGGTGGCCGCGTAGCCGTAGCCGCCGTTGGACTTCCTGACGATCAGCGGCACCGGCTGGCCGTCCGGGCCCTTCACATCGTCGAAGAACACGCAGAGCGCGCCCTCGGAGCGGACCGCGACGCCGGACTCCTCCAGAATGCGGCAGGTCTCGTCGAGCATGTCGTTGTACCCGGACTCGCCGACGATGTCGGGGTCCCGGATCTCCATGTCGAGCTTGTCGAAGACCGAGTAGAAGTAGATCTTCGACTCGTCCACGAACTTCTGCCAGAGGGCGATCGTGTCCGGGTCGCCGGCCTGGAGGGCCACCACCCGGTCCCGGGCGCGGGCCTTGAACTCCTCGTCGGAGTCGAAGAGGGCGCGGGACGCCTTGTAGAGCCGGTCCAGGTTGGACATGGCCTCGGCGCCGGCCGCCTCGCCCTCGGCCGCCGACTCCTTGTGGTCCAGCTCGTGCGGGTGCTCGGTCAGGTACTGGATGAGCATGCCGAACTGGGTGCCCCAGTCGCCGATGTGGTGCCGCCGTACGACCTGCTCGCCCGCGAACTCCAGGATCCGCACCATCGCGTCGCCGATCACGGCGGACCGCAGATGGCCGACGTGCATCTCCTTGGCCACGTTCGGCTGGGCGTAGTCGACCACCGTGCGGCCGGCGTCGGCCGCGAGCGGCACGCCGAGCCGGTCGTCCGCGGCCCGGGCGGCCAGGGTCTCGGTGATCGCCCGGTCGGTGAGCGTGATGTTCAGGAAGCCGGGGCCGGAGACCTCGATCTCCTTCAGGACCTCGTTCGCCGGGACGGCGGCGACGACCTGGCCGGCCAGCTCGCGCGGGTTGCCCTTGAGCTGCTTGGCGAGGGCCAGGATGCCGTTGGCCTGGAAGTCGGCCCGGTCGCTGCGTCGCAGCAGCGGGTCCGCGGAGCCGGCCTGCGGCAGGGCTGCCGCCAGGGCGTCCGCGAGGCGCTGCTGCACGGTCGAAGCGAGGGAAGGGACCGAGGCCATGAGCTTCCGTTCCTGTTCGGAGGGCGGTCTGACGGGTGTGCACGCGTGGTGTGCACGGGGGTGTTGCGGACGTCAAGTGTCCCACGGCGGGGCAACCGGATTTCGCCCCCGGGGCGGCGGCACGGACCTCGGGGAGCGGGCCCCGGGGGGCCGGCCGTGACGGCGACACGCGGCGCGCGCCCGTAACGCGGGTGCGGCGGCGTTTTCCGTTCTGGGACAATGGTGGGCGGCAGATTTCCGACCCCCTCAACCGAGCAGAGCAAGGACGTGCCGACCGTGGCTCAGAGCAGCACCGAGACCGACTGGGTCTCCCGTTTCGCGGACGAGGTCATCGCCGAGTCGGAGCGACGTGCGCCTGGCAAACCGGTCGTCGTCGCCTCCGGACTGTCCCCCTCGGGCCCCATCCACCTGGGCAACCTCCGCGAGGTCATGACCCCCCACCTGGTAGCCGACGAGGTCCGCCGCCGCGGGTACGAGGTGCGCCACCTCATCTCCTGGGACGACTACGACCGCTACCGCAAGGTGCCGAACGGTGTCGACGGCGTCGACGGCTCGTGGGCGGAGCACATCGGCAAGCCGCTGACCTCGGTGCCCGCGCCCAAGGGCTCGGAGCACCCGAACTGGGCCGAGCACTTCAAGGCCGCGATGACCGCGTCGCTGGCCGAGCTGGGCGTGGAGTTCGACCCGGTCAGCCAGACCGCGCAGTACACCTCCGGCGCGTACCGGGAGCAGATCCTGCACGCCATGCGCCACCGCGCGGACATCGACGCGATCCTCGCCCAGTACCGCACCAGGAAGGCCCCGGCGAAGAAGTCCCAGAAGCCGGTCGACGAGGCCGAGCTGGAGGCCGCCGAGGGCTCCGGCGCGGCGGGCGAGGACGACGGCGCGAGCTCGGCCGGGTACTTCCCGTACAAGCCCTACTGCGGCGGCTGCGGCAAGGACCTCACCACGGTCACCGCCTACGACGACGACACCACCGAGCTGACCTACACCTGCGCCGAGTGCGGCTTCTCGGAGACCGTCCGGCTCTCCGAGTTCAACCGGGGCAAGCTGGTGTGGAAGGTCGACTGGCCGATGCGCTGGGCGTACGAGGGCGTGATCTTCGAGCCGTCCGGCGTCGACCACTCCTCGCCCGGCTCGTCCTTCCAGGTCGGCGGCCAGATCGTGGGCATCTTCGGCGGCGAGCAGCCGATCGGCCCGATGTACGCCTTCGTCGGCATCTCCGGCATGGCGAAGATGTCCTCCTCCCGGGGCGGGGTGCCCACCCCGGCCGAGGCGCTGAAGATCATGGAACCCCAGCTCCTGCGCTGGCTGTACGCACGCCGCCGCCCGAACCAGTCGTTCAAGATCGCCTTCGACCAGGAGATCCAGCGGCTCTACGACGAGTGGGACAAGCTGGAGGCCAAGGTCGCGGACGGTTCCGTCCTCCCGGCCGACGCCGCCGCCCACGCCCGCGCCGCCCGCACGGCCGCCGGCGAACTGCCGCGCACCCCGCGTCCCCTGCCGTACCGCACGCTGGCGTCGGTCGCCGACATCACCGGCGGCAACGAGGCACAGACCCTGCGCATCCTCGGCGAACTGGACCCGGAGCGCCCGGTCACCTCGCTGGACGAGGTCCGGCCCCGGCTGGACCGCGCCGAGAACTGGATCTCCACCCAGGTCCCGGCGGACGCCCGCACCGTCGTGCGCACCGAGCCGGACACCGAGCTGCTGGCCTCGCTGGACGAGGAGGCCCGCAGGTCGCTGCGGCTGCTGCTGGACGGCCTGGACACGCACTGGTCCCTGGACGGTCTGACCACCCTGGTCTACGGCGTGCCGAAGGTGATGGCCGGCCTGGAGCCGGACGCCAAGCCGACGCCCGAGCTGAAAGTCGCCCAGCGCGCCTTCTTCGCCCTGCTCTACCGGCTGCTGGTCAGCCGCGAGACCGGCCCGCGGCTGCCGACGCTGCTCCTGGCCGTGGGCGCGGACCGGGTACGGGGGCTGCTGGCGGTCTGACGCGCGTACCGACGGCCGAAGGGCCCCCGCCTCCGGAACTCTCCGGGGCGGGGGCCCTTCGCTGTGGGGCTGCCGGGCTGCTGGGCTGCCGGGTCGCCGGGCCGCCGGATGGTATGCCCGGCCGGGCGGAATCCTCGGTCTCGGGGGGTATGCCCGATTCGGGCGGGGCCCGCCGTCGGACGAGGGCTTCGTCAGGCGAGGGCTCCGTCAGGCGATGTGCTCGGCCTCCAGCTCAGCCTGGAGCCGCTGCTGGAACTCCGGAAGGAGCTTTCGCAGCAGGGCGGTGCTGCGCGGGTGGCGCACCCCGTGGCGGTCGGCGAGCAGTATGTCGAGGTGGTCCACCTTGGGGTAGTCCCCGTGCTCCCTCAGGAACTGGACGAAGACGGGGTACGCGGCCTCGGCGAACTCCTTGTCCTCGACGGAGGAGTCCTCACCGACGGCCGGCTCCGGAGCGGGTTCGGGGGCGGCTTCGGCGGCGAGGCCGGCCGCTTCGGGCTGCCGCGGGACGGCGGCGGGGGCCGGCCCCTGGACCGGGGACGGGGCCGGGGCCGCCGCCCGGACCGGTTCGGGGGCCGGGGCCGCCGCGGCCGGGGACTGGCGGGCGTACTGCTCCTCGGGGACGTACTGCTCCTGCGCGTACTGCTGTTGGCCGTACTGGTCGTCGCGTTCCTGCGGGTCGTGCCACTCCTGGGGGCCGTTGCCGAGAGGGCGGGTGCGGCCGCCGGGGCCCGCGGGGACGGGGATCGGGGCGGGGTCCAGGCCCTCCCCGTAGGCCGGGTCGTAGCCGTTCTCGTAGGCCCGCTCGTACGCGTCCGGGGGGAGGTGCTGGGCGGCGAACCAGGGGCTCTCGTGGTTGGCGGGGGCCGGGGCGTGGCCGGTGTCCGCCGCGCGGTCGTCGTCCCGCGGGCCGTACGCCTCGTCGGGTTCCCGGGCGCCGCCCGTGCCGGACTCCTCGGCGCTCGTCAGCTCACGCCGGGCCGCCGCGTCCCGTACGGCCCGCTCGTCGGAACGGAGTTCCTGCGCGGCGGCGGCCGGGACCGCCGCCGGTTCCGGGGCGGGCGGCAGCAGCACCGGCTCGATGCCCGCCGCGGCGAGCCCGGCCGGGGCGGTCTCCGCCAGCGGCACGCCGTACTTGGCGAGCCGCAGCGGCATCAGGGCCTCCACCGGCGCCTTGCGGCGCCAGGCACGGCCGAAACGTGCCTGCAGACGGGCCTGGTAGATCAGCCGGTCCTGCTCCAGCTTGATCACCTGCTCATAGCTGCGCAGCTCCCACAGCTTCATCCGCCGCCACAGCTTGAAGGTCGGCACGGGGGAGAGCAGCCAGCGGGTGAGCCGGACGCCCTCCATGTGCTTGTCGGCCGTGATGTCCGCGATCCGGCCCACCGCGTGCCGGGCGGCCTCCACGGAGACCACGAACAGCACCGGGATCACGGCGTGCATACCGACGCCCAGCGGGTCGGGCCAGGCGGCCGCGCCGTTGAACGCGATCGTCGCCGCCGTCAGCAGCCAGGCGGTCTGGCGCAGCAGCGGGAACGGAATCCGCATCCAGGTCAGCAGCAGGTCCAGCGCGAGCAGGACGCAGATGCCCGCGTCGATGCCGATCGGGAAGACGAGGGAGAAGTCGCCGAAGCCCTTGCGCTCCGCGAGTTCGCGCACGGCGGCGTACGACCCCGCGAAACCGATCGCGGCGATGATCAGCGCTCCCGCGACGACGACGCCGATGAGTACCCGGTGCGTGCGTGTCAGCTGCATCGCGGCCACCGCGTTCCCCTCCCCTTCTTCTGGCGTGTGCGGGCACAGCCTGGCACATGTGTGCGGTTCTGCTCCCGCCGCCCTGGTGGTCGCCCCTCCTGTCCCCCTCCGACCACCCTTTGGGCCCGCCTCTTGGGCCGCCCCTCCGGCCCGGCTCAGGGCCGGCTCCGCCAGGCTCCGGGCCGGGGCTCAGCGGCCGGCGGCGAAGTTCCGGTCGATGCGCTCGTGCAGCGCGATGCCCACCGACACCGAGACGTTGAGGGACTCCGTGGAACTGATCATCGGGATGGAGACGGTGGTGGCGGACGCCTCCTTGAAGAGCTCGGACGGGCCGCCCTTCTCGCTGCCGAAGAGCAGGCCGAGGCGCTCCCGCTTCCCGCCGAGGTCCTTCACCGCCAGATCGCCGTCCGCCTCCAGCACCATCAGCGGCAGCCCGCTGTCCCGCACGTAGGCGACCGCCTCCTCGCGGCTCGCGAGGACCACGGGCAGGGAGAAGACGTATCCCCGGCTCGCCCGCAGCAGCCTGCGGTCGGCGATGCTGGTGAGGTCGCTGTCGACCAGGACGATTCCCGAGGCGCCCAGCGCGAGCGAGGTCCGCACGATCGCGCCGATGTTCCCGACGATCTTCACGCCGTCGAGAAGGACGATGTCGCCGCCGAGTCCCGCGAGGTCGCTCAGTTTCGCGGGCCGGGGAACACGCGCCAGACCGAAGGTCTTCGCCTTGCGCTCCCCCTTGAAGAGCTGGTTGACGATTCCCGCCTCGACGAGCCGCACCGGGACGTTCTTCTTCCGGCACAGATCGAGAAGTTCCCCGGAGAGCGGGCCGGCGTCGCTCGCGTACACCTCGATGAACTCCACGCCCGCCCCCAGGCACTGGACGAGGGGCTCGGTGTCCTCGATCAGCGCGGTCTTGATGTGGGTCCTGGAGGGCTTGGTGACATCGACGATCCGCCGCATCGAGGGGTCGGAGAGGGACGTGATCGTTTCCAGCTCGGTCATGCGCCGATCCTATGTCCAGCGGGGGAGCCGGGCCGGGGCGCCGGGGCCGGGGGCCGGGGGGAACCGTGGGGCGGGGCCGGGTCCGCGAGGCGCGGCCCGGGTGCCCGGCCCGTCCGGCGGCGCCCGCCTGCCCGACCGCCCGCTCGAACTGCCCGACCGCCTACTTGTTGGCCGCGCCGACCGCCGCCACGGCCTCCTTGGCCGCCTTCAGCGCGTCCTTGGTGAGGTCGTCCGTCGACGGGTTCTTCGCCCCCGCGTAACCGGTGCCGTTGTACGTCAGCGTGACCACGCCGTTCTCCGTACGCGCCACGACCGTCGCGTACACGAACTCCTCGCCGGTCTTCTTCAGCTTGTAGGTGACCGCGGTCGCCTCGTCGCCGATCCCCGGCGCGGGCGCGGTCTTCACGTCCTTCGCGCCCTCGGTCGCCTTCGCCTTGGCGACCTCCTTGCCGAAGCTGTCGACCGCGCGCTGCTCGCCGCTGACCGACAGCGTCGCGTCCGAGTCGTAGCGCAGCAGGGAGACGTCGAGCCAGCGGTACTGCGAGCCCTTCACGCCCTTGTCGTCGAGACCGTTCCAGGAGCAGGTGCCCCGGCTGGCCGTGTCCGTCGACTTGCCGGCCGTGCCGCTCTTCGACTTCGCCCCGGGGACCAGGTCCTCGATCGTCTTCTTCGACATCGTGGCGCACGGGTCCGGGAGCTTGCTGAAGACGGCGGGCGCCACCGAGGGCGTCTTCTTCGCCTCGGGCGACGGCGCCGCACTCGACGAGGGCTTCGCCGCGTCCCCGGAGTCGTCCGACGAGCAACCGGCGACGACGAACATCACCGGGACGGCGGCGCAGGCGATTATGCGGGTGAGTCGCGATGCTGAACGGTGCATGGTTCCTTCACTCGGTCGTACGGCAGGCCAGGCCACGGTACGCGCTCGGGCCCGGCCCGTGGGCGGGTCCGTGACGGCGGCCACGCGGCCGGCGCGCGTCCTATCGGTCGAACATCTCCACCAGGCGCCGGGCCAGACTCTCCGTCTTTTCCTGCAGTTCCTTGCTGTCCGGGACCACGGCCGGGGTCGCCGGCTCCTGGGTGTAGACGATGCTCACGATGACGTTGGATGTGCGGAACACCACGCTCACGGTGCGCCGCTGGACCGCCGAGGCGGCACCGCCGAGCACGTCGTCCAGGAAAGCCGCGTCCCCCAGCCCGCCCAGCATCCGGGGCTCCAGGCCCTGCGCTTCCGGGTCCGGGGAGGGGTCCGAGGAGGTGCCGCTGCCCGGGCCGCCGGGCTGTCCCGGGGCGTCCGGGTCCGCTCCCGGTTTCCGCGGCGGACCGGAGGAGCCGGACGCCCCCGTCTCCGGGGCGGCGTCCGTTCCTCCCGGCTGCGTCCCCACGACCGGGGTTGCCCCGGGCTCCGTCGCACCCGACGGAGAACCGGACGGCTCCGGCTCCCCCTCGCCGTCCTCGCCGCCGTCTCCGCCGTCCTCGCCCTTCTCGTCCGGGGGCGTGATCGGGACGGAGGCCGAGGACTGCTTGCGGAGGTAGACCTCCTGCGCCCGGGCGTCGTCGCTGACCGCCGGGTCGTACGAGACCACCCGTTCGAAGTCGACCCGCAACTGGTGCGCGGCGCCCGGGGACGAGCCCTTCCAACTGCACGCCGCACGCCGGTCGGTGTCGTACGTGGCCGCTGCGACCCCCTGGAGCACTTGGCGCCGCTGTTCCTCCGAGAGCGTGGCGACGCCCGGCAGCATGTCCCGCAGCACGGACCGGTCCACGGCGCCGCAGGGTTCCAGCAGGGTGCGGTACCGGCCGGGCTGCGCCGCGGGGGCCGCGCCGTCCGCCGCCTTGGAGTCGGTCGTGGAACCGGCGTCCCCGCTGCTCCCGGTGCAGCCGGCCGCGCCGGCCGTCACCACGGCCGCGAGGAGTGCCGCCGTGCCCTGGACGTACGCCTTCCGAAGCACTGTGCCGAGCTCCCTTCCTCGTGTCCGCGGTCCCGGTCCCGGGGGCGAAAACCTGTGTCGCCCGGGGCGGGGCGCCCGACACAATGTCTATCGCACGCGCTGCCCCGGATGCCGGTCCGCCAGGTCTTTCGCGGTCATTGGCCGGGTATTTGCGCTTTGTGTCTTGTTCAGGGGAATCATCCTCTCGGGGGAATCGAGGAACTGTGTCGTACGTGGAGATGCCGGGCGCCAAGGTCCCGATCCGCATGTGGACCGACCCCGCGTCGGTCGAGGACGTCGCGCTCCAGCAGCTGCGCAACGTCGCGACCCTGCCGTGGATCAAGGGTCTGGCCGTGATGCCGGACGTGCACTACGGCAAGGGGGCGACGGTCGGCTCCGTGATCGCGATGCGTGGCGCGGTGTGCCCGGCGGCGGTCGGGGTGGACATCGGCTGCGGGATGTCGGCGGTGAAGACCTCGCTCACCGCCTCCGACCTGCCGGGGGACCTGTCCCGGCTGCGGTCGCGGATCGAGCAGGCCATCCCGGTCGGGCGTGGCATGCACGACGAGATGGTCGACCCGAGCCGCGTCCACGGCCTGGCGGCCGACGGCTGGGACGACCTCTGGGACCGCTTCGACGGGGTCGCGGACGCGGTGAAGTTCCGCCGCGAGCGGGCCACCAGGCAGATGGGGTCCCTCGGGTCCGGCAACCACTTCGTGGAGTTCTGCCTGGACGAGACGGGCACGGTGTGGCTGATGCTCCACTCCGGTTCGCGGAACATCGGCAAGGAACTGGCCGAGCACCACATCGGCGAGGCGCGGAAGCTGCCGCACAACCAGGACCTGGTCGACCGCGACCTGGCGGTGTTCGTCGCTGACACCCCGCAGATGGCGGCCTACCGCAACGACCTCTTCTGGGCGCAGGCGTACGCGAAGTACAACCGTGCCGTGATGATGGGCCTGTTCAAGGAAGTCGTCCGCAAGGAGTTCCGGAAGGCGAAGGTCTCCTTCGGTCAGGAGATCTCCTGCCACCACAACTACGTGGCGGAGGAGCGGTACGACGGCATGGACCTGCTGGTGACGCGCAAGGGCGCGATCCGTGCGGGCTCCGGCGACTACGGCATCATCCCGGGCTCGATGGGCACCGGCTCGTACATCGTGAAGGGGCTCGGCAACGAGGCGTCCTTCAACTCCGCCTCGCACGGCGCCGGCCGCCGGATGAGCCGGAACGCGGCGAAGCGGCGTTTCACCACCCGGGACCTGGAGGAGCAGACCCGGGGCGTGGAGTGCCGCAAGGACTCCGGTGTCGTGGACGAGATCCCTGGCGCGTACAAGCCGATCGAGCAGGTCATCGACCAGCAGCGCGACCTGGTGGAGGTCGTCGCCAGGCTGAAGCAGGTCATCTGTGTGAAGGGCTGACCCCTGGGCCCGGGCGCTGCCCGGATTCCGTCACGGCTCGCGGTGCACCTTGGAGTTGGACGCCTGGGCGCGGGGGCGGACCACCAGCAGGTCGATGTTGACGTGGGAGGGGCGGGTGACGGCCCAGGTGATGGTGTCGGCGACGTCGTCTGCGGTCAGGGGCTCGGCCACGCCCGCGTAGACCTTGGCGGCCTTCTCGGTGTCGCCGCGGAAGCGGGTGGTGGCGAACTCCTCGGTGCGGACCATGCCGGGGGCGATCTCGATGACCCGGACCGGGGTGCCGACGATCTCCAGGCGCAGGGTCTCGGCGAGGACGTGTTCGCCGTGCTTGGCGGCCACGTAGCCACCGCCGCCCTCGTAGGTGGAGAGGCCGGCGGTGGAGGACAGCACCACGATCGTGCCGTCCCCGCTCGCGGTGAGCGCCGGGAGCAGGGCCTGGGTGAGGTTGAGCGTGCCGATGACGTTGACCTCGAACATCCGGCGCCAGTCGGCGGGGTCGCCGGTGGCCACGGGGTCCGCGCCGAGCGCGCCGCCCGCGTTGTTCACGAGGACGTCGCAGCGGTCCAGCGACTCGGCGAACGCGTCCACCGCGGCCCGGTCGGTGACGTCCAGCGGGTGGGCGGTGGCCCGGTGGCCCGCGGAGGTGAGCTCGGCCGCCAGCGCCTCGATGCGGTCCTTGCGGCGCGCGGTCAGGACGACGTGGTGCCCGGCTGCGGCGAGCTGCCGGGCGGTGGCGGCCCCGATGCCGCTGCTCGCTCCGGTGACGACGGCGACGGGGGTTCCGGCGGTGGTCATGTGGCTCCTCGCGCGAGTGATCGACGTGTGGTCAGGATAGGACGCGCCGTGGTCTGATGATCGGTCAGGATGATTCGGGTCAATCGGTATCTTCTGCCCATGTCTGCAATGTGTGCGAAGAACAAGGGGCGCGGTCGCGCTGTGCTCGCGGCCGTGGTGGCGGTGGGTGCGGCGGTGCTGCTGCTGACCGGCTCGGGCGCGGTCGCGAGCACGGACCGCGGCGCGGGCGCCCGCACCCCGGACCCGGCGGCGGTCCCGGCGGCGACGGTGGCCATGGCGGCTCGGGCGGCGACTGACCCGGCGGCCGCGGTGGCCACCACCGCTCCAGGGATCGCCCCCGAGGCGGATCTCTCCCACCACGGCTACGCCTCCCTCGACGCGGGCAGCCTCGAACTCGTCCTGGCCAGCCGCAACCACGGCCCCGCCCCGCTGGCCGAGGCGACTCTCCGGCTGGAGCTGTCGGCGCGCCCGGTCGGTGATCTCCGGCTGCCCGGCCGGTGCCTGAGGGCCGGGGAGCGGGTGGTCCTCTGCGGGACCGGGCCGCTGCGGGCGGACGGCGTCGGCCGGAAGCTGGCGTTCGGGCTGACCGTCGAGGGCGGTCCGGAGGACGAGGTCGTGGTCTCGGTGTCCACGCAGTGGAACGGCGGTGCGACCGACCGGAACCCGGCCAACGACGAGCACCGGATCCTGGTCCCCGCCACAGGCGACGCCTACGCCTTCTGACGCTGCCCCCGGGCGTCTCGCCGGCCACCCGCCCAGGCTATGTAGCCGTCGGGGCGCACCAGGAGATCGGTGCCGTGCTGCGTCGTCCGGTGGGCGAGGACGACGCGCCCCGGCGCGGCGGGTGCGCCGCTCGCCCCTGCCGTCCCGCCCGGCCCGGTGACGAGGACGAACTCGCCCTCGCGGAGCAGTTCGTGGAGGCGGCCCTCGGCCAGCGGGAGGTCGGGGGCGCGCCGGCCGGTGAGCGGGTGGGCGCCGCGGGGCGCCCCGTACGCGATGCCGATGCCCGAGACGGTGCCCATAGCCTTGGCCGACAGGAACGGGAGACGGCTGACGGCGGTGGCGCCCAGCGCGCGGGCGGCGCGCCGGACCGGTCCGTGTGCCATGGCGAGCCGCACGATCGCCCCGCTGCTGCGGAGGACGGTCCGGCCCACCGGGTGGCGCTCGGCCTGGTAGGAGTCGAGCAGGGCCTCCGGGGCGGGGGCGGTGCCCCGGATGACGGCCGCGAGCTTCCAGGAGAGGTTGGCCGCGTCCTGGAGGCCGGTGTTCATGCCCTGGCCGCCCGCGGGGGAGTGGACGTGCGCCGCGTCCCCGGCGAGGAAGACGTTGCCGACGCGGTAGGAGGGGACCTGCCGTTCGTCGCTGTGGAAGCGGGACATCCAGCGGGGCGAGTGCATCCCGAAATCGCCGCCGAGGGCCCGGCGGGCGATGCCGCGCACCTCGTCCAGCGTGACCGGGGCGTCGTCGGCGGTCGGCCGGGCGCGGTCCCAGCCCATGACCCGGTACCAGCCGTCCCCGAACGGGGCGATGAAGGCGAAGGCGTCACCGGTGCCGTTGACGGACAGCAGATGGTCGGGCGGGTCGGCGAGCCGGACGTCCGCGAGAACGATCGAGCGGATCACGGAGGCTCCGGGAAAGGGCAGACCCAGCAGCTCGCGCACGGTGCTGCGCACCCCGTCGGCGCCGACGAGGAAGCGGGCCCTCAGCGTGGTGGACACGCCGTCCGGGCCGCGGAGCCGTGTCGTGACCGGGGCGGCGGTGCCCCGGCTCCCGCCGGCGCCCGGTGAGATCTGCTCGCAGCCGACGAGGGCGGTGTCGTGGCGGAAGCGGACCCCGGCGGCCCGCGCCCGGCGCTCCAGTAGTCGTTCCACCTCGTACTGGGGCGTGATGAGCAGGAAGGGGAAGCGGCTGGGCAGCTTTCCCAGGTCGAGCGAGAGCCGGCGGAAGAGCCGCAGTTCCCTCACCGTCGTGCCCGTCGCCACCAGTTCGTCGGCGAGGCCGCGGGCGTCCAGCGCTTCGAGGGTGCGGGCGTGGACACCGAAGGCCCGGGTGAGGTTGCCGGTGCTTCGCGGGCGGCGCTCGACGAGCGTGACCGAGACGCCGGCTTCGGCGAGGTCGCCCGCGAGCAGCAGCCCGGTCGGACCCGCACCCGCGACGATCACGTCCGTGTCGATGCCGCCCGCGCCCGCGTAGACGTCGCCGCTGGTGCTGGTGCTGGTGCTGGTGGTGCCGGTGTCGCGCATGACTGCCTCCCCGTGGGCGGTCCGTGGCCGCGGACCATCCACGGCACTCGAAGGTCAACACATGTTGGCCAACGCTCGTTGACAACGGTAGAGCCACTTTCGCGGAGAAGTCAACACTTGTAGGCCAACACATGTTGGCCTACAGTTGTGGGCGTGCCTGCCGGGTGTGCGGGCGGACCGGTTCGAGAGCGGCTGGGGCCGGTGACGAGGACGGGAGCAGCATGACGACACGCACGGACGGCGCGCCCCGCCGTTCCGACGCCACGAGGGCCGCGATCCTCGAAGCCGCCCGCGAGCGCTTTGCCGCCGACGGGTACGAGAAGGCGACGATCCGGGCCATAGCGCGGGACGCGGGCATCGACCCCTCGATGGTCATGCGCTATTACGGCAACAAGGAGGGTCTCTTCGCCGCGGCCTCCGAGTTCGACCTCCGGTTGCCCGCGCTGGGTGCGCTGCCCGGCCGGCACGCCGGGCCCGTCCTCGTCACCCACTTCCTCGACCGGTGGGAGCAGGACGATGTCCTCACGGCACTGCTCAAGGCCGCGGTCACCAACCCCGCCGCCGCGGAACGGGCCCGGGCGATCTTCAAGGAGCAGCTCGGGTCGGTCGCGGCCGGCCTGTCACCGGACCCGGCGGACGCGCCGCGCCGCGCGGCCCTCGTCGCCTCCCAGATCCTCGGCATGGCGCTGGCCCGCTATGTGCTGCGTCTCCCGCCCGCCGTCGACATGACGCGGGAGGAGGTGATCGCCTGGCTGGGACCGACCGTGCAGCGCTACTTGACGGAAGAGGCCCCGTGAGACCGGTCCCGGGACCCGCCCTGCGCACGGGCCGTGTTCAGCGCCGACTCCACGATCGCCTCCAGCCGGGCGTGGTGGGCGCCGCGCCAGTAGACCCGTGAGCACGAGGTGCAGCTCGCGAACACGTCGTACGAGCGCTCCGTCCCCTGCTCCAGACGGTCGCGGACGGAGTTCTTGTCCGCGCTCTCCAGTGGTCCGTTGCAGGCCGTGCACCGGGTCCACGGGGCGAGGGCGGGAGCGAAGCGCTCCAGTACGTCGGTGAGTTGCTCGTCCGGCCGGTCGCTGTAGACGTACGCGCCGGCCCAGATCTCGCGGCGGCGGAGCAGGCCCCGGTCGCGTGAGAGCAGTACGCGGCGCTCGGCGGCCGACAGCGTGGCGAGCGCCGGGTCGCCGATGTCCTCGCTCTCGTAGGCGGCGTCCACGCCGAGCAGCCGCAGCCGGCGGGCGAGGGTGCCGAGGTGGACGTCGAGCAGGAAGCGCAGGGGTGCGCCCGGGACTTCCTGCGGGCGGGTGAAGGCGCGCACCTCCACGTGCTCTCCCGCGCCCGGGACGTGGGAGGCGGGCACGGCCCGCCCGTCGACCAGGAGGACACCGGCCTCGGTCAGCGGCACACCGAGCGACTCGACGACATGGCCGAGGGTGGACACGCCGTCCGTGACGACGGCCGTGCGGCCCGCACGCCGGTCGGCGGGTACGAAGAGGCGCAGTTCGGGGGCGACGCTGAAGGTGATCTCCGGTCCGTTCACGCCGCCAGCATGGCACCGGGCGGCGGGCGGTCGCCAACGCTTTGCCGGGCGGCACCGCGAGGGGGCCGGGCGGCGGCGGGGGCGGGCGCTGTGGGCCCCGGGTCCGGGCGCGTCCGGCCTTGGCGGGCGTGGCTCGTGGCCATAGGCCGCACCTGGTCGTGGCCCAGCGTGCGCGGGCGCCGTCAGCTGCCCGACGGACCGTCGGCCGGGGTCAGATCGAGACGCCAGTCGTTCGAGCGGATCGGGTTCCCCGGCGGGTACTCGAAGTCGCGCTCACCGAGCAGGGTGAACCCCGCCTTGCGGCACACCCCGTTGGACGGACCGTTGTCGACGGAGGGGAACGCGTGCAGAGACCGGTGGCGTCGCTCGGCCCGGGCGGCCTCGACCACGGCGAGCGTCGCTGCGGTGGCGTAGCCGTGGCCCTGGAACGCGGGGAGCACGCTCCAGCCCGTCTCGTAGACCGGCTCGCCGTCCCAGAGCTGCTCCCAGAAGCCGACCGTGCCCACGGCCCGGCCGGCGTGGGCGCCGGTGCCGGCGGTGGCGACGACGCGGTACATCCGGCCGCGCCCGGTGCGGTCCGCGCTCAGCTCCACATAGCGCCGGTGCCGCTTGACCAGCTCCTCCTCGGTCTCGGGGCCGCCGAGGTGGTCCATCAGCTCCGGCGCGTTGGCGGCGCGGAGCAGTGCGAAGTCGTCCTCGGACCAAGGGGTGAGCCGTACCGTCGCGGGGCGTGTGTCCATGTCCGGCACTGTAGGGGCGGCGTCCGACAGCCCGTGGCCGCGAGGGCGCCCTCAGCCGGGCCCGGCGGGGCGGGCGTACGCCGTCGGCGGCACGCCCACCGTCGCGGTGAAGTCCCGCACCAGGTGCGCCTGGTCGCTGTAGCCCAGCTCGGCCGCGAGCCCGGCCCAGTCGAGGTCCCGCCCCTCCTCGGCGCGCTCCAGGGCCTCGTGGATCCGGTACCGCAGGACCACCCACTTGGGCCCGACGCCGACGTACCCGGCGAAGAGCCGCTGGAGGGCACGGGCCGACAGGCCTGCGGAGGCGGCGAGTTCGGCGGTGCGCCGGACGGTGCGGTCGGTCCGCACGCGTTCGACGAGAGCCAGCGCGGTGAACACCGCGTCGGGGGCTGCCGGGGCTTCGGGGGCGAGGCCGAGGAGGAACGTGTCGAGGGCCGCGACGCGTTCGTCCTCCGCGTCCGGACCGGTCACGGACCGGGCCGCGGCGGCGGCCCGGGTGTCGTCGGCCGGGGCGCCGTCCGCCCCGGGATAGCCGCTGCCGTCGCCGGAGCGGCTGCCCCCGGAGCCGCCGCGCGCCCGGCCCAGGTCGGCGAATGCCTCGCCGAGGAGCACCCGGCGGCCGGTCCAGATGGACACCGGCCGGTCCGGCGCGAACGGACGGAAGCCGCCCGGCCGGAACTGCACCCCGCACACCCGGCCCCGGCCGGTCAGTTTCTGGGTGAACAGCTCCAGCCCGACGCCCGCGACCTCCGCCCACGGCTCCGCGTCCCCGTACCGCTGGAAGACCAGGTTCACCGAGGGGTGAGGGACGACGTGGGTGGCGTACGGCTCGGTGAGGTCCCAGTCGATCAGCCAGTAGTGCTCGACGAAGGGGCGCAGCTCCGGGGCGGGTTCGCGGCGGCGGAAGTCCACCCGGGCGAACAGCTCCCGGGCCTCGACGATGCCCCGGGTGTCGCGTCGCGGACCGGCCATGCATCGATGCTATGCGGGCCCGCCGCGCGCCGCCCCCGGCTTACGGTCCCGCCCCCCGGCTCGCGGTCCCGCGCCCTGCCCGCAGCCCGGCCCCGCGTCCCGCTGTCGCGTTTCTTCAAGACGGGCCCGCGCCCCGCTCCTACCGTCGCCGTATGACGAAGAACATCAGTGATCTGCTGCGGGCGGCGGCGGAGCGCACCGTTCCGGTCGTGCGCGGCGTCCGGGACGAGAAGCTGTCGGCGCCCACCCCCTGCGCCGAGTACGACGTGCGCGCGCTGGCCGGGCACCTCTTCGAGGTCGTGGTCAACTTCCAAGGGCTCGCGGCCAAGGAGGACTCCGCCTTCGGCGGCGGTCCCGACCACCTCGCGGAGGCCGCCTGGCGGGACGCCTTCGCCGCGGAGTGCGAGGCGCTGGTCACCGCGTGGGCGCTGCCCGGCGCGGACCAGGGCACCACCGGCGCGATGGGCATGCCCGCCGCGGTGGTGGGCCGGATGGTCCTCGGCGACCTCACCGTCCACGGCTGGGACCTGGCCCGGGCCACCGGGCAGGAGTATGTGCCGGACCCGGCGGTCGTCGACGACCTGCTCGACGCGTTGGCGGAGCTGGCGCCGACCGCCCGGACGATGGGGGCGTTCGGCGCGGAGCACCGGCTTCCGGACGGTGGCGCCGGGGCCTCCCCGTTCGACCGCCTGCTGGCCCTGACCGGACGCGACCCGGGCTGGACCCGCCCCTAGGAGGTGCCCGCCTCGCCCGGCTCGCCCGACTCGGGAGCCCGCCGTGCCCGCCTCGCCCGGCTCGCCCGACTCGGGAGCCCGCCGTGCCCGCCTCGGCAGCCCGGCTCGCCCGATTCGGCAGCCCGGCTCGCCCGATTCGGCAGCCCGCCGCGCCCGCCCCGGCGGCAGACAGGCCGTGGGCGGGGCCGGCGCCCGTGGGGTGCGTCACGTGCCCCGAACCCGTCGCCTCGACCGCCCCGGCCCGTCCCCGCTGGTCGGGCCGCCGTCGCCGGGCTCACCGCCGTACACCCGCCGGACGCCTCCCGTTAAGCTCCCGTGGCACGATCGCCGGACCGGCGGACGTCCGGACGCCCGGACGGCGAGGTGAACTGAGGAGACATGGACGTGTCACGAGCGCGTGTGGGTGTGGCCGTACTGACGATGGGCAACCGCCCCGTCGAACTGCTGGCGCTGCTCGACTCGGTCGCCGCGCAGGACCACCCCGCCACCCGTGTCGTCGTCGTCTCCAACGGCGCGCCGCTGGGCGAACTTCCCGACGGCGTCACCGGGATCGAGCTCCCCGAGAACCTCGGCGTCTCGGGCGGACGCAACGTCGCCATGGACCGGCTGCGCGAGTTCGGCGACGTGGACGTCCTGGTCGACCTGGACGACGACGGGCTGCTGATCGACAAGGACGTCTTCAGCCGGGTCGCCGACCTGTACGCCGAGGACCCCGCGCTCGGGATCGTCAGCTTCCGCATCGCCGACGAGACGGGCTTCACCCAGCGCCGCCACGTCCCCCGGCTGGGGAACTCCGACCCGATGCGCGGCGGGCGCGTCACCACCTTCCTCGGGGGCGGGCACGCGCTGTCGATGCGGATGCTGGAGCGGGTCGGCGGCTGGCCGGACGACTTCTTCTTCACGCACGAGGAGACCGACCTCGCCTGGCGTGCGCTGGACGACGGCTGGAAGATCCTCTACGCGCCCGAGCTGGTCCTCCAGCACCCGCGCACCGCGCCGACCCGGCACGGCGTCTACTACCGGATGACCGCCCGCAACCGCGTCTGGCTGGCCAAGCGGAACCTGCCCGCCCTGCTGGTGCCGCTCTACCTGGCCTCCTGGACGGCGCTGACCCTGGCCCGGACCCGCCCCGGCCCGGGGCTGCGCGCCTGGTTCGGCGGCTTCGCGGAGGGCGTCCGGACGCCGTGCGGCGAGCGCCGGCCGATGCGGTGGAGCACGGTCTGGCACATGGCCCGCCTGGGACGCCCGCCGGTCGTCTGACCCGGCCCGCGTCCGAGGTGCCACCCGGGCCCGGCCCGGGCCCCCGGCACCCCGCCCCGGGAGCCCCCCGGCCTGGTCGGGCGCACCCAGCCACCCAGCCACCCCGCGAACGCGCCCGGCCCGGGAGCCCCCCGGGCCCGGCCCGGGCGCACCCCGCCACCCCGCCTCACTCCGCCCCCGGCACCAGCCCCGGGAAGTCCGCCAGGGCCCCGGCCACCCGGTCCGCCGGGAGGCCGCCGCCCTGGGCGATCTCCGCCGAGCCGCCGCCCCGGCCGCCGAGGAGCCGCTTCACCAGCTCCGAGGCGTTCAGGCCCGCCGAGACCGCCGCCCTGTTCAGCGCGACGACCACGTTCCCCGACCCCGTGCCCACCGCGACCGCGCCCGGCGCGGTGGCCGGGAGCAGGCCGCGCACCGCCGTGGCCAGCCCCCGCGCCTCCGCAGCGCCCCCCTCGGCCACCGCCGTGACGACCTGCGTCCCGTGCACGTCCACCGCACCGCCCGCCAGCTCCACCGCCCGCGCGGCGGTGGCCTGCTGCCGCAGCCGGGCGTTCTTCCGGTCCGCCGCCTTCAGCCGCTCCAGCAGGCCCGACACCCGCTCGGCCAGCTCCCCGCGCGGTGCTCCGATCTCCTCGGCGATCCGCGTGACGAGGTCCCGCTCGCGCGCCAGATAGCCGAAGCCCTCGATCCCGACCGCCGCCTCCAGCCGGCGCATCCCGGCACCCACCGAGGACCCCGAGGTCAGGGCGACCGTGCCGACCTGCGAGGCATGCTCCACATGCGTGCCGCCGCACAGCTCCCGGGACCACGCCCCGCCGATCTCGACGACCCGGACCTTCTCCCCGTACGTCTCGTCGAACAGCGCGAGCGCGCCCAGCTCCTTCGCCTCGGGCAGCGTCATCCAGCGCACCCCGACCGGCAGGTCGCGGCGTAGTGCCCGGTTCGCCGCCTCCTCGACCTCGCTCCGCACGACGGGCGACAGGGCGCCGCGCCACGGGAAGTCGAGACGGAGGTACCCGGGCCGGTTGAACGAGCCGGACTGCAGCGCGGTCGGGCCGAGGACCTCGCGCAGCGCCGCGTGCAGGACATGCGTCCCGGAGTGTGCCTGCCGGGCGCCGAGCCGCCACTCCGGGTCGACGGCCGCGTGCACGATGTCGCCCGGCGTCAACTCGCCCGCCGTCGGAGAACCCACGACCGCCCGCCTCTTCCCGCACTCGCCCCGCAATTGCAACTAATGTGCAACAAGGTACTCGCGCCCTGGACCGAGCGTCGCGGACCCGGCTCCGGGGCCCGCCCGGTGGGGCGGCGGGACTTCGCGCGCGTGGGGAGGCCCACCACCGCCGAGCCCCCGTCGCGAAGGCGGCGGGGGCTCGGCGGTGGTGGGAGGGAGCCGGGGGGCTCCGGTGGCGTCAGGGCCAGACCAGGCAGTACGGCTGATGCCCCGCCTCGTGGAGGCGATGGCTGAAATCCTGCCACTCGTGCAGCAGTTGGTAGACGTTGAACGCGTCCCGCGGCCCGCCGCGGTCCGGGACCGTGGACCAGATGAAGGCGGCCGCGCCGACCGATTCCTCGCCGATGTCGCGCAGGGGGTCGACCGCGGTCATGGGCAGTTTGACGACCGCGTAGTCGGGGTGGAGGACGACCAGTTCCAGGGGCGGCACCTTGTGCAGGGGCATGCCCTGGATGCCGGTGAGCACCATCGCGGCTATGGTCTCCGGCTTGATCTTGGTGAACATGCCGCCCATGCCGAGCTCGTCGCCGCCGAGTTCCTCGGGGCGCATGGAGATGGGCACGCGTGCGGCCGTCGCGCCGTCTGGCGCGCCGAAGTACTTGTAGGTCACCCCCAACCGGCCGCTCCTGCCTCCCAAGGGCTCATCCGCTTCGCCTCGGCGGTGTCTACCACGCCGGGCGGGCTCGGGACCCAGGTCGTCGGTCCCCTCGCCCAGTCCGCCACCGCGATGCATATCTCCACCCGACCACTCGCAGCCCCCGCCGCGCAACCAGATCATCGTGACAGTGACCTCCCCCACGAACGTGCGGTGAAACACCTGTCCGCAAGATCGCCGAAGCCTCTGAGACCATGGTTTCCGTGAGCTTTCCCTATGACGCCCCAGTTTCGCAGACGCTTTTCGACCGCGCGTCCCTCGTGACGCCCGGCGGCGTGAACTCTCCCGTCCGTGCCTTCCGCGCCGTGGGGGGTACGCCCCGGTTCATGGTGTCCGGCACGGGCCCGTACCTGACCGACGCCGACGGGCGCGAGTACGTCGACCTCGTCTGCTCCTGGGGGCCGATGATCCTCGGGCACGCGCACCCCGAGGTCGTCGGGGCCGTGCAGGAGGCGGTCGCGCGCGGCACGTCCTTCGGTACGCCCGGTGAGGGCGAGGTCGCGCTCGCCGAGGAGATCGTGGCCCGGGTCGCGCCCGTCGAGCAGGTGCGGCTGGTGTCCAGCGGCACCGAGGCGACGATGTCCGCGATCCGCCTGGCCAGGGGTTTCACCGGCCGGTCCAAGGTCATCAAGTTCGCCGGCTGCTACCACGGCCATGTCGACGCGCTGCTGGCCGCCGCCGGCTCCGGTGTCGCCACCTTCGCGCTGCCGGACACCCCCGGGGTCACCGGCGCGCAGGCCGGGGACACCATCGTCCTCCCGTACAACGATCTGGAGGCGGTGCGGGAGGCGTTCCACGCGCACCCCGGTGAGATCGCCTGTGTGATCACCGAGGCGTCCCCGGGCAACATGGGCGTGGTCCCACCGCTGCCGGGCTTCAACCAGGGGCTCAAGGACGCCTGTGCCAAGAACGGCGCCCTCTTCATCTCCGACGAGGTGATGACCGGGTTCCGCACCTCGCGCGCCGGCTGGTTCGGCGTCGACGGCGTGGTGCCCGACCTGATGACCTTCGGCAAGGTCATGGGCGGCGGCTTCCCGGCCGCTGCCTTCGGCGGGCGCGCCGACGTGATGGGGCACCTCGCCCCGGCCGGCCCCGTCTACCAGGCGGGCACCCTCTCCGGGAACCCGGTCGCCACCGCCGCCGGCCTCGCGCAGCTGCGGCTGCTGGACGAGGCCGCGTACGTGAAGGTCGACGCGGTCTCCAAGGAGATCCAGGGCCTGGTGACCGAGGCGCTGGCCAAGGAGGGCGTCGCCCACCGCCTCCAGAGCGCGAGCAACATGTTCTCGGTGTTCTTCACTTCCCGCGAGGTCCGCACCTACGAGGACGCGCGGACGCAGGAGGCGTTCCGCTTCAACGCCTTCTTCCACTCGATGCTTGCGGACGGCGTGTATCTGCCGCCCTCCGCCTTCGAGTCCTGGTTCGTGTCCACCGCGCACGACGAGCGGGCCGTGGAGCGGATCGCCGCCGCGCTGCCCGCCGCCGCCCGCGCCGCCGCGGAGGCGACAGCATGAGCACCAACGGCGTGAGCCCGGGCGTGCCGGGCGCGGACGACATCACCGTGGTGCATCTGGTGCGCCACGGCGAGGTGCACAACCCGGACGGTGTCCTCTACGGCCGCCGCGAGGGCTACCACCTCTCCGAGCTGGGACGGCGGATGGCCGACCGGGTCGCCGAGCACCTCGCCGTCCGCGATGTCACCCATGTCGTGGCCTCCCCGCTGGAGCGGGCGCAGGAGACCGCGCAGCCGGTGGCCAAGACACACGGGCTGACCCTGGAGACCGACGGGCGGCTCATCGAGGCGGGCAACGTCTTCGAGGGCAAGACCTTCGGCGTCGGGGACGGGGCGCTGCGCCGGCCGGAGAACTGGAAGCACCTGACGAACCCGTTCCGCCCGTCCTGGGGCGAGCCGTACATCGAGCAGGTCGTGCGGATGATGGGCGCGCTGGACGCGGCGAAGGACGCGGCGCGCGGGCACGAGGCGGTGTGCGTCAGCCACCAGCTGCCGATCTGGATCGTGCGCAGCTTCGTGGAGAAGCGCCGGCTGTGGCACGACCCCCGCCGCCGGCAGTGCACCCTCGCCTCGCTGACGACGTTCACCTACCGGGGCGACCGGATCGTGTCCGTGGGGTACTCGGAGCCGGCGCGCGACCTGGTGCCGAAGCACCTGCTGGCGGGCGCCAAGCCGGTGAAGGGGAAGTCCAAGGCGTTCGGCGCGTAGGACGTGGCGCGGGTGGCGCGGTCGGCGCGGGCGCGCCGGCCCCCAGGGTGCGGCGGGCCCACCGCGCCGGGCCCGCGGTGCGCCCCCGGACTCCGGCCGCACCCCACTGGCGTGATCGTTTCAGTGGGTCCTTGATCCTTTTCTCCTGTGATCCGCAGGCCGTTTCCCTGGTCGCGGCGCTGATTCCCTGGCGGCTGGCGGGCCGCCGGGGAAATTCGGCCACCGTGGCAGGAACCCCGCCTCGCCCGGCCGCATCTCTCCCTGTGCCGGTTGTACATGTGCCCTCGACGACCGGGAGGGCGCGGTGAGGGGACGTCATGCGCGACATCACACGAAGGGGACTGCTGGGCGCGGGACTCGGGACGGCGGCCGCCGTCACACTCGCGGCCTGCGGCACGGGCGGGAGCTCCGGCGGCGGGCCGGAGGCCGGCTCGGGCGCCGGGAAGGGCGCCGGAAAGGGGGACGGCGGCCCGAAGCCCTCGCCGTCCACGACCGCCGGGCGGCCGATCGGCGACGGCTCCACCTCGGACACGGGCAAGCAGCCGAACCAGCCCGCCCGGCCCGTGCCGCTCGAACCGGGCCAGGAGCCGCCGCAATTCGTCGTCTTCTCCTGGGACGGCGCGGGCGAGGTCGGAAACGGTCTCTTCCCGCGTTTTCTCGATCTCGCCCGGGACCACGGCGCGGCGATGACGTTCTTCCTCTCCGGGATCTATGTGCTCCCCGAGTCCAAGAAGACCCTCTACCGTCCGCCGAACAATTCCGTCGGTGCCTCGGACATCGGTTATCTGACCGACGACCACATCAAGGACACGCTGAAGAACGTGCGCCGGGCGTGGCTCGACGGCCATGAGATAGGCACCCATTTCAACGGGCATTTCTGCGCCGGCTCCGGATCCGTGGGCAACTGGACGACCGCGGACTGGCGCAGCGAGATCGACCAGGCTGTGAAGTTCGTCACCGAATGGCGCACCAACAGCGGCTGGACGGACGTCGACCCGCTGCCTTTCGACTACCGCAAGGAACTCGTCGGCGGCCGCACCCCGTGCCTGCTCGGGCAGGACAAACTGCTGCCGGAGGCCAGGAAGCGCGGCTGGCGCTACGACGCGTCCTCGCCCGGCGGCCGCCAGGTCTGGCCGGTGAAGCGCATGGACGTGTGGGATCTGCCGCTCCAGCAGGTCCCGTTCCCCGGGCGCTCCTTCGAGGTCCTGTCGATGGACTACAACATGCTGGCCAACCAGTCCGGGAATTCGACGAAGGGCGTCCCCTCGCGCTATCCGGGCTGGAAGAAGCAGGCCACCGAGGCGTACCTCGCCGGATTCACCCGCGCCTACGAGTCGAATCGCGCACCCCTGTTCATCGGAAACCATTTCGAGCAGTGGAACGGCGGCATCTACATGGACGCCGTCGAGGAGGCGCTCAAGGACATGGCCGGGAAGAAGGACGTACGGCTGGTCTCTTTCCGGCAGTTCTGCGACTGGCTCGACGTGCAGGACCCGGCGGTGCTCGCGAAACTGCGCACCCTGGACGTCGGTCAGACGCCCGCCGGCGGGTGGAACACATTCTTTAAGGCGTCCTGACAACGGGACCGATCGGGCACGCAGGGGGGCCCGGAAGATCGCCGCCGGGCCCATGCGAAACTTTTCACATGAGCTTCAGCCGTGCACGCCGCGCCGCCCTGCTGACCGCCCTGGTCGCCACGGGTGCGCTCACCCTGTCCGCCTGCGGTGACGGCGGAAAGTCCGGTGGCGGCGGCGACACCAACTTCGTCGCCGCCGGCGGCGGCGTCGAGACCGTCCGCGCGCCGGACCGCCGTCCGCCCAACGAGCTCAAGGGCGAGACCCTGGACGGCAGCCGGCTGGACATCGCGGACCTCAAGGGCAAGGTCGTCGTGATCAACGTCTGGGGCTCCTGGTGCGCGCCGTGCCGCGCGGAGGCCCCGCACTTCGCCAAGGTCTCGAAGGAGAAGAAGGCGGACGGCGTCGAGTTCGTCGGCATCAACACCCGGGACGGCGCCAAGCGCCAGGCGATCGCCTTCGAGAAGGACTACGGCATCACCTACCCGAGCTTCTACGACCCGATCGGCAAGCTGGTCGTCAACGGCTTCCCCCGGGGCACCCTGATGCCCCAGGGCATCCCGTCGACGATCGTCCTGGACCGCGAGGGCCGTATCGCGGCGCGGGCGCTGCGGGAGATCGACGAGGCGGAGCTGCGCAAGATGATCGATCCGCTGATCGCGGAGAAGTGACCCGGTGCACACCCACCTCCTGGCCGCCGGCCCGTCCGGCGGCACACTGATCGCGGCCTCCGGCATCGAGGGCACCGTGACGTCGGGCGCCCTGCTGCTCGCCCTGCCGCTGGCGCTGCTCGCCGGTCTGGTGTCGTTCTTCTCGCCGTGCGTGCTGCCGCTCGTGCCCGGCTATCTGTCGTATGTGACCGGTGTCACCGGCACCGATCTCGCGCAGGCCCGGCGCGGGCGCATGGTGATCGGCGCCTCGCTGTTCGTCCTCGGCTTCACGGCCGTGTTCGTCTCCGGCGGGGCGCTGTTCGGCTTCTTCGGCCAGACCCTCCAGCAGAACCGCGAGATCCTCACCCGGGTCGCCGGTGTGCTGATGATCCTGCTCGGCGTCTTCTTCATGGGGCTGATGCCCTGGCTGACGCAGCGCGAGTTCCGCATCCACAAGCGGCCGGTGTCCGGGCTCGCGGGCGCGCCGCTGCTCGGCGCGGTGTTCGGGATCGGCTGGACGCCCTGTATCGGTCCGACGCTCGGCGCGGTGACCCTGCTCTCGGCGAACGAGGCGAGCGCGGGGCGCGGGGCGCTGCTCACCGTCGCGTACTGTCTCGGACTCGGCGTCCCGTTCGTGCTCGCGGCGGTCGCCTTCCGCAAGGCGCTGGGCGCCTTCGCGTGGGTCAAGCAGCACTATGCGTGGGTGATGCGGATCGGCGGGACGATGATGATCGCGACCGGTCTGCTGCTGCTCACAGGTGTCTGGGACACCATGGTCCAGTCGATGCAGAGCTGGGCGAACGGCTTCCAGGTGGGGATCTAGGGACATGGGCGAGGCAGGCGTGAACGACACCGCGGAGACCGAGGAGCGTGAGCTCGGCGCGGCCGGCGCACAGCTCTCCACGGCTCCCGTGGAGGGCGCCGGCGACCAGCCCGCCGGCGGCCCCGCCCTCGGGGTGACCGGCTGGGCGCGCTGGTTCTGGCGGCAGCTCACCTCCATGCGGGTCGCGCTGATCCTGCTGTTCCTGCTGTCGCTCGGAGCCATCCCCGGCTCCCTCGTCCCGCAGAACGACGTGGACGAGATGAAGGTCCAGGCGTTCAAGGCGCGCAACGAGACCCTGGCGTCGGTCTACGAGAAGCTCCAGTTCTTCGACGTCTACAGCTCGGTCTGGTTCTCCGCGATCTACCTGCTGCTGTTCGTCTCCCTCATCGGCTGCATCGTGCCGCGCTCCTGGCAGTTCGTCGGCCAGCTGCGCAGCCGCCCGCCGGGCGCGCCCCGCCGGCTGACCCGGCTGCCCGCGTACACGACCTGGCGGACCGGGGCGGAGCCGGAGCAGGTGCGCGCGGCGGCCCTCGCGATGCTGAAGGGGCGGCGGTTCCGGGCGCACGAGGCCGGGGACGCGGTCGCCGCCGAGAAGGGCTACCTCCGGGAGGCGGGGAACCTCGTCTTCCATGTCTCCCTGATCGTGATCCTGGTGGCCTTCGCGGCCGGGCAGCTCTTCAAGTCCGAGGGCGGCAAGCTCGTCGTCGAGGGCGGCGGCTTCTCCAACACGCTCACCCAGTACGACAACTTCAAGTCCGGCTCGATGTTCGGCGTCGACGACCTCGACCCGTTCAGCTTCTCGCTGGACAGCTTCACCGGCACCTACGCCAAGAGCGGCCCGCAGCGCGGCACCCCCCGCACCTATGAGGCCGCCGTCACCTGGTCCGAGCCGGGCGGCGCCGAGAAGAAGCAGATCGTCGAGGTCAACCGGCCGCTGGTGGTGGGCGGGACGAAGGTCTACCTCAACGGCCACGGCTACGCGCCCGTGGTCACCGTGCGGGACGGCAAGGGCGAGATCGTCTTCCAGGACGCGGTGCCGCTGCTGCCGATCGACAGCAACGTCACCTCCACCGGCGCCATCAAGGTGATGGACGGATACCGGGACAAGAACGGCAAGAAGGACCAGCTGGGCTTCCAGGCGTTCTTCGTGCCGACCTTCGCCGGAGCCGGCAAGGGCGACATGTTCTCCCAGTTCCCCGGCCTGGAGTTCCCCGTCCTCGCGCTCACCGGCTACCGCGGCAGCCTCGGCGTCGACGCGGGACTGCCGCAGAACGTGTACCAGCTCGACACGCGCAAGATGAAGCAGTTCAAGGGCGCCGACGGCGAGGTCCTCAAGCAGCGGCTGCTGCCGGGCGAGACCATGGAGCTGCCCGACGGCGCCGGCTCCATCACGTTCGAGAAGGACGTCAAGGAGTGGGCCACCTTCCAGATCACCCGTCAGCCCGCCACCGGCTGGGCGCTGGGCGGCGCGGTCGCGGCGATCGGCGGCCTCGCGGCCTCCCTGTTCGTCCAGCGCCGCCGGGTCTGGGTGCGGGCGGTGCGCGGTGAGGACGGCGTCACCGTCGTGGAGATGGCGGGCCTGGGCCGCAGCGAGTCGGCGAAGCTCCCCGAGGAGCTGTCCGAACTGGCCCTGACCCTCAACGCAGAGGCGCCGACGGCGCCCGAACCAGTGGACGCAACCGCCGAAGGAGCCGAGAGGTGAATCTCTCCGCGACAACGCTCGCCGCAGCGACGAACGAGAACCTGGCGCAGATCAGCAACTACCTGATCTACTCGTCGATGGCCGTCTACACCCTGGCCTTCTTCGCGCACATGGCCGAGTGGCTCTTCGGCAGCCGCAGCAAGGTGGCCCGCACCGCCGCCGCCCTCACCGCCCGGCCGGCGGAGGGGACGGAGAAGGCGGGGGCCGCCCCGGCGGTCACCGTCCGCAAGGACGGCGGGACGGCGGTGCTCGACAAGCCGAAGGTCGTCACCCGGGCCGTGAGCGGCGCGCGGGACGTGCCCGACGGCCCCGGCGCGCACGGCGGCACCGAGAAGGGCGACCTCTACGGGCGGATCGCGGTCTCGCTGACCGTCCTCGCCTTCCTGCTGGAGGCCTCCGGCGTCCTCACCCGCGCCCTGTCGGTGCAGCGCGCGCCGTGGGGCAACATGTACGAGTTCTCCACCACGTTCTCCACCGTGGCCGTGGGCGTGTACCTGGCCCTGCTGCTCGCGGGGAAGAACGTGCGCTGGGCCGGACTGCCGCTGGTGACCACGGTCCTGCTGGACCTCGGCTTCGCCGTCACCGTCCTCTACACCGAGAGCGACCAGCTGGTCCCGGCGCTGGACTCGTACTGGCTGTGGATCCACGTCTCCACCGCGATCTTCTGCGGCGCGGTCTTCTACCTGGGCGCGGTCGGCAGCATCCTCTACCTGTTCCGCGACTCCTACGAGGCGAAGCTCGCCCGCGGCGGCAGGCCCGGGAAGTTCGCCACCTCCGTCATGGAGCGCCTGCCCTCCGCGGCCTCCCTGGACAAGTTCTCCTACCGGGTCAACGCGGCGGTCTTCCCGCTGTGGACGTTCACGATCATCGCGGGCGCGATCTGGGCGGGCGACGCCTGGGGCCGCTACTGGGGCTGGGACGCCAAGGAGGTCTGGTCGTTCATCACCTGGGTCGCCTACGCCGCCTATCTGCACGCCCGCGCCACCGCCGGGTGGAAGGGCCGCAAGGCCGCGTACATCGCCCTGATCGCGTTCCTGTGCTTCCTGTGGAACTACTACGGGGTCAACATGTTCGTGAACAGCCTCCACTCGTACGCGGGCGTCTGACGCGGGGCGGGACGTTCCGGAACGCCGCGGACCGGGCGGGGGCGTTCCGGACACGGCCCGGAACCGGCCCGGACACGGCCCTGGCCCGGCGGCGCGCCCGGCGCGTTCAGGACGCCGGGCGCTTGGTGTAGACGCAGTCCTCCGGCGGGGCCTTCCCCTCCGGCCAGGAGAACTCCTCGAAGCGCAGCGAGCCGTCGGCCGTCAGCCGGACGATCGGCACCGCCTTGTTCCGCGGGTTGCCGTCGGTGTCCAGGCAGATCCAGCCGCTGGCGCCGTTCACCCGCAGGGAGCCCGTCAGATGGGGCCACTGCGCGGAGACGTCGTCCAGGGCGGGGGCCTCGCCGGCGGAGCCGGTGGCGCGGCGGATGCCCTGGACCGCCGTCGCCATCGCGTCGTAGCCGATCATCGTCTGGCCGTCGTGCAGGTCGTTCGGGCCGATCTCGTCCTTCTGCCCGGCCAGCGCGTCGGCGAGCCGGCGGAACGCGGCCTCCGAGCCGCCGGTACGCGGCGGGGTCCGCCCGCCGGCGCTCACCCAGGCGTCCGGATGGGCCAGCGCCGCGTACTTGAGGGTCACCCGCGGGCGCTTCTCACCAGGGCGTCGCTCCAGGGGCTCGCGGTCCACCAGGGGGTCCGAGCCGAGGTACGAGGCCTCGTCGCCGGTGAACACGGTGAAGCCCCGCTCGGCGCAGCCGGCCCGGCCCAGCTCCGAGACGAAGACGCGCAGCGGGGTGTGGCGGCCCGCGAAGAAGACGGTGTGCGCCTCGGTGTCGCAGATGTAGTGGGCGATGCTGTTGAAGACATTGCCCAGGTTGCCCGGATTGTCCGGGGCTTCGTGGGAGGTGAACGGCCGGGCGTCGTAGACCTGGTCGGGCAGCTGCTCCTCGAACGCCTCGCGCAGCGTGCGGGCGTAGTTGTCCTTCGGCTGGGTGTCGTAGACCAAGAGGGCGTTGCGGTCCACGGCCCTGGCGTGCGCGACCAGGGCGCGGGCCTCGTCCTTGTTGGTGGGGGAGACCCGGGCCAGGCCCGGGACACCGGCGATGTCGTCGGCCGTGATGGTCGAGCCCACCATGGGGATGCGGTGCCGGGAGAGCAGCGCCACGGCCTGCTTGTTCACCGTGTTGCTGGTCGCTATGCCGGTCACCACGCGCAGCGGCACCGCGTCGTCCGCCATCCCCGTGAGCTGCCGGACCACACCCTCCCAGTGGCGGCCCAGATCACCGGTGTTGGCGAGCAGGACGCGGATCTTCGGCGGCCGGCCCTCCGCGCGGTTGGCGAGCCGCTGCTGGATGTACACGCCCTGGAGCTCGTGCCGCATCTTCACCAGCTGCTCGGGCGCCCGGGAGCTGAACGGCATCAGCACGGCGACGGCCACGGCCTGTTCGCCGGAGGCCGCGACCTCCCGGTTCTCCTCCCCGATCGCCCGGGCGACGTCCGCGATCTCCGCCACACCGAAGGCGTAGCCGCTGCCGGACACCCCCACGCACTCCTCGCTGCCCTCGGGCCGGGCGACCCCGGCCGCGCAGGAGCGGTCCGGGTCCAGGACGCCGGGCAGGAACAGCACTCCGAGGAGCACCGACAGCGCCGCCCCGGCCCCGATCAGGATCTTGGTCAGGTTGTTCACGGATCCGTCCCCCCGTCCGTCCGTCCCCGCCGTGAGCAGGCGCACTCCCGCAGCGGGCGCCCCGATCTGATGCTCTCCGTCCAGCGCGCGGCGGCGTCGGTCAGCACGGAGCTGTCCGCCACGTCGTCCCGCAGCGCGTGCAGCGCCCCGTGCGCAGCGGTCTCCAGCCGCGCCTCCGGCAGCTCCAGCCGGTCCTGGGCCAGCCAGGCCGTGTGCAGCAGCCGCGCCACCCGCCGGGCCGGGTCCCGGTGCCCGCCGGTGAACGCGGTCGCGCGCCGCAGCTCCAGGCCGTCGAAGGCGGGCGCGGAGGCGATCAGCAGCAGCTCCGCCAGCCAGGCCCCGGTGTCCGCCCGGTCCAGTGAACCCGTCAGATACGCCACCGCGTTGCGGGTCCGGCCGGTCGCCAGCTCGTGCCGGTACTGCCGCCAGGGGGACGGCCCGGTCGCGTAGTGCATCGCCAGCCGGGTGTGCAGGCCGAGCCAGGAGGAGTGGTCCGCGTCCAGGTGCCACAGCTCGTGCAGCAGCACCGTGCGCAGGCAGTGGTCGCCGACGAAGTGCTCCTCGCAGCGCGGCCAGCCGTCCTCGTCGAGCGCGTGCCGCAGCTCCGGGGTGGTCAGGGCGGCGGCGGGCGGCAGCAGCAGATCGGCGGCCCGGGCGTCCGCCGCGGGGGAGACCAGGGTGAGCAGTTCGCCGAGTTCGCCCGGGGCAAGCTCCCGGCGGAGCAGGGCCGCCACCGTGGGGCCCGGCCCCGGCCGGAGGGACCCGCCGGCCGGGCGGTGGCGCAGCAGCGAGCGCAGAGTCAGCGAGGAGAGCGGGCCGGGGCCCGGGCCGGGGTCCGTGGCAGCGGCCGAGGCGCGTATCTCCTCGATGGCGTCCGTCATCCGGGTCATCGCCAGCGGGCGTCCGTCGGTGAACCGGTAGAGCGCGCGCGGCAGTCCGGGCGGCAGCATCGCCTCCGGGTCCACATGGCTCAGCAGGCCGTCCGAGGTCTCCGGACCGGCGGGCGGCAGCGGCGGGTACGGCACCACCACCAGGGGGCGCCGGCACAGCGCGTCGCCCCGCTGACCGGCCAGGGCCACGGCCGAGGTCAGCGACGGCAGCCGGTGGGCGTCCCGCAGCGCGGGCGTGTCGCCGCGGCGGAAGGCCGCGTAGACGACCACCCGGTCGTTCTCCCCGGTCGCCCGGTGGGTGAGGCAGCCCCGCACCAGCTGCTCGCCCGGCTCCTCGTGGGCGTTGTCCAGGAGCAGCAGGGGGCGGCCGGTGCGCAGCAGCCAGCCTCCGGTGGTGCGGTACGCGGCCTCCAGGTCGGCCCGCAGCGCCTGGCCGAGGAAGTACTCGGCGCGCCGGCGCTGGTCGCCGCCGATCCGGAAGTGGCTGCCGAGCAGGGTCAGTCCGAGCCGGGCGTTGCCCTGCGCGCCCGGATAGCCGCCGTACAAGTCGACCGCCCGGCGGCTGCCGCGCTGGAGGAGTTCGCCCACCAGGACCTCGACCGAGACCTCGATGAACTTCTGCACCGGGGGCAGCGGCAGCGGCATCGCCGCGTAGGCGGCGACGAGTTTGGCCGCCCACTCCCGGACCGCGTTCGATCCCGTGCCGCGCGCCGGGGAGATCAGTTCCAGGCGGCGCAGTTCGGCGGTGATGCGTTCGTCCCGGTCGGCGTTCCAGCCGCCGGAGGCGATGGCGACCAGCCCGGCGAAGAGCCGGGTCATGGCGAGGGTCCCGGTGCGGGGCGGCCCGCTGCTGGTGACGCCGATGCCCAGGGCGCGCAGAGCCTCGGTCACCAGGGAGCGCGCCTCGGGCGCCTCGGCGACGGCGGTGCGCAGCGCAGGGTCGGCGCAGTCGAGGTAGGCGGTGGGGGTGACCGGTGAGCAGACGTCGCGCAGCCGGGTGAAGGCGTGGGTCTTGCCGGTGCCGCGGCCGCCGACGACGGCGACGACCGGTGGCGGCAGGGCCGCGCAGGCGCGGCGCTGCCGGCGGCCGGCCACCTCGGTGCCCGTGAGATGGGACGTGAGCAGCGCGAGCAGGTCGCCTCTCTCGGCGAGCTGATCCCTCAAGACGACTCCCCCGTCAGTCAACTGGCGCCAGAGGGTGTGCGGTTGTGCCGTCATCCAGGGTAGGCCGGGGGCGCCCGCCCGGCGCGAGTTCGGGCGGATTCCGTGTTCGGTCCGTTACACGGCGTTCCGGCGCGCGGGCGTACGCGGGGTCCGGCCGGGTTCGGTACCCGGCCGCGGGGCGGCGGCGGCCGGGCGCGGGCGGCACGGGCGGCAGGGGTGTCAGCGGGAGCGGCCGGGGCGGGGGCCACCGGGACCCGTCGGGAGCGGCCGGGGCGGGCGGGAGCTGCCGGGACCGGCTGGGAGCGGCGCCGGCGGGTGCTCAGGTGCCGGCGGCGGGGTCCTCGCCGATGTCCTCGTGCCACAGCCCGGGGCGCGCCGCCACGAAGCCGCGCATCAGATCCGCGCAGCCGGGGTCGTCGAGGAGCACGATCTCCACGCCGTGCTCCGCCAGCCAGCCGTGGCCGCCCTCGAAGGTCCGCGCCTCCCCGATCACGACCCGGGAGATGCCGAACTGGCGCACCAGACCGCTGCAGTACCAGCAGGGCGAGAGGGTGGTGACCATGGTGGTGCCGCGGTACGAGCGCTGCCGCCCGGCCGCCCGGAACGCGGCGGTCTCCGCGTGCAGGGACGGATCGCCGTCCTGGACGCGGCGGTTCCGGCCCCGGCCGAGGAGGGCCCCGTCCGCGCCGTAGAGGGCCGCCCCGATCGGGACACCGCCCTCGGCGAGCCCGGCGCGCGCCTCCGCCACCGCGGTGGCGAGCCACTGCGCGTACGGGTCCGTGGCGGGCGGGGAGCCGGGGGCGGTCACGCGCGGGGCTTGTCCGGGTCGTCCTTGTCCACGGCCTCGCCCGCCGGGTCCGGACGGCCGTCGCGCCCGGTCCGGCCGTCGCCTGTGCCGGGCGCGCTGTCCTTCGGCGTGTCGCCGTCCGCGTCCGGGCCCCGGGCCGGGCGGTCCTGGCCGAGGGACTTCAGGAAGTCGGGGTTGTCGTCCGGAGCGACCCAGCGCTGCCGGCCGGCGGGCCGCTGGAGCGCTGCCCGGTCCTTGCCCACGATGAGCCAGGAGATCGACCCCACCAGCGGGAACAGCAGCACCAGGATCGCCCACAGGGGCTTCGGGATGTGCTTGATGTCCTTCTCGTCCGTGGTGATGCAGTCGATGAACGCGTAGATGCTGAGCGCCAGCGGCACCAGAATCATCAGCACCCGAAGCATGGACCGACCCCCTGCACACAGAGCTCGGGGCCGAGGTGACGGCCCCCGTGACAGCCCCAGCGTAGTGCGTACCGGATACTGGACCGCATGGCTTACGACGATCTTCGCTCCCTGCTGCGGGCCCTGGAGCGCGAGGGAGACCTCAAGCGCATCAAGGCCGAGGTCGATCCCCACCTGGAGGTCGGGGAGATCGTCGACCGGGTGAACAAGGCCGGCGGCCCCGCTCTCCTCTTCGAGAACGTGCGCGGCTCGTCCATGCCGCTCGCGATGAACGTCTTCGGCACCGACCGCCGCCTGCTGAAGGCCCTCGGCCTGAAGTCCTACGCGGAGATCGGCGAGAAGATCGGCGGCCTGCTCCGGCCGGAGCTGCCGCAGGGCTTCGTCGGCGTGCGCGAGGCCTTCGGCAAGCTGGGCTCGATGGTCCACGTGCCGCCGAAGAAGGTGAAGGACGCGCCCGTGCAGGAGGTCGTCCTCACCGGCGACGACGTCGACCTGGACGCCCTGCCCGCGCTGTTCACCTGGCCCGAGGACGGCGGCTCCTTCTTCAACCTGGGCCTGACCCACACCAAGGACCCCGAGACCGGCATCCGCAACCTCGGCCTCTACCGGCTCCAGCGGCACGACCGGCGCACCATCGGCATGCACTGGCAGATCCACAAGGACAGCCGCAACCACTACCAGGTCGCCGCCCGGCGCGGGGAGCGGCTGCCGGTGGCCATCGCCTTCGGCTGCCCGCCGGCCGTGACGTACGCCTCCACCGCGCCGCTGCCCGGTGACATCGACGAGTACCTCTTCGCCGGCTTCGTCGCGGGCAAGCGGACCGAGATGGTCGACTGCAAGACCGTGCCGCTCCAGGTCCCGGCCAACGCCGAAGTCGTCCTGGAGGGCTGGCTGGAGCCGGGGAAGATGCTCCCCGAGGGGCCGTTCGGCGACCACACGGGCTTCTACACGCCGCAGGAGCCGTTCCCCGCGCTGACCATCGACTGCGTCACCATGCGCAGGCGGCCGCTGCTCCAGTCGATCGTGGTGGGCCGGCCGCCCACCGAGGACGGACCGCTGGGCCGTGCCACCGAGCGCTTCTTCCTCCCCCTGCTGAAGATCATCATTCCGGACATCGTGGACTACCACCTGCCCGAGTCGGGCGGCTTCCACAACTGCGCGATCGTCTCGATCGACAAGAAGTACCCGAAGCACGCGCAGAAGGTGATGCACGCCATCTGGGGCGCGCACATGATGTCCCTGACCAAGCTGATCGTGGTCGTGGACGCCGACTGCGATGTGCACGACCTGCACGAGGTCTCCTGGCGCGCGCTCGGCAACACCGACTACGCCCGCGACCTCACCGTCGTCGAGGGTCCGGTCGACCATCTCGACCACGCCTCCTACCAGCAGTTCTGGGGCGGCAAGGCGGGCATCGACGCGACCCGGAAGCTGCCCGAGGAGGGCTACACCCGGGACGGCGGCTGGCCCGAGATGGTCCTCTCGGACCCGGAGACGGCGGCGAAGGTCGACCGCCGCTGGAAGGAGTACGGCCTGTGAGCCCCGCCGTGGGCGGACCGGCCCTCTTCATCGGCGGGGACGACGCCTATGTGGCCTTCGTCCGCCCCGAACTGGACCCGGCCGACCCGGGGGTGCGCCGGGCCGCCGAGGAGGCGGGCGTCGACCCGGAGGAGTTCGCGGGCCCCGGGGACCTCTGGGCGGTCCTGGTCGAGCAGGACGGCGCGGGCGACGGCTTCGAGCTGCCCGGGGTGCGCGACGCGGAGCCGGCCGGCTTCGCCGAGCGGCTGCGCGCCGGACTGGCCGGGGCGGCCGGGCCTTTCACGGTCGACGGGGGCGCGGTGCTGAGCCTGGCGGCCCGCCCGGCCGGGGAGGACGCCGTCGCCTTCACGGCGCATGTCACCCCGCCCGGCGACGAGGCCGTGCCCCTCGTGGTGGAGACCGGCCCGCTGTCCGTCGCCGCTCTGCTGGACGACCTCGACGCGTTCCTCGGGAGCCTCGCATGATGACGACCGCCGACGGGGTGGTGAGCCCGGGGCCGGCGCCCCGCCCGGCCGGGAAGGTGAGGGCCTTCCTGCGCCTGGTGATGATCGAGCACTCGGTCTTCGCGCTGCCCTTCGCGTACATCGCCGCGCTGACCGCGATGTTCCGGGCGGACGGGACCGTGCACTGGGTCGAGCTGCTGCTCGTCACGGTGGCGATGGTCGGCCTGCGCACCTTCGCGATGGCGTGCAACCGGATCATCGACCGGGAGATCGATGCGCGGAACCCGCGCACGGCCTCCCGCGAGCTGGTGACCGGCGCGGTCTCGGTGCGCTCGGCATGGACCGGCGCGGGGATCGCCCTGGTGGTCTTCCTCGGGGCCGCGGCCCTGCTCAACCCGCTGTGCCTGGCCCTGGCGCCGGTCGCCGTGGTGCCGATGGTGCTCTACCCCTACGGCAAGCGGTTCACGAACTACCCGCACGCGATCCTGGGCCTGGCACAGGCCATGGGGCCGGTCGGTGCGTGGATCGCGGTGACCGGGGCCTGGTCCTGGGAGGCCGTGATCCTGGGCCTCGCCGTCGGGGTGTGGATCGGCGGCTTCGACCTGATCTTCGCCTGCCAGGACGTCCGGGCGGACCGCGCCCACGGCGTGAAGTCGGTGCCGGCGCGCTTCGGCATCCCGGCCGCCCTGTACGGGGCGCGGGCCTGCCACGCCGTCACCATGGCGCTCTTCGTCTGGTACGCCCTCGCGACCGGCGCGGGCGTGCTGCTGTGGGTGGGTCTGGTGATCGTGGCGGCGGCCTTCCTCTACGAGCACTCGATCGTGCGCCCGCACGATCTGTCCCGGCTGAACCGGGCCTTCTTCACGGTGAACGGCTTCATCGGCATCGCGCTGTTCGTCTGCGCGCTGCTGGACCTGGTGATGCGGGGTCTGACGGTCTGACGACGGTCCGCGCGGCGGCCGGACGCGGCACCGGGCCCCGGCTCACCCGCGGACCCGGCCCGGCCCGCGGGACCGGAACCCCGCGGACCCGGCCCGGCCCGCGCACCCGGCCCACTCCGCGGCACCCGTACCCCGCCCGGCAGAGCCCGGCCCGGCAGCCCGGCCCGGCGCCCGGCAGCCCCGCCCGGCGCGTGCCGGTCAGACGCTCGCGCGCCCCCGCACCCGGAAGACGAAGGCCGCGGCCACACCCGCCAGCAGGCCGAAGAGATGGCCCTGCCAGCTCACGCCCGTCGCCGACGGGGAGAGGCCCGCGACGATCGACCCGCCCCACACCGCGGCTATCAGCAGACCCACCACCACGTCGACCGCCTTGCGCTCCACGAAGCCGCGTGCGACGAGGTAGCCGAACAGGCCGAAGACCAGGCCCGAGGCCCCCGCGGTGTTCGTCCCGGAGGGGGAGACCAGCCAGACGGCGACGCCGTCGACCACGACGATCAGCAGGGCCACGGCCAGGAACCTGCGTATCCCGCCGAGGGCGGCCAGGAAGCCCAGCACCAGCAGCGGGATCGTGTTCGACGCGACATGGCCGAAGCCGAAGTGGAGGAAGGCCGAGGGGACGACGTCGGCCAGCTCGGCGGGCTCGCGCGGCACGACCCCGTACGCGTCGAGCGCGTGGCCCGTGAGCACGTCGACCACTTCGAGCGCCCAGAGCAGGGCGACCCAGGCCAGCATGAGCTTGGCCGCGGACCGGACGCGGTCCGTGCCGCTCCGGTCGAGCTGGATGTCCGTCATCGCGGCCCCCCGATCTGTCGTGCCGCCGTCTTCGGCCCTGTGTCCGTCTTCGGTCCTGTGCCCGTCTGCTGCCCGTCTGCTGTCCGTCCGCCCGCGTCCGCCGGCAGAGGTGTCCGACATCGGGGGAACGTCCGGCACGCCCCGGCGGTTCCGCCCCGGCGTGTCGCGCCGCGGAAGGTGCTTCCGGAACGCGCAAAGGTGCTTCCGGAAGGTACGCCCGCGAGGGCCTTCCGGCCGCCGGATAGGCTCACGGGTGTGGAGCCGCAGGAAGTGAAGAGTCGCCGGCCGTGGGTCGTGGGGGTGTCGGGTGCCTCCGGCACGCCGTACGCCGCCGCCGTGCTGCGGGCGTTGCTCGCCGCCGGCGAGAGCGTGGACCTCGTCGTCAGCCGGGCCTCCCGGCTGACGCTGCTCGACGAGACGGGGATCGCGTTCCGTGACGCGCACTGGCGGGACGACCTGCGCCAGTGGCTGGCGCGGGGCGCCGACGGGAAGCCGGACACCTTCGAGGTCGACACCAGGACGGCGGACCTGCGCCACTGGGCGGCCGGGGACCTGGCGGCCGGGCCGTCCTCGGGGTCGTACCCCGTGAAGGGGATGCTGATCGTGCCCGCGTCCACCGCCTGTGTGGCGGGGGTGGCGCTCGGGCTGTCGAAGGACCTGCTCCAGCGGGTGGCGAGCGTCACGCTCAAGGAGCGCCGCCCGCTGGTGGTCGCGGTCCGGGAGACCCCGCTGAACGGCCAGACCCTGAAGCACCTGGTGGCGCTGGACGAGGCGGGCGCCGTGGTGCTGCCCGCCTCACCGGCGTTCTACGCGGGGGCGACGCACATCCAGGACCTGGTGGACTTCGTCGCGGGGCGGGTGCTCGACGCGGCGGGTGTGCCGCACCGGCTGTACCGCCGCTGGGAGGGGGAGCTGGGTGGCGGCTCCGCGGGGGACTAGCGCTTCTTGCCGCTGCGCGGGGCGCGGGCCCGGCCGGCCTTCTGCGCGGCGGAGGGCTGGTGGGCACGCGAGCGGTTGGCCAGCTCCTGGAGCTGTCGCATGTGGGCGTAGGCCATCTCGATCGTGTACACGGTGAGTGTCATCTCCTGTATGGATCGTGATCCTGTGGGATCAACTGTGATCGTTTGAGTGAATCGCAGGGTGTCGGCCCTGCATGCCTTAGATTCTACACGTAAACTTGCAGAATCGCTGAATAATGGAAGGCTCAGGCTTATGGACGCCGTGGATAGGCAGCTCATCCAGGCCCTTCGTGAGAACGGCAGGGCCTCGTACGCCGAGCTCGGCCGCCTGGTGGGGCTCTCCGGCCCCTCCGTGACCGACCGCATCAACCGCCTGGAGGCGGCCGGGGTGATCACCGGCTACCGCGCCACGGTGGACGCCGCCTCGCTCGGTCTCGGCGTCACCGCGCTCATCGGCATCTCGCTCTCCGACGCGGCCGACCACGAGGACGTGGCGCGCCGGCTGAAGGACCTGGCCGAGATCGAGGACTGCTGGTTCATCGCGGGCGACGACTCGTACATGCTCAAGGTCCGGGCCAACGACGTGGACGGCCTGGAGAAGACCATCCGCCGGCTCTCCGGCACCCGCGGGGTCTCCCGCACCCGCACCACCATCGTGCTCTCCACCAAGTGGGAGAACCGCGTCGGGGACCTCCCCGAGGAGGTCTGACCCTCCCCTCCCGGGCTCCGCCCGCCGCCGGGGCCCGGGAGAGCACCGTCCGCCCCGCCGGAGCGCGGCCGGGGCGCGCCATCCGCCCCGCCGGAGAGCACCGTCCGCCCCGCCGGAGCGCGGCCGGGGCGCGCCACCCGCCCCGCCGGTGAAGAGCCCGGGAGGCGGGGGAGTACCGTGGGCGGAGCCTGTTTACGTGGAGATCTGGGAGGCGGCCGCATGGACGCGGGGCTCAAGCGCGAGCTGGAGGAGAAGGTCCGGGCCGGTGAGCGGCTGACCCGCGAGGACGGCATCGCGCTCTACGCGTCGGACGACCTGGCCTGGCTCGGCGGCCTCGCCCACGAGGTCCGTACGCGCAAGAACGGCGACGTCGTCCACTTCAACGTCAACCGCCACCTCAACATGACCAACGTGTGCACGGCGTCGTGCGCCTACTGCTCGTTCCAGCGCAAGCCGGGCGAGAAGGACGCGTACACCATGCGCATCGAGGAGGCCGTCCGCCTCGCCAAGGCGATGGAGAACGAGAACCTCACCGAGCTGCACATCGTCAACGGCCTGCACCCCAACCTGCCGTGGCGCTACTACCCCCGCTCGCTCTCCGAGCTGAAGAAGGCCCTGCCGAACGTCTCCCTCAAGGCGTTCACCGCCACCGAGATCCACCACTTCGAGACGATCTCCGGGATGTCCGCCTCCGACATCCTCGACGAGCTGATCGAGGCCGGTCTCGAATCGCTGACCGGCGGCGGCGCGGAGATCTTCGACTGGGAGGTCCGCCAGCACATCGTCGACCACCGCACCCACTGGGAGGACTGGTCGCGCATCCACCGCCTGGCGCACTCCAAGGGCCTGAAGACCCCGAGCACCATGCTCTACGGGCACATCGAGGAGCCCCGCCACCGCGTCGACCACGTGCTGCGCCTGCGTGAACTCCAGGACGAGACCGGCGGTTTCCAGGTCTTCATCCCGCTGCGCTACCAGCACGACTTCGTGGACATGCAGGACGGCAAGGTCCGCAACCGCCTCCAGGCGCGTACCACCATGGCCACGGGCGCCGAGGCGCTCAAGACCTTCGCCGTCTCCCGGTTGCTGTTCGACAACGTCCCGCACGTCAAGGTCTTCTGGGTGATGCACGGCGTGCAGACCGCGCAGCTCGCCCTCCAGCACGGCGCGGACGACATGGACGGCTCGGTCGTCGAGTACAAGATCACGCACGACGCGGACAACTACGGCACCCCCAACAAGCTGTCCCGCGACGACCTGCTGGACCTCATCCGCGACGCCGGCTTCCGCCCGGTCGAGCGGAACACCCGCTACGAGGTCATCCGCGAGTACCCGGGCCCGGACCCGGACCGCCGCGAGTCGCCGCAGCCCATGCGCGTCTGACGCGGTACGGTCCGGCCCGGCCGACGCCGTTCGTACGCGCCCCCGGGGCCCTCCGCAGGGCCCCGGGGGCGCGCGTGCTTCACTGGACGGGAATGTCCGGTCACGGGCGCGCCCCGTCCGGGGCCCGTCCGCCCAGCACAGGAAGAAGGCCCGCCGTGTCCGCAGGAAAGTCGAGCGCCGCGATCCGGTACACCGCCATGCGGCTCGCCGTCTTCGTCGGCTGCCTCCTCGTCGTCGGCGGGCTCGTCCAGATCGGCGTGGTGCCCAAGGGGCTCGGGGACGCCAACTTCGCCTGGGTGATCCTCCTCGCACTGGTGCTCTCCGCGCCGCTCAGCTTCGTCCTGCTGCGCAAGCAGCGCGACGCCATGGCCGCGCAGATCGCCGGCAAGGTCGACCAGGCCAAGTCCCGTCTGGACGCGAACCGTTCGCGGGAGGACGCGGTCTGAGACGGCGCCCCCGGGGAAGCCCGGGGCGGGGACGGCGCGCGGGGCACCGCGCGCCGGACGGGACGCGTGACCGCCGAGGAAGACCGGAACGCGCCCTTGACCCAAAGGGGAGCTTTGAGGTTCTCAAAGTTCAAGTGTTAACGTGTCCGGCATGACGACAGCAGTGCGCCACCACGACGCCGCGAGCATCCCGCTCGTGGCGCGCCTGCATGTCGACCTGTGCCGCTGTACCTCCGCGGTCTGTTGTCGCTGAGCGGCGCGGTGCTCCCCGTGAGCGCGCCCCTCCGGTCCGACCCGGCACCCCTTGCAGCGGCGCCGCGCCACGCGCCGCATCCCGTCCCCGCCGTCCCCTGATACGCCCCACTGGAGTGCGTCCGTGTCCGCGAACACCGCGTCCACCCCTGCCGGAGAACAGTCCGGCAACGGAAGCCGGATATCCCTTCCCAAGGTCCCCTTCTGGGCCCAGATCGCCGCCGGTCTCGTCCTCGGCGTGCTGCTCGGCTGGCTCGCCCGCAGCCAGGACGTGTCCTGGCTGAAGGACACCCTCGACCAGATCGGCTCGATCTTCGTCCAGCTGCTGAAGCTGGCCGTCGCGCCGCTCGTCTTCTTCGCGATCCTGGTGTCCATCACCAATCTGCGGAAGGTCAACAACGCCGCCCGGCTGGCCGGCCGCACCCTGCTGTGGTTCCTGGTCACCTCCCTGATCGCGGTGGCCATCGGCATCACCATCGGCCTGGTCACCAACCCGGGCGCCGGCACCGGACTGACCCCGGCGGACGGCCGGAAGCCCGAGAACTCCGGCTCCTGGATCGACTTCCTCACCGGCATCGTCCCGACCGACGTCATCACGCCGTTCACCGAGCTGAACGTCCTCCAGATCGTCTTCATGGCCGCCGTCGCCGGTATCGCCGCCCTCAAGCTGGGCGATCGCGCCAAGCCGGTCCTGGCGCTGAGCGAGGCCGTCCTCGAACTGCTCCAGAAGGCCCTGTGGTGGGTCATCCGCCTCGCCCCGATCGGCACCGTCGGCCTCATCGGCTACGCGATCGCCGACTACGGCTGGGACCTGCTCGGCAAGTACGCGACCTTCACCGCCGACGTCTACATCGGCTGCGCCATCGTGCTGTTCGGCGTGTACCCGCTGCTGCTCGCCGTCGCCGCCAAGGTGAACCCGGTCCAGTTCTTCAAGGGCGCCTGGCCCGCGATCCAGCTGGCCTTCGTCTCCCGCTCCTCGGTCGGCACGATGCCGGTCACCCAGAAGGTCACCGAGCGCCTCGGCGTCCCGAAGGACTACACCAGCTTCGCCGTGCCGTTCGGCGCGACGACCAAGATGGACGGCTGCGCCGCGATCTACCCGGCGCTCGCCGCGATCTTCATCGCGCAGATCTTCGACGTGCAGCTCGGCGTCCAGGACTACCTGCTGATCGCCTTCGTCTCGGTCGTCGGCTCCGCGGCCACCGCCGGCCTCACCGGCGCCACCGTGATGCTGACCCTGACGCTGTCGACGCTGGGCCTCCCGCTGGAGGGCGTGGGCCTGCTGCTGGCGATCGACCCGATCCTGGACATGATCCGCACCGCCACCAACGTGGCCGGTCAGGCGCTGGTCCCGGTGATCGTCGCGGCCCGCGAGAACATCCTCGACCGGGACGCCTACGACCACGCCTCGGCCTCCCCGATCGACGACCTCGCGGACGCCGGTGACGCCGGTGCCGCCGACGCTGCGCAGGGCGGACGCGGCCGCGAGGCCGCCGTCCCCGCCTGACGGCCGCCGGGCATCTGCCGCCGTACCGCCGTACCGCCGTCGCGCCCCCGGGCCCCGAGAGGGTCCGGGGGCGGGGCGTGTCCCGGGCCGGTGCGGGCGGGCCGGACCTGCCCGGGCCGGTGCGGGCGGGCCCGGTGCGGGCGGGCCCGGGGTGGCGCGGGACGGGTTGCGCGCGGGCGCGCGGGGCCGGCCGCGCGCCGTACTCTTACCGCGGAGTAAGGGCACGGGGTGGGAGGACGTCGAGGATGAGTGCGGTGAAGGGCGTGCGGGCCAAGCGCATGCCGCGGGCGGTGCGCGAGCAGCAGATGATGGACGCGGCCGTGGAGACCTTCGGGCAGCGCGGCTACCGTGCCGCCTCCATGGACGAGATCGCGGAGCTCGCGGGCGTCTCCAAGCCGCTGGTGTACCTCTACCTGAACTCCAAGGAGGAGCTCTTCACCGCGTGCATCCGCCGTGAGGCGGCCCGCCTCACCGAGGCCGTGCAGGCGGCGATCGACCCGGGGCTGAGCGCCGACGGGCAGCTGTGGGCGGGGCTGGAGGCGTTCTTCCGGCACACGGCCGAGAACCCGGACGGCTGGTCGGTGCTGCACCGCCAGGCCCGGACGCACGGAGAGCCGTTCGCCGCCGAGGTCGCCACCATGCGGGAGGAGATCGTCGCCTTCGTGACCGTCCTGATCGGGGCGGCGGCGCGCGCGGGCGCTCCGCCGGCCCCTGGGACCGCGGGCGCGGGCCGGGGCGGGGAGCTGGCGGACCGGGACATCGAGGGCCTGGCCCAGGCACTGGTGGGGGCCGCCGAGTCGCTGGCCGGGTGGGCCAACGAGTCGGGCGCCCTGTCGGCGAAGGAGGCCGCGGCCACCCTGATGAACTTCGCGTGGACGGGCCTCGGCGGGCTCATGCGCGGGGAGCGCTGGTCTTCCCGCTGAGGTACCCGGACCCGGCCGGGCCCGGATTTCCGAGCTCCCCGTACCGCGCCTCGCCGTCCCCGGTCCGGGCCCCGTCCCGCTCCCCGTCTCCGTACCGCGCCTCGCCGTCGAGGTGGGTGCGCCCCTCGCCGGACCGCAGGGTGAACGCGGTGGCGCCGGGCCCGGTGTCGCGCAGGGCGCACCGGACGGTGCCGGGCAGCAGCACGGGGGCCCGGAACGCGGCCCGGGCCGCGACCGGCTGCCCGCCCCGGCCGTCCGGCCCGCCCTGCCCCTCCGTCTCGGCCAGGCAGCGCGCGAAGGTCCACATCCCGTGCGCGATGGCGCGGGGGAAGCCGAACAGGCGGGCCGTGAGCGGATGCAGATGGATCGGGTTCCGGTCCCCGGACGCGGCACCGTAGCGCCGCCCGAGCCCGCCCGGCAGCCGCCACTCGACGGCCCGCTCCGTACCGCCGCCCGTGGCCACGGGCTCGGCGGTCGCGGCTTCGGCGGTCGCGGGCGCCGAGCCGGGCGGGACCGGGTGGCGGGCCAGATAGCGGCTGCGGGACTCCCACACCGGCTCCCCGGCCAGCCGCGCCTCCGTGACCACCACCACCTCGGTGCCCCGCCGGTGCGGCACCAGGGCGGCCGCGTGGACGCGGAGTTCGGGCCGGTCGCCGGGCAGCAGCGGCGGACCGGGCCGGGTGACCTCGATCGCCGTGTGCACCAGACCCAGCACCGGCAGCGGGAACGCGGGCTCCGTCAGCACGCGCATGGCCAGGGGGAACGCCAGCACATGCGGGTACGGCAGCGGCAGCGGTACCTCCGGGCCGGGCTCGGGGAAGCCGCAGACCTCCGCGTACGCGGCCAGCCGGCGGGCGTCGATCCGGGCCGAGGGCAGGACCAGCCGTGTCCCGGGCAGGGCCGCGTCCGCGTGCGGGGAGCGCTTGAGGGGCGAGCGGAGGGCGCCGCGCAGCAGCAGGGGTCCGAGTGCCGGGGCTGCGGTGAGCGTGCGCACGGTCGTGGCGCCGGCCCCGCGCGACGCAGGGGTCGCGTTCGTGGTCACAACCCCAGCAGGCTCTGGCAGCGGACGCGCAGCACGTGCCCGAGGTCCGGCGCGTCGGGGGTCCGGCGCCGCAGCGGCGAGGGCCGGGGGAGGCCGGGCCGGCGGGTGAGGAGGCGGCCGGGGGCGGTGCCGGTGAAGGTCGGACAGCGGTCGGCCATTGTCCTGGCTCCTTGCTCGGTCGTAGATTTACCGAGGAGTAAGGTTACTCAAGAGTCAGGAGCTGGTCGAGATGTCGACGGTGTCCCGCAGGGCGGGGAGATCGGCGGGAGCCGTATCGCCCTGGCCCGGTCCGACGGTCCCCGCGCCACGGCGTGGCGTCCCACCGGGACCTCCCCGCGACCGGGCACCCCTTCGCCGCCACCGGGGCCGGATCGTCGCCACCCGGGCCACGCTGATCGCCGGACGCGAGGGCGCCCGCCCGGGCTGATCTCCGTCCGCGCGGCGGGCGGCCAGGGGGTGGCCGCCGTCCAGGTACGCGCCTGACACCGGGGCGACGGCCGTCAGCAGGGCGGTGTCCTCGCTGCCGGGTGCGAGCGCGTCGGCCGCGGCGCGGTCGGGAGCCGCCGGCCCCCGGCCGCGCCCCCACCGCGACCGGGCCGCCCGCCCGCCGGCCCGGCCCCGCCCCCGTCCGCCCCGCGCCCCGCCAACCGCCGGAACGACCCGAACGACCGGAACGACCCGAACGAACGGAACGACCCGAACGACCCGAACGACCGGAACGACCCGAACGACCCCCCTTCACAGAGGAGCCGCCCGTGTCCGTCGACCATGCCGGCAGCATGCCCAGCCCGCCGCCGCCGTCCGCCGCGCCCGTCCTGGTGGAGCCGCACAAGAAGCAGGTGAACGGCGTCGTCCGGGAGGTGGCCGTCCCGCCCCTGGTGCCGCCCGTCACCTCCGGGTCCCTCGCCGACATCCCCTTCGACAACGAGCGCGAGGCGCCCGCCGAGGCCGTACTCAGCCGCAAGGACGCGGACGGGCGGTGGCAGGACGTCACCGCCGCCCGGTTCGCCGAGGAGGTCCGCGCGGTCGCCAAGGGGCTGATCGCCCACGGGCTCAAGCCCGGCGACCGGCTCGCGATCATGGCCCGCACCACCTACGAGTGGACCCTGCTGGACTTCGCCGCCTGGGCCGCCGGGCTGGTCACCGTGCCCGTCTACCCGACCTCCTCCGCCTTCCAGGCCCGCTGGATCCTGGAGAACTCGGGGGCCGCCGCGTGCGTCGTGGAGAGCGCGGAGCAGGCCCGGCTGATCAGCCAGGAGCGCCGGCAGCTCCCCGGCCTGGAGCAGCTGTGGGTCCTCGACACCGGGGCCGTGGGCCGGCTGCGCCAGGCCGGGGAGCGGGCCCGTATCCCGGACGCCGTGGTGAGCGCCCGCCGCGAGGCGCTGACCCCGGACTCGATCGCGACCCTGATCTACACCTCGGGCACCACCGGCCGCCCCAAGGGCTGTGTGATCACCCACGGCAACTTCTTCGCCGAGGTCGACAACGCGATCGAGCTGCTGCACCCGGTCTTCACGTCGGTCAGCAAGGACCCCGCCGCCACCCTGCTGTTCCTGCCGCTCTCGCATGTCTTCGGCCGTATGGTCGCGATCGGCTGCCTGCGCGCCCGGGTCCGCCTCGGGCACGCGCCCTCGATCAGCACCGACGACCTCCTCGCCGACCTCGCGGGCTTCGCGCCCACCTTCCTGCTGGCGATCCCGTACGTCCTGGAGAAGGTGTTCAACACGGGACGGGCGACCGCCGAGAAGATGGGCCGGGCCGCCTCCTTCGACCGCGCCGCCCGGATCGCCCGGCGCTACGGGCAGGCCGTCGAGGCCGCCGAGCACGGCACCGGCCCCGGCCCGTCCCTGGGCCTGCGCGCCGCCCGGGCCCTCTACGACCCGCTGGTCTACCGCCGTATCCGCGCCGCCCTGGGCGGCCGGGTCCGCTACGCGATCTGCGGCGGCTCCCCGCTCGGCCGCCGGCTGGCCTCCTTCTACGCGGGCGCCGGCATCCAGATCTTCGAGGGCTACGGCCTCACCGAGACCACCGCCGCCTCCACCGTCACCCCGCCGCTGCGCCCGCGCCTCGGCACGGTCGGCTGGCCGCTGCCGGGCACGGCCGTGCGGATCGCGGACGACGGGGAGGTTCAGCTGAGCGGCGGCCATGTCTTCACCGGCTACTGGGACCCGGAGACGGAGTCCGCCGTCCCCGCCACCGGGGGCGGCTGGCTGCCGACCGGGGACCTGGGCGCCCTGGACGCGGACGGCTACCTCACGATCACCGGGCGGAAGAAGGACATCCTCATCACCTCGGGCGGCAAGAACGTCGCCCCGGCCCCGCTGGAGGACTGGCTGCGGGCGCATCCGCTCATCGGCCAGTGCATGGTCGTCGGCGACGACCGCCCGTACGTCACGGCGCTGCTCACCCTGGAGCCGGACGGGCTGGACCACTGGCGCCGGATGAAGAAGAAGGCGGGCCTGCCCCTCGCGGAGGTGGTCCGGGACGAGGACCTGCTCGACGCCCTCCAGCGCGCGGTGGACGAGGCGAACCGGCTGGTCTCCCGGGCCGAGTCGATCCGCCGCTTCCGGGTGCTGACAACCGACTTCACGGAGGAGAGCGGCCATCTGACCCCGTCCCTCAAGCTGAAGCGGGCGGACATCGCCCGGGACTTCGCGGCCGAGATCGACGCGCTGTACCGCTGAGCGGGCCCGCCCGCAGGGTTAGAGCCGGACCGGCCGGTCCGCGAGGGCGCGCGCCGGGCCGCTGAGCCCGTCCACGCCCGGCGCGCCGGGGCAAAAGGCAGGAGCCCTGTTCCGTACGGGCCGTACGGAACAGGGCTCCTTGGGTACTGCTAAGTCGTGCGCGATCGCCGACCCGGCCGCCCTTAGGCGGGGGTGACGTTCTCCGCCTGCGGGCCCTTCGGGCCCTGGGTGACGTCGAAGTTCACGACCTGGTTCTCCTCGAGGGAGCGGAAGCCGGTCGCGTTGATCGCGGAGTAGTGGACGAAGACATCCGGGCCGCCGCCGTCCTGGGCGATGAAGCCGAAGCCCTTTTCAGCGTTGAACCACTTGACGGTTCCGGTAGCCATAAGCCCTCCTTGGGCCAAAGGGTTGCCCTGCTCCAGAACCTGCAAGAAGTCTGAAAACGACAAGAGCCTGCGGGTTACATGCTCCGCAGGCTCTGTACTGCAAGGGAAACCAAACTGCAACTTGCGTCGAGCCTAGCACGCAGCGTGCGCGCCGCGGTAGAGGGAAAGATCACGTCACCCGTTTGTTTGGCCGGCGGTCTCCACGGTGACGCGGCAGGCCCCTGACGAGGGACGACGCGGGTCCGGGGCGGGTCGGCGGGCGCGTCGGCGGCCCCGGCGCCACAGCCCGGGGCCGGCGGGTCTAGCCTCACGATGTGGACAGTCACGGTGAAAGCACAGCAACCGACAACCGGCGCAGCCGCCCGCGTGTCGGCCACATCCAGTTCCTGAACTGTCTCCCTCTTTACTGGGGACTCGCCAGAACGGGAACGCTTCTCGACCTGGAACTGACCAAGGACACCCCCGAGAAGCTGAGCGAGAGCCTGGTCCGCGGCGATCTCGACATCGCGCCCGTCACCCTCGTGGAATTCCTGCGCAACGCGGACGAACTCGTCGCCTTCCCCGATCTGGCGGTCGGCTGCGACGGACCCGTGATGTCCTGTGTGATCGTCTCCCAGGTGCCGCTGGAGCGGCTGGACGGACAGCGGGTCGCCCTCGGCTCGACCTCCCGCACCTCGGTCCGGCTCGCGCAGCTGCTGCTGGCCGAGCAGTACGGCGTGGCGCCGGACTACTACACCTGCCCGCCCGACCTCGGCGTGATGATGCAGGAGGCCGAGGCGGCCGTGCTGATCGGCGACGCCGCGCTGCGCGCCTCCCTGCACGACGCGCCGCGCCTCGGGCTCCAGGTGCACGACCTCGGCCGGATGTGGAAGCAGTGGACCGGGCTGCCGTTCGTCTTCGCCGTCTGGGCGGCCCGCAAGGAGTACCTGGCCCGGGAGCCACTGGTGGTCCGCAAGGTGCACGAGGCCTTCCTCGCCTCCCGTGACGTGTCCCTGGAGGAGGTCGCCAAGGTCGCCGAGCAGGCGGCGCGCTGGGAGAGCTTCGACGCGGAGCTGCTGGAGCGCTACTTCACCACCCTCGACTTCCGGTTCGGGGCCGACCAGCTCGCGGGCGTCCGGGAGTTCGCCCGCCGGACCGGGCCGACGACGGGCTTCCCGGCGGACGTACGCGTGGAGCTGCTCGCCCCGGCGGCCTGAGCCCCCGCCGGCCCGGACACCGCCTAGGGTGTGGTGCCTGGGGAACGGGTGAGCGACCGGGGGAGCCGAGATGCAGCCGCTTGGACCGGGTGAGCCGCGTGCCATCGGGGCGTACCGGCTGCTCGGCCGGCTGGGCTCGGGCGGCATGGGCCGGGTCTACCTCGGGCGCAGCGCGGGCGGCCGCACCGTCGCCGTGAAGGCCGTCCATCCGCACTTCGCCCTCGACGACGAGTTCCGGGCCCGGTTCCGCCGGGAGGTCGCGGCCGCGCGCCGGGTCGGCGGGGAGTGGACGGCGCCGGTCCTGGACGCCGATCCGGACGCGCCCGTGCCGTGGGTCGCCACCGGCTATGTGGCGGGCCCGTCCCTCTCCCGGGCGGTCGCCGACGACGGGCCGCTGCCCCCGGACTCGGTCCGCGTTCTCGGCGCGGGCCTGGCCCGGGCCCTTGAGGCGGTGCACGCGCTGGACCTCGTCCACCGGGACGTGAAGCCGTCGAACGTGATGCTGACCCTGGAGGGGCCGCGGCTGATCGACTTCGGCATCTCGCGGGCCGTCGAGGGGACCGCCTCGCTGACCTCCACGGGCGTCTCGGTGGGCTCGCCCGGCTACATGGCGCCCGAGCAGGTACTCGGCCGCGGGGTCACCGGCGCGGCCGACGTCTTCTCCCTCGGGGCCGTCCTCGCCTACGCGGCGACGGGGCGGGGTCCGTTCTCCGGGGACTCGTCGGCCGCCCTGCTCTACAAGGTCGTCCACGAGGAGCCCGAACTCGGTTCGCTGGACGGCGCGTTGCGGGAGCTGGTGACCGGGTGCCTGGCCAAGGACCCGGCGGCCCGGCCCGCCCCGGCCGAGGTCGCCGAGCGGCTGGACGCCTCGGGCGCGGACACCGGGCCGGACGGCTGGCTGCCCGTGCCCGTGGTCAACCGGATCAGCCGCGCGGCCGTCGAACTGCTGCACCTGGAGTCCTTCCCGGACCCGGCCGGCCCCGCACGGGAGGCGGACCCGGCCGCCGCCCCGGGGCCCGGCCCGTTCACGCTCCCGCCGGCGGGGACCTTCGGCCCGCCGATCGCCCCGGCGGAGGCCGCGGCGGCGTGGGCGAAGCGGGCGGACGCACCCGCGGCGGGTCCCGGGTCCGGCGCAAGCGGCCCCGGTGGCGCGGCGGGTACGGGGCCCGGCCCCGGTGGCGCGGCGGGTCCCGGGTCCGGCGCAAGCGGCCCCGGTGCCGCCGCGGGGTCCGGTTCCAAGCCGGGGGACGGGCCGGGGGCCGGGTTCGGCCCTGCCGCGACCACCGGTGCGGGCGGCCCCGGGGGCGCGTCCGCCGGACCCGGCCCGGAACCCGGTGGGCTGTCCCTGACCGCGAGCGGCGGACCCCGGGGCCGCCGCGTGAGCTGCACCCTCGCCCTCACCGTCGCCGGGGCGCTCGCCGCCGTCACCCTCGGCGGCGCCTTCGTCCTCGACCTGCTGCCCGGCACCGGCGGGGGCGGCTCCGACGGTACCGACTCGGGCGCCGAGCCGCCCGCCGCCAGTGCCTCCGCCAACCCGGGGAAGCCGGGTGGCTCCGTCCCGGAGGAGTTCGTCGGCGCCTGGCAGGGCCCCATCACCGCCTCCGGCATCCCCGCCGGGACCATGAAGGTCACCCTCCGCCCGGCGGCCGTCGGTGAGGAGACGGGGACCGCCGCGCACACCGACCTCCTCGGCAACGTCATCTGCGAGGACCTGCTCACCGTCCGCAAGGCTCAGGGGCGCACCCTGGTCGTCGACTCCGAGGCGGGCCCCCGTTCCACGGCCGTCTGCACCAAGGGCGTCTCCACCCTCCGCCTCGAACTCCGCGACGGGCAGCTGCGCTACGCCTCCGAGGACGCCCGCGCGGGCCGCCCCGAGGGCAGCCTCAGCCGCCTCGACGAGGACGGCGGCGACCGCTGAACCCGCGGCCCACCGGCCTCGCCGGGACCCCGCCCCCGCCGCCGACCGGCCCCGCGCGGGCGCACCGGCCCCGTGGCGTAGCCTGGATCGGTCCGCAGAACCGCAGGAAACCGCCGAAGGGTGACGCCCGGTGACCGAGAAGGCCGACCTCCAGTCCGTGCTGGACCGCGCTGCCGAGGGCGGCCGGATCACGCCCGAAGAGGCGCTGGACCTGTACCGCTCCGCCCCGCTGCACGCCCTCGGCGCCGCCGCCGACGCCGTGCGCCGCCGCCGTTACGCGGGCACGGAGCACATCGCGACGTACATCATCGAACGCAACATCAACTACACCAACGTCTGCGTCACGGCCTGCAAGTTCTGCGCCTTCTACGCGCCCCCGAAGGCCACCGACAAGGCGTGGACCCGCGACCTCGACGACATCCTGCGCCGCTGCGCGGAGACCGTCGAACTGGGCGGCACCCAGATCATGTTCCAGGGCGGCCACCACCCGGACTACGGCGTCTCGTACTACGAGAAGCACTTCGCCGCGATCAAGAAGGACTTCCCGGACCTGGTGATCCACTCCCTCGGCGCGTCCGAGGTCGAGCACATGGCCCGGATCTCCGAGGTCTCCGTCGAGGAGGCGATCAAGCGCATCCACGCCGCCGGTCTGGACTCCTTCGCGGGCGCGGGCGCCGAACTGCTGCCCGCCCGGCCGCGCAAGGCGATCGCGCCGCTCAAGGAGTCCGGTGAGCGCTGGCTGGAGATCATGGAGCTCGCCCACAACCTGGGCGTCGAGTCCACCTCCACCATGCTGATGGGCACCGGCGAGACCAACGCGGAGCGCATCGAGCACCTGCGCATGATCCGCGAGGTGCAGGACCGCACCGGCGGCTTCCGCGCCTTCATCCCGTACACGTACCAGCCCGAGAACAACCACCTCAAGGGCCGGACCCAGGCGACCCTGTTCGAGTACCTGCGCATGATCGCCGTCGCGCGGCTCTTCCTCGACAACGTGGCCCATATCCAGGGCTCCTGGCTGACCACGGGCAAGGAGGTCGGCCAGCTCTCCCTGCACTACGGCGCGGACGACCTCGGCTCGATCATGCTGGAGGAGAACGTGGTCTCCTCGGCCGGCGCCAGGCACCGCTCCAACCGCCTGGAGATCATCGACCTGATCCGCAAGGCGGGCCGCGTCCCGGCGCAGCGCGCCACCACCTACGAGCACCTGCTGGTGCACGAGGACCCGGCGCTGGACCCGGTGGACGACCGCGTTGTCTCGCACATCTCCTCCACCGCGATCGAGGGCGGCACGGCGCACCCCGAGCTGAAGCTCCTCGACGCCAACTGACGGGCCCGACCGAGAAGAAGGGCCCACGTCGCGTGCCGACCCTCCATGTGGCCGAGGCGTCCCCCGAGGCCGCCGTCCTCGTCGAGGGCGCCCACCTGCTCGCCGTCGGCCCGTACGAGGAGCTGGCCGCGCGGCACCCCGAGGCGCGGGTGCGGCGCTGGCCGGGCATCCTCACGCCCGGTCTGCTCAACCCGTACGCGCCCGAACTGCTGGAGGCCGTCTACCACCCGGACCCGCGCGAGGCGGAGGAGTTCGGCACCGGGCCGGTCACCGGGGAGCGCGCCCGGGCCCTGTTCCGGGCCGAGCCCGCGCGGCTCGGCGCCAGCGCCCGGCGGGGTGTGCAGCGGCTGCTCGCCCACGGGACGGTCGCCGTCGCGGGGGAACTGCGCGGCCGGGCGGCCCAGGACGCGGTGCGCCGGGCCGGACTCGCGGTCGGACAGCGGCCCCCCGGCCTGCAGGGCCCGGCCTCCTTCTCGCCGTCGCCGCTGGTGCTGCTCCCGGGCCCGGCCGCCGGGGGCCCCGCACGCTTCGCCGTCTTCGACGTCCCTGACCGGGCCGCCCTGGTCCGCAGGGGCGCCTCGACCTGTGTGGCCACCGTCATCGGCGGCCGGCTGGTGTACCGGGCGCGGTAGTCGGCGCATCCCGGTCCGCGTCGTGCGGCGGGCCGCGTCGTGCGGCGGCCGCGCCCACCGGGTGACGCGGCGGCCGGACCTGCCCCGGGGCCGTCCGGGCCGTGCGCGGGCGACCGGGCCCGGCGGCCGGTGCCCCCGCGCGGCCCGTGTCCGCCGGGCCCGTCCGGGCCGCGCGGAGGCGGGCTGCTTGAATGGGCCCGTGACGCGAGCAACCCTGGACAAGCAGCCGCACGAAGTCGCCTCGATGTTCGACGACGTGGCGGCGAACTACGACCTCACCAACGACGTCCTCTCGCTCGGCCAGGACCGGCGCTGGCGCAAGGAGGTCGCCAGGGCGGTCGACGCCCGGCCCGCGCAGCGGATCCTCGACCTCGCCGCGGGCACCGGCACCTCCTCCCTGCCGTTCACCGAGACCGGCGCGTACGTGGTGCCCTGCGACTTCTCCCTCGGCATGCTGCGCGAGGGCAAGAAGCGCCACCCCTGGCTGCCGCTGACCGCGGGCGACGCCACCCGGCTCCCCTTCGCGGACGGCTCCTTCGACGCGGTGACCATCTCCTTCGGGCTGCGCAACGTCCAGGACACCGACCGGGCGCTGCGCGAGCTGTACCGGGTCACCAAGCCGGGCGGGCGCGTGGTCATCTGCGAGTTCTCGCACCCGACCTGGGCCCCGTTCCGCACCGTGTACGAGGAGTACCTGATGCGGGCGCTGCCGCCGATCGCCCGCGCGGTCTCCTCCAACCCGGACGCCTACGTCTACCTCGCCGAGTCCATCCAGGGCTGGCCCGACCAGCCCGAACTGGCCGCCCGCCTCCAGGGCGCCGGCTGGGGCAGGGTCGCCTGGCGCAACCTCTCCGGCGGGATCGTCGCCCTGCACCGCGGCACCAGGCCGCTGTAGCGGCGGCGCGGGGACGGTACGGACGGGCACGGCAGCAAGGCAAGGGAACGGGACGGGCACGCCATGGAACAGCAGGCCGTCGCGGTCGACTACCAGGCCGTGCTGGAGCAGATCGCCCGGGACGTGGCCCCGCTGGCCGGTGCCGGACGCCCGGCCGAGTACATCCCGGCCCTCGCCGGCGCCGACCCGCACCGCTTCGGCATGGCCGTCGCCGACCTCCAGGGGAACGTCTACGGCGTGGGCGACTGGCGCCACCCGTTCTCCGCGCAGTCGATCACCAAGGTCTTCACCCTGGCCCTGGTCCTCGCGGAGACCGGCGGCGGACTGTGGGAGCGGGTCGGCCGGGAGCCCTCCGGCAACCCGTTCAACTCCCTGGTGCAGCTGGAGTACGAGAACGGCGTCCCGCGGAACCCGTTCATCAACGCGGGCGCCCTCGTCGTCACCGACGTCCTCCAGACCCTCACCGGGGACGCCAGCAGCGAACTCCTGGACTTCCTGCGGGCGGAGAGCGGCAACAAGGAGCTCTCCTTCGACCCGGAGGTCGCCGCCTCCGAGGCCGCGCACGGCCACCGCAACGCGGCGCTCGCGCACTTCATGGCCTCGTACGGCAACATCACCGGCCCGGTCCCGGCCCTGCTCGACCACTACTTCTGGCAGTGCGCGATCGAGGCGAGCTGCGCCGATCTCACCCTCGCCGCACGGTTCCTGGCCCGGCACGGGGTACGCGCCGACGGCACCCGGCTGCTCACCCGCAGCCAGGCCAAGCAGATCAACGCGGTGATGCTCACCTGCGGTACGTACGACGCGGCGGGCGACTTCGCGCACCGCGTCGGGCTGCCCGGCAAGAGCGGGGTGGGCGGCGGGATCGTGGCCGTGGTGCCCGGACGCTGCACGCTCTGCGTGTGGAGCCCGGGCCTGGACGCGCACGGGAACTCGGTGGCGGGCGTCGCGGCGCTGGACCGGTTCACCACCCTGACCGGGCTGTCGGTGTTCTGACCCCGCCCGGCCGCCGGCCGGTGTTCTGGACCCGCCGGTTGAGACCCCGCCCGGTCGTGGCCCTGCCCGGTTCTGCCCCCGCCGGTTGAGACCCCGCCCGGCCGCCGGCCGCCCGGTGTGCCGGGGCCACGGACGCGCCCGCCGGCCGGGCGTACGCGGGCGTGATCAGGCGAGCTCCAGGCGGAAGCAGTAGCCCTTCCGCTCGGAGGCCGGCGTCATGAACGTCTCGGCCAGCTCCATGCCGAGCCGCCGCGCCACCGCGATCGAGCGCTCGTTGCGCGCGTCGACCATCGCGACCACGCTCCCGACGCCCGCGGCCCGTACCCGCTCCAGGGTGGTGCGCGCGGCGGCCGTGACATAGCCCCGGCCCCACGCGGGGCGGGCCAGCCGCCAGCCGATCTCGATCTCGCCGACCGGCCCGAAGTGCTGGTGCGGCCACGGCTGCGCGCCCGTGAAGCCGAGGACCTCGCCGTCCTCGCCGGTCATCGTCCAGAAGCAGAAGCCGTGTTCGGCGTCGTGGCGGCGCTGGCGGGCGGTGAGCTCCTCGTACACCGACAGCTCGGCGGCCTTTCCGCCGTGGAACTCCATGACCTCGGGGTCGGCGAAGGCCCGGTGCCAGGCGAAGGCGTCCTCGTCGGTGGGGACACGCAGGTTCACGACGGGGAGCGGCCTGCTGCTCATGGACGGAGCCCTTCAGTCGGCGGAAGCGTACGCCCCCATAGACTGCACATGTCCTGTGCCGTTCGGTACGCAATATCGAATCGAATTCCCGGGAGATCCCGCCGTGACCGACCACCTCACCGAGCACACCGCCGATGTGATCGTCGTCGGCGCGGGCCCGGCCGGCTCGACGACCGCGTACCACCTCGCCAAGGCGGGACTGGACGTGCTCCTCCTGGAGAAGACGGCCTTCCCGCGCGAGAAGGTGTGCGGCGACGGGCTCACCCCGCGCGCGACCAAGCAGCTCGTCGCGATGGGCATCGACATCTCCGAAGAGGCCGGCTGGCTGCGGAACAAGGGCCTGCGGATCATCGGCGGCGGCGTCCGCCTCCAGCTCGACTGGCCGGATCTCGCCTCCTTCCCGGACTACGGACTGGTCCGCAAGCGCGACGACTTCGACGAGCAGCTCGCCCGGCAGGCGCAGAAGGCCGGCGCCCGGCTGTACGAGCGGTGCAACGTGGGCGAGCCCGTCCTCGACGAGCGCACCGGCCGGATCACCGGAGTGCACGCCAAGCTGGGCGAGGAGAAGACGCCGGTCACCTTCCACGCGCCCCTGGTGGTGGCCGCCGACGGCAACTCCTCGCGCATCTCCCTCGCGATGGGCCTGCACCGCCGCGAGGACCGCCCCATGGGCGTCGCCGTGCGCACGTACTTCACCTCGCCCCGCCACGACGACGACTACCTGGAGTCCTGGCTGGAGCTGTGGGACCGGCGCGGCCCGGGCCCGGACCGGCTGCTGCCCGGCTACGGCTGGATCTTCGGCATGGGCGACGGCACCTCCAACGTCGGCCTCGGCGTCCTCAACACCTCCTCGTCCTTCAAGGAGCTGGACTGGCGCGAGATCCTCAAGGCGTGGTGTGCCTCGATGCCGGAGGAATGGGGCTACACCCCGGACAACATGACCGGCCCGATCCGCGGCGCGGCGCTCCCGATGGCCTTCAACCGGCAGCCGCACTACACCAAGGGCCTGCTGCTGGTCGGTGACGCGGGCGGGCTCGTCAACCCGTTCAACGGCGAGGGCATCGCCTATGCGATGGAATCCGGCCAGATCGCGGCGGACGTCATCGTCCAGGCCCACGCGCGCCGCACCCCGGCCCAGCGGGAGCTGGCTCTCCAGCGGTACCCGAAGGTCCTCAAGGACACCTACGGCGGCTACTACACGCTGGGCCGCGCCTTCGTGAAGCTCATCGGCAACCCGAAGGTCATGAAGATCGCCACGGAGCGGGGCCTGACGCACCCGATGCTGATGAAGTTCACCCTGAAGATGCTGGCGAACCTGACGGACCCCTCGGGCGGCGACGCGATGGACCGCATCATCAACGGGCTCTCGAAGGTGGCCCCGAAGGCCTGACGCCCGGCCCGCCGGGGCCCGTCCTCCGCACACGCGGCCGGGGGCCCGCTCGCCACTGCGAGCGGGCCCCCGCTTGCGTTGTGGCGTTGATCGGCGGGCGCGGCCGGGTCGCCCCCGCCTCCGTTCCAGTGGCCCAGGCGCGTGCCCCCCGAGTGGACCAGGGCCTGCGGCCCTGCGCTCACTAGGGTCGAGCCCGGCGGGCGGCGGGTGCCGTCGTCCCGTGGACGGGTACGAACGGGTACGGACGGGCGCGGAGGAGACGGACATGCGGATCGCGGTGGCGGGCGGGACCGGAGTGGCCGGGCGGCAGGTGGTGGCGGAGCTGACCGCCGCCGGTCACGAACCGGTGGTCCTCGCCCGGTCGGAGGGCGTGGACCTGATGACCGGCGCGGGCCTGGACGCGGCCCTCGCCGGGGTGGACGCGGTGATCGACACGGTCAACCTGTCCACCATGCGCCGGGCCAGGGCGGTGGCCTTCTTCGAGTCCGTGACGCGGAACCTGCTCGCGGCGGAGGAGCGGGCGGGCGTGGGGCACCACATCGCGTTGTCCATCGTCGGGATCGAGCGCGTCGGCCACGGCTACTACCAGGGCAAGATCGCGCAGGAGCGGGCGGTGGCCGCGGGCCCGGTGCCGTGGACGGTGCTGCGGGCGACGCAGTTCCACGAGTTCGCCGAGCAGATGCTCGACCTGATGCCGGGCCCGCTCGCCCCGATCCTGCCCATGCGCGTGCAGCCGGTGGCCGTCCGCGAGGTCGCCCGCCACCTGGTCGCCCTCGCGGCGGGCGCCCCGCAGGGCATGGCCCCCGAACTGGCGGGCCCGCGCGAGGAGTCCCTCACCGGCATGGTCCGCGCCCTCCTCCCCGTCCGCGGCGAACGCCGCCTCGTCCTCCCCCTCCGCCTCCCGGGCCGCCCCGGCCGCGCCATGGCCACCGGCGCCCTCCTCCCGACGGCCACGGGCCCGCGCGGCACCCAGACCTTCACGGAGTGGCTGGGGGAGCGGTCGGCGCGGGCGGGAGGCTGAGGGGCGGCTCCCGCCGCCCGGCGCGTGGTGGGCGGTGTGCCGTCGGCGGAACTCCGACGGCACTTTCCGGCGGCTCCGTCCCCTACCCGAGCGTTCTGGGACGGCTCCAGTCCGTTCCCTCACCGTCTGCGTTGATCACGAGACGCGCAGCGGCGTGCGAGCTGCGGCCTCCTGTGTACACATGCATGTCGCCGTTGGCCGCCTCAGCCCAGATGTCCGGTATCGAGTCGCCGTTGACATCCGGCGTCCCCATGAGAAGTGGCCGCTCGGCCGGACTCCAGCCCGTGCCGTACTCGGCATCGGTGCCGTTGCGGGAGGCCGCGGCTGTGGCGAGGGACAGCAGGTCCGTTCCGCTTCCGTCTGCCTTGCCCTCACGCAGGATCAGCCTTCCGCTGCCATGGGTGCGGTACACGAGATCCGCCGTCCCGTCGCCCGTGACGTCGTCCACGAGGACGATGTCACGCTCGTCCCATGCGGAGGCGGTCAGCTGGTGTGCCGTCGCGAAACTGGCGCCGGTGTAGCCGGAGATGGCCCACAGCTGCGGTCCGTAGCGGGCGAACAGGTCGGGCAGGCCGTCGCCGTCGGCGTCCCCGACGGAGAGAATCTGCGTCAGCTGGCTGGACGGCGGGACGTTCGACGGCAGGAGGATCTCCATGCGCCGTGCCACGTCGAATCCGCTGAAGCCGTCTCCCGGGTAGACGTACAGCTTCCCGTCCGGCATCCGGGCCACGAGGTCCTGCACGCCGTCGCCGTGGATCCAGTCTCCGTTGTGCGTGATGAGGGCGTTCTCCCAGTATTCGTCCGGTACCGGCTCCGGCTGCCCCGTTCCGGTGTCGTAGGACGCAGTGAAGCCGTCGTGCAGGTCCCCCGTGCTGTTGCCGGGATAGGCCCGGAGCCGGCCGGCTTCGTCGACCAGCAGGAGGTCGGGGTGCCCGTCCCCGGCGGTGTCGCCAGGAGCGTCCGGCTGGGTGCGCGGCGCCACGAGGAAGTGGTAGGAGGTGCGTGCGGAGCGGTTGCCCGCGCCGTCCACGGACTGCACGTACAGGACGTTGGGGCCGGCCTGCGGGGGTGCCACGGTGAGGGTGGCACTGCCGCCCGTCGCCGTGGCCTCGGACGGCAGCCGGGTGTCGTTGACGCCGTACTCGAACCGGGTCGCGCCGGTGGCACCGCTGAGGGTGAACTTCCCGGACTGCCCGAATCGGATGTCGGGCCAGTTCCCGTCACTCGCGTCGCTCTCGGGGAAGTCCTCGGACGACACGGCGGGGGCCTCGGGGGCCTTGAGGTCGGCGATGAAGCGGCAGGGCAGCGTGCCGGCCGGCGCGAAAGTGGAGACCGCTCCCTCGGTGTCCACCGAGCGGACGTCCCACGAATAGGTCGCTCCGTCGGTGAGGATGTTCCAGTTGACGTCGTGATGCGCGTACCCCTTGCTGTCGGGGGTCACGTTCTTGTCCACGAGCATCTTGGTCTGTCCGGTGATCCACAGCCTGAAGTTGAGGTATTTCAGGTTGCCGTCGGGGTCGGAGCCCTTTGCCCGGAAGGTCAGGGAGGACTTGCCGACCCGCTCGTAGGGGGAGGCGAGGTCGCAGTCGGGGCCCGGCGTCATTGTCTGAGAGGTCGGCAGGGCGGGAGCGCGGTTGTAGACGATCTCGAGGTAGGGAGAGCTCTCGCCGTTGGCGAGGAACTTCTTCCAGGCGTTGTGGTCACGCTCGTCAGCCGCCCTCAGCCCCATCGTGAGTGTCGACAGCTTCTTCGTCGCGCCGAGCTGTGCTGCCGACTTGACGTCGTGTGCGACCCACTTGTCGGGGCAGGTGCCTGCCTTGTACCCGTGTCCGTTGGTTCCGCTGGAGAGGTAGTCGATCACCCCGGGCTGGTTGGCCCAGGTGGTGGAGCTGGAGATCACCCCGGTGAGGTAGACGTGGTACTTGCGTGGGGCACAGCCCCACGAGTAGGTCTGCAGTGCCTGGAACTTGGCGGACTTGATGCTCGCCCCATGCAGCTTGGAGCTGAACTCGAAGGTGAACACCGATCGTGAGAGGCCTCCGGTGGTGGACTCGTAGCCCACGCGTGCCTCGTTGGTGCCGTCGTTGAAGTTCTGCCCGTTCCAGAAGCTGGAGGTTCGTGCCGACTCGTAGAGCAGGGTCCAGTTCTTCTTGCGGCCCTTGAACGACGGGTCCAGGAACAGCGGGTAGACCAGGTCCGGATCGGCGAGGGCTTTCGGGTCCGCCTCGATCGTGAGGGTGCCGTCCTTCGCGAGACCTGCTCCCAGTGGCCGGGAGTTCGTGCCGGGTTGCGGACCGGCCAGCCCGGGCAGCGTCAGCGCGGTCCCCTCGATGGCCGGGTCGGGAGACGCGGAAGCGGAGTCCTCCCCGAGGGTGACGGCGGGTTCGCCGGCGGAGTCCCAGAGATAGGGCGTCGGCGCTGCCGCCATCTCCCTGCCCTCGCTGTCCTGCGCACTCACACTGCTGGATGCTTCGTCGAGTTGGAAGGTGAGGCTCGCGGATTCCAGGAGGTAGCGGAGGTCCGACAGCAGGGGGTCCTGGGCGGCCTCGCGGGATTGCACGATCAGCACGTGGGAGAAGCCGCTGTCGCGGGCGGTGAGGAGGAGGTCGATGTCCGGCCGGATGTCCTCGTACAGGGCACGGGGGCCGGAGACGACGGGTTGAGGGAGCGGACCCGGCCAGCTCACCACCACGTCGTGTCCGCCGGTGCTCAGACGGACGAGTTCGCTCCACTCACCCTCCGTGGCGCCGGTCTTCGCCGCTCCCGCACGCACCTGAGCCGAGTTGGATGCCGAGGAGCCGAGTGCTGGGCGCACGAAGCCGCGTGAGGCCCGTTCGGCGCGGCCGGCCGAGCCGCTTCCCCCGCTGAACAGCAGGGGGTCGTTCACCGCACGGGGGGCGTAGCCGCCCTCGACCTCGCGCAGTGAGGTGTCGATGGGCTTCCAGCCCCCGTCCACACGGGCACGGACCGTGTCGCTGTAGGTACGCGTCCTCAACATGCCGTCAGGCTGAGCCCACGTCGTCGAGTTCGAGGTGTGCCACGCAGTGACCTGGACGTCCTTGCCCGACACTGCCGCCCGTCGGACCGCCTCGTCGACCCCGACCGGTCCGGGAGCCTTCTCGGACCGGGTGGCGGGGTCCCCGGGTGCCGAGTCACCACCGAGGACCACCAGCGAGGGAGTGGCTAGAGCGAGCGCGACCACAGCCACGAGAGCGATGGTCTTCCGGCGTCCGAGGCGTGTACGTCGGCCGCCCGGGAGAGCTGTGCCGCTGTTCTGCTTCGCCCCCGGTGGGAACTCGACGTCCCCGGCAGCCTTCGCGCTGTCCATCTCTCCCTCTCCCCCAGGAGCCGACCGCCGAACTGCCCGGTCGTCCTGGCTGATGTGCCGCTGTGCGCGTGCAGAGCATGGCTCATCTTCACGAATTCGTCACGGGCCTGCCGTCGGTCGCCCCGGTGCCACCGGATCGTAGGCAGGCGGCAGTCGGTGTCACCGGGTCCCGTCACGCCGGGTCGTCAGGTGTGCCCCGCTTCAGCCGGGGCGTAGGCGAAAGCATGCATACCGGCATGCACGGACCGTGCCGCCGGATGCTTCGAGGTGATCTCCAACGAAACCGGTGATCTTCGCACGTATACCCGAAGAGATCTCCTCTGGCATGGATCACCCCTGATGAGGGGCATGATCGCAAAGTCCGCCCATGTCCCTGTGATTGACGGCACATGAACCACACCTCTGTGGATATTGAGTGTCGACTCCCTGCACAATCACCGGGCTATTGATCGATCTTCCTGCACCCCGCCTGCGTTCCGAAGGACGGGCTCGCAGCGGAAGTGGGGGGGCCACATGTCCGCGCCCGTTTCAGGGACTTCGTCTCGCCTGCCCGGAAGACGTCCCCCGCGTCCGACCACCGCCGGACTCCGACGGGCGCGTGCCGTAGGGCTGTTGCTGTCCGGAGTCCTCGTCACCACCCTGCTTCCGACGCAGGCGTGGGCTGTACCTCCGGCCGGCCCGCGCAACGGCGTCTCACTGCCCGAGCTCCAGCAGGAAACCCCTTTGCCGCCCGACGAGGCGCGGATCGAGGAACTGAGCGACTGGTCCGGCGCGTCGTCCGAGCCGCTGCCCGAGTACAACCCGTCGGCGGTCTCCCCGCCCGCCGGGGGCACCGAGAGCGTCAGCCTGGAGACGGCAGCCGGCGAGTTGGTCCAGGCCGGTGACCTGCCGGTCCGTATCGGGCAGGCCTCCGCGACTCCCGAGGACCCGGAGCCCCCGGCGCCCGAAGGCGACTGGTCCGTCACCGTCGAGCCCCGACAGGCGACCGAGGCCGCCGCCGTCGACGGCGCGATCGTCACGGTCACGCCCCCCGCGAGCGGTTCCACACCGATCGACGTCGAACTGGACTACTCGGCGTTCAAGGACCTCTACGGCACCGAATGGGCCTCACGCCTCAAGCTCACCCAGCTCCCCGAATGCTTCCTGGACACCCCCGAGCTCGCCGAATGCACGACCCCCGTCGACATACCCAGCCAGAACGATCCGGCCACCGGGACGGTCCGTGCGACCGTCGATCCGGCTGACGGCCAGACGTCCGGGGTCGCGACCCAGTCCGGGGGCGGTCCGGCCGTCCTCGCCGCATCGGACTCCGGTGCGGGAGCGGGAGGAAACTACAAGGCGTCCCCGCTGTCCCCCTCCGGCACCTGGTCGGCGGGAGGCAGCAGCGGAGGATTCTCCTGGAGCTACCCGCTGGCTCTGCCCGCCCCGCCCGCCGGACCCGCCCCGAAGATCGCGTTCGGGTACTCCTCCCAGGCGGTGGACGGCCGCACGTCCGTCGCCAACGGCCAGGCGTCATGGATCGGGGACGGCTGGGACTACCACCCCGGCTTCGTGGAACGGCGCTACCGCACCTGCTCCGAGGACCGCAAGGACGATCCCAACAACGACAACGCCACGGACAAGAAGAAGTCCGACCTGTGCTGGGCGAGCGACAACCTCTCACTCTCCCTGAACGGTTCCACCACGGAGCTGGTCAGGGACGAGGACACCGGAGACTGGTTCACCGCCGACGGTGACGGCTCGCGCGTCGAGTACAAGGCCAAGGACGGAACGGCGAAGTCGGCTCAGACCGGGAAGTACGACGGCGAGTACTGGGTCCTGACCACACGGGACGGCACGCGCTACTGGTTCGGCAAGAACGCCCTGGACGGGCGGTCGGCCACCAACTCCGTCTTCACCGTCCCCGTCTTCGGCAACCACAGCGGCGAGCCCTGCCGCGCGACCGCGTTCGCCGACTCGTCCTGCACACAGGCATGGCGCTGGAATCTCGACTACGTCGAGGACGTCCACGGCAACGCCATGGTCGTCGACTGGGTCAGGGAAACAAACGACTACGCCAAGAACGGCAAGTTCAAGGAGCACGTCAGCTACGTCCGTGGCGGCTACCCCAAGCAGATCCTCTACGGTCTCCGCGCGGGTGCCCTGGACGGGCCGCCGGCCGGGAAGGTGACCTTCTCCGTCGCGCAGCGCTGCATCAAGGAAGGCACCGTCAGCTGCTCCGACGCCGAGTTCAACTCCAAGAACTACGAGGAGAAGCAGCCGTGGTGGGACACCCCCTCCACGCTGCACTGCAAGGCGGACGACAACGAGAAGTGCTATGTCACCGGGCCCACGTTCTGGAGCCGGGTACGTCTGGCCGAGGTGAGCTCGTACGGCCAGCGCACACCGGGGTCGACCGCGCTGTCCCTTGTCGACAAGTGGGCACTGGGGCAGTCGTTCCCCAAGCAGCGCACGGACACGCACCCGCCGCTCTGGCTCGACTCCATCACCAGAACCGGCTTCAGCACGGAGAAGGACGAGGACGGCAAACAGCTCAGTACAGCCCTCCCGCCCGTCGTCTTCCTGCCGAATGTCATCGACATGCCCAACCGCGTGTCGAAGGGCTCGAAGGACCACACCCCGGACTTCGACCGCCTGCGCGTCGAGACGATCCGTACCGACACCGGCGGCGAGATCCACGTCGACTACTCCGACCCCTGCCCGACGGGTACGTCCCACCCTGCTCCCGACGACAACGGCAGCCGCTGCTTCCCCGTGCACTGGTCGCCCGACCCGGACCTGGAGAAGCCCGAGCAGGAGTGGTTCAACAAGTACGTCGTCGACCGCGTGGTGGAGAAGGACCGCGTCGCCCGGCAGCCCGACGTCGTGACCGCCTACACCTACGTCGGGGACGCCGCCTGGGCGAAGGGCACGGACGAGTTCGCCAAACCCGAACTGCGCACCTACGACCAGTGGCGCGGATACGCCGAGGTCGTGGTCCGCAAGGGCGTCACCGCCGGCGCGGGCGGCCCCGAGGCGACGGAGAAGTCCAAGGCGGTCACACGCTACTTCCGTGGCATGTCGGGCGACGCCGGCCGTCCCCAGATCACCGTCAAGGACTCCACCGGCACCGTGGAACTGGGCAAGGACCTGCGCGCCTATCAAGGCAGGCCCGCCGAGACGCTCACGTACACCAAGGAGGGTGGCACCGTCGCCACCCGGGAGCTCAACTGGCCGACGGCCAAAGTGCTCGCCACCCGCCCCCGGCCGGGTCTGCCGGCCCTGGAGGCGGTGCGCACCGCCGTCGTCCGCACCGACCGCATCGAGACGATCAGCGGCGACCGGACGCGAACCGTCCGCACGCACAACGTCTACGACGCCACGTACGGACTGCCGACCGAGACCCACGGCTACACCCTCAGCCCGTCCGACGCGAGCACACGCACGGACGAGACCTGCACGACGACGACGTACGTCCACAACACCGACAAGCACCTGATCGGCTTCCCGGAGCGGCAGCGGACGACCGTCGGTGATTGCGCCGACGCCGCGTCGGCCACCGGAAACCGCGTGGTGTCCGACAGCCGCACGTCCTACGACAGGACGGCCGGCTTCGGCCAGACGCCGACCAAGGGACTGCCCTACCAGGTGGACTCCGTGGACGGCGCCGGCACCGGCTGGGTCACGTCCGCGCGGAGCACCTTCGACGCGCTCGGCCGCCCGACGAAGGTCACGGACGCCGCGGGCAACAGCACCACCACCGCCTACAGCCCCGCCACGGGCACGGTGTTCTCCGTGACCGCCACCAACCCGCTCGGTCACACGACGACCTCCACGATGGAACCGGGCCGCGGTTCGGTCCTGGCCACCACCGACGCGAACGGCCGGAAGACCACCAGCACGTACGACGCCTTCGGCAGGGTCACGGCGACGTGGTCCCCCTCCCACCAGGGCGGTGCCGCGACGGTCCGCTTCGGCTACCAGCTGGAGGACGACGAGCCGCCCGCGGTGACCACCCGCGTCCTGCGGGACAACGGCACCTACGAGGACTCGGTCACGATCTACGACGGTCTGCTGCGCGTACGCCAGACCCAGTCCGAAGCCGTCGGCGGCGGCCGGATCGTCACCGACACCCTGCACAACGCGAGCGGCGGAGTCCGCCAGACGAACAACGCCTACTACGCGAAGGACGAGCCGACCGCCGCCGAGATCTTCATTCCCGAGTCGGTCACCGAGGTGCCCAACTCCACGAAGACGGCGTACGACGGCCTCGGCCGCGCGGTACGCACCACCAGCCTGCACCGCGACGAGCCGCACCACTCGGCGACCAGCCGCTACGAGGGCGACTGGACACTGACCCGTACCGGCATGACGCCCGACGGGTCGACGCCGATGCCGGGCAGCCGGGCCGTCAAGACGTGGACGGACGCGCTGGGCCGCACCTCGCTGGTCCAGCACTACACGGCCACCGACCTGACCCGTCCCATCGACACGTCGTACACCTACGACGCGCGCGGCAAGCTGGCGACGGCGAAGGACGCCAAGGGCAACGCCTGGACGTACAGCTACGACGTCCGCGGCCGGCTTGTAGGCTCCACCGACCCGGACATGGGCGCGGCCCACTTCGGCTACAACTCCCTCGACCAGCAGGTCTGGTCGCAGGACACCCAGGGGCGCAAGCAGTACAAGACGTACGACGCGCTGGGGCGGCAGACAGAACTGCGGGACGATTCCGCGTCCGGTCCCCTGGTCGCCAAGTGGACGTTCGACTCGCTGCCGAACGCCAAGGGGCAGCCGGTGGCCTCCACCCGCTACTACGGCGGTGCGGCGTTCACGAGCGAGGTCACGGGATACGACACGGAGTACCGGCCGACGGGTTCCAAGGTCACGATCCCCAGCACTTCCCAGACCACCGGCCTGGCCGGCACCTACGCCTACAGCACGACCTACACGCGCACGGGCAAGGTGCAGTCGGCGCAGCTGCCGGCGACCCCCGGCGGCCTGGCGGCCGAGAGGCTGATCACCCGCCACAACGGGGAGGGCCTGCCGATCACGACCACCGGGCTCGTGAACTACACCGGCGACACCGTCTACAGCCCCTTCGGGGAGGTGCTGCGGACGGCGTCGGGCCAGGCACCCCGCCGGGTGTGGACGACCAGTGAGTTCGACGAGGAGACCGGGCGGCTCAACCGCTCGATCGCCGACCGTGAGACCGCGAGCCCGCACCGGGTCTCGGCCGTCTCCTACGGCTACGACACGGTCGGCAACATCCTGTCGATCACCACCACCGAATCGACCTCGGCCGTCGACCGCCAGTGCTTCGCCCACGACCCGATGGGCCGGCTCACCGAGGCGTGGACGGGCGTGGCCGGTTGCCCCCGCTCCTCGTCGGCGCAGGGCGCCGGCCCGGACCGGAGCAAGGTGGCGACGGGGCCCCAGGGATCCGGCTACTGGCAGTCGTACGCGTTCGACGAGATCGGCAACCGGACGTCGATGACCGTCCGCGACCTGGTGAATCCCGCGCTGGACGACGTCCACACCTACAGCTACGGCACCGCTGTCCAGGGATCCCAGCCGCCGGCCGTCACCCAGCCGCACACGCTGACCAAGGTCGCCGCGAAGGAGGTGACCGAGAGCGGCTCGGTCGAGTCCCTGTCCACGTACGGGTACGACAGTTCGGGCAACACCGTCAACCGGATGCTGGGCGGCGACACCCAGAACCTGAACTGGGACCGGCGCAACAAGCTCACCTCGGTCGACACGGACGACAACGGCTCCGCCGACGTCACCTACCTCTACGACGCTGCGGGCAACCGGCTCGTCGAGAACGACGGCACCACCCGCACGCTGTTCCTGGGCGAGTCCGAGGTGACGGTCAACGCGTCGGGACGGGCCGTCCAGGCCCAGCGGTACTACGGGCACCCGGGTGCGCCGACCACGGTGCGCACCACGGGCGGCAAGACGAGCGGGCACACGCTCACCGCCCTGCTCAGCGACCACCACAACACGGCCACCGCGTCCGTCTCCCTCGGCGTCGGCCAGCAGATCACCCACCGCCGCTTCGACCCGTACGGCAACCCGCGGGGCACCGAACCCTCCAACTGGCCGGGCCGCCGCACGTTCCTGGGCACCAGCGTCGACGATCCGAAGACCGGTCTCACCCACATCGGCGCCCGCGAATACGACGCGGCCACGGGCCGCTTCATCTCCGCGGACCCACTCCTGGACCTGACCGACCCCCTCCAGATGAACGGGTACACCTACGCCAACGGCAACCCGGTCATGCTCTCCGACCCGACGGGCCTCCGGCCGGAGGGGCGGTGCGGAGGCATCATCACCACGTGTGGGCGCTGGAATCCGGAGAAGATCGAGGAGACCTGGACACAGACCAGCAAGGGCTGGCACTGGGAAGGCAAGCGAACCGACAGGAAGGGCAACTACGTCCGCTACGGCGTCGGCGCGGTGGGCAAGGGATATCACTACGAGATTGTCCGGGAGCCGCCGGCGACGTGGAAGGAGACGTTCGAGGAGCTGGCTGAGACTCCCGTTCCTGTGGTCTCGATCCCGGCCAGCATCGTTTCAGCGGGAATGGACCTTGCGAATGGGGAGTTCAAGGCATCCGTCTGGAGCCTTGCGGGTGCCATACCCGCAGCCAAGAAGGCTTTCCAGATCGCCAAGCACCTCAAACCGTGCTTGAAGAACAGCTTTACGTCGGAGACGAAAGTTCTTCTTGCAGATGGCACGGCGAAGGCCATCAAGGACATCAAAACCGGTGACGAAGTCCTAGCGACAGACCCGGAGACCGGGGAGACCACCAGCGAGACGGTCACGGCGGAGATCAAGGGGAGCGGTCTCAAGAGTCTGGTCAGGGTATCTGTCGAGGGCGACGAGGCCGACGGCAAGCAGCCCGCCACGATCACCGCGACCGACGGGCACCCCTTCTGGGTTCCTGACCTGAAGAAGTGGGTCGACGCCGAAGACCTGAAGCCCGGCCAGTGGCTGCGCACGAGCGCGGGCACTTACGTCCAGATCACCGCAGTATCCAAACCGTCTGCTCAGCCCGCAACGGTTCACAACCTCACTGTCACCAATCACCACACGTACTATGTGCTGGCGGGCGAGACGCCGGTATTGGTGCACAATGCCGGAGGGGCATGTAAGGAAGTTGTCCTGGATAGCTTTGGCAGCTTCGAACAAGCCCGGAACAAGGCGCTCGACCTGCTGGGTGATATCGATCCGGCGACCCGGCAGCCGTACATTGGCCGCCTCGAATCTTCGCCGACGACCTATGGCAAGGTAGTGGGGTTCACCACTCGGGTGAACGGTGAATTCAAGAGGTTCAGGATGGACTATGACCCGGTGAAGGGGCCGCATATCAACGTGGAAGTCGGTAAAGGTGACTCTGCGCGTAAGTGGGCCGTGCCATGGAATGGCACAGAAGACGACTTCGCGAGAATGCTTGGCGGTAATTCGTGACGCTCGAAGGTGTATACGGAACCAGACCGGACCTTTTGCCTCGATCCATGGTCCGAGTGGTTCGTGCAGATCAGCAGGGTGATCGACGGCTGACTTGGGTTGGGCAGCCAGGGGTGCAGTTGCTGAGCCTGGTACAGCATCTCCAGTACGAGCGTGAAAGCCTTAGCCGTTACCCGCGCAACTCTGATGGTGGGATCGAATGGGGCGCAGTGGCTGATGATTTGGTGCTCTGCTCGATGGAGTCGGATTCCATCGAGCTGAGCACCGTAATTCAGCAGTTCGCCCCGAAAGCTGACAGCCTAATCTTCTTCTGGGAGAGCCTGGCAGTTCCGAGTGTGGAGATGGGGCTCGAATCCTCTATCTCTCACCTGCCAGAGATCACGGAATCTGTGCCGGAACTCTGGATCTATTCTCCCGGTGATCGGATTGTGGTGGAGGTTTCGTTCTCTGGCGTAGTGACTGCGGCGCGCGTGCCTGTGGACGCTGATGACCGGAGTTCTGCGTAACGTCTCGAGACGGCTGCCTTCTGTAAATTCTCTGAAGATATCGCGAGTTGGCAGGATGGTGTTATCGAGGACTGGAATTATGTCACTGGGTACTCAGTGGGTCGTGAATGGCAGGTGCGGAATGGATCATTGCCTCCTGGGCATCGACTCGTCCCCAGGATCCCTTTTTCGGTCGGTGGAGAATTCTCTTCCGATAACACGGTTCCCGTGGAGGCTGCGGCTGCAATGAGGTACTGGGGCGGGTTCGCGCTTGCGATCTCGGATTCGCAGGACGGTGATCAATTTAAATTCAATCCGAAAATGATCGAGAAGTTGAGGTGCGCGATTTGGTCACCGACGGGAGAATCTGTTTGTCGCTGCTTCGCGTGAATCTCGTCAGCCGCACACTCTGATCGGCCAAAATTTGTGTGAGATCCATCAGTCCTCATCGACAGTGAGGTCGACGATGAGGGCTCGGATTGCTTTTGAACGGCAGTAGTCGACGCTGTGCAACGTCAGCGGACGGGGATGCTCCGGTCGCGGACCGGCCGCCTACTCAGGTTGATTGCACGTCTTGTCGGGCAGTGGCGAGTGTTGCCGATGAGGTCAAGGGCAGGGCTCCCCGGCGAGTAGCTCCCCGGGGAGCGACGCGCCTCCGTCGACGTTGGTCGACAATAGCCGGAGAGGCAACTGGAGCGAGGGCCTCTTCGATGCCGGCCCGGTCACGGAGGCGACCCCCTCCGGTCAGGAGAAGCCGAGCATGCCCGGGGAGTTGATGTCGATCGCGACGCCCCCCAGCGGGTACCGGTCCTCGTCGCCGGTCAGCAGGATCGGCATGCCGGTGAACTCGGGTCGCGGCAGGGCGCAGTAGAGCGCGTGGCAGGTGTCCGCGCCGCCGTAGCCGTCCCGGACCATGGTGCCGACCGTGACCGAGGCGACGGTGTCCAGCGGTTCGACGACCACGGAGGAGAAGGCCAGGAGGCGTTGCGTCGCGTTGTCGTCCGCGGCTTCCGCCTGCAGGAGGCAGAGAGCCGGCACCCGCAGACTGTCGCCCGGCGTGCGGGCCATGTTGCCGGCGAGCAGGTTCAGGGTCTTGTGACCCGAGGCGAGGGCCCGGGCGGCCGCGGTGTCGAGAATGATCACGCGTCGGAGCCCGGTGCCTTGCGGGCCTTGGCGGCGGCCATCCGGTAGATGGTGCCGAGGACATCGGGGGCCTGGTCGAACGCCTCGTCGCTGAGGTCCAGACCGATGACCTGCCGGACCGTCTCGCCCGGTCCTTGGCCAGGCGCTCCGCCCGCTGGGCCGCGGTGGGCTGGGCCTCCGCGAGGGACTGGACCAACCGACCGATCGTGACGCCGCGTTCCTTCGCCAGTTCGGCGAGGTGGTCACGGGCTTCGCGCGGCACCTGGATCGTCGTCGTTGCCGTAGTGTCCGTATAACCCCGCTGTGGCGCGTGGGTCGTGGCTTCACCGGAGCGCTGAAGGGCCGCCGCCCCCGGGATTCACCACGGGGACGGCGGCCCTGTCGCAGACGAGGCGGTGCCGGGCCTCAGACCCGGCCGGGCCTCAGCGGCCGGGCTCGGAGGCGCGCCGTCTCAGAGGACGCGGACCGCGCCGCTCGCCGGGTAGCCGGAGAGGTCCTGGATCACGACGCCCTTGCTGGGGTTGGCCGCGTCGAGGTACTGGCCGTTACCGATGTAGACACCGGTGTGGTACGCGGAGCCCGCGCCGCCCCAGTACAGGATGTCGCCGACCTGGAGGTTGGACGTGCCGACCTGGGTGCCGGCCACCGACTGGTCCTGGGAGACGCGCGGCAGCTCGATGCCGACCTGGCGGAAGGCGGCCTGGACGAGGCTGGAGCAGTCCCAGGCGTTGGGGCCCGTGGCGCCCATGATGTACGCGTCGCCGAGCTGGGCCTTGAGGAAGGCGACCACCGTCGCGGCCGAGCCCGAGGCGGGGGCGGACGAGGCGGGCTTCGAAGCCGAAGCCGAGGCCGTGGAGAGCGCGGTGCGCTCGGAGCTGCGGGAGGCGCGCTCCTGGGCGGCCGCCTCGGCGGCGCGGGCCCGCTCCTCGGCCTTCTCGGCCTCGGCCTTGCGGTCGGCCTCGGCCTTGGCCTTCTTGGCGGCCTTCGCGGCCTTGGCCGCGGCGGCGTCCTCCTGCGCCCGCAGTTCCGCGTCGAGCGCGATCTCCTGCGTGGCGGCGGCGGACTGCGCGACATGGGCGGAGAGCCCGGAGAGGTCGGCCGAGGTGAGGACCGGCATCTCGACGGTCTCGGTCACCGGGTCGGCGTTCGCTGGCGCGGAGGCGCCGGCCACCGCGATGGTGCTGAGGAAGCCACCGGCAACTCCGGCGCGGATCGAGATTTTCGACGAGCCGCGGCGGGGCTTCCGGTGGCTCGGTATGTGAGCGGTCTGGGACATGAGAACAACCGCTATCAGGGCTCGCGGGTTCCCTTCAAGAAACGTGTGTTGCGCCACAGTTACGACCGGAACCTGTGAATCCGCTCCCGCCCGGGCCTTATTGACGCCGTATCGGACAAAACGGACGCAAGTGATCAGGGCTGTGATCATGGGCTTTGAATAAAAGGTCCGAATTGCCGGAGGCCTACCATCGGCGCCGACCGTTGGCCAAGCCCGCTTTTGTTGAACTCTCCAGCGAGTGGCGCAGGTCACAGAATGATGAAGATCGGATCGGGTGCCGGCTCGTGAATGCGTGCACGCGTCCACCGGCGTCCGGTTCGTCCCACGGTCGAGTGAGGGTCGCCTTCCTTATCACCGACAGCCCGTCCATCGCCAATTTGCCTGCGCCGCCCAGCCCTTGGTAGTGGCGAAACCGCCCCGACCAGCGGTAACGCCATCGGATGTCACGTCTGGTGATCATCCGTGAGCTTCGTGTATGAAGATCACCGCTCCGGTGGCTTCATGATCCTTCGTCGGGTGGTGGAGATCACAAACTCGATGCCGGACCCCGTGTCGCAGATCACAGACCGACGGGCATAGGATGCGGGGCAGTCGGGCTTGTGAACTGCCTCACATGTACACGATCTTCGAGGCGGCGATGTGGTTGCCCGGTGCGGTCCAACGGTCAAGGACGACTGGAAGGAGCGAGGAGGGTGAATGCGTACGCGCCCATCCTTGTGCTCGGCGCCCTCGGGGCAGGGTTTGCGATCTTCTCCGTGGTCATGGCCACGCTTATCGGCCCAAAGCGGTACAACAGGGCGAAACTTGAAGCCTACGAGTGCGGCATCGAGCCGACGCCGGTGCCGGCCGGAGGCGGCCGCTTCCCGATCAAGTACTACCTGACGGCGATGCTCTTCATCATTTTCGACATCGAGATCGTCTTCCTCTATCCCTGGGCGGTCAGCTTCGACGTCCTGGGGATCTTCGGGCTCGTGGAGATGCTGCTCTTCGTGCTCACCGTCTTCGTCGCCTACGCGTATGTGTGGCGCCGCGGCGGCCTGGAATGGGACTAGCGGGACGGGACGAAGGGGCACTCCCATGGGACTCGAAGAGAAGCTGCCGAGCGGCTTTCTGCTGACCACCGTCGAACAGGCCGCGGGATGGGTGCGCAAGTCGTCCGTCTTCCCGGCGACCTTCGGCCTCGCCTGCTGCGCGATCGAGATGATGACCACCGGCGCCGGACGGTACGACCTGGCCCGGTTCGGGATGGAGGTCTTCCGCGGATCACCGCGCCAGGCCGACCTGATGATCGTGGCCGGCCGGGTCAGCCAGAAGATGGCTCCCGTCCTGCGCCAGGTCTACGACCAGATGCCGAACCCCAAGTGGGTCATCTCCATGGGCGTCTGCGCGTCCTCGGGCGGCATGTTCAACAACTACGCGATCGTCCAGGGCGTCGACCACGTGGTCCCCGTCGACATCTACCTGCCCGGCTGCCCGCCGCGCCCCGAGATGCTGATGGACGCGATCCTCAAGCTCCACCAGAAGATCCAGTCCTCCAAGCTCGGCGTGAACGCGGAGGAGGCGGCCCGTGAGGCGGAGGAGGCGGCGCTCAAGGCCCTCCCCACGATCGAGATGAAGGGGCTGCTGCGATGAGCGACGAGCCGAACCCCGAGAAGGAACTCTCCGAGCAGAACCTCCCCGGCCAGCGCGGCGACCACGGCGAGGAGATCCGTGTCCAGCGCGGCATGTTCGGCGCCGGCGACGGAGGGGACACGTCCGGCTACGGCGGGCTGACCCGGTCCGTGCGCCTGCCCGGACCGGCGAGCCGGCCCTACGGCGGCTGGTTCGACGAGGTCGCCGACGAGCTGGAGGGCGCCCTGGAGGAGCAGGACCTCCTCCCGGAGAACGCCATCGAGAAGACGGTCGTCGACCGCGGCGAACTCACCTTCCACATCGCGCGCGAGCACCTGCTCACCGTCGCCCGCACCCTGCGCGACGACCCGGCCCTGCGCTTCGAGCTGTGCACCGGCGTCAGCGGTGTCCACTACCCGCACGACAAGGGCCGCGAGCTGCACGCCGTCTACCACCTGCGCTCGCTCACCCACGGCCGGCTGATCCGGCTGGAGGTCTGTGCCCCCGACCAGGACCCGCACGTCCCGTCCCTGGTCACGGTCTACCCGACCAACGACTGGCACGAGCGGGAGACCTACGACTTCTTCGGCCTCGTCTTCGACGGCCACCCCGCCCTCACCCGGATCATGATGCCGGACGACTGGCAGGGCTTCCCGCAGCGCAAGGACTACCCCCTCGGCGGCATCCCCGTCGAGTACAAGGGCGCCCAGATCCCGGCTCCCGACCAGCGGAGGTCGTACAGCTGATGAGCACCTCGGAAGCATCCTCCCGCGAGACCACCGAAGGGACCGTCTACACGGTCACCGGCGGGGACTGGGACGAGGTCGTCCAGTCCGCGGCGAAGGCGGACGACGAGCGGATCGTCGTCAACATGGGCCCGCAGCACCCCTCCACCCACGGTGTGCTCCGCCTGATCCTGGAGATCGAGGGCGAGACCGTCACCGAGGCCCGCTGCGGCATCGGCTACCTGCACACCGGCATCGAGAAGAACCTCGAGTACCGGACGTGGACGCAGGGCACCACCTTCGTGACGCGCATGGACTACCTGACGCCGTTCTTCAACGAGACGGCGTACTGCCTCGGCGTCGAGCGGCTGCTCGGCATCGAGGACCAGATCCCCGACCGGGCGAACGTCATCCGCGTCCTGCTGATGGAGCTCAACCGGCTCTCCTCGCACCTGGTGTGCATCGCCACCGGCGGTATGGAACTGGGCGCGACCACGATCATGATCTACGGCTTCCGTGATCGTGAACTGATTCTCGACATCTACGAGCTGATCACCGGTCTGCGCATGAACCACGCGTACATCCGGCCGGGCGGACTCGCCCAGGACCTGCCCCCGGGCGCGGTCGACCAGCTCCGCGAGTTCGTGAAGACCATGAAGAAGAACCTGCCGGAGTACGACAAGCTCGCCACCGGCAACCCGATCTTCAAGGCCCGGATGCAGGACATCGGGTACCTCGACCTCAGCGGCTGCATGGCCCTCGGCGCCACCGGACCGATCCTGCGCTCCGCGGGCCTCCCGCACGACCTGCGCAAGACCGACCCGTACTGCGGCTACGAGGACTACGACTTCGAGGTCCCCACCGCCGACACCTGCGACTCCTACGGCCGGTTCCTGATCCGGCTGGAGGAGATGCGCCAGTCGCTGCGGATCGTCGAGCAGTGCCTCGACCGGCTGGAGCCCGGTCCGGTGATGGTCGCCGACAAGAAGATCGCCTGGCCGGCCCAGCTCGCGCTCGGCCCCGACGGCCTCGGCAACTCCCTCGACCACATCAAGAAGATCATGGGCACCTCGATGGAGGCCCTGATCCACCACTTCAAGCTGGTCACCGAGGGCTTCCGGGTACCGGCCGGGCAGACCTACGCCGCGGTCGAGTCGCCCAAGGGCGAACTGGGCGTGCACGTCGTCTCCGACGGCGGCACCCGGCCCTTCCGGGTCCACTTCCGCGACCCCTCGTTCACCAATCTCCAGGCCATGGCGGCCATGTGCGAAGGCGGCCAGGTCGCCGACGTGATCGTCGCCGTCGCGTCCATCGACCCCGTGATGGGAGGCGTCGACCGATGACGGACGTATCGCTGGGCATGCCGCACCTGCCCGCACCGGACTACCCGGCCGATGTGCGCGCCCGGCTGGAGGCGGACGCCGGAAAGATCATCGCCCGCTACCCCGGCTCCCGTTCGGCGCTGCTGCCGCTGCTGCACCTGGTGCAGTCGGAGGAGGGGTACGTCTCCCGCACCGGTATGCGCTTCTGCGCGGAGATGCTGGAGCTGACCACCGCCGAGGTCACCGCCGTCGCCACCTTCTACTCCATGTACCGCCGCAAGCCCTCCGGCGAGTACCAGGTCGGCGTCTGCACCAACACCCTCTGCGCGGTCATGGGCGGCGACGCGATCTTCGAGGAGCTCAAGGAGCACCTCGGCGTCGGCAACAACGAGACCACCGAGGACGGCAAGGTCACGCTGGAGCACATCGAGTGCAACGCGGCCTGCGACTTCGCGCCCGTGGTGATGGTCAACTGGGAGTTCTTCGACAACCAGACGCCCGAGTCCGCGAAGCGGCTCGTCGACGACCTGCGGGCCGGCGAGGAGGTCCGCCCCACCCGCGGCGCCCCGCTCTGCGGATACAAGGAGACCTCCCGCATCCTGGCCGGCTTCCCCGACGAGCGCCCCGGTGCCGTCGAGGCCACCGGCGGCGCGGGCCCCGCCTCCCTCATCGGACTCCGCCTGGCGCGTGGCGAGGCCGCCCCCGCCCGCGTCGTCCACCCGCGCGGCGAGGCCCCCGGGGAGCGCCCGGAGCCCGGCGCCGGCGGACCTCAGGACCGGACCGCCGCGCCCCAGGACCGTCCGCAGCCCGGATCCGAGCACCTCAGCTCGCACGATGCACCGCAGAAGACCTCGGCGTCCGACCCGGAGAACCCGGCCGGACCCGTCGCCGAGGAGGGGGAGTGATGACCGTGTCCACCGAGTACGGGGGCAGGCCCGAGGCCGGCGGGGGAGCCAGCGCCGAGAAGCTGCTCGCCCCCGTCCTGTCGGCCTTCTGGGACCAGCCGGATTCCTGGACCCTGGAGACCTACCGCAGGCACGAGGGCTACGAGGGCCTGCGCAAGGCCCTCGCCATGACCCCCGACGACCTGATCGCCTACGTCAAGGACTCCGGCCTGCGCGGCCGCGGCGGCGCGGGCTTCCCCACCGGGATGAAGTGGCAGTTCATCCCGCAGGGCGACGGCAAGCCCCACTACCTCGTGGTCAACGCCGACGAGTCGGAGCCCGGGACCTGCAAGGACATCCCGCTCCTCTTCGCCAACCCGCACTCCCTCATCGAGGGCATCGTGATCGCCTGCTACGCGATCCGCTCCAGCCATGCCTTCATCTATCTGCGCGGCGAGGTCGTGCCCGTGCTGCGCAGGCTGCACGAGGCCGTCCGTGAGGCGTACGAGGCCGGCTACCTCGGCAAGGACGTCCTCGGCAGCGGGCTGGACGTCGAACTCACCGTGCACGCGGGCGCGGGCGCGTACATCTGCGGTGAGGAGACGGCCCTCCTCGACTCCCTGGAGGGACGGCGCGGCCAGCCCCGGCTGAGGCCCCCCTTCCCCGCGGTCGCCGGTCTGTACGCGTGTCCCACCGTGGTGAACAACGTCGAGTCCATCGCCTCGGTTCCCGCGATCCTCCACAAGGGCAAGGACTGGTTCAGGTCCATGGGCAGCGAGAAGTCCCCGGGCTTCACGCTCTACTCGCTCAGCGGCCATGTCGCCGGACCCGGCCAGTACGAGGCCCCCCTCGGCATCACCCTGCGCCAGCTCCTCGACATGAGCGGCGGCATGCGGCCCGGCCACCGGCTCAAGTTCTGGACCCCGGGCGGCTCCTCCACCCCGATGTTCACCGACGAGCACCTGGACGTCCCCCTCGACTACGAGGGCGTCGGCGCGGCCGGCTCCATGCTGGGCACCAAGGCCCTCCAGTGCTTCGACGAGACCACCTGCGTGGTCCGCGCCGTCACCCGCTGGACCGAGTTCTACGCCCACGAGTCCTGCGGCAAGTGCACCCCCTGCCGCGAAGGCACCTACTGGCTGGTCCAGTTGCTCCGCGACATCGAGGCCGGCAAGGGCGTCATGTCCGACCTCGACAAGCTGGGCGACATCGCCGACAACATCAACGGCAAGTCGTTCTGCGCCCTCGGCGACGGCGCCGCCTCGCCGATCTTCTCCTCGCTGAAGTACTTCCGCGAGGAGTACGAGCAGCACATCACGGGCAAGGGCTGCCCCTTCGACCCGGCGAAGTCCACGGCCTGGGCCGACTCCCCCTCGGAGGTGACCGCATGACCGTCACGACCGGCGCGCCCTCCGGCGGCGGACAGGCCGCCGTACCCCCGGAGGACCTCGTCACGCTGACGATCGACGGCATCGAGATCTCCGTCCCCAAGGGGACGCTGGTCATCCGCGCCGCCGAGCAGCTGGGCATCGAGATCCCCCGCTTCTGCGACCACCCCCTCCTCGACCCGGCCGGCGCCTGCCGCCAGTGCATCGTGGAGGTGGAGGGCCAGCGCAAGCCGATGGCCTCCTGCACCATCACCTGCACCGACGGCATGGTGGTCCGCTCCCAGCTCACCTCGCCCGTCGCCGAGAAGGCGCAGCAGGGCGTGATGGAGCTGCTGCTGATCAACCACCCGCTGGACTGCCCGGTCTGCGACAAGGGCGGCGAGTGCCCCCTGCAGAACCAGGCCGTCTCGCACGGGCAGGCCGAGTCCCGCTTCGAGGGGCGGAAACGGACCTACGAGAAGCCCGTCCCGATCTCCACCCAGGTGCTGCTGGACCGCGAGCGCTGTGTGCTCTGCGCGCGCTGCACCCGCTTCTCCAACCAGGTCGCGGGCGATCCGATGATCGAGCTGATCGAGCGCGGCGCCCTCCAGCAGGTCGGCACCGGCGAGGGCGACCCCTTCGAGTCGTACTTCTCCGGCAACACCATCCAGATCTGCCCGGTGGGCGCGCTGACCTCGGCCGCCTACCGGTTCCGCTCCCGGCCCTTCGACCTGGTGTCCTCGCCGTCCGTGTGCGAGCACTGCTCCGGCGGCTGCGCCACCCGCACCGACCACCGGCGCGGCAAGGTCATGCGCCGCCTGGCCGCCGAGGACCCGGAGGTCAACGAGGAGTGGATGTGCGACAAGGGGCGCTTCGGCTTCCGCTACGCCCAGCAGCGCGACCGCCTCACCACCCCGCTGGTCCGGGGCGCCGACGGCGTCCTGGCGCCGGCGAGCTGGCCCGAGGCCCTGGAGGCCGCGGCCGAGGGGCTGCGCGCGGCGCGCGGCCGGGCGGGCGTCCTGACCGGCGGCCGGCTGACCGTCGAGGACTCCTACGCCTACGCCAAGTTCGCCCGGGTCGTCCTGGACACCAATGACGTCGACTTCCGGGCCCGGGTGCACTCCGCCGAGGAGGCCGACTTCCTGGCCGCCGCCGTGGCGGGCCTCGGCCGGGACCTGTCCGGCACCGGGGTCACCTACGACGGGCTGGAGGACGCCCCGGCGGTCCTGCTCGCCGGGTTCGAGTCCGAGGAGGAGGCCCCCGGGGTCTTCCTGCGGCTGCGCAAGGCCCACCGCAAGCACGGTCTGCGCACCTTCGCCCTCGCCACCCACGCCACCCGCGGCCTCGCCAAGGCCGGCGGCACCCTGCTGCCCGCCGCCCCCGGCACCGAGACCGAGTGGCTGGACGCCCTCGCCTCCGGCACCGGACTGGACGAGGACGGCGCGGCGGCCGCCGAGGCGCTGCGCGCCGAGGGCGCGGTGATCGTCGTGGGCGAACGCCTCGCGGGCGTGCCGGGCGCGCTGACCGCCGTCCTGCGCACCGCCGCCGCCACGGGCGCCCGGCCGGTGTGGATCCCGCGCCGCGCCGGGGACCGGGGCGCGGTGGAGGCGGGCGCCCTGCCGTCGCTGCTGCCGGGCGGCCGGCCGGCCACCGACCCGCGGGCCCGCGAGGAGACCGCGCAGGCGTGGCGGGTCCGCGAACTCCCGCACGGCTACGGCCGGGACACCGGCCAGATCCTCCGGGCCGCGGCCACCGGCGAGATCGGCGCCCTGGTCGTCGCCGGCGTCGAGCTGCGGGACCTGCCGGACCCGGCCGGGGCCCGCGAGGCGCTGGACGCGGTCGGCTTCCTGGTCTCGCTGGAGCTGCGGCCGAGCGAGGTGACCGAGCGGGCGGACGTGGTCTTCCCGGTCGCCGCCGTCGCGGAGAAGGCCGGCACCTTCCTCAACTGGGAGGGCAGGGTGCGGATGTTCGAGGCCGCGCTCAAGCCCGAGCAGATGACCCGGCGGCTGGCGCCGTCCGACGCGCGGGTGCTGCACATGCTCGCCGACGCGCTCGACGTGCACTTCGCGCTGCCCGACCTGAAGGCCGTACGCGCGGAGATGGACCGCCTCGGGCGATGGGACGGCCCCCGGGCCGAGGCGCCCGCCGAGACCGCGCGTCCGCTGCCGCGGCCCGGTGAGGGCGAGGCCGTCCTCGCCGGTCACCGGCTCCTCCTCGACCAGGGCCTGCTCCAGCAGGGCGACGAGGCGCTGGCCGGCACCCGGCACGCGGCGGTCGCCCGGCTGTCGGCGGTCACGGCCGCCGAGACCGGGGTGAAGGACGGCGACGAGCTGGAGGTCTCCGGACCGGCCGGTGCCGTCCGGCTGCCGCTGCGGGTCACGGCGATGCCCGACCGGGTGGTGTGGCTGCCGCTCAACTCCGCGGGTGACGGCGTCCTTTCGGACACCGGTGCCCGGCCGGGCGAGCTGGTGCGCATCGCGCCCTCGGCGGTCGGCGCGGAGGCCTCCGGGGAGGTGCGGTCATGACCGCCCGCACCGCCGGGACGTGTGCCGCCCGCACCGCCGGGGCGTGTGCCGTCCGCTCCGCCGGGGCGTGCGCCGCGCGGCCCGGGGCAGAGCCCGAGTTCCCTGACGTCCCGCCGGCCGCCGTACCGGCCACCCCCGCACCGGAGGTGTGCGCATGACCATGCTGGCCCATGCCGCCGAAGCCCAGCGCAGCGTCCTCGCGCTGGAGGACCTGTCGATGTTCGGGCGGGACCCGTGGTGGCTCGTCGTCGTCAAGGCGGTGTTCTGCTTCGCGTTCCTGATGGTGACCGTGCTGTTCTCCATCGTCTGGGAGCGCAAGGTCGTCGCCTGGATGCAGCTGCGCATCGGCCCCAACCGGCACGGCCCCTGGGGGCTCCTCCAGTCGCTCGCCGACGGCATCAAGCTGATGCTCAAGGAGGACGTGGTCGTCAAGCGCGCGGACAAGGTGGTCTATGTCCTCGCGCCGATCGTGGCGGCGATCCCCGCGTTCATGGCGATCGCCGTGATCCCGTTCGGCCCGGCGGGCAACGAGGTCTCGATCTTCGGCCAGCGCACCACGATGCAGCTCACCGACCTGCCGATCGCGGTGCTCTACATCCTGGCCGTCGCCTCGGTCGGCATCTACGGCATGGTGCTCGCCGGCTGGTCCTCCGGCTCCACGTACCCGCTGCTGGGCGGGCTGCGCTCCTGTGCGCAGATGATCTCCTACGAGATCGCGATGGGCGCCGCGTTCGCCTCGGTCTTCCTCTACTCCGGGTCGATGTCGACCTCGGCGATCGTGGAGGCCCAGGCGGACCGCTGGTTCGTGCTGCTGCTGCCGGTGTCCTTCATCATCTACGTGGTCACCATGGTCGGCGAGGTCAACCGGGCCCCGTTCGACATGCCGGAGTCCGAGGGCGACCTCGTCGGCGGCTTCAACACCGAGTACAGCTCGATCAAGTTCGCGATGTTCATGCTGGCCGAGTACATCAACATGGTCACCGTCTCCGCGGTCGCCGTGACGCTGTTCCTCGGCGGCTGGCGGGCCCCGTACCCGGTCTCCACCTTCTGGGAGGGCGCGAACCACGGCTGGTGGCCGATGCTCTGGTTCGTCCTCAAGGTGCAGTTGCTGCTGTTCTTCTTCATCTGGCTGCGGGGCACGCTGCCGCGGGTCCGCTACGACCAGCTGATGAAGCTCGGCTGGAAGGTCCTCATTCCGGTCAGCGTGGTGTGGCTGATGCTGGTCGCCACCGTGCGCGCCCTGCGGAACGAGAACTACGACTTCCAGCAGGTCGTGCTCTATGTCGCCGGCGCCGTGATCGCGGTCCTGCTGCTGTCCCTGGTCGCGGACGTCTTCCGGGACCGCAGGGGCAGGCGGGCGGAGGCCGGGCGACCGGAGGACGGCCCGTTCGACCCGATGGCGGGCGGATTCCCGGTACCGCCGCTGCCCGGTCAGGAGTTGCCGCCGGTGCCGCGCAGGCGCCCGCGCCGGGACCGCGAACTGATTGTCAGTGGTGGACCCAATACTGACAGTGATGGTCCTCAGGACGGAAAGGAGGCTGACGGTGTCTGAGGAATCCGAGCGCTCGTTCCAGAACCCGGTCGCCGGCTTCGGCGTGACCTTCAAGGCCATGTTCAAGAAGCGGCTGACCGAGCAGTACCCGGAGCAGCCCAAGGTCACGGCCCCGCGCTTCCACGGCCGGCACCAGCTCAACCGCCACCCGGACGGCCTGGAGAAGTGCGTCGGCTGCGAGCTGTGCGCCTGGGCCTGTCCGGCCGACGCCATCTACGTGGAGGGCGCGGACAACACCGACGAGGAGCGCTACTCGCCGGGCGAGCGGTACGGCCGCGTCTACCAGATCAACTACGCCCGCTGCATCCTGTGCGGTCTGTGCATCGAGGCGTGCCCCACCCGCGCGCTGACCATGACCAACGACTTCGAACTGGCCGACAGCAGCCGGGAGAACCTCATCTACACCAAGGAGCAGCTGCTCGCCGGTCTGGACGAGGGCATGGTCGACTCCCCGCACGCGATCTTCCCGGGCGCCGACGAACAGGACTACTACCGGGGCCTGGTGACCGAGGCCGCGCCCGGCACGGTCCGTCAGACCCCCACCGCCGAGGGGGAGAAGGTCCAGGAGGGCGAGTCCACCTTCGGCGAGGCCGAGCCGGCCTCGGGGAAGGTGATCGGCGAATGAGCACGTCCCTCGCCTCCCTCGCCTCCCGCACCGGCGAGAGCGTCCTCGGCGCCGCCGGTCCCGAGCACTCCGCCGTCCTGGCGGCCTCGGCCACCTCCACCGGCGAGGCCGTCCAGTTCTGGATCCTCGGCACGGTCGCGGTGATCGGCGCCCTGTGCACCATCCTGATGCGGCGGGCGGTGCACAGCGCCCTCTGCCTCGCCGGAACCATGATCATTCTCGCGGTGTTCTACCTGGCCAACGGGGCCTACTTCCTGGGCGTCGTGCAGATCATCGTCTACACCGGCGCGATCATGATGCTCTTCCTCTTCGTCGTGATGCTGGTCGGCGTCACCGCGGCCGACTCGCTGACCGAGACCCTCAAGGGGCAGCGCTGGCTGGCCCTCCTGTGCGGCCTCGGCTTCGGCGTCCTGCTGATCGCCGGCATCGCCAACGCCTCCCTGCGGAGCTTCAACGGCCTCGGCGCCGCCAACGCGGCCCGCGGGGGCAATGTCGAGGGCCTCGCCGCGCTGATCTTCACCAGGTACGTCTTCGCCTTCGAGATCACCGGCGCGCTCCTCATCACCGCCTCGGTCGGCGCGATGGTCCTCACCCACCGGGAGCGGACCGAGCGGGCCCGCACCCAGCGCGAACTCGCCGAGCAGCGGGTCCGCGAGGGCAGGAACCTGCCGCCGCTGCCCGCCCCCGGCGTCTACGCCCGGCACAACGCGGTGGACATCCCCGGACTCCTGCCCGACGGCACCCCCTCCGACCTCACGGTCAGTGGGACCCTCCGCGAACGCGGCCAGATCCGGGACGTGTCGGGCCAGGCGCTGGACGACCTCAAGGCCCTGGAGCAGCGGTCCGAGGAGCGCCTCGGCCGTGACCGGGGCACGCAGGACCGGGACGGACAGGAGGCCACGCGGTGAATCCGGTCAACTACCTGTATCTGGCGGCGCTGCTGTTCACCATCGGCGCGGCCGGCGTGCTGATCCGGCGGAACGCCATCGTCGTCTTCATGTGCATCGAGCTGATGCTCAACGCCTGCAACCTCTCGCTGGTGGCCTTCTCCCGGATGCACGGCAACCTCGACGGCCAGATCATCGCGTTCTTCACGATGGTGGTCGCCGCGGCGGAGGTCGTGGTCGGACTCGCGATCATCGTGTCGCTCTTCCGCTCCCGCCACTCGGCCTCGGTCGACGACGCCAGCCTGATGAAGCTGTAAGGGGACGGACGAATCGTGGAGAACCTGATCGCGCTGCTCGTCGCGGCGCCCCTGCTCGGAGCGGCGGTCCTGCTCTGCGGCGGCCGCCGCCTCGACAAGACCGGCCACTGGATCGGCACGGCGCTCGCCGCCGCGTCCTTCGTCGTCGGCGTGGTGCTCTTCGCCCACATGCTCGGCCAGGACGCCGACGACCGCGCCCTGTACAGCACCCTGTTCAGCTGGATCCCGGTGGAGGGCTTCCAGGCCGACATCGCCTTCCAGCTCGACCAGTTGTCGATGACCTTCGTGCTGCTGATCACGGGCGTCGGCACCCTGATCCACATCTACTCCATCGGGTACATGGAGCACGACGAGCGGCGCCGCCGCTTCTTCGGCTATCTGAACCTGTTCCTCGCGGCGATGCTCGTCCTCGTCATCGCCGACAACTACCTGCTGCTGTACGTCGGCTGGGAGGGCGTGGGCCTCGCCTCGTACCTGCTCATCGGCTTCTGGCAGCACAAGCCCAGTGCGGCCACGGCCGCGAAGAAGGCGTTCCTGGTCAACCGCGTCGGTGACATCGGCCTTTCCATCGCGATCATGCTGATGTTCACCACCTTCGGCACCTTCGCCTTCGGCCCGGTCCTCGGCGCGGTGGGCGAGACCTCCGAGGGCACCCTCACCGCGATCGGCCTGATGCTCCTCCTCGCGGCCTGCGGCAAGTCGGCGCAGGTGCCGCTCCAGTCCTGGCTGGGGGACGCGATGGAGGGCCCGACCCCGGTCTCGGCCCTGATCCACGCGGCCACGATGGTGACCGCCGGCGTCTATCTGATCGTCCGTTCCGGCGCGATCTTCAACGCGGCGCCGGACGCCCAGCTCGCGGTCGTGATCGTCGGTGCCGTCACCCTCCTCTTCGGTGCGATCGTCGGTTGCGCCAAGGACGACATCAAGAAGGCGCTGGCCGGCTCGACGATGTCGCAGATCGGGTACATGGTGCTGGCGGCGGGCCTCGGCCCGATCGGCTACGCCTTCGCGATCATGCACCTGGTGACGCACGGCTTCTTCAAGGCCGGGCTGTTCCTCGGCGCGGGGTCCGTGATGCACGGCATGAACGACGAGGTCGACATGCGCAAGTACGGCGGCCTGCGGAAGTACATGCCGATCACCTTCGTCACCTTCGGTCTCGGCTATCTGGCCATCATCGGCTTCCCGGGGCTCTCCGGCTTCTGGTCCAAGGACAAGATCATCGAAGCGGCCTTCGCCTACGACGACGGCATCCGCGGCTGGATCTTCGGCGGGGTGGCCCTGCTCGGCGCCGGTATCACCGCGTTCTACATGACCCGCGTGATGATCCTGACCTTCTTCGGTGAGAAGCGCTGGCAGCCGGACGCCGAAGGCCACGAGCCCCACCCGCACGAGTCCCCGAAGTCCATGACGATCCCGATGATCGTGCTCGCCTTCGGCTCGGTCTTCGCCGGCGGCTTCTTCGCCATCGGCGACCGCTTCGCCAACTGGCTCGCCCCGGTGACCCAGTTCGAGCACCCGCACCCGGTGATCAGCGTCCCCGCCATCACCGCTTCCACGATCGTCGTGCTGCTGATCGGCGCCGCGATCGCCTGGGCGATGTACGGGCGCAGGCCGGTGCCGGTCGCCGCGCCGCGCGGCTCCCTGCTCACCCGGGCGGCCCGCCGCGACCTCTACCAGGACGACATCAACCACGTGGTCCTGGTCCGCGGCGGCGAACACCTCACCCGGTCCCTGGTGTACGTCGACCACACCCTGGTCGACGGAGTGGTCAACGGCACGGCCGCCGGCTTCGGCGGGCTCTCCGGCCGGCTGCGCAGACTGCAGAACGGCTACGCCCGCACCTACGCGGTCTCGATGTTCGGCGGTGCGGCGGTCCTCATCGCCGCGACCCTGCTGATGAGGGCGGTCTGACGATGTCCTTCCCGATCCTGACCGCCACGGCGGTCCTGCCCGCCGTCGGCGCCATCGCCACCGCGGCGGTGCCTGCCGGCCGGCGCACCGCCGCCAAGTGGCTGGCCCTGCTGTTCTCCCTGGCCACCCTGGTTCTCGCGGCGATCGTGCTGGTCCGCTTCGAGCCCGGGGGCGCCCGCTACCAGCTCACCGAGTCGCACGCCTGGATCGCCGACTTCGGCGTCCGCTACGAACTCGGCGTCGACGGCATCGGCGTGGTGATGGTGGCGCTGACCGCGCTGCTGATCCCGTTCGTGATCGTGGCCGGCTGGAACGACGCCGACCCCATGGAGACCACCTCCAAGCGGTGGCGTCCGACCCAGGGCTTCTTCGCCCTGATCCTCATGGTCGAGGCGATGGTGATCCTCTCCTTCGAGGCCACCGACGTCTTCCTCTTCTACATCCTGTTCGAAGCCATGCTGATCCCGATGTACTTCCTCGTCGGCGGCTTCGGCGACCGCGCCCACGCGGGCAGCGACGAGAAGGCGGCGGCCCAGCGGACGTACGCCGCGGTGAAGTTCCTCCTCTACAACCTGGTCGGCGGCCTGATCATGCTGGCCGCCGTCATCGGGCTGTACGTGGTCGCGGGCAGCTTCTCGCTCTCCGAGATCGCCGAGGCCCGCGCGAGCGGGCAGCTCGAGATGGCGACCAACACCGAACGGCTGCTCTTCCTGGGCTTCTTCTTCGCCTTCGCGGTGAAGGCCCCGCTCTGGCCGCTGCACACCTGGCTGCCGAACGCGATGGGGGAGGCGACCGCCCCGGTCGCCGTGCTGATCACCGCGGTGGTCGACAAGGTGGGCACCTTCGCGATGCTCCGCTTCTGCCTCCAGCTCTTCCCGGAGGCGTCCAAGTGGGCCACCCCGGCGATCATCGTCCTGGCGCTGGTCAGCATCGTGTACGGCGCCCTGCTCGCGGTCGGCCAGCGGGACATCAAGCGCCTGGTCGCCTACGCGTCCATCTCCCACTTCGGCTTCATCATCCTGGGCATCTTCGTGATGACCAGCCAGGGCCAGTCGGGCGCCACCCTCTACATGGTCAACCACGGCATCTCCACCGCGGCCCTGATGCTGGTGGCCGGCTTCCTGATCTCGCGGCGCGGCTCCCGGCTCATCGCCGACTACGGCGGGGTGCAGAAGGTGGCCCCGGTCCTCGCCGGCACCTTCCTGATCGGCGGTCTGGCGACCCTGTCGCTGCCCGGACTCGCCCCGTTCGTCAGCGAGTTCCTGGTCCTGGTCGGCACCTTCTCCGTCTACCCGGTGGCCGGGATCATCGCGACCTCCGGCATCGTCCTCGCCGCGCTCTACACCCTGGTGCTCTACCAGCGCACCATGACGGGCCCGGTGAAGGCCGAGGTCCAGGGGATGCCGGACCTCAAGGCACGTGAACTGGCCGTGGTGGCACCGCTGATCGCGCTGCTGATCCTCCTCGGCGTGTTCCCGAAGCCGGTCACCGAGATCGTCAACCCGGCCGTGGAGCACACGATGTCCGACGTACAGAAGAAGGACCCCCGGCCCGAGGTGGAGGCGTCCAAGTGAGCAGCACAGTCGTCCACAGTCTGTGGACACAGGTCGCGGAGGTGGAGCCGATGAGCAAGCTCCCCACCCCGCACATCGAGTACGCCCAGCTCGCGCCGGTGCTGATCGTGGTCGGCGCGGCCGTCCTCGGCATCCTGGTCGAGGCGTTCGTCCCGCGCCGGGCCCGCTACCACACCCAGGTGCTCCTCGCGGTGGCCGCGCTCGCGGCCTCCTTCGCGGCGGTGGTCGCCCTCGCCGCGGGCGGATACGCCACGACCGAGGCGCACATCGCGGCGATGGGCGCCATCGCGGTGGACGGCCCGGCGGTGTTCCTCCAGGGCACCATCCTGCTGTCGTCGGTCGTCGCCCTCTTCACCTTCGCGGAGCGGCGCCTCGACCCCTCGGCGCACGGCAAGCGGGTCGACTCCTTCGCCGCCGAGGCCGCCGCCGTGCCCGGCAGCGACCACGAGAAGGCGGCGGTGAAGGCCGGGTTCACCACCACCGAGGTCTTCCCGATCATGATGTTCGCGGTCGCCGGCCTGCTGGTCTTCCCGGCGGCCAACGACCTGCTGACCCTCTTCATCGCGCTGGAGGTCTTCTCCCTCCCGCTGTACCTGCTCTGCGCCCTGGCCCGCCGCAAGCGGCTCATGTCGCAGGAGGCCGCGGTGAAGTACTTCCTCCTCGGCGCCTTCGCCTCCGCGTTCCTCCTCTTCGGCATCGCCCTCCTCTACGGGTACGCGGGCTCGGTCTCCTACGCCCGGATCGCGGACGTGGTCGACGGCAGCGTCACCGGTATCGACCCGGCCCTCGCCGACACCATGGGGAACGACGCGCTGCTGCTCGTCGGCGGCGCGATGCTCCTGATGGGCCTGCTGTTCAAGGTGGGCGCGGTGCCGTTCCACATGTGGACCCCGGACGTCTACCAGGGCGCGCCCACCCCCGTCACCGGCTTCATGGCCGCGGCCACGAAGGTCGCCGCGTTCGGTGCGCTGCTGCGCCTGCTGTACGTGGTGCTGCCGGGCCTGGCCTGGGACTGGCGGCCGGTCATGTGGGGCGTCGCGATCGTCACCATGCTGGGCGGCGCGATCGTGGCCATCACCCAGACCGACATCAAGCGGCTGCTGGCCTACTCCTCGATCGCCCACGCGGGCTTCATCCTCGCCGGCGTGATCGCGACCAACCCCGAGGGCATCTCCTCGGTGCTGTTCTACCTCCTGGCGTACTCCTTCGTGACGATCGGCGCCTTCGCGGTCGTCACGCTGGTCCGCGACCCGGGCGGCGAGGCGACGCACCTGTCCAAGTGGGCGGGCCTCGGCCGGCGTTCCCCGCTGGTCGCCGCGGTCTTCGCGGTCTTCCTGCTCGCCTTCGCGGGCATCCCGCTGACCTCGGGCTTCGCCGGCAAGTTCGCCGTCTTCAAGGCGGCGGCGGAGGGTGGCGCGGGAGCGCTGGTCGTGGTCGGTGTGATCTCCTCGGCGATCGCCGCGTTCTTCTACATCCGGGTCATCGTGCTGATGTTCTTCAGCGAGCCCAAGCCGGAGGGCCCAACGGTCGCGGTGCCCTCCCCGCTGACGATGACCACCATCGGCGTGGGCGTCGCGGTGACCCTGGTCCTCGGCGTCGCCCCGCAGTACTTCCTGGACCTGGCGAGCCAGGCGGGCGTGTTCGTCCGCTGACTCCGCGGCCCGCGACGCGCGGAAGGTCCGGCGCCTCCTCGGGGGAGGGGCCGGACCTTCGGCATGCGCGGGGACGCCCGCCCGTGGTCGGCCCGGCTGCCCGCCCGCGTCCTCCGTCCCGCCGGGCACCCGGGTGGTGCCCGGCGGCTGACGCTCCTACGACGTGGACCGGGGGTGGCGGCGCTTGGCGGTGATCTGCGTGAGATCCAGCTCCACGGGGAACGGGACGTCGACCTTCAGCCGTTCACGGAAGACTCCGGCGGGTGTGTACGTGCCGGTGGACGGCTCCAGGCCGAAGACGTACACGACCGGTTTACCGGCCTCGTTCTCCACCCGCCAGTAGTGCGGAATCTTCGCACGGGCGTACTTGAGCGGCTTGGTCTCGCGGTCCCGGGTCAGGGACTCGGGGGACACCACCTCGATCGCCAGCAGCACGGTCTGCGCCGGGAAGCGGGTCTGCTCCGGGTCCTGGATCACATGCTCCGGGACGACGACGACATCCGGTTCCGGCCGGTTCTGGCGGTCGACGTCGATGGTGAACTCGCGGACGACCTCGAAGTTCTCGGGCGCCAGCGAGTGCAACTGCCAGGTGAAGAAGTCCACGGCGCGCGAGTGGAAGAGAGTCTGTGGACTCACGAAGACGAGGCTCCCGTCGATCAGCTCCGTGTGCGGAGGCAGGTTCGGAAGCGTGTCCAGGTCGTCGGCGGTCCAGCCGCCCACCGGCGGGACCGGCCACTCGGCCTGCTGTGCCGTCGGTTCCACGCTCATCAGTGCTCCCATGCGACGGAGTCTCGCGGCCCCGTCCAGCGTATCCGGATCAAAGGGATCAACACCCCACGCACGTGTGTACGGGTCACGTCCCGTTGACGGGCGGGAGGGCGGCGGTGTTCCGCCCGGCGGCCCCGCGTGGCAGGGTGACCGGCGCCGATTGGTCTGGACCGGAGCGAGGGCGCAGCGGCCCCCGCGCCCGGACCGGGAGCCGTGAAGGCCCCTGCGCCCGCACCGGGCCGGGGCCGTGGAGAGGAGAGGCGATGCGCGGCACGACCGTCCCGCCCGGAACCCCCTGCCCGACGCCCCCGGAGGGCGTCTGGCCGATGCACCGGCTGGAGGTGCCGATGCCGAACGCGGTGCCCTTCGCGATCGGCACCTTCGACACCATCGGGCCACTGTCCCGGGCCGACTTCCCGCACCGGCACACCTTCTGGGAGATCGTCCACGTCACGGGCGGCACCGGCGTCCACGTGGTCGACCTGGCCCGCTGGGAGCTGGACCCGCCCCACCTCGGGGTGATCGCGCCCGGCCAGGTCCACCACTGGGAGGACGCCCGCGGGCTGGACGGGACCGTGGTGCTGTTCACGGAGGACTTCCTGCTCGACCACCCCGGCGACCGGGACCTGCTGCGCGCCCTCGCCGGGCGCCCCTGGCGGACGCCGGACGCGGCGGCCGGCGTCGAGACCGCCCGGCTGCTGGCCGAGCTGGCGGCGGAGCACCGGCGCGGTGCCGAGGGCTTCGACTCGGTGCTGCGCGCCCTGCTGCACGTCCTCGTCGTACGGGCCGCCCGGGCGACGGGACCGGCGGACTCCGGCGCTGCGGCCGCACCGGTGTCCGGGCGCCCCGGCGCGGTCGCCGGGGAGTTCGTCCGTCTGGTCGCGGCCGGCGACCCCGCCCTGTGGTCGGTACGCGGCTGCGCCCGGCGTATCGGCGTCACCACCGGGTACCTCACCGAGGCAGTGAAGGCCGCCACCGGCCGCACACCGGGCCAGCTGGTCCGCGAGGCCCGCGTCCACGAGGCCAAACGGCTGCTGGCCCGGACCGGGCTGTCGGTCCGTCAGGTCGCGGCCCGGACCGGCTTCGCGGACCCGGCCTACTTCTGCCGCTTCTTCCGCCGCGAGACCGGGCTCAGCCCCGGCGAGTTCCGGCGTGGTGGCGAGGCGGTTGGCGAGGCGGTTGGCGAGGCGGGTGGCGGTGCGGGCGGTGCGGGCGGCGACGAGCCTGGCCAGGCGGGCCGGGGTGCGGACGGGCCGGGCGGCGACGAGGCCGGACAGGCGGGCCGGGGTGCGGGCGGGGCGGGCACGGGCGGTATTCACCACGTCCCCCGGGTTCCGTCCATCGATCGCCCGGGCGCGCCCGCCTAGGTTCGGTGCCGATCCCCGAAGCCCCCACAAGGAGCAGGCATGGACGGCGAGACCACCCCCGGCGGGACCACACCCAGTGCGGCGGCCACCCCCGGCGGCACCACCCCAGACCGGCGTCCCAGCCGCAAGACCGTGCTGCGCGCCGCGCTCGCCGCGTCGGTCGCGGCCCCGGCCGCCCTGATCGGCGTCCCGGCCCTGGCCCGCAACGCGCCGGACACGGGCACCGCCCTCGAACCCACCCCGCAGTGCGACGACGGCGACGACCCCACGCCGCCGCAGATGGAGGGCCCCTACTTCAAGCCGGACTCGCCCCGCCGGACGTCACTGCTGGAGCCGGGCACCCCCGGCACCCGGCTGACCGTGACGGGGTATGTCTTCGGGCGGGCCTGCCGCCCCGTCCCGGGCGTCCTGCTCGACTTCTGGCAGGCGGACGTCAACGGCGCCTACGACAACACGGGGTTCCGCTTCCGCGGGCACCAGTTCACGGACGCGCAGGGCGCGTTCCGCCTCACCACGGTCGTCCCGGGGCTGTATCCGGGGCGCACCCGTCACCTGCACGTCAAGGCGCAGGCTCCCGGCCGCCCCGTGCTGACCACACAGCTCTACTTCCCGGGCGAACCGCGCAACAACACCGACGCGCTGTTCGACCCGCGGCTGCTGATGACCGTGCGGGGCGCGGGCGGCGCCCGGGAGGCGGCGTTCGACTTCGTGCTGGACGTGGCCCAGCAGCCGGGCCCGGGTCCCTCGCCGACCGGGGGCCCGACCACCCCGCCGCCGGGCGGGGCCTGGCGCGCCGGGACGTCCTACGCGGCGGGTGACCGGGTCACCTACGGCGGCGCGGCCTATCTGTGCCTCCAGACCCACCTGGCCCAGCCGGGCTGGGAGCCGCCGTCCGTCCCCGCCCTCTGGCGCGCGGTCTGACCGGACCCGGCCCCCGCCCCACGGGCGCGGGCGGGTGAGCCGAAGGGGCGCGCGGATGCCGGAAGGGAGGCCGCGCCCGGGACCCGGGCAACGAGGGTCCGGGCACGGCCGTCCGCCGGCACCCGCCGACAGCGCCCCGGAGGCGGACCGAGCCTCAGAAGGAGGAGGAGGCAGAGGGAACGATCCGGCCGGTGACCTCGCCGAGGCCCACGCGCACCCCGTCCGGGCCCGGGGCCCAGGCCGTGAGGGTGACCTCGTCGCCGTCCTCCAGGAAGGTGCGCTTGCCGTCCGGGAGTTCGACGGCGTCGCGGCCGTTCCAGGTCAGCTCCAGCAGGGAGCCGCGCTGGTTCACCTCGGGCCCGCTCACCGTGCCGGAGCCGTACACGTCGCCGGTGCGCAGGGACGCGCCGTTCACCGTCATATGGGTGAGCTGCTGCGCCGCCGTCCAGTACATCGAGGCGAACGGCGGCTCCGCGACGACCGTGCCGTTGATCGCCACCGAGATCCGCAGGTCGAAGCCGCCGGGCTCCTCCTCAGCGGAGTCGTCCAGGTACGGCAGGAGGTCGAAGTCCCGGGCGGGCGGGGTGGTCCGGGCCGCGTCCAGGGCCTCCAGGGGGGTCACCCACGCGGAGACCGAGGTGGCGAAGGACTTGCCGAGGAACGGGCCCAGCGGCACGTACTCCCACGCCTGGATGTCCCGCGCCGACCAGTCGTTGAGCAGGAACAGCCCGAAGACGTGGTCGCGGAAGGAGTCGAGCGGGACGGGGGTGCCGAGCGCGGACGGGGTGCCGACGACGAAGCCGACCTCGGCCTCGATGTCCAGCTTCACGGACGGCCCGAAGACCGGCGCCGGGTCGGTGGGCGCCTTGCGCTGCCCACAGGGGCGCACCACGTCCGTCCCGGAGACCACGATCGTGCCGGAGCGCCCGTGGTAACCGATGGGCAGGTGCTTCCAGTTGGGCGTGAGGGCGTCGCCGTCCGGGCGGAAGATCCGGCCCACGTTGGTCGCGTGGTGCTCGCTGGCGTAGAAGTCGACATAGTCGGCGACCTCGTACGGCAGGTGCATGGTCACGGCCGAGAGCGGGTGCAGCAGGGGCTCTATGTCCGGCCGGTGGGCGGGGACGGTGACCCAGGCGGTGAGCGCGCGGCGCACATCGCGCCAGACGGTCCGCCCGGCCGCCAGCAGGGGGTTGAGGCTCGGCCGGCCGAGCAGGTCCGCGTAGGGGGAGCCGAGGGCGAGGGCGGCCGCCCCGGCGTCCAGGACGTGATCGCCGATCCGCACACCGAGCCTGCGGCGCTCGGGGTCGTCCGCGGTGGTGAAGACGCCGTACGGGAGGTTGTGCGGGCCGAAGGGGTCGCCCTCGGCCACGTCGAGCGGGCTCTGCTCGGACATCGGTGCCTGCCTCGCTTTCCACGGGTGTGGACGACACGTTACGTGGGCGCGCCGCCCGCCACACCGGTGCCCCGCGCCGCCCGGAAGCAGCCCCGCCCGGACCCCCGGCGGTCGGCCCGCCCGGCACGCCCCGCCGCCTCCCGCCCGGCACCCGCCCCGCCGCTCGGCCCGCCGTGCGCGGACCGCGTCAGCCCGCCGTGCGCGGGATGCGCCGCTCCCAGGTGCGGTGGAAGACGACCTCCTCGCCGTCCCGGCAGACGACCTCGTCCTCGGTGACGAAGTCCGCAGCGTCGCAGGAGAGCTCCGAGCGGGTGGTGATCCGCACGTCCCAGGCGAGCTCGGGGCGGTGGAGGCGGACCGTGCGGTCGGCGCGGGCGTGTGCGGAGAGGGGGTCGTCCTCCTGGATCGTGTACGTCTCGACGGCGTCCTCGGTGAACTCCAGGCCGTCCGGGTGCACCCGGGTCCCGGGGTGCGGGTCCACCGTCAGCCGCCAGGTGCCCGCGGCCACGTCCCGGACCACCAGCCGCTCGGGGCGCGGCTCGTCGAGGGTGGCGGGCACGGTGACCTGGACGGGTTCGGACTGCTCGGGCTCCTCGAAGCGGATGCCGGCGTCCTCCGGGTGGGCGGCCGCGTCGCGCACGGGCAGCTCCAGCCGGGAACCGGCCGGGTCCAGGGTGAAGCCGTCCGCGTCCGGCTGCGGCCAGGCCCAGGGCCAGTACGCCGAGGAGACCGCGAGCCGGATGCGGTGGCCGGGCGGGAAGGCGTACCCGGCGCCGGCCAGCTCGAAGGTCACCTCCCCGCCCTCCCCGGGAGGCCAGGGCACGGCCCGGTCCGGGCCGTGGCGGGCGGAGAGGTTGAGCACGCCCCGGGTCACCAGGGCCGAGGAGCCGTCCGGGGCCACGTCGCAGAGCCGGACGGCCACCTGTCCGCGCGGGCCCCCCGCGCGCAGGCGCAGGGTCACCCGGGGCCGCCCCAGGATCTCCACCGGGGCCCCGGCCACGGGGAACTCGAAGCACGCCGAGCGGGCGTCCTCCTCGCGCTGGTCGGGCGCCGGGCCGGCGTCGTCGCCGCGCGGGAGGAAGGGGCCGGCGTCGAGGCCGGTCCGCTGCGGGGAGCGCACCAGGACGGGATCGCCGGCCAGCGCGTAAGCCACGGGGGTGACGTACGGGGAGGGCCACGCCGGGTCGCCGGCCCAGCGGCCGGGAGGTCGCGGCCGGGCGGAGGCCGGCCGGTGCGAGGCGCTGATCCAGGAGCGCAGCAGGGGCTCGTCCATGACGTCGTTGTCCGCGTCCTTCAGGTGCCGGTCCCACCAGCGCAGGGTCTCCTGGAGGAAGCCGATCGCCGGGCCGGGCGGCGGGACCTCGTCCGGGTACCGGTGCGGCCAGGGCCCGATCAGCCCGCGCACGCGGTCCGCGGGCAGGTGCTCGACCAGCCGCAGCACGGTGTCCCCGCAGGGGCCGTGCCGGCCGCCCACCGCGAGGACGGCCGCCCGGATCGCGGCGGGGTCCTCGCGGACGCCGCCGCCGCGCCAGTAGTCGTCGCGGAGCTGGTGGGCGAGCCAGGTGTACAGGGGTGGTTCCACCGCCTCCAGCCGCTCCAGCCACTGCTCCCGCCAGCCCTCCCCGGCGTGCAGCGGGTCCGGCGGGTGGACGACCAGGGCCAGCGCGGCCGCGGACCGGGCGTGCGTCCCCGCGGCGAGGACGGAGCCGCCCAGGTAGTGGACATCGTCGTCGTAGCGGTCGTCCGGCGCGCAGACCGTGACGACCGCCTTGAGCGGCCCGGGCGCGCGGGCGGCGATCCGGAGGGCCTCGCCGCCGCCCCGCCCGATCCCGAACACGCCCACCCGGCCGCTGCACCAGGGCCGCGCCGCCAGCCACTCCACGACCGCGACCCCGTCCGCGAGCTCCCCCTCGTCGTACGCGTCGCCGGGCAGCCCCTCGCTGTTGCCGTGCCCGCGCGCGTCGACCCGCACCGAGGCGTATCCGTGCCCGGCGTACCAGGGGTGGCGCCGGCTGTCGCGGGGCGCGGTCCGGTCGGTGAGCCGGTCCGGCAGGTACTCCAGCAGCGCGGGCACCGGTTCGCCGGTGACCGGGCGCCAGAGGCGGGCGTGGAGGCGGGTGCCGTCGGGCAGAGGGATGCGGAGGTCCTCGTGGGCGGTCTCGTACGGCAGGTCGGTACGGATGCGCATGGGTGGTGCCTCCCGGTGGCGGCCCGCGTGCCGGGGAGCGGAACCCCTCCCGCCGAACGGTGCAAAGCGGACGTGACGGCATCGAGAAGAACATACCGGCGGGTGCAGGAAGGCGCTCACGGTGATCGAAAGCCGACCGGATACGCTGACATGAGCGAATCCAGCGACACATCGACAATCCGTGTGATCGTCAGCAGACAGGAGACCCCCTCGTGACCGTCGTCGGGCCGTTCGGGCTGAGCGTGCGGGACCAGGCTCTTGAGGCCGATGTCCAGACCGGGCTGTCGGCTGTCGAGGAGGGCCTGCTCGAAGCCACCAAGAGCGAGGTGCCCTTCATCACGGAGGCCGCCCAGCACCTGGTCCGCGCGGGCGGCAAGCGTTTCCGTCCGCTGCTGGTGATGCTGGCCGCGCAGTTCGGCGACCCCCACGCGCCGGGTGTCGTGCCCTCGGCCGTGGTCGTCGAGCTGACCCACCTCGCCACGCTGTACCACGACGACGTGATGGACGAGGCGGACGTGCGCCGCGGGGTGCCCAGCGCCAATTCCCGCTGGGACAACTCGGTGGCCGTCCTCACCGGCGACTTCCTCTTCGCCCGTGCCTCGCACATCCTGGCCGACCTCGGCCCGGAGGCGGTGCGGGTCCAGGCGGAGGCGTTCGAGCGCCTGGTCACCGGCCAGATCCTGGAGACCGCGGGCCCGCGCGACGGCCGTGACCCGGTCGACCACTACCTCGACGTCCTCGCGGGCAAGACCGGCTCGCTGGTCGCCGTCTCCTGCCGCTTCGGCGCGATGATGGCGGGCGCCGAGGAGCGGACCACCGAGGTGCTGACCCAGTACGGCGAGCGGCTCGGCGTGGCCTTCCAGCTCGCCGACGACGTGCTCGACATCGCCTCCGACTCCCACGAGTCCGGCAAGACCCCCGGCACCGATCTGCGCGAGGGCATCGCGACCCTGCCCGTCCTCCTGCTGCGCGCGGCGGCCGAGGCGGGCGGACGGCCCGAGGACGCCGAGCTGGTCGCCCTGCTGGAGAGCGACCTCGCCGACGACGCCCGGCACGCGGAGGCTCTGCGCCTGCTCCGCGCCCACCCCGCCCTGGAGCAGGCCCGCCGGGAGACCGTGCGCTACGCCGAGGAGGCCCGTGCGATGCTCGCACCGCTGCCGGACGGCTACGCCAAGGCGGCCCTGGAGGAGCTGTGCGACGCGGTGGTGCACCGCGCCGGCTGAACCCCCCGGTACGCCGGCTGAAGCCCCCTGCGCGTCGGGCCGGGGCCGGTAGGCAACCCCGAGTCCGGTGGCGCTGCGCCCCTACGGGACGGGAGAGAGACCGGGCCGGTTGTCATACCCGAGGGGTACGCGGGTTTGCTTCCGGGGGCTGACGCCTGAGGGGCCGTCCGTTTGGTCATATGGAAAGCACCACCCCTGACCAACCACGGAGGTAGGGCACACCATGGCACCGAACGACAGCGCACACACCACCGGCGAGGCCCCTGGCCCCGCGGTGGGCCGCCGCAGGGCCGCCCGCTATGTCGTCCCCCTGGCGGTGGCCGGTGTGGCGGCGGGAACCATCGGCCTCGTGCCGGCGCTCGCCAGCTCCGGTGACCCCGAGCTGCCGAAGGTCACCGCCCGCGAGCTGATCGAGAAGATCGCGGCCTCGGACACCCAGCAGCTCTCCGGCACGGTGAAGATCAGCACCGACCTCGGGCTGCCGGCCATGGACGGGCTCCTCGGCTCCGTGGCGGGGGCCTCCGGGGACGGCGCGTCCGCCGACCCGCGGGCCAGGCTGACCGAACTCGCCTCCGGCACCCACACCCTGCGCATCGCGGCCGACGGCCCGGAGCGCCAGAAGCTCACCCTCGTCGACGGCTCCGAGGAGTACAGCCTCATCCGCAACGGCGAGGAGGTCTGGGCCTGGGACAGCGCCTCGAAGGAGGCGTTCCGGGCCGAGGAGCCCGCCGGTGAGCACGGCGGGGACGCGAAGCCGGACCCGTCCGCCGAACTGCCCGCCACCCCGAAGGAGTTCGCGGACGAGCTGCTGGAGTTCTCCGGCGACACCACCTCCTACCGGGTCGGCGGCACGGCCCGGGTCGCGGGCCGGGACGCGTACCAGCTCGTCGTGGCGCCCGAACAGAAGGGCTCGACGGTCAAGTCGGTCACCATCGCGGTCGACGCGAAGACCGGCACCCCGCTGAAGTTCACCCTCACGCCCAGCGGCGGCGGCAAGGCCGTGATCGACGCGGGCTTCACCCGGGTCGACTTCGCCAAGCCCGCCGCGTCCGTCTTCGACTTCACCCCGCCGAAGGGCGCGAAGATCACCGAGGCCGACGAGGTCGACGAGGCGGCGAAGGCCGCGGAGGCGTCCGGCACCGGCAAGGACGACGCCGGACTCCCGAGCGGGCCCGCCGGGCTGCTCGGCGCCGAGGGCCCGGAGGTCATCGGCGAGGGCTGGACGTCGATCCTCACCGTCGGCGGCTCGGGCGAGGCGTCCGGCAACGGGAAGGGCGGGAAGGAAGAACTCCCGGCGGAGGCGGGCCAGTTCCTGGACTCGATCGGCGACAAGGTCAGCGGTACGTTCGGCACGGGCACGGTCTTCTCGACCCGCCTGGTGAACGCGCTGATGACGGACGACGGCACGGTCTACGTCGGTGCCGTCACCAAGGGCGCGCTGCTCGACGCGGCGAACAAGGCCGCCAGGGGCTGACGCCCCGGGCCCGGCGGCAGCGGCCCGGCCCCGCCCCCTCGTTGGGGGCGGGGCCGGGCCGTTCGACGTCCGAGGTCAAAGATCAGGTCAGAAGGTGAGCTTCCAGGAGTCGATGTAGCCCGTGTCGTACCGGGCCACGTCCTGGACGCGCAGCTTCCACTCACCGTTGGCCGCCTCCGAGGAGGCGTTCACCGTGTAGGTGGTGATCACGTTGTCGGCCGAGTCGCTGCCGCTGGAGTTCTTCAGCCGGTAGGCGCTGCCGTCCGGGGCCACCAGGTCGATCACCAGGTCGCCGCGGTAGGTGTGCTTGATGTCCACGCCGACCCGCAGCGCGGCGGGCGCGTTGCCCGAGCGCCCGGTGACCGGGATCGCCGAGGTGACGGCCGCTCCCATGTCCGGGATCGCGACGTCCGCCGTCGACTCGTAGGTGTCACCGCCGGGCGGGTTGGTGGTACCGGCCGACAGGGACCAGATCGCGTGGGCGGCGGCGTCGCTGTTGCGGTCCAGCGCGGTGTCGTTGATGTTCGCGGTGGTGTCGCAGGAGGAGTGGTAGCAGCGGTCGAAGGCCTGCCCGGCCGTACCGCCCCACTTCTGGGCCTGCGCGCTGGACTTGGTGCGGCCGGCGCCCGTGAACAGACCGCCGACCGGTATGCCGGCGTTCTTGAACGAGGCGTGGTCGGAGCGGCCGTCGCCCTCGGTCTCGATCTCGGTGGGGACCCCGAGGCCGGCGAAGTACTCCTTGAAGGTCTGCTCGATCACCGGGTCGTCGTCGTAGACGAAGTAGCCCGGGTTCGGCGAGCCGATCATGTCGAAGTTCAGATAGCCCGAGATCTTCGCGCGCTCGGCGGCGGGCAGGTTGTTGACGTAGTACCGGGAGCCGATCAGGCCGAGCTCCTCCGCGCCCCACCAGGCGAACCGGAGGTGCTTGTCCGGCTGGAGCTGGGCGCGGGAGACGGCGAGCGCGGTCTCCAGGACGGCCGCCGAACCGGAGGCGTTGTCGTTGATGCCGGCGCCCGAGCTGACCGAGTCGAGGTGCGCGCCGGCCATCAGGGTCTGCCCGGTGTCACCGCCGGGCCAGTCGGCTATCAGGTTGTAGCCGGTGGCGCCGCTGGAGGTGAACTGCTGGACGGTGGTGGTGAATCCGGCCGCGTCCAGCTTGGCCTTCACATAGTCGACGGACGCCTTGTAACCGGGTCTGCCGTGGGCCCGGTTGCCGCCGTTCGCGGCGGCTATGGAGGAGAACTGGGTGAGGTGCGCCTTGACGTTGGCGAGCGGTATGTCCGGCGCCGCGAGGGCGGCCGGCCGTGCTGCGCTCGGTGCTGCGGACTGCGCGGGTGCGCCGGCCGCCAGCAGCCCCGCCAGCGCCAGCGCGGCGCCTGCGAGGGTACGTCCGGGAACGGAGAGGTTCATGTGGGGGCTCCGGATTCCGTATGGGGACAGGACGGAACGTGCGTGACGCCCCCGGCCGGCGGGGTCGGGGGCGCTGGAGCAGGAACGGACGTGCGAGGTGCGAGGTGCGAGGTGCGAGGTGCGAGGTGCGACGTGCGACGTGCGCGCGGTGCGAAGTGCGCGGTGCGTGCTGAATGTTGAGTGAGAGCGTGACGCACCGTCAAGGGTGAGAACCGGACATGGCCGTCCGCTCACCGGACGGTGGGCGTCCGGTGGCCGGGCGCCGGGATCCCGGTGGGAGGGTGGCCGGGGTGTCCCGGCCCGTCGGTCCGGACCATCGGCCCGGGCCCGCCTGACCGCACCCGTCAGCCCCGGCCAGTCAGCCGGACCCGCCGGCCCGGGCCCGTCAGTGGAGGCAGAACTCGTTGCCCTCGGGGTCTCCCAACACACAGAACTAGACGTTCTGGAGTGTTGCTGTGGTGGCATCGACGCTGGTCAAGCCCGGTACCGAGACCGGAACCCCTTCGGTCCCTACAGGGGGCATGACCCATGCACCCCGGAACCCCCTCGCGGGCACGGTCTACACCGAGACCCTTCGGGGTGTGCGGTGTGTCCGTCTGTCCGTGCTCACCGACGAGACCACCAGCCCCGAGCGGCAGCGCGAGGCCGACGACCAAGCGGCAGCCGCGCACAACATCAGCTTTGGCGAGGGTGACCAGCTCCGCGAGGCGGTAGACCTTGACGTTTCCGCTTCCAAGATCAGCCCCTTTGACCGTCCCGCCCTCGGCGCGTGGCTCGCCCGACCCGATGACTTTGACGCCCTGGTGTGGTGGCGCTTTGACCGCGCTATCCGGTCCATGGCGGACATGCACGAGCTTGCCAAGTGGGCCCGCACGCACCGAAAGGTGTTGGTGTTCGCCGAGGGCATCGGCGGGGGAAAGCTCGTCTTTGACTTCCGCAACCCCATGGACCCCATGGCGGAATTGCAGATGACCATGTTTGCCTTTGCCGCTCAGGTGGAGGCACAGAGCATCAGCGACCGCGTAACCGGCGCTATGGCTGCCATCCGGAAAATGCCCCTTCGGTGGCGTGGTGGCGGTCGTCCGCCGTACGGCTACATGCCCGCACCGATGCCCAAGGAACACGGGGGTATCGGCTGGACGCTCGTCCCGGACCCCGATGCGGTCAAGGTCATTGAACGCATCGTCCGTGAGCTGTTGGAGGGTGCGACCGTTTCGGCTATCGCCGTGGGGCTCAACGCCGACAGCATCCCGAGCCCGCGTGATCACTGGGCCGTGAAGATGGAGCGCGAGCGGGGCGGGAAGACCGGCGGGGCCAAGGGGTCGCACGTCGTGCGTGACGTGTTCAAGTGGACCCCCGCTGTCATTACCCGGATGCTGCGCAACCCGACGTTGCTCGGTTGGAAGATGCACCAGGGCAAGCCCGTTCGGGACGCCGAGGGCAACCCGATCATGCAGACCGAAACGCCGATCCTCACGCGCGAGGAGTTCGACCGCATCGGCGCGGTTCTCGACTCCCGCAGCATCGACAACAAGGAACGTAAGGACACGGACGCGCTGCTGTTGCGGGTCGTTCACTGCGACTCGTGCGGGGGACGTATGTACCTGTCCAAGCCCACGAAGAACGGGGCGAGCGTCCACCCCTTCTACAAGTGCAACAGCTCGGCGAGGGGCGACGCGTGCGCACTGCCCGCCAACGTCCGCGCGTGCTGGGTGGACGAGTACGTGACCGCCGAGTTCCTGCGGGTGGTCGGTCCGGTCGAGACGACTCACGTTGTCGAGATTCCCGGGTACGACCCCGAGCCCGAGTTGCGCGCCACTCTCGCCGAGTTCGAGGAGCACCAGGAACAGAAGGGGCGGCAGAAGTCCAAGCACGCCGCGCGGGCGTGGCAGGAACGGGCGGACGCGCTCGACAACCGCATAGCCGAGCTGGAGTCCCGGGAGAAGCGCGAGCCGCAGCGCATCGTTACCAGCACGGGCCGCACGTTCGCGGACGAGTGGGCGGAGAAGGACACGGCTGGACGACGCGCGATGCTCATTGAAGCGGGCGTGCGGCTGGACGTGCGGCGCGGTGTCCGGGGCGGGTGGCGGAAGCTGGACACCCGACGTGTCACGTTCACCATGTCCGGTGAGCTGGACCCTGCCGCGGAAGCCCTCGCGGGTGAGGCATCGGCCCTTGAGTCGGTGGCACGCGGAGACTCCCCGACCGAGGGCGCGTCCGTGCGCCTGGTCGAGCCCGCCACGGTCGCCGAGCCCGTCCGGGAACTGGTCGCCGCGTAGGGCCCCGATAGGCTCGGGCTGCCCCGCACCGAAATGGAGCGTGCGGGGTAGGCCCGGTGCCCCCTCGGGGACGGAGTACCGCCGGACCGTCCGGCCCCGGTAGGTCCCCGTGGACCCGCCGGGGCTTTCTGCTGTCCGCCCTCGGGCGTGCGGGGCCCTCGCCGGCTGCCCCTCGGGCCGAGCGGCCCAACAGCGAGGCGAAAGGGTGTTGAGGGTGTCGAGTTTCGACACTTTTTGGGGTAGCCAAGAAAAACCTAAGAGAAAGAGAAACCGGGGTCTCCGTCGTCACCCTCAACACCCCTCGGCCCCTCACACCACCTTCGGTCCCTACAGGTGGGGCACCAGGAAGAGACCGAGGAACGGGCGACCGCCTACCGCACGGAGCGGGCAAGGCGCGCACCACCTTCGGTCCCTACTACTGGGGCAGGAGAGAGCGCGGGAATACCGCGCACCCACCCCGAGGGGGAAACCGGCGGTCCGAGTACCGGCGCTCTCTCACCAGCGTTGCCCGTGCACCACGCACCCGCGAGGGTGGCCGCAGGGGTCGTGAGGCAACGCGCGGGGACCGCACCGCCCATGAGTAACCGCCCCTTGACCGGGGGCGCCGAAAGGGGTCGTAAGCGCGTGCGGTCCCCACCGAGTCCAGACCCTAAGACCCCAGCTGACTGCCGATCAGAGAACGCCGAAAGCGATCTTGTTGAGGAGGCCCTGAGTCCCGGAGGCAACCGCGTTGTTGTTGTACAAGGCCTGGGTGCTGCCGGGGGCTACCGGGGGCCCGGCGCCGATAAAGCCCGGGTATCCCGGGTATCCCGGATAGCCACCCGGGTACGGCGCGGCGGGATACGGGGCCGCTTCCGGCGAGTCGGCGTGAGCGGTGGCGGTGGCCGAGATGACAGCCACTCCGACGAGAGCAGCGGCGGCAAGCGCGCGCTTGGTTGCGTTCATATCGAACCAAACGATCACTCGTCGTTCGCGTTACGCCCGCCGACGAGGACGACCAAGCCCACCTGACCCAATCGGTAGAGGTGCGCGGTACCGGCCCGGCTCGTCCGGGATATCGGCCGCAGAGTTCCGGGTTCGAGTCCCGGGGTGGGCACGCAGAGAACGACGACCAGGCGGACGACATCGAGGGGGCGCCATGCGCTGTATCGACTGCACGGAGCCGGCGACCCATCGGGGCCGCTGCAAGGCTCACCACGGGGCGTACGAGGGTCGCCCGAACGTCCGCTCTCGGCGGGCACGGGGACGACGACGGGCGAACCGTAGGGACGCTGCGGCCCGACTCCGCCGGCGAGTGCAGGAACGGGGCTCGGCCTGGTGCGACTGGTGCTTGGGCGACTTCCCCGCGGACGGGGTGGACGTGGACCACGTGCGGCCCCTCGCCCTCGGCGGTGAAGACGTGGACCGCAATGTTCAAGTGCTGTGCCACTCGTGCCACCAGCTCAAGACCGCTACCGAGTTCGGGGGCGCGCGTGCTGTGGCTCTGTGAGACGTACGAGCACGGTCCCGAGGACGTTGAACGGCTCGGCGCTGTGGTGGCTGCTGTGGCTGCTGCACCGCCCCGCAACGTGCTGGTCGTGACCACGGCCGAGGACACCCCCGCCCCTGGTGCTGGTGCCCCCCGTGCCGCGTAAGCCCCGCCCCCCGTGCCCTGTACCCGGGTGCCCCGAACTGACCACGGGCGGGCGCTGTGCCAAGCATCGGCGCGAGGCCGAGCAACAGCGCGGTACGTCCAACGAACGGGGCTACACCACACGGTGGCAGCGCATCCGTAAGGCGTACCTGTACCGGAACCCGTGGTGTCTGCTGTGCGGGCGTACAGCGACGGTCGCTGACCACTTCCCCGAGTCTCGGCGTGAGCTGGTGGCGCAAGGGGTCGCCGAGCCGGACGCGTTCAACAGGCTCCGTCCGCTGTGCACGCAGTGTCACAACCGCGAGACCGCGCAACGGCAACCGGGCGGTTGGGCTGCCGCGAATGCGAAGCCAATTCGGACATAGGGCGCAGCCCGACCAGGGGGGTACTCCCCTCTCCTCCCGCTCCAGATCGGCAGGGAGGCAAAAAACTCGCATGGCTCGTTGAGGCTTTTTTGCGGAGGTGACCCCGACCTGATCTAACAGAAACACCCGCCCCGCACGCATCATTCATTAGTGAATGATGCGAGCGGGGCTTTCTTTTTTACGCTCAGGTTCCAACCGGTGGTGGGGTGACAAGCCGTGCGCGCTCGTAGAGACTACGGGCAGCCTGATTCTTGAGGTAGGGACGAATCCGAGCCTGCATCGTTGACATAGCCTTGTCGCACTGCCCCGATTGAACGTCGGGGTAAATTTCCACGACCTTGAGCCATGTGGCACACGCGTTTTCGAGGTGGCCAATGTCTAGCTGACGTTCGGCAAGCATAGACAGGTAGCGAATCCGATTTCTCTTGAATGAGCTGTGTCGCAGCTTATCGGATTCCTCAAGGTCTTTGACTGATCCCCGAACGTCGCCCAGTTCGTACCGGACTTGCCCCGCGTGGTAGGTCAGGGAAGAAGGATTGTACGATCCAAACGTCTTTGATTGGGATTCAGCCTTTTCCATTGCCGCTTCGGCCTCTCGCAGATACGTAAGCGCTTTTGTGCGCTCTCCAAGCTGCGCGGAGGCGTGCGCTTGTTGCCCCGCCAAGAAGGCGCGCATTCGCGGACCAGCCTGCGGAGACGCAGAAGCAGCCGCATCGGCAAGACGCATCGCGGTCTTCCCGTGACGTAGATCAACTGCCTGAACGCTCATTCCCCGTAGGGTCGTGCAATACGTTAGGTGGTCTTCCGAGGCCCCTGCTAGCTCTAGCGCTTTTAGGTAATACTGTTGGGCCAGGCCGTGAACCCCTTCATCCACAGCCATATATCCGGTGAGATAGCAAAGATCCGAAGCCGCTGACATCATGGCTTTACGGACTTCTTCTGTCGCGTCGGCTCGAAGGTAGGGGGCGACCGTGTTCACGAGAAAAGCCGCTGCCATCGGGCGAGCGTGCCGACCTCCGAATTGGTCGTCCAAGTCAGACACGCGCTCTGTCATAGCGATGACCATGTTTACGTCGGCCATCCCTATGCGTTGCGTCTTTCCCGACTGAACCGCTTCCATGCGCCCCACAACATCCGGCCACCCAGGGACGGTAAGGGCCACGGAGAACAGTCCGGCACCTAGGACGCTTCGGCGTGAGGGGTCCATATCTTGCCTCCCGAGGTCTACCAGCCCTTCAACGGTAGTCGGGTGACTGCTAGACCCTTCCGGGGGTGGGAATCCCGCCTCGGCATGTGTGACGGGGCGGAGCAGCCTCCGGGCGAGTGCTTCCAGAATCAGCGGCCGCACGGCGTCTTTCGGTAGGTGCCCACTCAACCACTGGTGCACTGAGGGTTGTTGGTACTTGAGGGGTGTTCCGCGTTCGGTGCCTAACCGGTTGACCTCTTGGGCGAACTGCCGCAGGGTCCACCCGCTCTCGCGGTACAGCCGTTCAAGTCCTGCGTTCGGCTGTCGTGTCGTCACTGGTCCCCAACTCCCGTGCTCTGACTGCTTAACGCTTTTAAGTCCTGCTGTCTTCCCAACGGTACCGCCGTGCGTGGTCGGACGGTTGCCTAGTGCGAGCACGACCACCGCAAGGGATGACACCGCAGGGAGGGCCCGGACATGGAGAAGCGCGCACGAACAGCTACGGGGAATCCCGCCCGGTCCAGTGCGGGAGTACCGACTCGGGCCTACTGGTGCGAAGTCCTCGCCGAAGGCGAGGTGTACGGAACGCGCGAAACAGTCCCGTACGTCCTCGGCGCCTTCCAAACGATCTCGCCGAAACTCGCGCTGCGGTGGTTACAGGGCGAGGCCGCGCGCATCGCGGAACGGCTCGACCCTGACCCGGAATGCTGCCCCTGGGCCAAGCCGTGGATGTGCCTGGACACGGTGCCCGTGCCCGACTGCCCCACGGAATTACGGTTCTGGGCTCTGGACGCCGAGGAGCGCCAGGCCGCCCGGGACCAGCTCAAGGACGGGGCCCCGCTGTCGGTGGTGATCCCCGACACGGGCTGTCGTTTCACCTTGTCCGTCTGGCCCGTGGCTGTGCCCCCGTCCGAGTCCAGCCTCACGCTGCCCGCCGCTGACGGACAGCCCATAAGCCCCCGACCTGGTCGCGCGAGCCACAGGAAGGCCCGGCGCACGTCGGGCTGGCTTGCCTCTCTTCTGTGACCAGGGCAGGCCACCAACTCCGCCCCCTGCTACATGACTTGCTCTGTGGCAGGGAGCGGGCCCAACTCCGGTCGGCTGTCTGCGTGACGGTCGGCAGCCGACCGGCTCCAGATGCACCACACCAACCACCTAGGAGGAACAGAGAATGAGCACCGCAACGGTCACGCCCGTCCCGTTCGGGGTCCGGCACCTGGTCTCGCCCCCGCCGTCGAACAATGAAGCGCCCGTCATCACGTAGAGCGAGGGGTTGCAGCTCAACGTATCGGCCGAGGGCAACCCGTGGCACGCGATCACGGCGGAGATGCCCGAGACGCAGACCGAGACCAGCAACGGCGACGGCTCGGCCCCCGGCTCCGACTCCGGAACCGACCTGTACTGACATGCGAACCGTCCTCATCCTGACCGGCCGGAACGATCTCACGGCCGACGCAGTGGTTGAGGAGCTAGTGAAGCGCGGGGAGGAAGTCGTCAGGTTTGACACCGCCGACTTTCCCACCGCCTCCCGTCTGGCCGTCTCCCTCACCGGGGACGGCTGGACGGGGCCCCTCACCGGCTCCCGTTCCGTCCGACTCGAAGCCGTCAAGTCGGTGTGGTGGCGACGCCCCAACGAGTTCCGGACTCCCGGATACTGGCCCGGCAACGCTCGCGCCCTCGCGGTATCGGAAGCACGCTCAGGGCTGCTCGGCGTACTCGGTTCCCTGCCTGTGCGGTGGATCAACCACCCGAGCAAGGACGCCGCCGCGAACTACAAGCCCGTTCAACTCGCCGTTGCTGCCCGCTGCGGGCTCGACGTGCCCCGCTCCGTGATCACGTCGGACCCCGAGCACGCCCGCATGTTCATGGGCGATGACACGGTTGTCTACAAGGGGCTCGGTGGGGGCGTGCTCGGCCCCGGGGGAGAGCGTCAGTTCCTTCCTGTCGCGCTCGTCTCAGCGGACCAGGTGGACGACGGGGTAAGCGGCACAGCCCACCTGTTCCAAGAGCGCGTGGAAAAGGCGTATGAAGTGCGCTTGACCGTGATCGGGGACCGTATGTTTCCCGTAGCTATCCACGCGGGCAGCGAAGCCGCACAGCTCGACTGGCGCACTGACTACCAGTCCCATACGTACGAGGTGGTGGACCTGCCCCCCGAAGTTGAGAAGGGGGTCCGCCGGCTCATGGACGAACTCGGCCTGTTCTTCGGCGCGCTGGACTTCGCGGTCACCCCGGACGGCCGTTGGGTCTTCTTCGAGGTGAACCCCAACGGTCAGTGGCATTGGCTCGCCGTCAAAGCCGGTGTACCGCTCGTTGAAGCCATGGCCGACGCACTACAAGGAGAGACCGCATGACCGAAACGCCCACATGGACCGCCGCCGCCCGCACCCTCGCCGACAAGGTGACCGCGAACGCCCCCGGATGGCATGAAGCAGTCAGCAACACCCCCCGTCATAAGCTCGTCCCGCGCTGGTGGCAGCGCACCCCCAACAGCCCCACGCAGCAATGGGAGTTGGTGAATCCGCCCGAGGACTCCGCCGAGCTGTTGCACGCGGCCTACACGGACGAGACGCTTGTAACCCGCGTCGGTCCCGCCCACGCTGACCACGCGGCCCCGGGCGAGCACGGAAAGGGTGACCCCACGTCGTCCAGCACCCTGCCGGGGCTCATCGTGTCCATGGCTCACCGGCTCGACGTGAAGCCCGGTCAACGCGTGCTCGACGTGGGCACGGGTTCCGGGTACTCCGCCGCTCTGTTCGCGCACCGCTTCGGCGACGGCAACGTGACGAGTGTGGACGTGGACCCGTACTTGGTCGAGGCTGCCCGCAAGCGTCTCGCGGAGTTCGGGCGAACCCCTCGGCTGGAAGCCATCGACGCAACCGGCGATCTCCCCGATACCGAGTACGACCGCATCATGGCGACCGTTTCCGTGCGGCCCGTCCCCGTGTCCTGGCTCCGCGCGCTGCGTCCTGGCGGGCGACTGGTCACGACGATTGCCCACACCGCCCTATTGATCACGGCAGACATGGGCGCGGACGGAATCGCGCGGGGAACCGTCCAGCCCGACCCGGCAACGTTCATGGAGACGCGACGGGAAGCGGACTACCCAGGGAAGCTGGATGACGTGTTCGTGACCGCCCGAGTGCGCAAGGGCGAGGACGTACGGCCCCCCGAGGGCACGATTCCCGACCTCTGGCAGGAATGGCCGCTCCGGTGGCTGTTCGAGCTGGACACGCCCGGAGTCGAGACCCGCGCAGCTACCTACCCGGACGACGGGCGGCGCGTCGTATGGCTGCTCGCTGCGGACGGCTCATGGGCCCGAGCCGAGGACGGAACCTCACCCCTGGTCCACCAGGGTGGCCCTCGCCGACTCTGGGACGACCTGGAACGCGTCCGCCGCACCTGGGAGGAGCACAACCGGTTCTCTCTCCACTCGATGCGTGCGGAACTCTCCCCCCAGGGCAGCTATCTCCGGTCCCCGGACGACTCATGGCGCTTCCCCATCTGACCCCACACGGACCCCGGCCCCGCCCGTGTGCTGCCCCCGTGGCGCGCGGGCGGGGCTACGCGTCGTCCTAGCGCTCTTCCTCGCTGCGGTCACGCACGTAGGTGCCTCGCTGCGGCACGGTGTAGACGTACCCGAGTTCCCGCAGGTGCCGCACCGCGCGGCGGGCGGTGTCCCGGGCCACGCCCCACCGCTGGATCAATGAGGACTCCGAGGGGATCGGGCGGTCCACGGCGAGGGTGCCCGACTCGATATCCCGGATGATCTCCGCCGCGATCTGCTGATACGGGGGTTTCGGGGCTTCGTAGTCAACGCTCGGGCTCATGGGAGAAGCGTAGACAACCAGACACGCCGAACCCCGTTTCTATACGTAGGTAGACGAGGGTAGAGGAGTTGGCTACCGTCGAAACGAAAAGCGCCCCGAGGGACCGATTAGGCCCGGTCCAACGGGGCTTGCCGAGACAGCTAATAGGAGCTGAAACGACCATGCGCGACTCTATCGCCCGTGCCCTGCTTTGGACGCTGCGGCTGCTGCTGCCCGCCAAGGGTCGGCACGCTGCCGAACGTCCCGCCGCCCCGTTCGTTCCCCCGCCCGCCTCGCCCTGGTCCCGCCCCTGGACCGCCCCGTCATCGCGGGAGGTGCGCGAAATCTTCCACGACGAACACACGCGGTACCTGCCCGCCCCGCAACGGGAGCGAAGCTACGCGGCAGCGTTCGCCCGGATCGGCGTGGACTACGACCACCCGACCATGCCGCTCGGCTCGCTCGTACGCCGTGAGCGGGTGGCCGCGTGACCGCCGACGAACTGTTCCCGGAAGTCCTCGCCGGATTCGAGGCGTGGTGTGTGGAGTGCAAGACCGTCACGCGCGCTCCGATCCCCGTCCGCTGGATACAGAGCAGCAGCGGACCCGGAACGACCCTCTACGCCTGCCCGGACCACGCCGTGAAGCTCGGGGCGGGCCCGACCCCCGAGGACGCGCTACGGGCCCCGTAGCGTCCCACGCAGACAGCAAAACGCCCCGTGCGGCCAAGTGCCGTGCGGGGCTCTGTCGTTGGCGCTGACGTGCAGGTATCCTCAGAACTGGTAGTCAGGTGTGTTGGGGTCGGCCATCACGTCCCATTCGCCCGACGGCTCCCGCACCTGCCGCAGGGCCGTCGCGCCGAGGCCGAGCAGGCGCCGTGCCTCCGCCTCCCGCTCGCCGGGCGCGCTGTGCACGTCGATATGGAGCCGGTTCTTGCCGGACTTCTCCTCCGGCACGCGCTGGAAGAGGATCCGCCGCCCCAGACCCGTCCCGCTCTGCTCGTCGAAGCCGTCGTCCGGATGCCGGACGGCGACCAGATCGCGCCATGCGCGGCGGTCGTGGGACCGGACGGTCAGTTCCTCGGGGACCGCGTTCCGCGTGAGCAGGACCTCGATCAGCGGGCTGTTGTCCTCCACCAGGTAGCCGAGGGCCGCCGCCCAGAAGTCGGCCTGCGCGTGCGGGTCCCGTGCGTCCACGACGAGTTTCCAGTGCAGTGTCATGGCAACCACTTATACTGGTTACATGAACGGAAGGGCAGGGGAAACGCCGGGGCTGATGCTGCGCTGTGGCGGCCGGCGGCCCTACCGCTTCGATCCCGGAGCCCTGTGCCTGGAGTTGCTGGCCACGGGCGGCCCGGGTGACTTCGCGCGGTTCGAGGTGCTCACCGAACCGGCGGCGGTGCTCCGGTGGGCGGCGGAGAGCCGGCTCGCCCCCGGGCTGCGACTCGCCGTCGACGAGGGCTCGCCCGAAGCCGTCCGGTACGTCCGTGACGCGCTCTGGCGCGCGGCCGGCGCCCGCGCCCACGAGCGGGCGCCCGATCCGGCGGATCTCGCGGTGATCAACGCGGCGGCGGCCGAGGCGCCCCTGGTGCCCCGGATCGCCCCGGACGGCGGCCGCGGCTGGGCCCCGGAGCCCGCGAGCGTCACGGCCCTCCTGTCCACGGTCGCCCGGGACGCCGTGGACCTGTTCACCGGCCCCTTCGCGCACCGCGTCCGCGAGTGCGCCACCCACAACTGCTTTCTGATCTTCGTCGACACCTCGCGCCCCGGGCGGCGCCGCTGGTGCGCGATGGGCCACTGCGGCAACCGCAGCAAGGTGCGGGCGCACCGCGCCCGCCGAGCCGAAGGAGACGGACCCATGACGGACCGGACCGGCACCCCCGCCACCGGGCCCGCGGCGGCCACCCCGGCCGGGCTCACGAAGGGCGCGGGCTGGGAAGTCGGCGTCTCCCGCACCCTCCCGCTGCCCCCGGCGGCCGTATGGGACTTCATGGCGAGCCCGGAGGGCGTGCGCCTCTGGCTGGGTGAGCTGGGCGGGGGAGCGGACCTCCCCACGGCGAAGGGCGGGACGTACGAGACGGCGGACGGCGTGCGCGGCGAGGTCCGCGGCTACCGGCCCGGCGAGCGGATCCGGGTGACATACGGGCCGAGTACCGTGCAGATCGCCGTCTCCCCGGCCCGCTCGGGGCAGGGCGCGCGGCTCACCTTCCACCAGGAGCACCTGGCCGACGCGGCCGAGCGCGAGACCCGCCGCGCGCACTGGCAGGAGGTGGCGGAGCGGGTGAAGGAGGCTCTCGGCGTGGGCTGACCGGGGCGGGGGAGGGACCGGCCCGCTGCGACGGAGGTCACGCCGGAGGGTGTGAACAGCGGGCTTAACGTAAGGGGATGGACGCCGCCCTCCCCGACGGCGGCCCACCGGGCTGCCCCCTGCCCGGGGTGGCCGCAGCCTTCATGCCCCGGCTCTCGGAGTTCGCCTTCGAGCCGGGGCTCGTCGCGGCGGTCGACCAGCACGCGGCCCATGTGCGGGACGCCCTGCTCCCGGCACAGCACCGAGCCGGGGAGGCACTGCGCCGGGAGGACCTGGGAGACTACGTCCTCGGCTTCACCGACTGGCTCGCCGAGCACGGCTGGACCGAGCCCGTGGGCCACGATTTCGCGACGCTGCGGCTGACGGCGGTCTGCTGGCTGATCCGCGAGCACGACCTGCTGGGCCACTGAACCGGGGCGCCGGGACGCCGACACCACTCGGCCCGTGCGCCGGGACGCCGATCCCGCGCGCCGGATGGCTCGGCCCGTGCGCCGGGACGCCGATCCCGCGCGCCGGAAGGCTCGGCCCGTGCGCCGGGACGCCGGCCGGATGGCTCGGCCCGTGCGCGTCCATCGGGTGCGCGCCCGGTCACATCGGATCGCGGCCGTTGCCGAGCGGCGGCTCCCCGCCGCCCTCGCGCCCGAAGTCCGGGCCCTTGCCCTGGGGCCGGCCGCCGGTTCCGCCGCTGCCCCGGGTGGTCTCCCGCTCGCCCTGTCCGGCCGCCGCGTCCGCCCGGCCGCGCTGGTAGGCGCTGGTGTCGGTGCCGCCTTTGCCCCGGGCCCGGTCCGACTCGGCCTCGGCCAGTGACAGCCACCGGTCCCAGCGCTGCCGCATCGGCGCGATGAGCCCGCCACCGACGCCGACGACCAGGATGCCCGTCACCGTCGCGAGCACCGCCCAGAGGAGCGGGCCCGTCACCGAGGTCGCGATCTGCGCCTGGCCGAGGGCCGCGACGACGCCGAGACCGACGATGAACGCCCAGGCGACCGTGGCGAGTGTCCGCCCGTAGGAGGTGCCGGACAGCGTGCCCTGGACGATGTCCCGTACGGCCCGTGCGATGGCCATGGCCACGACGACGATCACACAGGCGACGATCGCCTTCGGGATCCAGGAGACGGCTCCGTTGATCATGGCGCTGACCGGGTTGGGCCCGAAGACCCCGAAGGCGAGTTGCAGGGTGATCAGCAGGATCGCGTAGTAGAGGACCTTGCTGAGGATCCCGGTCGCGTCGTACGAGGAGTTCCGCAGGGTGTGCGCCATACCGCTGCGCTCCGACACGCGCTCGAAGCCGACCTTGCGCAGCAGGCGGTCGGCGGCCTTGGCGACGGCTTTGGCCACGAACCAGCCGATGAGGAGGATCACCAGGAAGGCGATGAACCGGGGGATGAACCGGGCGACGGCGGACCACGCGTCCTCGAAGCCCTGACCGAAGTCCACCGACAGTGCGAGGGGGTGGGGCATGGGGCACTCGCTCCGCTCGTCCGGGGCCGCGGTCCGGCTGACCGCGGGCGGACTACCGGGATAGCACCGGGGTTCCCCGGCCGGCCTCCGTGCGGGGGTCCCGGCTGCGCCGGTCGGGTGGCGGATTGGCACCGCTGGGCGTGTCGCGAGGGCCGACCCGCGCCGGTGTGCGCGGTGCGGGCGCGGCGGCCGATCCGTAAACCCGCTCCCGTAAACCCGCTCCCGCAAGCCCGCTCCCGCAAGCCCGGTCTCCCGCCCTGCCCCGTCCCGTCCCGGACCCGCCCCGGCCCGGCCCGGACCCGCCCCGGCCCGGCCCGGACCCGCCCCGGACTCGGACCTGGTCCCGGCCCCGGTCTCCGGCCCGCTCAGGCCGTGCGTTCGGGTGCGCGGTCCTGGGACGTGGCCGTCTCCACCGGAGCGTTCGCCACCGGAGCCTCGCCCACCGGAGCCTCCGCCGCCGGATCCGGGCCCACCGGACCCGGGCCCGCCGCCACGATCCCGCCCGGCCCGCCGCCCGTGCGCGGGTCCGCGCCCGCTGCCGCCGCCTCCGCGGCCAGCCGCGCCGCCTCCGCCCGGCTGCGGCGCGCCGTGCGCAGCGCGTCCCAGGTCAGGAAGGACAGCGCCAGCCAGACCAGCGCGAACCCGGCCCAGCGCTCCGCGGGCATCGCCTCACGGAAGTAGAGGACGCCCAGCAGGAACTGGAAGACCGGCGCCAGGTACTGGAGCAGCCCCAGCGTGGAGAGCGGCACCCGGATCGCCGCCGCCCCGAAGCAGACCAGGGGAGCGGCGGTCACGATGCCCGTGGCCGCGAGGAGCAGCGCGTGGCCGGTGCCGTGGGCGCCGAAGGTCGCCGAGCCGTCCGCGCCGAGCCAGAGCAGGAAGCCGAGGGCGGGCAGGAACTGGATCGCGGTCTCCGCCGCCAGCGACTCCAGTCCGCCGATGTTGACCTTCTTCTTCACGAAGCCGTAGACCGCGAAGGAGAAGGCGAGGGTCAGGGAGACCCACGGCGGCTGCCCGTAGCCGATCGCGAGGACCAGCACGGCGGCGAAGCCGATGCCGACCGCGGCCCACTGGGCGGGCCGCAGACGCTCCTTCAGCAGGACGACGCCCATGGCGATGGTGACCAGCGGGTTGATGAAGTAGCCGAGCGACGCCTCGACGACACGGCCGGAGTTCACCGCCCAGATGTAGACGCCCCAGTTGAGCGTGATCACGGTCGCGGCGACGGTGATCAGGCCCAGCTTGCGCGGGCTGCGCACCAGGTCCCGGACCCAGCCCCACTGCCTCAGCACGAGCAGGGCCACGGCCACCACGACGAGGGACCAGGCCATCCGGTGGGCGAGGATCTCGCCGGCGCCGGAGGGCTGGAGAAGGGGCCAGAAGAGGGGGACCAGGCCCCACATGCCGTAGGCGCCGATCCCGTACAGCAGTCCTGCCCGCTGCTCGTTCTGCGACTTCACTGACCCTCCCTGCCCCTGCCTGTCGTCCCGGAAGACGGTACGCCGCACAGGGGTGTGATGTCATGCCCGTATCGCCATACGGTCATGACTACAGGAGTCCTGAGCGTGGCGGAGGCCGGGCCCCGTGCGGGACCCGGCCTCCGGCAGTGGCCGTGCGCGCCGGCTCAGCCGCCGACCGTCCAGGTGTCCGACCCGGTGAGGAGCGCGCCCAGGTCGCCCTTGCCGTGGCGCTCGACCGCGTGCTCCAGCTGCTCGGCCATCAGCGTGTCGTAGACCGGCCGCCGCACGCTGCGCAGCACACCGATCGGGGTGTGGTGCAGGGTGTCCGGGTCCGCCAGCCGGGAGAGCGCGAAGGCGGTGGTCGGGCTCGTCGCGTGCGCGTCGTGGACCAGCACCTCGGCCTCGTTCTCCGCGGTGACCGCCACGATCTCCAGATCGCCGGTCCGCCGGTCGCGGACCACACCCTTGCCGCCGTCCGGCCCGAAGCGGATCGGCTGCCCGTGCTCCAGCCGGATCACCGCCTCCTCGGCCTGCTGCTTGTCCTTGAGGACGTCGAAGGCGCCGTCGTTGAAGATGTTGCAGTTCTGGTAGATCTCCACCAGCGCCGTCCCCTCGTGGCCGGCCGCCTGGCGCAGCACCTCCGTCAGGTGCCTGCGGTCCGAGTCGACGGTCCGGGCGACGAAGGTGGCCTCCGCGCCCAGCGCCAGGGACACCGGGTTGAAGGGCGCGTCCAGGGAGCCCATCGGCGTCGACTTGGTGATCTTGCCGACCTCGGAGGTGGGGCTGTACTGCCCCTTGGTGAGCCCGTAGATCCGGTTGTTGAACAGCAGGATCTTCAGGTTCACGTTGCGGCGCAGCGCGTGGATCAGATGGTTGCCGCCGATGGAGAGGGCGTCGCCGTCACCGGTGACCACCCACACCGACAGATCCCGCCGGGAGGTCGCGAGACCCGTGGCGATGGCGGGGGCCCGGCCGTGGATGGAGTGCATCCCGTAGGTGTTCATGTAGTACGGGAAGCGGGAGGAGCAGCCGATGCCGGAGACGAAGACGATGTTCTCCTTCGCCAGGCCCAGTTCGGGCATGAAGCCCTGCACGGCGGCGAGGATCGCGTAGTCGCCGCACCCCGGGCACCAGCGCACCTCCTGGTCGGACTTGAAGTCCTTCATGGACTGCTCGGCCTCGGCCCGCGGCACGAGGGAGAGCAGGGTGGGCGCCCCGGTGGTCTCAGTCATCGATGGCCTCCTTGAGGGCCGTGGCCAACTGCTCCGCCTTGAACGGCATTCCGTTCACCTGGGTGTAGCTCACCGCGTCGACCAGGTACTTCGCCCGGATCAGGGTGGCGAGCTGGCCGAGGTTCATCTCCGGGACCACGACCTTGCCGTATCCCGTCAGGACCTCGCCGAGGTTGCGCGGGAACGGGTTGAGGTGCCGCAGGTGCGCCTGGGCGATCGGCACTCCGATCCGGCGCAGCCGGCGCACCGCCGCGGTGACCGGCCCGTAGGTGGACCCCCAGCCGAGGACCAGGGTGCGCGCGTCGTCCGGGTCGTCGACCTCCAGGTCGGGGACGGCGATGCCGTCGACCTTGGCCTGCCGGGTGCGGACCATGAAGTCGTGGTTGGCCGGGTCGTAGGAGATGTTCCCGGTGCCGTCCTGCTTCTCGATGCCGCCGATGCGGTGTTCCAGACCGGGGGTGCCGGGGACGGCCCAGGGCCGGGCCAGGGTCTCCGGGTCGCGCTTGTAGGGCCAGAACACCTCGGTGCCGTCGGCCAGTTCGTGGTTCGGGCCGGTCGCGAACCGCACCCGCAGGTCGGGCAGTTCGTCCAGGTCCGGGATGCGCCAGGGCTCGGAGCCGTTGGCGAGGTAGCCGTCGGAGAGCAGGAACACCGGGGTCCGGTACGCCAGGGCGATCCGGGCGGCGTCGATCGCCGCGTCGAAGCAGTCGGCGGGAGTGCGCGGGGCGACGACGGGGACCGGGGCCTCGCCGTTGCGTCCGTACATCGCCTGGAGGAGGTCCGCCTGCTCGGTCTTGGTCGGCAGACCCGTCGAGGGGCCGCCGCGCTGGATGTCCACCACCAGCAGCGGCAGCTCCAGCGAGACCGCCAGGCCGATGGTCTCCGACTTGAGGGCCACGCCCGGGCCGGAGGTGGTGGTCACCGCCAGCGCACCGCCGAAGGCCGCCCCGAGGGCCGCCCCGATCCCGGCGATCTCGTCCTCCGCCTGGAAGGTGCGCACATCGAAGTTCTTGTGCTTGGAGAGCTCGTGCAGGATGTCGGAGGCCGGGGTGATCGGGTACGAGCCCAGGAAGAGCGGCAGATCGGCCTGCCGGCTCGCCGCGATCAGCCCGTAGGAGAGGGCGAGGTTCCCGGAGATGTTGCGGTAGGTGCCCGGGGGGAACGCGGAACCGGCCGGGCCGACCTCGTAGGAGACGGCGAAGTCCTCGGTCGTCTCGCCGAAGTTCCAGCCGGCGCGGAAGGCGGCGATGTTCGCCTCGGCGATCGCCGGCCGGGACGCGAACTTCTGCCGCAGGAAGCGCTCGGTGCCCTCCGTGGGCCGGTGGTACATCCAGCTCAGCAGGCCGAGCGCGAACATGTTCTTGCTGCGCCCGGCCTCCTTGCGGGACAGGTCGAAGTCCTTCAGGGCCTCGATCGTCAGCGTGGTCAGCGGCACCGGGTGCACCCGGTAGGCGTCCAGGGAGCCGTCCTCCAGCGGGGAGGTCTCGTAGCCGACCTTGGCCATGGCACGCTTGGCGAACTCGTCCGTGTTGACGATGATCTCGCCGCCGCGGGGCACGTCCCCCACGTTCGCCTTCAGGGCCGCCGGGTTCATCGCGACCAGCACGTTCGGCGCGTCACCGGGGGTGAGGATGTCGTGGTCGGCGAAGTGGAGCTGGAAGCTGGACACCCCGGGCAGGGTGCCGGCGGGGGCGCGGATCTCGGCGGGGAAGTTCGGCAGTGTGGACAGGTCGTTGCCGAAGGACGCGGTCTCCGAGGTGAAACGGTCACCCGTCAACTGCATGCCGTCACCCGAGTCGCCCGCGAAGCGGATGATCACCCGGTCGAGGCGGCGGACCTCCTTCTGGCCCTCGGGTCTGCGCTGTCCGCCCACGACGGCGTCATGGGGGTCGTGGGGATCGCGGGCCCCTCCGGCCCCGTCGGCCTGTCCGGCCGGGCTACTGACCTGGCTGGTCACTGAACTGGACCTCCCTCGTCGAGGCGGTTCCTCGGGCGCGGCCGCAGCGCGGCCCCACCCCTGGCAACCCTACGACGCGGGGTTGCCGTTCCCCGGACCGCTCACATGTCGGACGAACCTATGAGACGCGGTGTCACCGTGTTTGTCATGCATCGCCGCCCCCGTTTCCGGGACGGGACCCCGTCACGGGTCCCGGCCGTCACGAGTTCAGATACGTCAGCACCGCGAGTACCCGGCGGTGGTCCCCCTCGCTCGGGGAGAGCCCGAGCTTCTGGAAGATGTTGCTGACGTGCTTCTCCACCGCACCGTCGCTCACCACGAGCTGTTTGGCGACCGCCGAGTTGGTGCGGCCCTCCGCCATCAGGCCGAGGACCTCGCGCTCGCGCGGGGTGAGTCCCGCGAGCACGTCCTGCTTGCGGCTGCGGCCCAGCAACTGGGCCACCACCTCGGGGTCGAGCGCCGTGCCGCCGCGCGCCACCCGCACCACCGCGTCGACGAACTCCCGTACCTCCGCGACCCGGTCCTTGAGGAGATAGCCCACCCCGCGGCTGCTGCCGGCCAGCAGCTCGGTCGCGTACTGCTCCTCCACATACTGCGAGAGGACCAGCACGCCCACCTCCGGATGGGTGCGGCGCAGCTCCACCGCCGCCCGGACACCTTCATCCGTATGAGTGGGCGGCATCCGGACATCGGCGACCACCACATCCGGCAGGGCGTCCTGCGCGGCCAGCTCGGTGACCGTCTTGAGCAGTGCCTGCGCGTCCCCCACCCCGGCGACGACCTCGTGCCCGCGGTCCGTCAGCAGCCGGGTCAGACCCTCCCGGAGCAGTACGGAGTCCTCCGCGATCACCACGCGCACTCTGTCCTCCACTGCCTCGCGTCCCCTTGTCGTCCTCGTCGGTCGCCGTCGTCCGGCGTCGTGCGGCCGTGGCCCGGCGTCTCCCCGACGGGTCACGAGTCCAGCATCCCAGGATCGGGCGCCGGTCGAGCCGGGACCGCGTACACGTCCCCACGGGGGACGCGCCCCGGGCCCCCGGGGTTGATCCGGGGGCCCGGGGCGCGTGCCGCGCGGGGTGGCTGGGGTTCGTATCCGACGGGCAGGGGGGCGGTCGTTGCGGACCGGCCGATGGGAGACGGTTGTTGGGGGCCAGCCGTTGCGGTCCGGCCGTTGGGGTCCGGCCGTTCAGGTCCGGCCGTTGCGGTCCGGTCGCTTCGGTCAGCCGCGCCAGGGGAGTTCGGCGATCACGGTGGTCGGGCCGCCGGCGGGGGAGTCGACGGCGAGGACCCCGTCGACGGCGCCGAGACGTTCGGCGAGCCCCGCGAGACCGCTGCCGGCCGTCGCGTCCGCGCCGCCCCGGCCGTCGTCCGTCACCTGGAGCATCAGCCGGTCCTCGGAACGCCAGACCTCGACGGAAGCGCGGGTGGCGCGGGCGTGCTTGCTGACGTTCTGGAGGAGTTCGGAGACGGTGAAGTACGCGATGCCCTCGATCGCCGCCGCCGGCCGCCGGTCCAGGTCCACCTCGACCGCCACCGGCACCGCGCAGCGGGAGGCGACGGCGGAGAGGGCGGCGTCGAGTCCGCGGTCGGTGAGGACGGCGGGGTGGATGCCGCGGGCGAGGTCGCGGAGTTCCTGGAGGGCGATCTTCACCTCGCCGTGGGCCTCGTCGACCATCCGGGCGGCGGCCTCCGGGTCCTCGGCGAGCTTCTCCTTCGCCAGTCCGAGATCCATGGCGAGGGCGACCAGGCGGGCCTGTGCGCCGTCGTGGAGGTCGCGTTCGATCCGCCGCAGATCCGCCGCCGCCGTGTCCACCACCACACCCCGGTCCGACTCCAGTTCGACGACCCGGCTGGCCAGCCGGGAGGGGCCGAGGAGCCCGCCGACCATGAGCCGGTCCACCTGGTTCAGCCCCCGGATCACCCAGGGCGTCGCGGCCGTCAGCAGCAGACCGGCGACACAGGTCGCGGCGATCTCCGGCGGGGTGTCCAGATACTCGCGGTGCGTCCTGTCCCCGTAGATCTGGATGCCGCCGGCATCGCCCCACACGGGGAAGACCCACTGCCACAGCGGATAGGTCGCCAGCGTCCAGCCCGCCGTCCACAGAGGGACCACCAGGCTGAACGTGAACACCGCCCACGGGAAGTGGAGCAGCGAGTACAACAGCTGCCGCCAGGACGTGCCGCTCTTGAGCAGCCCCCCGATCCAGGCGAGCGCCCCGCCGCCGCCCTGGACCACGGGCTCCGGCGCCGGCACGTCCAGGTCCAGCAGGTACCGGGCCCGCAGCCGCTCGACCGCACCCAGTCCGCGCAGGGCGCCGAAGGTGCCCGCCAGCAGCGGGATCCCGACGAAGGTGACGAGCAGCCCGGCGCTGATCGACCCCATGGTCACGCTGAACGTGAACAGCAGGACGCTCATCGGCAGGCTCAGCAGGATCCAGCCGAACTCCCGCCAGGTGCGCCCCTCCAGAGGCGCGCGCAGCACGGGAGGGAGGGCGTGCGCCCGCCGCCGGGGCGGCGCCGCGCTGTAACCGTGGTCCATGGCCATCGAGGTCGTCCGTTCTGCGAGGCGGGCTGTCATGGGTCCAGCCTGCTGGCCGGGGGCGCCGCGCACCATGAGGGCGGTAGGCGTCCGGGTGGGGGGTTTACCCCACCCTGGGGGAGGCGCGGCGCTGCCGGCGTCACGCGGTGGTGGGGGCGGCGTCACGCGGGTCACTCGGTGGTGCAGGGGTGTCACGGCGTGGTGCGGAGGTCAGGTGGTGGGGGGGTGTCACGGCGTGGTGCGGAGGTCAGGTGGTGGGGGGGTGTCACGGCGTCGTGCGGGCGGCGTCACGCGGTGGTGCGGGCGCGCCAGGGCAGTTCGGCGGTCACGGTGGTCGGGCCGCCCTCGGGGGAGTCCAGCGCGAACAGGCCGTCGACCGCGCCCAGGCGTTCGCCGAGACCGGCCATGCCCGTCCCGCGGTCGAGCCGCGCGCCGCCCCGCCCGTCGTCCACGACCTGGATCAGCACGCGGTCGCCCGCGCGCCAGACGTCCACGAAGGCGCGGGTGGCGCGGGCGTGCTTGCTGACGTTCTGGAGGAGTTCGGAGACGGTGAAGTACGCGATGCCCTCGATCGCGGGGGCGGGGCGCTCGTCCAGATCGGTGGTGACGGTGACCGGGACGGTGCAGCGGGAGGCGACGGCGGAGAGGGCGGCGTCGAGTCCGCGGTCGGTGAGGACGGCGGGGTGGATGCCGCGGGCGAGGTCGCGGAGTTCCTGGAGGGCGATCTTCACCTCGCCGTGGGCCTCGTCGACCATCCGGGCGGCGGCCTCCGGGTCCTCGGCGAGCTTCTCCTTCGCCAGTCCGAGGCCCATGGCGAGGGCGACGAGGCGGGCCTGTGCGCCGTCGTGGAGGTCGCGTTCGATCCGCCGCAGATCCGCCGCCGCCGTGTCCACCACCACTCCGCGCCGGGACTCCAACGCGGCGATCCTGCGTTCCAGTTCGTCGGAGGGCGACAGCAGCCCGCGCACCATCGCGCGGTCCGCGTTCGCCATGGCCCGGACCAGGAACGGCAGCACCGGCCAGAGGACCACCAGGCCGACCAGCGTCACGGCGAAGGTGAGCACCGCCCACGGCAGCCGGACGAACCCGTAGAGCACCGACCGCCACGCGACCGGGTCCTTCAGCCGCTGCCACACCCGGGCCAGGGCCCCGCTGCCGCCCTGGGACGCACCCAGTGGACTCGGCTCGTCCACCCGCACCCCGAGCAGCGCACGGGCGCGGGCCCGTTCCGCCCGCCCGATGCCGCGGGCCCCGGCCAGGCCCGCGGCGAGCAGCGGCAGCCCCACCACGGTGACCCCGAGGCCGACGCCGACGGACATCACGGTCACCACGTAGACGAAGGCGAGCAGCCCGGCCGGCAGGTCGAGCAGCAGGTGCGCGATCTCCTTCCAGGTGCGGCGGTCGAAGGCGAAGCGCGCGGGAGGCGGGCCGGTCTCGCCGGTCTCGCCGGTCTCGCCGGGGGCGGTGTCACTCGCGGTCATGCGCCCAGCCTGCCGGGCCGGGTACTCGGACCGCCATGGGGTACATGGGTGCGGCGGCGTAGGGATAACCCCACCCGACCCGGGACGCGGCCGCCCGCGCCCGCTGGGGCAGGGCCTAGACTCCGGTGCGTATCGAGGCGACGGGACGCGACCGACGGGACGCGGCCGACGGGACGCGGACAGGGAGCGAGGGCGGACGTGCCGGAGGAGACCGTGGTCGTCCACGCGGCGGACTACTTCCAGGGGTACGGAGTCGTCGGCCTGCTCGCCGTGCTCGGTGTGCTGTTCGTCGCCGTGGCGTTCGGCGCGGGACGGTTGCTGCGGCCCGTCGCGCCGACCCCGGAGAAGCTGCTCACCTACGAGTGCGGTGTCGACCCGGTGGGCGACGGCTGGGCCCACACCCAGGTCCGCTACTACGTGTACGCCTTCCTCTATGTGATCTTCGCCGTCGACTCCATCTTCCTCTTCCCCTGGGCGACCGTCTTCGCCGCCGACGGCTACGGCGCGACGACCCTCGTCGAGATGTTCGTGTTCCTCGGCTTCCTGACCGTGGGACTGCTCTACGCGTACAAGAAGGGCGTCCTGACATGGGCGTGACCCCCGCCCCCGTGGACCTGCCGGAGCCCCAGCGCCTGGGCGTCCTGTCCCGGCTGGCGCCGGAGCCGATGAAGGTGGTCCTCAACTGGGGCCGCCGCTACAGCCTGTGGGTCTTCAACTTCGGGCTCGCCTGCTGCGCCATCGAGTTCATCGCGGCCTCCATGGCACGGCACGACTTCATCCGGCTCGGTGTGATCCCCTTCGCGCCCGGTCCCCGCCAGGCGGACCTGATGATCGTGTCGGGCACGGTCACGGACAAGATGGCACCCGCCGTGAAGCGGCTCTACGAGCAGATGCCGGAGCCGAAGTACGTCATCTCCTTCGGGGCCTGCTCCAACTGCGGCGGCCCGTACTGGGACTCCTACTCGGTGACCAAGGGCGTCGACCAGATCATCCCGGTCGACGTGTATGTGCCGGGCTGCCCGCCCCGCCCGGAGGCGCTGCTCCAGGGCGTCCTCAAGCTCCAGGAGAAGATCGCGCGGGAGTCGCTGGGCGAACGCTACGGGCGCGGGGGCGGGGCGCGTCCGTCGGCGGACGCGCTGCGCAGCGGGCTGGTCGCGCCGCCGGCGGCGCCTGCGGCTGACGGGACCGGGAGCGGGTCCCGTACGGAGCCGGAGCCGGAGCCGGGGTCCGAGGCCGGTTCCGGGGCGGAGGGCAGTGGGCGGTGAACCCCTACGACAGCCTCCCCGACGGTGTGACCGAACTCTTCGGCGACGGCGCCACCGCGGAACGCGGCTACGACCTCCTCACGGTCGACGTCCCCGCCGAGTCCTGGATCCCGGCCCTGGAGACAGCCCGGTCCGCGCTGGGCTGCACCTTCTTCGACTGGCTGAGCGCGGTGGACGAGCCGGGCACCGGCTTCCTGGTGTCCGCGCACGTCGTGGCCCTGGGCGGCGGCGCGGTCCGGCGGCTGCTGGTGCGTACGACCGTCCCGCACGACGCCCCCGTGCTGCCGACGGCGGTCGGCGTCTGGGCCGGAGCCGCCTGGCACGAGAGGGAGACCCACGAGATGTTCGGCGTGGACTTCACCGGCCACCCGGGGCTCGAACCACTGCTGCTGCCCGAGGGTTTCGAGGGGCATCCGCTGCGCAAGGACTTCGTGCTCGCCGCCCGGGTCGCCAAGGCGTGGCCGGGCGCCAAGGAGCCGGGGGAGTCCGACCACGGCGGCCCGAAGCGCCGGCAGATGCTGCCGCCCGGGGTGCCGGACCCGAACGAGTGGGGCCCCCTCAAGGGCCAGCTCCCGCCCGCGCCGACCCGCCCCGCCCGCACACCGCGCGCGGGTGCAGGGGGCGCTGCGGGTGCGGGTGCCGCCGGTGCGGGCGGGGCGGGCGAGCGCCCGACGCGTCGCACCCGCAGCGCGTCGGAGGGCTCGGCCTCGCAGCCGGCCCCGGGGACACCGCGCCGCGCCCCCCGCAGCGCCGACGCCCCCTGGCACCACGCCCGCCCGGCCTTCACCGACGAGCCCGCCGCGCCGGAGGCCCCGGAGGCGCCGAAGGCGGAGGCACCCGGGAAGCCGGAGCGGCCCGGGAAGCCGGAACGGCCCGAGCGGCCCGAGCAGCCCGAGCCGTCTCAGCATTCGGACGCGCCCGAGAAGCCCGAGACGCCTCAGCATTCGGACGCGCCCGAGCGGCCGGAGACGCCCGACGCGCCCGAGCAGCCCGACGCGCCCGAGCAGCCCGACGCGCCCGAGCGGCCCGAGTCACCTGACACCCCCGGCACCCCGGCAACACCCGACACCACCCCCGAGCGACCCACCGGAGGCGACCCCGCGTGAACGACGTGCTCGACGTCGCCGTCCGGCTCCTCGCCGTCTTCGCCGCGTTCCTCGTCCTCCCGCTCCTGGTCGGACAGACCGAGCACAAGGTGATGGCGCACATGCAGGGCCGGCTCGGCCCGATGTACGCAGGTGGCTTCCACGGCTGGGCCCAGCTCGTCGCCGACGGCGTGAAGTTCGCGCAGAAGGAGGACGTGGTCCCGGCCGACGCCGACCGCCGTGTCTTCCAACTCGCCCCGGCCGTGGCCCTGCTGCCCTACCTCCTGGTCCTCGTCGCCATCCCCGTGGGCCCGGGCGAGGGCGCGGTCGGCCAGGTCGTCGACGCGGGCGTCTTCTTCGTCCTCGCCGTGATGGGCGTCGGCGTACTCGGCTCCCTGATGGCGGGCTGGGCCTCCGCCAACAAGTTCTCCCTCCTCGGCGGTCTGCGCACCGCCGCCCAGCTGCTCGCGTACGAGCTGCCCATGCTGCTGGCCGCCGCCTCGGTCGCGATGGCCGCCGGCACGGTGTCCCTCATCGGCATCCTGGACGCCTTCGAGTGGTGGTGGCTGCCCTGGCAGATCACCGGCGCGCTCGTCTTCTTCGTCGCCGGTCTCGCCGAACTCCAGCGCCCGCCCTTCGACATGCCGGTCGCCGACTCCGAGATCATCTTCGGTGCGTACACCGAGTACACCGGTCTGCGCTTCGCCCTCTTCCTGCTCGCCGAGTACGCGGGCATCGTCGTGCTCTGCGCGCTGACGACCGTCCTTTTCCTCGGCGGCTGGCACGGCCCGTTCGGCGCCGACGGCCTCGGCTGGCTCTGGACCCTGCTCAAGACCGCCGTCCTGGCCTTCGTCGTCATCTGGCTGCGGGTGTCCTATCCGCGGATGCGCGAGGACCAGTTGCAGAAGCTCGCGTGGACGGCGCTCGTCCCGCTCGCCCTCGCCCAGATCGCCCTCACCGGCGTCGTCAAGGTGGTGCTCTAGCCGTGTCCCCGATCCCCGGTTCCGGCCTGGCCAAGGGCCTGGCCGTCACCCTGCGGACGATGACGAGGAGGACCGTCACCGCGCAGTACCCGGACGTCCTCCCCGAACTCCCGCCCCGCACGCGCGGGGTGATCGGCCTGTTCGAGGAGAACTGCACGGTCTGCATGCTCTGCGCCCGTGAGTGCCCCGACTGGTGCATCTACATCGACTCCCACAAGGAGACGGTCCCGCCGGCCGCCCCGGGCGGCCGCGAGCGCAGCCGCAACGTCCTGGACCGTTTCGCCATCGACTTCTCTCTCTGCATGTACTGCGGTATCTGCATCGAGGTGTGCCCCTTCGACGCGCTGTTCTGGTCGCCCGAGTTCGAGTACGCGGAGACGGACATCCACGAGCTCACCCATGAGCGGGACAAGCTCCGCGAGTGGATGTGGACGGTGCCCGCCCCGCCCGCGCTCGACCAGGGCGCGGAGGAGCCCAAGGAACTCGCCTCGGCCCGCAAGACCGCCGGCAAACTCGAAGCGGCCCGGGCCGCCGAGGCCGCCCGCGAGGCGGAGGCGGCCCAGGCGGCCAAGGAAGCCGACGCGGAGTCCGACGCGGCCCGGCCGGCCGACGGCCCGCACGGCCCCGACGGCCCGCACGGCCCGCAGACCGGTGACGGAGGCACGGCATGACCCTCGCCGCGACGGCACCCCAGGGCTTCCTCTCCCCGACCGGCGTCGAGATCGCCTTCGTCCTCGTCGGCCTCGTCACCCTCGGCGCGGCCGTGATCACCGTCACCACCCGCCAGCTCGTCCACGCGGCCCTCTGGCTGGTCGTCGCGCTCGGCGGACTCGCCGTCGAGTACCTCCTGCTCACCGCCGAGTTCATCGCCTGGGTGCAGGTGCTGATCTACGTCGGTTCCGTGGTCGTCCTCCTCCTCTTCGGGCTGATGCTCACCAGGGCCCCCATCGGCCGCTCCCCGGACGCCGACTCCGGCAACCGGTGGGTCGCCCTCGCCGTGGCCGGGGCCGCCGCCGTCGCCCTGGTCTGGGTGGTCGTGGACGCCTTCCGGACCACCTGGATCGACCTGGACGGACCGGTCCAGGGCTCGACCGAGGTGACCGGCCAGATGCTCTTCCGGAACTGGGTGCTCCCCTTCGAGGCCCTCTCCGTCCTCCTCCTCGCCGCCCTCGTCGGCGCGATCGTCCTCTCCCGCAAGGGCGACCCGGACACCCCCACGGCCCCCGCGTCCGGCACCCCCACGGCCCCCGCGTCCGGCGCCGCCCCGGACCCCGCCGAAAGCACCGGCACGAGCCCCGAGAAGAGCACCGGCACCGAGAAGAGCGCCGGCACCGGCCCCGCCGACGGAGGGACGCGCTGATGCACCTCGCCTACCCCGCCGTCCTCGCCGCCCTCCTCTTCTGCGTCGGCCTGTACGGCGTCCTCGCCCGCCGCAACGCGATCCTCGTCCTGATGTCCGTCGAGCTGATGCTCAACGCCGTCAACCTCAACCTGGTCGCCTTCGACGTCTGGCTGCGCGACACCCTCCACGCCGGCCAGGCCCTCACCCTCTTCACCATCGCCATCGCCGCCGCCGAGATCGGCATCGGCCTGGCGATCGTGCTGATGGTCCACCGCAACCGCGGCACCTCCGACATCGACCGCCTCCGCGACACCGCGGAGACCCCCGACGGCACCGGCACCGGCGCCGACGACACACCCGCCGACCGCGAGGAGAAGGCCGAGGCCACCGCGTGACCACCACGACCCTCGCCGCCCTCGTCCCCCTCCTCCCCTTCCTCGGCGCCGCGGCCGGCCTTCTGCTCGGCCGCACCGCCCCCGGCTTCGTCCGCCCCCTCGCCGTGCTCCCCACCCTGGCCTCGGCCGCGCTCGCCGCGCTGGTGGCCGTGCGCCAGGACGGCGGCCCGGCCCTGAACGCGGCCACCGAACTCACCCCCACCGGCTCGGTCCCGATCGACCTGGCCCTGCACATCGACGGCTTCGCCGCCCTCGTCGCCGTCCTCGTCGCCGTCGTCGCCTCCTGTGTGCAGATCTACTCCACGGCCTATCTGCGCGACGACACCCGCTACCCCTCCTACGCGGCGCTCGTCTCCCTGTTCACCGCCGCGATGCTCCTCGTCGTCTACTCCGGCGACCTGATGGTGCTCCTGGTCGGCTGGGAGATCATGGGCATCTGCTCGTACTTCCTCGTCGGCCACTACTGGGAGACCCCCGAGGCGCGGGCCGCCTCCCTCAAGGCCTTCCTGGTGACCAAGCTCGGTGACGTCCCCTTCCTGATCGGTCTGTTCGCCCTCGCCGCCGACGCGGGCACCTTCCGTGTCACCGGGATCCTCGACGCCGTCGCCGACGGCCGCATCGAGCACCCCACCCTCGTCGCCCTGCTGCTCCTCGCGGGCGTGGCGGGCAAGTCCGCGCAGTTCCCGCTGCACACCTGGCTCCCCGACGCCATGGCCGGCCCCACCCCCGTCTCCGCGCTGATCCACGCCGCCACCATGGTCGCGGCCGGTGTCTACTTCGTCGCCCGGCTCCTTCCGCTGTTCGCCGCCTCCGCCGCGGCGATGACCGTCCTCGCCGTGATGGCCGCGGTCACCATGACCGGATCCGCCCTCGCCGCCCTCGCCCAGGACGACATCAAGCGGGTCCTCGCCTACTCGACGATCGGCCAGCTCGGCTATATGACGGGCGCCCTCGCCGTCGGCGACCGCGGCTCCGCCGTCTTCCACCTCCTCGCCCACGGCGCCTTCAAGGCGCTCCTCTTCCTCGCCGCCGGTGTACTCATCCACGCCGCCGGCACCAACTCCCTGGCCGCCATGTCCCGTATGAGCGGCCTGGCCCGGCGCGCCCCCGACGCCTACTGGACGACGACGATCGCCCTCCTCGCGCTCGCCGCCATCCCCCCGTTCGCCGGTTTCTTCTCCAAGGAGGCCGTCCTGGTGGCCGCCGAGCACACCGCGCTCGGCGAGTCCGGAACCGCCCCCGCGGCGGCCGGCTGGACCGTGCTCGTCGCCGGACTGGTCACCGCCCTCCTCACCGCCGCCTACGCCACCCGCCTCTGGCTCCTCGCCTTCCGCGGCCACGGCCCCGAGGCCCCCGACCACGGCCGGGAGCCCGTCGCCATGACCTCCGTGCTCTGGGTCCTCGCCGTGCCCTCGATCGCCTTCGGACTCACCTGGGACCGCCTGCCCGGCTGGTTCGACGACCAGGACCTGGCCCCCACCCTCACCACGGCCGTGCTCGGCACCGGCGTCGCCCTCGTCGGCGGACTGGTCACCTACGCCGCCTGGCGCCACGCCACCGCCCTCGCCGGCCGCCCCCCGATGGGCGCCGTCGCCGCCCACCCCGACGAGGAGCCCGCCCTCTCCGAGGCCGAGGCCATCGCCACCCACAAGGCCGCCTACGGCTCCCTCTCGGGCGCGCCCGACCCCGCCGACCCGGCCCGGCTGCTGCTCGGCCCCCTGCACCGGCCCGCCGCCGCGGGCTTCCACCTCGACGCCGTGTACTCCGCCCTCTTCGTCCGCCCCGTGCGCGCGGCGGCGGGGCTCGTCCAGTTCCTGGACCGCGAGGTCGTCGACACCTACGTCCGGGGCGCGGGCGCGGGCACCCGCCTGCTGGGCGCCGCCGTCCGGCGGGCCCAGACCGGCAATGTGCAGACCTACCTCGGCGCACTCCTCGCCGGGTCGGTGGTGCTCGCCGTCGCCGTCGTCGTCCTGTCCCACCTGAACGCGGGGGCCTGAGCCGTGATCGATATCAGCGAGTCCGTGATGCAGTTCCTTCTCGCGTTCGTCGTCCTCGCCCCGCTCGCCGGGGCCGCCGCCGCCCTGCTGCCGGCCCCGCCCGGTCTGCGCGGCACCGGGCCCGCCCAGGCCGTCCTGCGGCACGGCGTGACCGTGAGCGGCGCGGTCCTCGTCGCCGCCGTGGTCCTCGCCCTCGGCTTCGACCACGACCGCCCCTCGGCCATGCAGGCCACCACGGACGTGAGCTGGATCCCGGCACTGGACGTGCGGATCCACCTCGGTGTCGACGGCATCTCGCTCCCCCTTCTGCTGCTGACGGCGTTGCTGACCTTCCTCTGCGCCCTGCACACCTACGTCACCAGGGACTCCGCGCCCGCCGGCCCGGCGCGCTCCCCCCACGCGGCGAAGGCGTTCACCGCGCTCGTCCTCGTCCTCGAATCGGGCACCCTCGCGACCTTCGCCGTCCTCGACCTCGTGCTCTTCTTCCTGGCCTTCGAGATGGTGCTCATCCCGATGTACTTCCTCATCGCCCGCTGGGGCGGCGAGGGGCGGCAGGCCGCGGCCTGGAAGTTCATCCTCTACACACTGCTCGGCTCGGTCGTGATGCTGCTCGGCCTTCTGCTGATCGGGCTGAAGACCGGCACCTTCGACATGGTGGCACTCGCCACTGACAATGGCCGGGGGATGACCACATCCGTGCAGGTCATCGCGGTTCTGGCGATCGGGATCGGCCTCGCCGTGAAGACCCCGATGTGGCCCCTGCACAGCTGGCTCCCGGACGCCCACACCGCCGCACCCACCGTCGGCTCGGTGCTGCTCGCGGGTGTGCTCCTGAAGATGGGCACCTACGGGTTCGTCCGGATCGTGCTGCCGATCGCCCCCGACGGCATGCGGGTCTTCGCGCCCTACCTCGCCGCCTTCGCCGTCACCGGCATCGTCTACGGGTCCCTCGCCTGCCTCGCCCTCGCCCGCCGGGGTGCGGGCGGCGACCTGAAGCGGCTCATCGCCTACTCCTCCGTCGGCCACATGGGCTTCGTCCTCCTCGGCATCGCCACCATGACCCCGACCGGCGTCAACGGCGCCCTGTTCGCCAACATCGCCCACGGCCTGATCACCGGACTGCTGTTCTTCCTGGTCGGCGCGGTGAAGGACCGGTACGGCACCGCCGACCTCGACGCCCTCGCCGGCGCCGGCGGCGCCGCTCTCTACGGCCGCGCCCCCCGGCTCGGCGCTCTGCTCGCCTTCGCCGCCGTGGCCTCCCTCGGACTGCCGGGACTCGCGGGCTTCTGGGGCGAGATGCTCGCCCTCTTCGGCGCCTTCGACCCCGCGCCGGGCCTGAGCCGTCCCGCGTTCCTGGTCTTCATGGCGGTCGGCGCCTTCGGCACCCTGCTGACGGCCGCGTATCTGCTGGTCGTCGTGCGGCGGGTGTGCATGGGCACCCCCGAGCGGGAGACGGCGGGCCTGCTCACCGACGTCCGCGGCCACGAGTTCGCCGCCTGGACGCCGCTCGTCGCCCTCACCGTCCTCGCCGGACTGTGGCCCGCGGTTCTCCTCGGGCTCACCGACCCGGCCGTGCAGAAGCTCCTCGCGGGAGGCAACTCGTGACCGTCGCCGCCGAGAGCGCAGCCGCCCTGGTCCAGTCGGTCGACTGGGCCACCATCGCGCCCCCCACGATCACCGCCGTCGTCGGCCTGGCCGTCCTGGTGGCCGACCTGTTCCTCCCGGAGCGCCGCAAGCCCCTGCTGGGCGCCCTCGCGATCACCGGCCTGGTGGCGGCGATCGTCTCCCTGGCACCCCTGCGCGCCGGGGACCGCTCGACCTTCTGCCTCGCCGCCGGCACGCAGGCGTGCAGCTACACGGCCGACCACTTCACCCTGGTCATCCAGTTCCTGGTGCTGGGCGGGGCCCTGCTGACCGCCGTGCTCTCCCTCGGCGAGACCCGCCCGGGCGGGCTGCCCGCCGGGGAGTACTGGTTCCTGCTGCTCGCCTCGGCGGCCGGGGCGGCCCTGCTGCCCGCCTCCCGGGACCTCGCCACCCTGATCGTCGCCCTGGAGGTCGCCTCCCTGCCCGCGTTCGCCCTGGTCGGACTGCGCCGGGGCGACCGGCGCTCCAGCGAGGCCGCGCTCAAGTTCTTCCTCTCCTCGGTCACCGCGACGGCCGTCACCCTGCTCGGTGTGAGCTTCGTGTACGCGGCGACGGGCACCATGCACCTCACCGAGGTGGCCGCCGCGCTGGAGAACGTCCCCGGGCAGCTCGGCACCCTCGCGCAGACGGGCGTGGCCCTGACCCTGGTCGGGTTCGCCTTCAAGACCGCGGCCGTCCCCTTCCACTTCTGGGTGCCCGACACCTACGCGGGCGCCCCGCTTCCGGTCGCCGCCTATCTGTCGGTGGTCGGCAAGGCGGTCGGCTTCACCGGGCTCGTCCTGGTGACGGTCGTCGCCTTCCCCGGCTACGCGGACATCTGGGGCCCCGCCCTGGCCGTCCTCGCCGCCCTCACGATGACCGCGGGCAACGCCGCCGCGCTCCGCCAGGCGCCGGGCCGGGACCGCAGCGCGGTCCGGCTGCTGGCCTGGTCCTCCGTGGGCCAGGCGGGCTATCTGCTGGTCCCGATCGCGGCCGCCGCGTACGCCGGCGGCGAGCAGATCGGCGCGACCGTCTCCTACGCCCTGATGTACGCCGTGGTGAACCTCGGCGCGTTCTCCGTCGTGGCCCTCGTCGCCCGCAGCCACCCGCGCAACCGGATCTCCGACTACCGGGGCCTGTACGCGACGAGGCCGCTCGCCGCCCTGGCCATGGCCTTCTTCCTGCTCTGCCTCGCGGGCCTGCCGCCGGGCATCATCGGGCTCTTCGCCAAGGTGACCGTCTTCTCCTCGGCCGTCGACGGGGGTCTGGGCTGGCTCGCCGTGGTGATGGGCGTCAACGTGGTCGTCGCGCTCGCCTACTACCTGCGCTGGACCGGGGTCCTCTTCCGCGCGCCCGAGACGGCCGCCGAGGCCGCCACCGAGCCCGCCGAGGCCGCCACCGAGCCCGCGGGGCCCGCCACCGACCCCGTCGGCGGGGCGCGCCTTTGCGGCCCGGCACCGGTGACCGTCGCCGTGGCGCTCACCGCGCTCGCCGCCGTGGTGCTCTCCGGCTGGCCCCAGCCGGTGTTGCGCTTCGCCGCCGGCACCCTCTTCTGACGGGCCGCCCGCCCGCCCCACGTGGCCGGAACCACCCGGACGGCCGAGCCCCCGCCCCGCCGCACAGCCCCTGGCCCGGGAGCCGGGGGCGCGGGGAACCAGCGTTGCCCGCCTGGCGTTGACCAGTACAGAAGGGTCCACTGGAGAGTGGAGCACCCGGGTAAAGGGTCCCCTGCCGCACCACTTGGAGGGCGTACCGTGCACCGCCGGCACAACGGGCTGAAGACCGCCGTCCTCCTCGGGGGACTGTCCGCACTGATCCTCGTCATCGGCAGCTTCTTCGGCCGTACGGGGCTGATCGTGGCGCTCGTCGTCGCCCTCGGCACGAACGCCTACGCGTACTGGAACAGCGACAAGCTGGCCCTGCGCGCGATGCGGGCACGGCCGGTGAGCGAGTTCGAGGCCCCCGCGCTCTACCGCATCGTCCGCGAGCTCTCCACGGCGGCCCGGCAGCCCATGCCCCGGCTCTACATCTCCCCGACCCAGGCCCCCAACGCCTTCGCCACCGGCAGGAACCCGAGGAACGCCGCCGTCTGCTGCACCGAGGGCATCCTCAGGATCCTCGACGAGCGCGAGCTGCGCGGGGTGCTCGGCCATGAGCTGAGCCACGTCTACAACCGCGACATCCTCATCTCCTCCGTCGCCGGGGCCCTGGCGTCCGTGGTGATGTTCCTGGTCAACTTCGCCTGGCTGATCCCGATCGGCCGGTCCAGCGACGACGACGGCCCCGGTCTCCTCGGCATGCTCCTGATCATGCTCCTGGGGCCGCTGGCCGCGTCGGTCATCCAGCTCGCCGTCAGCCGCTCCCGCGAGTACGAGGCGGACGCCTCCGGCGCCCAGCTCACCGGGGACCCGCTCGCCCTCGCCAGTGCCCTGCGGAAGCTGGACGCCGGGACGAAGCAGCTCCCGCTGCCGCCGGAGCCCCGGCTGGAGACGGCGAGTCATATGATGATCGCCAATCCCTTCGGCCCGGGCCGGGGCCTGTCGAAGATGTTCTCCACCCACCCGCCCATGGCGGACCGGATCGCCCGACTCGAGCAGATGGCAGGTCATCGACCGTGAAGACAATTCTGAACGTCATATGGCTGGTCCTGAGCGGCTTCTGGCTGTTCCTGGGATACCTGGTCGCGGGCCTCGTGCTCTGCATCACGATCATCGGCATCCCCTTCGGCCTGGCCGCCTTCCGTATCGGCGTCTACGCCCTGTGGCCCTTCGGGTACACCGCTGTCGACCGACGGGATTCGGGCGCGCCCTCCCTCGTCGGGAACGTGCTCTGGGTCGTCCTGGCCGGCTGGTGGCTCGCCCTCGGCCACATCCTCACGGGCATCGCCCTCTGTGTGACGATCATCGGCATCCCGTTCGGCATCGCGAACTTCAAGATGATCCCGGTCTCGCTGATGCCGCTCGGCAAGGAGATCGTGCCCACGGACCGCCCGTTCGCGGGCCGCTGACAGGCCGTCCCCGTCCCCGTCCCCGTCCCCGTCCCCGGGGACGGGGACGCGGACGCCCGCGCGGGCGTCAGGGCCCGTCGTTCCCGCCCGCTCCCGTGTGCCGCGCGCGCACCGCGTACAGCACGGCTCCCGCCGCCAGCACACCCGTGCCCGCCAGCACCGAGGACGCGGGCAGGGCGAAGCCCAGCGCCAGGCAGCCGGCCAGCCCGGCCCCGGCCGTGACCCGCACCGCGAGCCGGGAACCCAGCGTCCACGCCGAAGCGTTGGCGAGGGTGTAGTACACCAGCACGCCGAACGACGAGAAGCCGATCGCCCCGCGCACGTCCACCGTCGCCGCCACCACCGCGGCGACGGCCCCCACGGCGATCTCCGCGTGGTGCGGCACCCGGTGGCGGGGATGCACCGCGGCCAGAGCGCGCGGCAGACGGCCGTCCCGGGCCATCGCCAGCGTCGTGCGCGAGACGCCGAGCAGCAGTGCCAGCAGCGACCCCAGCGCCGCCAGGACGGCGGCCACCCGCACCACGGGCGCCGGCCACGGCACCCCGGCCGCTTCCACGGCCTCGGCCAGCGGCGCCGGCGCCTGCGCCAGCGCGCCCGCCCCCAGCACGGAGAGAAGGGCGACGATCACGCCCGCGTAGACCACGAGCGCGATGCCCAGCGCGAGGGGCACGGCGCGCGGAATCGTCCGCGCCGGGTCCCGGACCTCCTCACCGAGGGTGGTGATCCGGGCGTAACCGGCGAACGCGAAGAAGAGCAGCCCCGCCGCCTGGAGGACACCGCCCGCCGTCACGTCCCCGGCCGGCGCCAGACGACCCGGATCGGCGGCCCCGGACGCCGGCAGCACCACGGCGACGGCGACCAGGACGCCCAGCACCACGGCTACCACCACCCGTGTCACCCGGGCCGACTTCTGGACTCCCGTGCAGTTGAGCGCGGTCAGCGCCACGACCGCCGCCACCGCCACCGCGTGCTCCCGCCCCGGCCAGGCGTACGCGCCCACGGTCAGCGCCATCGCCGCGCAGGAGGCGGTCTTGCCGACGACGAAGGCCCACCCCGCGAGGTACCCCCAGAAGTCACCCAGGCGCTCCCGGGCGTAGACATAGGTACCGCCGGACGCCGGGTGCACAGCGGCCAGCCGTGCCGAGGACATCGCGTTGCAGTAGGCCACGCCGCCCGCCAGCGCGAGCCCGATCAGCAGCCCGGACCCGGCCGCGCCCGCGGCCGGCCCCGGAGCCACGAAGATCCCGGCCCCCACCATGGCCCCGAGGCCGATCACCACGGCGTCGGACACCCCGAGGCTGCGGCGCAGTTCACCCGTCATGTGCCGCACCCTACTGAGCCGCGCGGCCCGCGCCTCGGGGGCCTCCGTCCGCGCCGGGTACGTCGTGTCGGGCTCCTCGCGTCCGGCACCCTGGGCCCGGCACCTCGCGCCTCACCCGAGGCCGGTCTCCCGGAGGGTGATGTTCAGCCGCCCGCCGGCCAACCCGCCGGCCGGCCCGGCAGCGGGGTCGGCCGTTCCCGGGAACACCCGGGTCACCCCGTGGTACGCGAACCGCGAGGGCCCGCCGAACACGAACAGGTCCCCGGACCGCAGTTCGACGTCCGTCCAAGGCCGCCCGCGCGACTCGGTGTTCCCGAAGCGGAAGACGCAGGTGTCCCCGATGCTGAGGGACACCACCGGGGCGCCGGACCGCTCCTCCTTGTCCTGGTGCATGCCCATCCGCGCGGCGGCGTCGTAGAAGTTCACCAGCGCCGTGTCCGGGGTGTACGCCCGGCTCTCCGGCCCCTCCCCGTAGGCCGCGGCCACCGCCTCCCTGCCGAGGTCCGCCAGCCACCCGGGGAAGGCGGCCACCCGGGCGCCGTTCACATCGTCCGCCGTCCGGGAGTAGCGGTACGGCTGCCAGTGCCAGCCGACGCAGACGGTCCGCACCGACATCACCCCGCCGCCGGGAAGGACGGCGTGCCGCAGGGGCACCGGGCCGCGCGCCCAGTCGCGGCACGCCGCCACCAGCTCCCGCTGCCGGGCCGGCGGCAGCCAGTCGGGCACATGGACCGCCCCGGGCGCGACGGTCGTCCGCTCCCTCGGAAACAGGGCGTCGGTCACGAAGGCAAGGGGGTGAGCGGCGACGAGGGAAGCGAGCCCTCCAGCCGCAGCAGCCGGGCCTTGGACTCCAGCCCGCCCGCGTAGCCGCGCAGGGCGCCGTCCGCGCCGATCACCCGGTGGCAGGGCCGCACCACCAGCAGCGGATTGCGGCCGATAGCGGTGCCCACGGCCCGCACCCCGGCCGAGGCGGTGCCGACGGCCGCGGCGATCTGTCCGTAGCTCGCCGTGCGCCCGTAGGGCAGCTCCTCCAGCGCGCGCCACACCCGCCGCTGGAAGTCTGTCCCGGTGCCGGTGAACGCGAGGTCGAAGCGGGTCAGCTCGCCGGCGAAGTACGCGTCGAGCTGTCGGCGGACCTCGCGGAAGGCCTCGGGCCGGCGCCGCCAGCCACCCTGGACCACAGCGGCGCCCTTCTGTCCGGGCAGCGACAGCGAGGCGAGCGCCGTCCCGCCCGGCGCCCCGGCCGACTCCTCGCCGACCAGCAGCAACTCGCCCAGCGGGCTGCCGGCGACGTCGTACACGGTGGCCATGGCGTGTGTCCTCCTCGGGGTGCGGGACCGCTTCCGCCCGTCCGCGAACGGTCCGTCCCTGTCGAGTCTGCGCCCTGCGCGCGCCCGGAGCTGGCGGAAATCCGACACGGCGTTCCGGTGCGCTGCCGTTCCCCGGGCGTCCGCCGGGGGATGAGGAGGAAAGGGGCGGGGCGGCCGGATTCGAACCGGCGTCCTCCTCCATGCTGTGCAGGCGCACTACCTCTGTGCTACGACCCCGCCCTTGCGGCCGATCCTAAGGCCTGTCTGACACATCCCGTCTGGGCTGCGGCGCCCTGCACGCACTCCCCCTGGCTTCGCCGGGCGGTGCCCCCATGCCGCGTTGTCGGTCGTCGGCGCAGCCCGCTGCGCTCTCTCCCCCTGCGCCTGGCGGCGCGGGAGGTGCCCCCACCCTCCGCCTTGCGATCGCACGCACCGGACACCGCAGCCCCGCCCTCCGGGCGAACGACGCTATGTGTCAGACAGGCCTCAGACGCCGGAGCAGCCGCGCCTCCAGCGGGTTTCGGGCGGCGGGCACCAGGAGCGCGCCGCCCACGGTCCCTCGCTGCCGGAACGCGGCGAGCCCGTCCGCACCATGGCGGACGGGCTCGCCCGACCCGGGGCCGGCGGAGGTGCACGAACTGCAGCGGCGCTTCTCGAACCTCAGCAGTGGTTCACGAACCTCAGCGGCACTTCTCGAACGTCAGCGGTAGTTCACGAACTGCAGCGCGAAGTCGAAGTCCTTCTCGCGCAGCAGGGCCTGCACGGCCTGGAGGTCGTCGCGGCTCTTGGAGCTGACCCGCAGCTCCTCGCCCTGGACCTGCGCCTTGACGCCCTTCGGGCCCTCGTCACGGATGATCTTCGCGACCTTCTTGGCGTTGTCCTGGGAGATGCCCTCCTCGATGGAGGCGAAGATCTTGTACTCCTTGCCGGAGAGCTGCGGCTCGCCGGCGTCCAGTGCCTTCAGCGAGATCCCGCGCTTGACCAGCTTCGTCTGGAAGACGTCCAGGATCGCGTTCACACGGTCCTCGGAGTTCGCCTGCATCAGGATCTTCTCGCCGGACCAGGAGATCAAGGCGCCGACGTTCTTGAAGTCGTAGCGCTGGGTGATCTCCTTGGCGGCCTGGTTGAGGGCGTTGTCGACCTCCTGCCGCTCGACCTTCGAGACGATGTCGAAACTGGAGTCGGCCATGTCCTGTGGCTCCTTGTATCGGGTGGTGTGGAGGCGCGCCCGGAACCCCGGACCGCCCGGCCCAGCCTAGCCACCCGCCCGCCCTCCCAGCGCTGATCAATCCGGTGGCGGAGCACCCCTGCGCATCAGGTATCGTTTACGTCGTTGCCACGGAGCGGCCCTCGCAGAGGGACCCCTTCCGGCAGCGATCCCATGGCGGTGTGCCCGAGTGGCCAATGGGAGCGGACTGTAAATCCGTCGGCTTAGCCTACCCAGGTTCGAATCCTGGCGCCGCCACGCGATGAAAGAGCCCGTGCTCTGCGGAAACGCAGAGCACGGGCTCTTTGTCGTGACCGGCCCCCGGACTGCTCAGCGCCCCCCGCCCCCGTCCCCCGGCGGCAGGTCCCGTGTGCCCGGGAGGGGCGGGAGACCCGCGCGGGTCAGGGGGAGGGGGTCGTAGCCGGGGAGGGTGGCGCGGGTGGTCAGGGCTTCGGCGAGGGCCGTGGCGTAGGCGGCGGATTCGCGGGCGACCTCGACCGCCGTGTGGGAGCGCAGCGCCTCGACGCGTTCGACGTGGCCGTGCTCCTCGCGGCGTTCGGTCAGGCGGCGCTCGTGGGCGAGGCGCTCGTGGCGGGCTGCGCGCCAGCGGCGGGCGGCGAGGGCGTAGGCCACGGCCGTCGCCACGGCCCACAGCAGCAGCGGCAGCCAGATGCCGTCGGCGTAGCCGGCGACCCCGGCGAGGGCGAGGCCGCCCGCCACGGCGAAGGCGGTGCCCGCGAGGACGCCGTCGCCGGCCCGGCCGAGGGAGGCGCACGCACCCGCGGCGGCTGCGCCCGTGGCGAGGAGGGCCATCAGCGCCGCGTTGCCCGTGGAGTGCTCCGCGCCGTTGGCGTTCCAGATCCGGCCGAGGACGAGGACCGCCGTCGTCGCGAGGGCGGGCGCGGCCCTGGGGGCGAGGAGGGCGAGCGGGTGGTGGACGACGAGGGGCTGGTGCATCGGACGCTCCTGGACGCGGGTCTGGGGATCCGTGTCCAGGACAACTCCGCCGCCCCGGGGGAGGGGCCCGGCCGCGCCGGTGGACGCCGCAGAAGAACCCGAACGCCCGCGCCCCGACGCCGTGCGGCCGTCAGTCCGCGAGCCGGAAGGCCAGTTCCGTCTCCCACTTGGACAGGTCCGGCTCCACCCGTGGGTCCGTCAGGTACGACTCCAGCCTGCACCCCCAGTGTTCGACCCCGTCCACCACGGTCATGTCCCACTCCAGGTCGTGGTCCCGCGCCCACTGGCGCAGCGCCTCGGTGACCCCGAACAGCTGGTCGGGGTGGCCGATGTGGGTGGTCGTCACATAGCGGCCCGGCGGGAGGGCCGCCACGCCCACATCGCCCTCGGGCTGCGGCGCGACGGAAACCGGGATGCCCGCCTCGACCACCGACTCGCCCTCCATGTCGACGGTGTTGTAGCGGAAGAAGGGGGCTCCGGCGAGACCGGCGCCCTGGCCGACCAGCCAGTCGATGAGTTCGGGGAGCCGGTCTGCGATGGCCGCGAAGCCGTCCATCCGGACGGAGCCCCGGATGTAGACGTACGACTGCTCGTCCCGTTCGACGATCGACGGGCTGGTCCGGGGTGGGGGTGTCGGCTGATTCATGGCTTCCTGACCTCGCGGGGGAGCGGAACTCATCGGACGGAGGACGGGGGAGGGAGGGCAGCGGAGGGAAGGGGCCGGACGGTGGGGGGCGGGCGGACGGGGACGGTCAGTTGCCCGCGACGTCCCGGACCGCGACCGACACCGGCACGTCCCCGCTGATGAGTTCCAGGGTGAGGCCCGCCGTCGCCGCGGACTCGGTCAGCTCCGCGAGGACGGCCGCCACGTCGTCGCGCGGCACCGGCCCCCGGCCCGTCGAGGCGGCGAGGTGGACCAGGCCCTTGCCCGCGTCGTCGGTGAGCTGCCCCGGGCGCAGGACCGTCCAGTCGAGACCGTCCCTGGCGCGGACGTGGTCGTCCGCCTCGCCCTTGGCGCGCAGATAGACGTCGAAGACCTCGTCGCCCGCCCGCCCCGAGTCCGCGCCCATGGAGGAGACGATGATGTACCGCCGTACGCCCGCCTGTTCGGCCGCGTCGGCGAAGAGGACGGCGGCGCCGCGGTCGACGGTGTCCTTGCGGGCGGTGCCGCTGCCCGGCCCGGCCCCGGCGGCGAAGACGGCGGCGTCCGCGCCGCGCAGCACCTCCGCGGTCTCGGCGAGGGAGGCGGACTCCAGGTCCAGGACGACGGGCTCGGCGCCCGCGTCCCGCAGGTCGGCCGCGTGGTCGGGGTTGCGGATGATGCCGACGGGGGTGTGCCCGGCCGCCGAGAGCAGGCGTTCGAGACGGAGTGCGATCTGACCGTGTCCACCAGCGATGACAATGCGCATGCCTCCGACCGTACGTCGGGCCGGCGGCCCGTGCCCGGAAGGCGCCCCGCACCGTCCCGAGCCCGGGCCCCCGCACGGTCCCGTGACCGCGCCCCGCACATGCCCCCGCACTGTCCCGCGCCCGGCCCCCGCACCGCCCCGAGCCCGGGCCTCCCGCACGGCCCCGTGACCGCGCCCGTGCATCTGACCCGGCGCCCGGACGCCGGACCCGGGTCCCCGCACGCTGACCAAGGACCCCGCACGCCGGGCCCGGGCCCGGGCCCGGGCCCGGGCCCGGCCCCTACGCCCCCCGGCTCACGTCCGGCTGCGGCGGGCCCGTGTCCGGGCGTCCCTGCCGCGGGAGTTCGAGGGCGACCGCCGCCGCCGAGTCGCAGTACTCGCGCACCGCGCTCGTCCGCGCCACGACCCGCCCCCGGTGAATGACGATCCGGCTGTACGCGAGGGACAGCGCCCCCGACAGCCGCTCGCCCCGCACCGCGAGCAGCTCCGCCGGGAACCCCGCCTCGACCCGCACCTCCGGCAGCCCCATCAGCTCCCGTGCCCCGCCCGCCACGCACCTGTACGCGTCCGAGGGCCGCATCCCGGACTGCGAGGCCAGCAGGTACGCGGCCTCCAGCGGGTCACCCCGGCCCACCGGATTGCACACCGTGTCCCGCAGCGCCCCGCTGCCCGCCGCCACCCGCACACCCGCCGCGCGCAGCAGCCGGACGGGCGCGTTCCCGCGGTGCTCGACGCCCGAGCAGCCGCCCTGCGGCAGGGAGACGACGCCGACCCCGGCGGCCGCCAGCCGGTCGGCGGTCCGGGCGGCGACATCGCGCGGCAGGGCGGCGAGCCCGGCGCACGGCCCCAGCGTCACCCCGGGCCGCAGCCCGCCGGCCATCGCCGCCAGCCGGGCGAGGCGCGCCGGGTCGTCCCCGTGCGTGTGCAGGTCGACCGGGCAGCCGTACTCGGCGGCGATGTCGAGGACGGTCTCCGCGTAGCCGGTCGGGTCGGGGTCGGTGTCCGGGCAGCCCCCGACCACGCCGGCGCCCATCTTCATGGCGTCCCGCAGCATCGCGACCCCGTCCGCGCCCGCCGCCCCGGTGAGCAGCCGGGGCACGGCGACGGGGGTCAGTTCGGCGAGCCCTCCCAGCGCGCGCCGGGCCTGGAGGACGGCCTCCAGCGCGCCCAGCCCCGCCATGTCCCCGACCCGGACGTGGCAGCGCAGGGCGGTCGCGCCGTGGCCGAGTTGGAGGAGGGCCGCCTCGGTGGCGCGGCGCTGGATGTCGGCGGGGGCGTACGAGACGGGGCCGGGGGTGTCCGCGCTCAGCGCCGTGTCGCCGTGCAGATGAGGTTCGGCGGGGGCGGGGAGCAGAAGGTGGCCGGAGAGGTCGAGGCGGACCGGGTGCGGGGGCAGGCTGCCCGCCGTGCCGACCGCCTCGATACGTCCGCCGCCGAGCCGGACGTCGACCGTGCGCCCGTCGGTGAGGCGGGCGCCGCACAGGAGCAGTGCGGTGGAGTCCGGGGGCGTGCCGCCGTGGGGTTGCGGCTGGCTGTCGGGCATCTGGCTCCTGTGCGGCTGCGGCCGGTACCGGAAAGGATCACTCAGCGTGAGTCGAGACTAGGGGCGCGCGAGGGGCGCTTCGAGGAGGAGGGCAATAGTCGTACCGGCGCGGTCGCGGGAGCCGTGCCGAGGGGACGCGAGCCGCGGCGGCCCCGGGAGCAGGTCGGTTACGGACCCCGAACGGACCGGGAACGGGCCCCGAAAGGACCGGGAACGGACGGGGAACGTCGCCCGGAAGTCACCCGCACGGGAGGGCGGGGAGGAGCGGGCACAGGGGTGGACAGAGCCCCGGGAAACGGATTTGGGCGATTGGCGGGCGACCGTGTAATGTCTTCATCGCTCGCCCCAATAGCTCAGTCGGTAGAGCGTCTCCATGGTAAGGAGAAGGTCTACGGTTCGATTCCGTATTGGGGCTCTGGTGTGAGGGATCCGCCTCCGGGCGGATCCGGATCATCAAAGCGGTGTAGCTCAGTCGGTAGAGCAAGCGGCTCATAATCGCTGTGTCACCGGTTCAAGTCCGGTCACCGCTACACACAGTAGCCGATTGTGGGGTCGGTCCTTCGATCGGCTACTCTTTTATGTCCCCCGACGTCTGACCGAGGCGTGGGAGGGCGACCCATCCGTCCATCCGTCCGTCAAGGAGCACTCACGTGGCTGCCACCGACGTCCGCCCGAAGATCACGCTGGCCTGCGTGGAGTGCAAGGAGCGGAACTACATCACCAAGAAGAACCGGCGCAACAACCCGGACCGTCTTGAGATGAAGAAGCACTGCCCGCGCTGCAACTCGCACACGGCGCACCGCGAAACGCGCTGAATCAGGCTCGTACACGAGGCCGCCCCCGTCGGGGGGCGGCCTCGTGTCGTTTCACTTGTGTCGTTTCAACCGAGGAGGGAGCCAGCCCATGGCGCTCGACCAGTCGTTCGTCGGGCGGACGTACCCGCCCACCGCGCCGTACGAGGTGGGGCGGGAGAAGATCCGCGAGTTCGCCGAGGCGATCGGTGACGCCAACCCCGTGTACACGGACCCGGCGGCCGCCGCCGCGTACGGCCACCCCGAGGTGATCGCCCCGCCGACCTTCGTGTTCGCGATCACCTTCAAGGCGGCGGGCGCCGTGGTGGAGGACCCGCAACTGGGCCTGGACTACAGCCGCGTGGTGCACGGTGACCAGAAGTTCGCCTACCGCCGCCCGGTCCGCGCCGGCGACCGGCTCTCCGTCACCTCCACGATCGAGGCGATCAAGTCCATGGCGGGCAACGACATCCTCGACATCCGCGGCGAGGTGCACGACGAGGCGGGCGAGCACGTGGTGACCGCGTGGACCAAGCTGGTGGCGCGCGCCGCCGAGGAGGCGTGATGGCAGCGAAGATCGCGTACGACGAGGTCGAGGTCGGCACCGAACTGCCGGCGCGGAGCTTCCCGGTCACCCGCGCCACCCTGGTGCGGTACGCGGGGGCCTCGGGCGACTTCAACCCGATCCACTGGAACGAGAAGTTCGCCGTCGAGGTCGGGCTGCCGGACGTCATCGCGCACGGCATGTTCACCATGGCCGAGGCGGCCCGGGTGGTGACGGACTGGCTCGGCGACCCGGGCGCGGTCGTGGAGTACGGGGTCCGCTTCACCAAGCCCGTGGTCGTGCCCAACGACGACGAGGGCGCCGTGATCGAGGTCAGCGGCAAGGTCGCCGCGCTGCTCGGCGACAAGCGGGTGCGGGTCGATCTGACGGCGACGAGCGCGGGACAGAAGGTGCTCGGGATGTCCCGGGCCGTCGTCCAGCTCTCCTGACGGCTCTCCCGGCGGCTCTGCGCCACTCTCCCGGCAGCTCTCCCGGACAGCGCGGGCGGCGCGGACGGTGGCCCCGGGGGCGGCCGTGCCGAGGTGCGCGGCCGCCCGGGGGCGCTCCCGGGTTGCCAAATAAGTGATTGGTCACTAACTTGGCTCCCATGGTCAGGATGAGTGCGGAGGAGCGGCGCGAGAGCGTGGTGCGCGCGGCGGTCACCGAGTTCGCGCGGGCCGGGTACCAGGGCACGTCGACGGAGGCCATCGCCCGCCGGGTCGGCGTCTCCCAGCCGTACCTGTTCCGCCTCTTCCCGAACAAGCAGGCCATCTTCCTCGCCGCGGCCGAACGCTGCATCGCCGACACCCGCCGGGTCTTCGAGGAGGCGGCCGACGGTCTGACGGGGGAGGAGGGGCTGGAGGCGATGGCCACCGCGTACCAGCGGCTCATCGCGGAGGACCCCGACAAGCTGCTGATGCAGATGCAGATGTACGTCGCGGTCGCCGCGGCCGAGGCGGCGGGCGACCACGCCTTCGGCGAGCAGCTGCGCGCCGGGTGGCTGGAGCTGTGGGACACCGTGCAGGCCCGCCTGGGGGCGGACGTGAACGAGACCACCACCTTCCTCGCCTTCGGCATGCTGATCAACGTTCTCGTCGCGATGGGGTTCCCGGCGGACCATCGCGTCTGGTCCGGCTTCTACAGCACCGCCCGGCCCGCCGGGGAGTGAGTGCGGGGCCCCGGCCGGGTCGGGAGTCCGGGGTTCTTTCTGTCCATGAAAATTAGTGATCAATAACTAATCAGCAGGGGGAAGAAGTGCACGAGAACAACCTCGACAAGCCGTCCGGGACGCCGCCGCCCGTGCCGCGGGCCACCACCGTCTGGACCCTCGTGATCACCAGCGTCGCCGGATTCATGGCGGCCCTCGACAACCTCGTCGTCACCACGGCCCTGCCCTCGATCCGGGCCGACCTCGGCGGGGACATCGCCGACCTGGAGTGGACGGTGAACGCGTACACCCTCAGCTTCGCCGTGCTGCTGATGCTCGGCGCCGCGCTGGGCGACCGCTTCGGCCGCCGGCGGCTGTTCGTGGTGGGGCTCACGGTCTTCACCGCCGCGTCCGCCGCCGCCGCGCTCGCCACGGGGATCGGCGGGCTGGTCGCGGCCCGGGCGGTCCAGGGAGTCGGCGCGGCGATCATGATGCCCCTCACCCTGACCCTGCTCACCGCCGCGGTCCCGGCGGCCCGGCGCGGCGCCGCCCTCGGCGTCTTCGGCGCGGTCACCGGGCTCGCGGTCGCGAGCGGGCCGCTGGTCGGCGGCAGCCTCACCGAGCACATCTCCTGGCAGTGGATCTTCTGGCTGAACGTGCCCGTCGGGCTCGTCCTGCTCCCGCTCGCCCGGCTGCGCCTCGCCGAGTCCCGCGCGCCGGGCGCCCGGCTGGACGTCCCCGGCACCCTGCTGCTGAGCGCCGGGCTCTTCGGCGTCGTCTACGGGCTGGTGCACGGCGAGGGCCACGGCTGGACCAGCACCCGGGTCCTGCTCGGGCTCGTCGCCGGCACCGTCCTCCTCCTCGCGTACGGCTGGCACGGCACCGTGGCCCGCGCGCCGATGCTGCCGATGCGGCTCTTCCGTGACCGCGGCTTCTTCGGGATCAACGTCGCGAGCCTGCTGATGTTCCTGGGCATGTTCGGCTCGATCTTCCTGCTGAGCCAGTTCCTCCAGGGCGTCCTGGGCTACTCGCCCACCGAGGCGGGGCTGCGGATGCTGCCCTGGACGGGGATGCCGCTGCTCGTCGCGCCCTTCGCGGGCTGGCTCTCCGACCGGATCGGCGGCCGGCCGGTGGTCGCGACCGGGCTCGCCCTCCAGGCGCTGGGGCTCGCCCTGTTCGCGATCGTCCTGGAACCCGGCGTCTCCTACTCGGCGCAGCTGCCCGGCCTGATCCTCGGCGGGATCGGCATGGCGCTCTACTTCGCCCCGGCGGCCAGCGTCGTGATGTCCAGCGTCCGCCCCGCCGAACAGGGCATCGCCTCGGGCGCCAACAACGCCCTGCGCGAGGTCGGCGGCGCGCTCGGGGTCGCGGTGATGGGCGCGGTGTTCGCCGCTCGCGGCGGCTACGAGACCCCGCAGACCTTCAGCGACGGGACCGTCCCCGCGCTGTGGACGGGCGCGGCGGTGGTGGCCGTCGCCGCGCTGGCGGCCCTGCTGATACCGGGCCGCCGGGCGGCGGCGGGCACGCATCCCGCCGGGAACGCGCCCGCACCCGGGGAGCCGGCCGCCACCCCGGCCGCGGTCTGAGCCCGGGGCGGGGGCCTGCCGGGGACGGTCCGGGGCCGCGCCCCGGGCTCAGACCGGGTTCCGCGCCGGGCCGGGTTCCGCGCCGGGCCGGGTTCCGCGCCGGGCCGGGAGCGCGGCCCCGGGTGCCGTCGGCCAGGGCCGGACGGGCCCTGGTACGTGCCCCGCACGTCCCGGCTTCCGTGCCGGGCCCCGGCCCGGCCTCCGTCCCGGGCCCTGGCACGTCCGGGCCCCGGCCCAGGGGCCCCGCGCAAGGCCCCGGCCCCCGCCAGGCCCGCGCACGCCCGCCCGGTACCCGGTCCGTCCCGGGGCCGGGGCCACCCGTGGTTCGCCCGCCCGGTACCCGGTCCGTCCCCGGGCCGGGGCTCCAACCCCCGGCCCCGGCGCGCGGCCCCGCCCGGACCGCCCGGGTGCGGACCGTACCCTTGTGCCCGTGCAGGTACTTCACGACGCCCCCCTCGCCCCCCTGACCACCTTCCGGCTCGGCGGGCCCGCCGAGCGGCTGGTGGTCGCCACCACCGACGACGAGGTCGTCGCCGCGGTCCGGGAGGCGGACGACGCCGGGACGCCGCTCCTGATCATCGGCGGCGGCAGCAACCTCGTCATCGGCGACAAGGGCTTCGACGGCACTGCCCTGCGCATCGCCACCACCGGCTTCGCCCTCGACGGCACCCGGCTGGAGCTCGCCGCCGGCGAGGTCTGGACCGACGCCGTCACCCGCACCGTGGAGGCCGGGCTCGCCGGTGTCGAGTGCCTCGCCGGCATCCCCGGTTCCGCCGGTGCCACGCCCATCCAGAACGTCGGCGCGTACGGCCAGGAGGTCTCCGAGACCGTCACGGAGGTCGTCGCCTACGACCGCGCCGCCCGCGAGACCGTGACCCTCTCCAACGAGGAGTGCGCCTTCTCCTACCGGCACAGCCGCTTCAAGGAGTACCCCGAGCGCTATGTCGTCCTGCGCGTCCGCTTCGAGCTGGAGGACGCGGGCGGGCTCTCCGCCCCCCTGCGCTACGCGGAGACCGCGCGCGCCCTCGGCGTCGGGACGGGGGAGCGCGTCCCGGTCGGCGACGCCCGCGCCAAGGTCCTTGCCCTCCGCGCCGGGAAGGGCATGGTGCTGGACCCCGAGGACCACGACACCTGGTCGGCCGGGTCCTTCTTCACCAACCCGATCCTGGACGCCGCCGCGTACGCCGTCTTCCTCGACCGGGTCCGCGACCGCCTCGGCGACGGCGTCGCCCCGCCCGTGTACCCGGCGGGTGACGGGCTGACCAAGACCTCCGCCGCCTGGCTGATCGACAAGGCCGGGTTCACCAAGGGCTACGGCAACGGGGCCGCCCGGATCTCCGGAAAGCACACCCTCGCCCTCACCAACCGGGGCGAGGCGACCACCGAGGACCTGCTGGCGCTCGCCCGCGAGGTGGTCGAGGGCGTGCGCGAGGCCTTCGGCGTGACCCTGGTCAACGAGCCGGTGACGGTCGGCGTCAGCCTCTAGGAGGTGTCCGGCGCGTGAGGGCCGGTCAGGCCGGGACCGGCGGCGACGCCGGCGCGGCCAGCCAGTCGTCCACGCCCGCCAGCAGCTTCGCCCGCACGTCCTCCGGCGCCGCCGACCCCCGCACCGACTGCCGGGCCAGCTCCGCCAGTTCCGCGTCCGTGAAGCCGTGGTGGGTCCGGGCCAGCTCGTACTGGGCGGCCAGCCGGGAGCCGAAGAGCAGGGGATCGTCGGCGCCCAGCGCCATCGGGACCCCCGCGTCGTACAGGGTCCGCAGCGGCACGTCCTCCGGCTTCTCGTACACGCCCAGCGCCACGTTGGACGCCGGGCAGACCTCGCAGGTGATCTGGCGCTCGGCCAGCTTGCGCAGCAGCCGGGGATCCTCCGCCGCGCGCACCCCGTGCCCGATCCGGGCCGCGTGCAGGTCGTCGAGGCAGTCGCGCACCGAGGCCGGGCCGGTCAGCTCGCCGCCGTGCGGGGCCGCCAGCAGACCGCCCTCCCGGGCGATGGCGAAGGCGCGGTCGAAGTCCCGTGCCAGGCCCCGGCGCTCGTCGTTGGAGAGCCCGAAGCCCACGATGCCCCGGTCCGCGTAGCGCACGGCGAGGCGGGCCAGGGTCCGCGCGTCCAGCGGATGCTTCATCCGGTTCGCCGCGACCAGCACCCGCATCCCGAGACCCGTCTCCCGGGAGGCGGAGTCCACGGCGTCGAGGATGATCTCCAGCGCCGGGATCAGCCCGCCCAGCCGGGGCGCGTACGAGGTCGGGTCGACCTGGATCTCCAGCCAGCCGGACCCGTCCCGGATGTCCTCCTCGGCCGCCTCGCGCACCAGGCGCACGATGTCCTCCGGCTCGCGCAGGCAGGACCGGGCCATGTCGTACAGCCGCTGGAAGCGGAACCAGCCCCGTTCGTCCGTGGCCCGCAGCTTCGGCGGCTCTCCGCCGGTCAGCGCCTCCGGCAGGTGGACGCCGTACTTGTCCGCGAGTTCGAGGAGGGTGGCGGGTCGCATGGACCCGGTGAAGTGCAGGTGCAGATGGGCCTTCGGGAGAAGAGAGAGATCGCGTACGTGCTCCATCGGTAGATCCTGCCTCAGCGGACGCCGGACCGGCAGGGGGTTTCCCCGATCGGGCGCTTGCCCGAACGCACGACGCACCCAGCCGGGACCGCGCGAGAGCCCGGGACCGCGGCCCGGGACCGCGGTCAGGAGCGCGCGGGAGCCCGGGACGTCGCGAGAGCCCGGGAACGTGAGCGGCGCCCGCCCCGGGGACCGGAACGGGCGCCGCCACCACGCGGGGGGCGGACTACGCCTTCGCCTCCGCCAGCAGCTTCTGGATCCGGGAGACGCCTTCCACCAGGTCCTCGTCGCCGAGCGCGTACGACAGGCGCAGATAGCCGGGGGTGCCGAACGCCTCGCCGGGCACGACCGCGACCTCGACCTCGTCCAGGATCAGCGCGGCCAGCTCCACCGAGGTCTTCGGGCGCTGCCCCCGGATCTCCTTGCCCAGCAGGCCCTTCACCGACGGGTAGGCGTAGAACGCGCCCTCCGGGACCGGGCAGACGACGCCGTCGATCTCGTTGAGCATCTTCACGATCGTCCGGCGGCGGCGGTCGAACGCCTTCCGCATCTCCGCCACCGCGTCCAGGTCGCCCGAGACGGCGGCGAGCGCCGCGATCTGAGCCACGTTGGAGACGTTGGAGGTGGCGTGCGACTGGAGGTTGGTCGCGGCCTTGACCACGTCCTTCGGGCCGATGATCCACCCGACGCGCCAGCCGGTCATGGCGTACGTCTTCGCCACGCCGTTGACCACGACGCACTTCTCGCGCAGCGCCGGGACCAGTTGCGGGAGGGAGGTGAAGCTCGCGTCGCCGTAGACCAGGTGCTCGTAGATCTCGTCGGTGAGCACCCACAGACCGTGCTCGGCCGCCCACTCGCCGATGGCCCGGGCGTCGGCCTCGCTGTAGACGGCGCCGGTCGGGTTGGACGGGGAGACGAAGAGGACGACCTTGGTCCGCTCCGTGCGCGCGGCCTCCAGCTGCTCCACCGAGACCCGGTAGCCGGTGGTCTCGTCGGCGACGACCTCGACCGGCACACCGCCCGCGAGGCGGATCGACTCGGGGTAGGTGGTCCAGTACGGGGCGGGGACGACGACCTCGTCGCCCGGGTCGAGGATCGCGGCGAACGCCTCGTAGATGGCCTGCTTGCCGCCGTTGGTCACCAGGATCTGCGCGGGGTCGACCTCGTAGCCGGAGTCCCGCAGGGTCTTCTCGGCGATCGCCTTCTTCAGCTCCGGCAGACCGCCGGCCGGGGTGTAGCGGTGGTACTTCGGGTTGCGGCACGCCTCGACGGCCGCCTCGACGATGTAGTCGGGCGTCGGGAAGTCGGGCTCACCCGCGCCGAAGCCGATCACCGGACGCCCGGCGGCCTTGAGGGCCTTGGCCTTGGCGTCCACGGCGAGGGTCGCGGACTCGGAGATCGCGCCGATGCGGGCGGAGACCCGGCGCTCGGTGGGAGAGGTTGCAGCGCTCATGCGGCCCATGCTCCCAGACCGCGAAGAGGCGCGGCACACAGGATTCGAAGAGCGGACAGGAGTGGTCGGAAGCGGACCCCCGCCCCCGCCGCGCGGGATCGTGTTCGACGCCGGGCCTGCGACCACGTACACTCAACCGTCGTTGGCCTTCACCAGCCACATCCGCACCGGGCACTTAGTGCATCCGGCCGGATGCGGTAGGTTGGGGGACGCAACAAAGGGTCGTAGCTCAATTGGTAGAGCACTGGTCTCCAAAACCAGCGGTTGGGGGTTCAAGTCCCTCCGGCCCTGCTACACACACCTATCGCCAGGATGTGTGCGCATGTACGTACTTCCATGCATCGCCGTGCGGCTCCACCGGGCGCGGCACGGCCACGACCCGGGAATCAGGTGAGAGATCGTGACGGACGCCGTGGGCTCCATCGACATGCCTGATGCCGAGGACGAGTCGCCGGACTCGAAGAAGCCCCGCAAGGGTGGCAAGCGGGGCAAGAAGGGCCCGCTCGGCCGCCTCGGGCTCTTCTACCGCCAGATCGTCGCGGAACTCCGGAAGGTCGTCTGGCCGACGCGCAGTCAGCTCACGACCTACACCACCGTGGTGATCATTTTCGTTGTCATCATGATCGGCTTCGTGCTCTTGATTGACTTTGGCTTCCAGGAAGCAGTCAAGTACGTCTTCGGCTGATCCGCGGAGGGCGCCGGCACTCGGCGCCCCTTTCGCATGTTCCACCCATCTGTATCCAGGAAGAAGCAGCCACCGTGTCTGACCCGAACCTGAACGACGCCGCACAGTCCGGCGAGAGCTTCGAGTCCCGCGAGGACGAGCTCGACATCGTCGAGGCGTCGGACGCGGTGGAGCCGGACCAGGCCGAGGCGGCCGACCTCGCCGCGGGCGAGCCGGCCGAGGAGGCCGCGCTGCACGTCGAGGGCGAGGCCGCCGCGGACACGGAACCCGCCGACGACGAGGCCGCAGAAGCCGAGGCCGTGGAGGCGGAGGGCGCCGCGGCGGACGCGGAGCCCGAGGCTCCGGTCGACCCGGTCGCCGCCCTGCGCGACGAACTGCGGGGCCTGCCCGGCGAGTGGTACGTCATCCACACCTACGCGGGCTACGAGAAGCGCGTGAAGGCCAACCTGGAGCAGCGCGCCGTCTCGCTCAACGTCGAGGACTTCATCTACCAGGCCGAGGTCCCCGAGGAAGAGATCGTCCAGATCAAGAACGGCGAGCGCAAGAACGTCCGGCAGAACAAGCTGCCCGGCTATGTGCTCGTCCGCATGGACCTGACGAACGAGTCCTGGGGCGTCGTCCGCAACACCCCCGGCGTCACCGGCTTCGTGGGCAACGCCTACGACCCGTACCCGCTGACCCTGGACGAGATCGTGAAGATGCTCGCCCCGGAGGCCGAGGAGAAGGCGGCCCGCGAGGCGGCCGAGGCCGAGGGCAAGCCGGCGCCCGCCCGCAAGGTCGAGGTGCAGGTGCTGGACTTCGAGGTCGGTGACTCGGTCACCGTCACCGACGGCCCGTTCGCGACCCTCCAGGCCACGATCAACGAGATCAACGCCGACTCGAAGAAGGTCAAGGGCCTTGTCGAGATCTTCGGCCGCGAGACCCCGGTCGAGCTGAGCTTCGACCAGATCCAGAAGAACTGAGTCTTTCTGGACGCAACGCTTCCGAACAGGTCAGACCTCCTGCTGAAGGCGGTCTGACCTGCTCGGTTTTTGGCCGCGCATCGATACCCGTTATCGTTGTGCGGTATGCCTCCATCCGGATGATCGGTTGGCAGGCGGATCACTCTCACTAGGACCCGGAGAGAGCACATGCCTCCCAAGAAGAAGAAGGTCACGGGGCTCATCAAGCTCCAGATCCAGGCCGGCGCGGCCAACCCGGCTCCGCCGGTCGGCCCCGCGCTCGGTCAGCACGGCGTCAACATCATGGAGTTCTGCAAGGCCTACAACGCCGCGACCGAGTCGCAGCGTGGCATGGTCGTGCCGGTGGAGATCACGGTCTACGAGGACCGTTCCTTCACCTTCGTGACCAAGACTCCGCCGGCCGCCAAGCTGATCCTCAAGGCCGCGGGTGTGAACAAGGGCTCCAGCGAGCCGCACAAGACCAAGGTCGGCAAGCTGACGCGGGACCAGATCCGTGACATCGCCAGCACCAAGATGCCGGACCTGAGCGCCAACGACCTCGACGCCGCCGAGAAGATCATCGCCGGCACCGCCCGTTCCATGGGCATCACGGTCGAGGGCTGACGCTCCCCGTTCACCCCCTCAGTGGCAGGGCCGGCGCGGCCCGGACCACGACTCCACACCTGCCAAGCGGCGACGCCGCCTGGTGTTACTCCACAGGAGAAGCAGTGAAGCGCAGCAAGGCCCTCCGCGGCGCGGACGCCAAGATCGACCGGGAGCGGAACTACGCCCCGCTCGAGGCCGTCCGTCTCGCCAAGGACACCGCCACCACCAAGTTCGACGGCACCGTCGAGGTCGCCTTCCGCCTGGGCGTCGACCCGCGCAAGGCCGACCAGATGGTCCGCGGCACCGTCAACCTTCCGCACGGCACCGGCAAGACCGCCCGGGTCCTGGTCTTCGCGACCGGTGACCGTGCTGCGGCCGCGGAAGCCGCTGGCGCCGACATCGTCGGCTCCGACGAACTGATCGACGAGATCTCCAAGGGCCAGCGCCTGAACGAGTTCGACGCGGTCGTCGCCACCCCGGACCTCATGGGCAAGGTCGGCCGCCTCGGCCGCGTGCTCGGTCCGCGTGGCCTGATGCCGAACCCGAAGACCGGCACCGTCACCATGGACGTCGCCAAGGCCGTCAACGACATCAAGGGCGGCAAGATCGAGTTCCGCGTCGACAAGCACTCGAACCTGCACTTCATCATCGGCAAGGTCTCCTTCGACGAGACGAAGCTGGTCGAGAACTACGCGGCGGCGCTGGAGGAGATCCTCCGTCTGAAGCCGTCCGCCGCCAAGGGCCGCTACATCAAGAAGGCGACCCTGACCACGACGATGGGCCCCGGCATCCCGCTGGACTCCAACCGCACCCGCAACCTCCTCGTCGAGGAGGACCCGGCCGCCGTCTGAGCGTTGACGGCAGCCGCGGGTCACCGCGTCTGAACACACCCGCCCCCACGGCCCGTTCGGGTCGTGGGGGCGGGTTTTTTCCCGACGTGTGGTGTCGGCGGCACGGGTTACCGTTCAAGAGAGAGCAAAAGACGAACAGGGGTGGGATCACGATGTCGGCAATCAGGCGCACAGGTGTCCGGAGGTCGGGGCTCGGGCGGACAGGCGTCGCGGTGGCGGTGCTCGCGGTGGTCGCGGGCGCCGCGGGCTGCCAGGGCGGCGACGAGAACGCGGCGTGGGTCCCGGCGGCCACGGGCAAGCTCCAGTCCCGTGAGGCGGCCACCAAGACCCTCAAGGCGGCCTACGAGCGGACCGCCGAGGCCAAGTCGGCCAAGGTCAGCATGAAGATGAGCATGCCGGCCGGTATCCAGGGCGCCGAGGTGGGCGACATGCGCATCAGCGGCGTCATGGGCTGGGACCCGGCCCTGATGGACATGACGGTCGAGGGGGACGCCTTCGAGGCCGAGCCGGACGGTCCGCAGAAGATGCGGATGGTCATGCGCGACGACGTCATGTACATGGACATGGGGGCGGCCGCCGCGGCCGAGATGGACGGCAAGCGCTGGATGAAGATGGACCTCGGCGCCATCGCGGAGCAGGCCGGGGACGAAGAGCTGAAGAAGCAGATGACCGGCGGCCTGGAGAACATGAACCAGGACCCGGCCCAGCAGCTCGCCCTGCTGCTCGACTCGCCGAACCTCAAGCACGTCGGCCCGCAGAAGGTCAACGGCGTGGACACCCAGCACTACAAGGGCTCGCTGACCCTGCAGGAGATGATCGACGCCAACAAGTCCCTCGTGCTCTCGGACGAGGAGCGCAAGGCGGTCCTGGAGGGCGCCGAGAAGGCCGGCGTCGAGGGCTACGACGTCGAGGTGTGGGTGGACGAGAAGGGCTACCCCTCCCGGATGGACGTGGGCATCGACAGCTCCCAGGGCGAGATCTCCCTGGTGACCGACTACACGGACTACGGCGCCAAGGCCGAGGTCGAGGCCCCGCCGGCGAGCGACACCGTCGACCTGATGGAAATGCTCGGCGATCTGGAGGGCGCGCTCCAGGAGGGCGCCGACGCGAGCGCGGACCCGGCGGTCTGACGCCCGTTCCGTGAGCCGGATCCGGCCCTCCGGGGCCGGATTTGCCTCGCGGGGAACCGTTCCCGTACTCTTCCCGGGAAGCCAAAGACCGCTGGTCGTTGCCGTGCTCTCCTTCCGGAGAACCGGTGGCCGAAGGATCCGCTCAGCAGCGGACGACCCGCGCAGGTGACTGTGGAGAGAGCTCCCGGGCGGTTCCGTCCGGTCGAGCGAAGCCCCGTGCGCCTGCGCCCGGGGCGTTTCGTTTTGTTCAGCCCCTTCTGAGCGGTCCTCATCACCCGGAAGGAGGCCGACGCTCTATGGCAAGGCCCGACAAGGCTGCCGCGGTGGCCGAGCTCGCGGAGCAGTTCCGCAGCTCGAACGCCGCCGTGCTGACCGAGTACCGGGGTCTCACCGTGGCACAGCTCAAGGAGCTGCGCCGTTCCCTCGGTGAGAACACCCAGTACGCCGTGGTGAAGAACACGCTGACCAAGATTGCGGCCCGTGAGGCCGGGATCGACTCGCTCGAGGACCAGCTTTTCGCCGGTCCGACGGCAGTCGCCTTCGTCACCGGTGACCCGGTGGAGTCGGCGAAGGGTCTTCGTGACTTCGCCAAGGACAACCCCAACCTGATCATCAAGGGCGGTGTCCTTGAGGGTAAGGCGCTGTCCGCCGATGACATCAAGAAGCTCGCGGACCTCGAGTCCCGCGAGGTTCTGCTCAGCAAGCTGGCGGGTGCCATGAAGGGCAAGCAGTCCCAGACTGCCGCGCTCTTCCAGGCGCTCCCCTCGAAGTTCGTCCGCACCGCGGAGGCGCTTCGTGCCAAGCAGGCCGAGCAGGGCGGTGCCGAGTAATTCGGCTCGCGCATTGACCGCCGCTCGCTGAGCGACGGTCGCAGCGGGCCGAAAGTACGCCCGCCTCACCAGTACCCCCGGCACCAGCCGAATTAGTGGAAGGACCGCCATCATGGCGAAGCTCTCTCAGGAAGACCTGCTCGCGCAGTTCGAGGAGATGACCCTCATCGAGCTCTCCGAGTTCGTGAAGGCGTTCGAGGAGAAGTTCGACGTCACCGCCGCCGCCCCGGTCGCCGTGGCCGGCGTCGCGGGCCCGGGTGCCCCGGCCGCCGAGGCCGTCGAGGAGAAGGACGAGTTCGACGTCATCCTCACCGGCGCCGGCGACAAGAAGATCCAGGTCATCAAGGTCGTGCGTGAGCTGACCTCCCTGGGCCTGAAGGAGGCCAAGGACCTCGTCGACGGCACCCCGAAGCCGGTCCTCGAGAAGGCCAACAAGGAAGCCGCTGACAAGGCGAAGGAGGCCCTCGAGGCCGCCGGCGCCTCCGTCGAGGTCAAGTGACCTCGCGAGTGAGCTGACGCCCGCGTGTAACGCGCGCGCACCGAAGGGCGATCACCCAATGGGTGGTCGCCCTTCGGCGTGCCCGGGGCGGGTGCCTTGAACCCGGCCCGGCGGCAGGTATGGTGATCTTCGCCGTGCGCCCCTCACGGCGGCCCGCGGGGCTCCCGGAGCAGCAGCTCAGGGACGGGGGGCCTTGACGAACCGCACGCAGCGCGCAATTCTCAGGACGCGTCGTCACAACGATCCGTATCCGAGGCATGGATCGGCGACCGAACGGGCAGTATCGATGTGCGCCTGACGGCGCACGGGGTTCGCGGAGATGAGAACAACGAGGGTCTCGAAAACCCGCACTGGACATCAGTGTGCCAAGTGGCTACACTGACCCTTTGCGCTGCCTGTTAGCTGCCTCCTGCCCGTCACCAGGGGCATGCCCATACCTGAGCATCGGTTGAAGAATCCCCTTTGAGCTGGGATTCCTCCCTCCGTGCACAGGATGGGACCGGTACGCGCGTAGTGAGTCCGAGCCCTCGGAAGGACCCCCTCTTGGCCGCCTCGCGCAACGCCTCGACCGCGAATACGAACAACGGCGCCAGCACCGCCCCGCTGCGCATCTCCTTTGCAAAGATCAAGGAGCCCCTCGAGGTTCCGAACCTCCTTGCGCTCCAGACCGAGAGCTTCGACTGGCTGCTCGGCAATGCCGCATGGAAGGCTCGTGTCGAGGCGGCTCTCGAAAGCGGACAGGACGTCCCCACGAAGTCCGGTCTGGAGGAGATCTTCGAGGAGATCTCCCCGATCGAGGACTTCTCCGGGTCGATGTCGCTGACCTTCCGCGACCACCGCTTCGAGCCCCCGAAGAACTCCATCGACGAGTGCAAGGACCGCGACTTCACGTACGCGGCCCCGCTCTTCGTCACCGCCGAGTTCACGAACAACGAGACCGGCGAGATCAAGTCCCAGACGGTCTTCATGGGCGACTTCCCGCTCATGACCAACAAGGGCACCTTCGTGATCAACGGCACCGAGCGTGTCGTGGTCTCGCAGCTCGTGCGCTCGCCGGGCGTCTACTTCGACTCCTCCATCGACAAGACGTCCGACAAGGACATCTTCACCGCCAAAATCATCCCGTCCCGGGGTGCATGGCTGGAGATGGAGATCGACAAGCGCGACATGGTCGGTGTCCGTATCGACCGCAAGCGCAAGCAGTCCGTCACCGTCCTCCTCAAGGCGCTCGGCTGGACGACCGAGCAGATCCTGGAGGAGTTCGGCGAGTACGAGTCCATGCGCGCCACCCTGGAGAAGGACCACACCCAGGGCCAGGACGACGCGCTGCTCGACATCTACCGCAAGCTCCGCCCGGGTGAGCCGCCGACCCGTGAGGCCGCTCAGACGCTGCTCGAGAACCTCTACTTCAACCCCAAGCGCTACGACCTCGCCAAGGTCGGCCGCTACAAGGTGAACAAGAAGCTCGGCGCGGACGAGCCGCTGGACGCCGGCGTGCTCACCACCGACGACGTCATCGCGACCATCAAGTACCTGGTCAAGCTGCACGCGGGTGAGACCGAGACGGTCGGGGAGAACGGCACCCAGATCGTCGTCGAGACCGACGACATCGACCACTTCGGCAACCGTCGTCTGCGCAACGTCGGCGAGCTCATCCAGAACCAGGTCCGCACGGGTCTGGCGCGGATGGAGCGCGTCGTGCGCGAGCGCATGACCACGCAGGACGTCGAGGCGATCACGCCGCAGACCCTGATCAACATCCGGCCGGTCGTCGCCTCCATCAAGGAGTTCTTCGGCACCAGCCAGCTGTCGCAGTTCATGGACCAGAACAACCCGCTGTCGGGTCTCACCCACAAGCGCCGCCTGTCGGCGCTCGGTCCGGGTGGTCTCTCCCGTGAGCGGGCCGGCTTCGAGGTCCGTGACGTGCACCCCTCGCACTACGGCCGCATGTGCCCGATCGAGACGCCCGAAGGCCCGAACATCGGTCTGATCGGCTCGCTCGCCTCCTACGGCCGGGTCAACGCCTTCGGTTTCGTCGAGACCCCGTACCGCAAGGTCACCGACGGCCAGGTCACCGACGAGGTCGACTACCTGACCGCCGACGAGGAGGACCGCTTCGTCATCGCCCAGGCGAACGCGACCCTCAACGACGACCTGCGCTTCGCCGAGGCCCGCATCCTGGTCCGCCGTCGTGGTGGCGAGGTCGACTACGTGCCCCCGGCCGAGGTCGACTACATGGACGTCTCGCCGCGCCAGATGGTGTCGGTCGCGACCGCCATGATCCCGTTCCTGGAGCACGACGACGCCAACCGTGCCCTCATGGGCGCGAACATGATGCGCCAGGCCGTTCCGCTCATCAAGGCGGAGGCGCCGCTCGTCGGCACCGGCATGGAGTACCGCTGCGCCACCGACGCCGGTGACGTCATCAAGGCGGAGAAGGACGGTGTGATCCAGGAGGTCTCGGCCGACTACATCACCGTCGCCAACGACGACGGCACGTACACCACGTACCGCGTCGCCAAGTTCTCCCGCTCCAACCAGGGCACCTCGGTCAACCAGAAGGTGATCGTCTCCGAGGGCGACCGCGTCATCGAGGGCCAGGTCCTCGCCGACGGGCCCGCCACGGAGAACGGCGAGATGGCGCTCGGCAAGAACCTGCTCGTCGCGTTCATGCCGTGGGAGGGCCACAACTACGAGGACGCGATCATCCTGTCGCAGCGCCTCGTGCAGGACGACGTCCTCTCCTCGATCCACATCGAGGAGCACGAGGTCGACGCCCGTGACACCAAGCTGGGCCCCGAGGAGATCACCCGGGACATCCCGAACGTCTCCGAGGAGGTCCTCGCCGACCTCGACGAGCGCGGCATCATCCGTATCGGTGCCGAGGTCGTCGCCGGCGACATCCTGGTCGGCAAGGTCACGCCCAAGGGCGAGACCGAGCTGACCCCGGAGGAGCGCCTGCTCCGCGCGATCTTCGGTGAGAAGGCCCGCGAGGTCCGCGACACCTCGCTGAAGGTGCCGCACGGTGAGACCGGCAAGGTCATCGGCGTGCGCGTCTTCGACCGCGAGGAGGGCGACGAGCTGCCCCCGGGCGTCAACCAGCTCGTCCGTGTCTACGTGGCCCAGAAGCGCAAGATCACCGACGGTGACAAGCTCGCCGGCCGCCACGGCAACAAGGGCGTCATCTCCAAGATCCTGCCGATCGAGGACATGCCGTTCCTGGAGGACGGCACCCCGGTCGACATCATCCTCAACCCGCTGGGTGTCCCGTCCCGAATGAACCCGGGACAGGTCCTGGAGATCCACCTCGGCTGGCTCGCCAGCCGCGGCTGGGACGTCTCCGGCCTCGCGGACGAGTGGGCGCAGCGCCTCCAGGCGATCGGCGCCGACGACGTCGCCCCCGGCACCAACGTCGCGACCCCGGTCTTCGACGGTGCCCGCGAGGACGAGCTGGCCGGCCTGCTCCAGCACACCATCCCCAACCGGGACGGTGAGCGGATGGTGCTGCCGACCGGTAAGGCCCGGCTCTTCGACGGCCGCTCCGGCGAGCCGTTCCCGGACCCGATCTCCGTCGGGTACATGTACATCCTCAAGCTCCACCACCTGGTCGACGACAAGCTCCACGCCCGTTCGACCGGTCCGTACTCGATGATCACCCAGCAGCCGCTGGGTGGTAAGGCCCAGTTCGGTGGCCAGCGATTCGGTGAGATGGAGGTGTGGGCGCTGGAGGCGTACGGCGCCGCCTACGCGCTCCAGGAGCTGCTGACGATCAAGTCCGACGACGTGACCGGCCGCGTGAAGGTCTACGAGGCCATCGTCAAGGGCGAGAACATCCCCGAGCCCGGCATTCCCGAGTCCTTCAAGGTGCTCATCAAGGAAATGCAGTCGCTCTGCCTCAACGTGGAGGTGCTGTCCTCGGACGGCATGTCCATCGAGATGCGCGACACGGACGAGGACGTCTTCCGCGCTGCGGAGGAGCTCGGTATCGACCTGTCCCGGCGCGAGCCGAGCAGCGTCGAAGAGGTCTGACGGGCCCGGCGGGGGAGCCATCCGGCTCCCCCGCTGTCCCCGGGACCGTACAGACCACTGATACAGAGCCCGTTTTCCGCTGACGCGGAGGGCACAACCCCGAAAGAGGGATTGACGAAAAAGTGCTCGACGTCAACTTCTTCGACGAGCTGCGGATCGGCCTGGCCACCGCGGACGACATCCGGACCTGGTCCCACGGCGAGGTCAAGAAGCCGGAGACCATCAACTACCGCACCCTGAAGCCCGAAAAGGACGGACTCTTCTGCGAGAAGATCTTCGGTCCGACCCGGGACTGGGAGTGCTACTGCGGCAAGTACAAGCGCGTCCGCTTCAAGGGCATCATCTGTGAGCGCTGTGGCGTCGAGGTCACCCGCGCCAAGGTGCGCCGCGAGCGGATGGGCCACATCGAGCTGGCCGCTCCCGTCACCCACATCTGGTACTTCAAGGGCGTCCCGTCCCGGCTGGGCTACCTGCTGGACCTGGCCCCGAAGGACCTCGAGAAGGTCATCTACTTCGCCGCGTACATGATCACGTACGTGGACGAGGAGCGCCGCACGCGCGACCTGCCGTCGCTGGAGGCCCACGTCTCCGTCGAGCGCCAGCAGATCGAGAACCGCCGTGACGCCGACCTGGAGGCCCGCGCCAAGAAGCTCGAGACGGACCTCGCCGAGCTGGAGGCCGAGGGCGCCAAGGCCGACGTGCGCCGCAAGGTGCGCGAGGGCGCCGAGCGCGAGATGAAGCAGCTCCGCGACCGCGCCCAGCGCGAGATCGACCGCCTCGACGAGGTGTGGAACCGCTTCAAGAACCTCAAGGTCCAGGACCTGGAGGGCGACGAGCTGCTCTACCGCGAGCTGCGCGACCGCTTCGGCACCTACTTCGACGGCTCGATGGGCGCCGCCGCGCTGCAGAAGCGCCTGGAGTCCTTCGACCTCGACGAGGAGGCCGAGCGCCTCCGCGAGATCATCCGTACCGGCAAGGGCCAGAAGAAGACCCGTGCGCTCAAGCGCCTCAAGGTCGTCTCCGCCTTCCTGCAGACCAGCAACAGCCCCAAGGGCATGGTGCTGGACTGCGTCCCGGTGATCCCGCCGGACCTGCGTCCGATGGTGCAGCTCGACGGTGGCCGCTTCGCGACCTCCGACCTCAACGACCTGTACCGCCGTGTCATCAACCGCAACAACCGCCTGAAGCGGCTTCTCGACCTCGGCGCGCCCGAGATCATCGTGAACAACGAGAAGCGCATGCTCCAGGAGGCCGTCGACGCGCTCTTCGACAACGGCCGCCGCGGCCGCCCGGTGACGGGCCCCGGCAACCGTCCGCTGAAGTCGCTGTCCGACATGCTCAAGGGCAAGCAGGGCCGCTTCCGTCAGAACCTCCTCGGCAAGCGTGTGGACTACTCCGCGCGTTCCGTGATCGTCGTCGGTCCGCAGCTCAAGCTGCACCAGTGCGGTCTGCCGAAGGCGATGGCGCTGGAGCTGTTCAAGCCGTTCGTGATGAAGCGCCTGGTCGACCTGAACCACGCGCAGAACATCAAGTCGGCCAAGCGCATGGTCGAGCGCGGCCGCACCGTGGTGTACGACGTCCTCGAAGAGGTCATCGCCGAGCACCCGGTGCTGCTGAACCGTGCGCCCACGCTGCACCGCCTCGGCATCCAGGCCTTCGAGCCGCAGCTGGTCGAGGGCAAGGCCATCCAGATCCACCCGCTCGTCTGCACCGCGTTCAACGCGGACTTCGACGGTGACCAGATGGCCGTGCACCTGCCACTCTCGGCGGAGGCGCAGGCCGAGGCCCGCATCCTGATGCTGTCCTCGAACAACATCCTCAAGCCGGCCGACGGCCGTCCGGTCACCATGCCCACCCAGGACATGGTGCTCGGCCTCTTCTTCCTCACCACGGACGAGGAGGAGCGCGAGGTCAAGGGCGAGGGCCGGTCCTTCGGCTCCACCGCCGAGGCGATCATGGCCTTCGACGCCCGCGAGCTGTCGCTCCAGGCGAAGGTCGACATCCGCTTCCCGGTGGGCACCATCCCGCCGCGCGGCTGGACGCCCCCGGCCCCCGAGGACGGTGAAGAGGACAACTGGCAGCCCGGTGACAGCTTCCGGCTGAAGACCACGCTCGGCCGTGCGCTCTTCAACGAGCTGCTGCCCGAGGACTACCCGTTCGTCGACTACTCGGTGGGCAAGAAGCAGCTCTCCGAGATCGTCAACGACCTCGCCGAGCGCTACCCCAAGGTCATCGTGGCGGCGACGCTCGACAACCTGAAGGCGGCCGGCTTCTACTGGGCGACCCGCTCCGGTGTCACCGTCGCCATCTCCGACGTCGTCGTGCCCGAGGCGAAGAAGGAGATCGTCGCGGGCTACGAGGCCCAGGACGAGACGGTCCAGAAGCAGTACGAGCGCGGTCTGATCACCAAGGACGAGCGCACGCAGGAGCTCATCGCGATCTGGACCAAGGCGACCAACGAGGTCGCCGAGGCGATGAACGCGAACTTCCCGAAGACCAACCCCATCTTCATGATGGTCAACTCGGGTGCGCGCGGAAACATGATGCAGATGCGTCAGATCGCCGGTATGCGTGGTCTGGTGTCGAACGCCAAGAACGAGACCATCCCGCGTCCGATCAAGGCGTCCTTCCGCGAGGGCCTGTCCGTGCTGGAGTACTTCATCTCCACGCACGGTGCCCGTAAGGGTCTGGCGGACACCGCCCTGCGTACCGCCGACTCGGGTTACCTGACCCGTCGTCTGGTGGACGTCTCGCAGGACGTGATCATCCGCGAGGAGGACTGCGGCACCGAGCGCGGCCTCAAGCTGCGGATCGCCGCCAAGGACTCCGAGGGCGTCCTGCGCAAGGCGGAGGACGTCGAGACCTCCGTGTACGCGCGGATGCTCGCCGAGGACGTCGTGGTGGACGGCAAGGTCATCGCGCCGGCCAACGTCGACCTCGGTGACGTGCTCATCGACCAGCTGGTCGCGGCCGGTGTCGAGGAGGTCAAGACCCGCTCGGTCCTGACCTGCGAGTCCGCGGTCGGCACGTGTGCCTTCTGCTACGGCCGTTCGCTGGCCACCGGCAAGCTGGTCGACATCGGTGAGGCGGTCGGCATCATCGCCGCCCAGTCCATCGGTGAGCCCGGCACCCAGCTGACGATGCGTACCTTCCACACCGGTGGTGTGGCCGGTGACGACATCACCCAGGGTCTGCCGCGTGTCGTCGAGCTCTTCGAGGCCCGTACCCCGAAGGGTGTCGCCCCGATCTCCGAGGCCGCCGGCCGCGTGCGGATCGAGGAGACCGAGAAGACCAAGAAGATCGTGGTCACGCCGGACGACGGCAGCGACGAGACGGCCTACCCGATCTCGAAGCGCGCCAAGCTCAAGGTCCGCGAGGGCGACCACGTCCAGGTCGGCGAGCCGCTGGCCTTCGGTGCGACCAACCCGCACGACGTGCTGCGCATCCTCGGCCAGCGCGCGGTCCAGGTCCACCTGGTCGGCGAGGTCCAGAAGGTCTACAACTCGCAGGGTGTGTCGATCCACGACAAGCACATCGAGATCATCATCCGGCAGATGCTGCGCCGGGTGACGATCATCGAGTCCGGCGACGCGGAGCTGCTGCCGGGCGAGCTGGTCGAGCGCTCGAAGTTCGAGACCGAGAACCGTCGTGTGGTCACCGAGGGCGGTCACCCCGCCTCCGGCCGTCCGCAGCTGATGGGTATCACCAAGGCGTCGCTGGCCACCGAGTCCTGGCTGTCGGCGGCGTCCTTCCAGGAGACGACCAGGGTCCTGACCGACGCGGCGATCAACGCCAAGTCGGACTCCCTGATCGGCCTCAAGGAGAACGTCATCATCGGTAAGCTCATCCCGGCCGGTACGGGCCTGTCCCGCTACCGCAACATCCGGGTCGAGCCGACCGAGGAGGCCAAGGCCGCGATGTACTCGGCCGTCGGCTACGACGACATCGACTACTCGCCGTTCGGCACCGGCTCCGGCCAGGCCGTCCCGCTGGAGGACTACGACTACGGTCCGTACAACCAGTAAGGCGCAGTGCGGCGAAGGGCGGTCATCCCACGGGGTGGCCGCCCTTCGTTTTGACCGATGTCCGTACGGTAGGTACGCTCAGACCTTGTGCCTGGGGTGTCCCCTGGGCTCGTGTGCGTGTCTACAGCCGCAGCGCGAGTCCCGATTCGGACGCCGTAATCTGCGCCCTCTTCCGCCTTCGGCGGGGGTCCGCAGTATTCGACACACCCGACCGCGTGGGTCGGCGACGTTCCAGGTTAGCTTCACTGACGGCACACAGAAACCGGAGAAGTAGTGCCTACGATCCAGCAGCTGGTCCGCAAGGGCCGGCAGGACAAGGTCGAGAAGAACAAGACGCCCGCACTCGAGGGTTCGCCCCAGCGCCGTGGCGTCTGCACGCGTGTGTTCACGACCACCCCGAAGAAGCCGAACTCGGCCCTCCGCAAGGTCGCGCGTGTGCGTCTGACCTCCGGTATCGAGGTCACGGCCTACATCCCGGGTGAGGGACACAACCTGCAGGAGCACTCCATCGTGCTCGTGCGTGGTGGCCGTGTGAAGGACCTGCCTGGTGTTCGCTACAAGATCATCCGCGGTTCGCTCGACACCCAGGGTGTCAAGAACCGCAAGCAGGCCCGCAGCCGCTACGGCGCCAAGAAGGAGAAGTAAGAATGCCTCGTAAGGGCCCCGCCCCGAAGCGCCCGGTCATCATCGACCCGGTTTACGGTTCTCCTCTGGTGACCTCGCTCATCAACAAGATCCTGCTGAACGGCAAGCGTTCCACCGCCGAGCGGATCGTCTACGGCGCCATGGAGGGGCTTCGTGAGAAGACCGGCGCCGACCCCGTCATCACGCTGAAGCGCGCGCTCGAGAACGTCAAGCCGTCTCTCGAGGTCAAGTCCCGCCGCGTCGGTGGCGCCACCTACCAGGTGCCGATCGAGGTCAAGCCCGGTCGCGCCTCGACCCTCGCCCTCCGCTGGGTCGTCGGTTACTCCCGCGCCCGCCGCGAGAAGACGATGACCGAGCGCCTGATGAACGAGCTGCTCGACGCCTCCAACGGTCTCGGCGCCTCGGTCAAGAAGCGCGAGGACACGCACAAGATGGCCGAGTCCAACAAGGCCTTCGCGCACTACCGCTGGTAGTCGCAACCCACATCGAGACCGAGAGAAGACTGAAGCCTTATGGCTACCACTTCGCTTGACCTGGCCAAGGTGCGCAACATCGGCATCATGGCCCACATCGACGCGGGCAAGACGACGACCACCGAGCGCATCCTGTTCTACACCGGTGTCAGCTACAAGATCGGTGAGGTCCACGACGGCGCCGCCACGATGGACTGGATGGAGCAGGAGCAGGAGCGCGGCATCACGATCACGTCCGCCGCGACGACCTGTCACTGGCCGCTCGAGGACGTCGACCACACCATCAACATCATCGACACCCCGGGTCACGTCGACTTCACCGTCGAGGTGGAGCGTTCGCTCCGCGTCCTCGACGGCGCCGTGACGGTGTTCGACGGTGTGGCCGGTGTGGAGCCGCAGTCCGAGACGGTGTGGCGCCAGGCCGACCGTTACGGTGTGCCCCGCATCTGCTTCGTCAACAAGCTCGACCGCACGGGCGCCGAGTTCCACCGCTGTGTCGACATGATCAAGGACCGCCTCGGCGCGACCCCGATCGTGATGCAGCTCCCGATCGGTGCCGAGGCCGACTTCAAGGGCGTCATCGACCTCGTTCGCATGAAGGCCCTCGTCTGGTCCGCCGAGGCGGCCAAGGGCGAGATGTACGACACCGTCGACATCCCGGCCACGCACGCCGAGGCGGCCGAGGAGTGGCGCGGCAAGCTGCTCGAGGCCGTCGCGGAGAACGACGAGGAGATGATGGAGCTGTACCTCGAGGGCACCGAGCCCACCGAGGAGCAGCTGCACGAGGCGATCCGTCGCATCACCATCGCCTCCGGCGTCTCCACCGGCACCACCGTCACCCCGGTGTTCTGCGGTACCGCGTTCAAGAACAAGGGCGTCCAGCCCCTGCTCGACGCCGTCGTGCGCTACCTCCCCTCGCCGCTCGACGTCGAGGCCATCGAGGGCCACGACGTGAAGGACCCCGAGCTGGTCGTCAAGCGCAAGCCGTCCGACGACGAGCCGCTGTCGGCCCTCGCGTTCAAGATCATGAGCGACCCGCACCTCGGCAAGCTCACCTTCGTCCGGATCTACTCCGGTCGCCTGGAGTCCGGCACCGCGGTGCTGAACTCCGTCAAGGGCAAGAAGGAGCGCATCGGCAAGATCTACCGCATGCACGCCAACAAGCGTGAGGAGATCGAGTCGGTGGGCGCCGGCGACATCGTCGCCGTCATGGGCCTGAAGCAGACCACCACCGGTGAGACGCTCTCCGACGACAAGGCCCCGGTGATCCTGGAGTCCATGGACTTCCCGGCGCCGGTCATCCAGGTCGCGATCGAGCCCAAGTCCAAGGGCGACCAGGAGAAGCTGGGTGTCGCCATCCAGCGGCTCGCGGAGGAGGACCCCTCCTTCCAGGTTCACTCGGACGAGGAGACCGGCCAGACCATCATCGGCGGTATGGGCGAGCTGCACCTCGAGGTGCTGGTCGACCGCATGCGCCGTGAGTTCAAGGTCGAGGCCAACGTCGGCAAGCCGCAGGTGGCCTACCGCGAGACGATCCGCAAGGCCGTCGAGCGCGTGGACTACACGCACAAGAAGCAGACCGGTGGTACGGGCCAGTTCGCCAAGGTCCAGATCGGCATCGAGCCGATCGAGGGCGGCGACGCGTCCTACGAGTTCGTCAACAAGGTCACCGGTGGCCGCATCCCCAAGGAGTACATCCCCTCGGTGGACGCGGGTGCTCAGGAGGCCATGCAGTTCGGCATCCTGGCCGGCTACGAGATGACCGGCGTGCGCATCATCCTCCACGACGGTGCGTACCACGAGGTCGACTCCTCCGAGCTCGCCTTCAAGATCGCCGGTTCGCAGGCCTTCAAGGAGGCCGCCCGCAAGGCCAGCCCCGTGCTGCTCGAGCCGATGATGGCCGTCGAGGTCACCACGCCCGAGGACTACATGGGTGAGGTCATCGGCGACATCAACTCCCGCCGTGGGCAGATCCAGTCCATGGAGGAGCGTCACAGCGCCCGGATCGTCAAGGGTCTGGTGCCGCTCTCGGAGATGTTCGGCTACGTCGGAGACCTCCGCAGCAAGACCTCGGGTCGCGCAAGCTACTCGATGCAGTTCGACTCCTACGCCGAGGTTCCCCGGAACGTCGCCGAGGAGATCATCGCGAAGGCCAAGGGCGAGTAACTCACCCGGGTTCCACGCTTTAGGCTTGACACCGTCCGCCGGGGGTTCGCCCCGATACCTTCAGGGGTGTGAACCCCGGCGGTCGGCTTCCCAGCAAAGATCACCTGGCGCCGATGAGTAAGGCGTACAGAACCACTCCACAGGAGGACCCCAGTGGCGAAGGCGAAGTTCGAGCGGACTAAGCCGCACGTCAACATCGGCACCATCGGTCACATCGACCACGGTAAGACGACCCTCACGGCCGCCATTACCAAGGTGCTGCACGACGCGTACCCGGACCTGAACGAGGCCTCGGCCTTCGACCAGATCGACAAGGCTCCTGAGGAGCGCCAGCGCGGTATCACCATCTCCATCGCGCACGTCGAGTACCAGACCGAGTCGCGTCACTACGCGCACGTCGACTGCCCCGGTCACGCGGACTACATCAAGAACATGATCACGGGTGCGGCGCAGATGGACGGCGCCATCCTCGTGGTCGCCGCCACCGACGGCCCGATGCCGCAGACCAAGGAGCACGTGCTCCTGGCCCGCCAGGTCGGCGTTCCGTACATCGTCGTCGCCCTGAACAAGGCCGACATGGTGGACGACGAGGAGATCCTGGAGCTCGTCGAGCTCGAGGTGCGTGAGCTCCTCTCCGAGTACGAGTTCCCGGGCGACGACGTTCCCGTCGTCAAGGTCTCGGCGCTCAAGGCGCTCGAGGGCGACAAGGAGTGGGGCCAGTCGGTCCTCAACCTCATGTCCGCCGTCGACGAGGCGATCCCGCAGCCCGAGCGTGACGTCGACAAGCCGTTCCTGATGCCGATCGAGGACGTCTTCACGATCACCGGTCGTGGCACCGTCGTCACCGGTCGTATCGAGCGTGGTGTCCTCAAGGTCAACGAGACCGTCGACATCGTCGGCATCAAGACCGAGAAGACCACCACCACGGTCACCGGCATCGAGATGTTCCGCAAGCTGCTCGACGAGGGCCAGGCCGGTGAGAACGTCGGTCTGCTCCTCCGTGGCATCAAGCGCGAGGACGTCGAGCGCGGCCAGGTCATCATCAAGCCCGGTTCGGTCACCCCGCACACCGAGTTCGAGGCCCAGGCCTACATCCTGTCGAAGGACGAGGGTGGCCGTCACACCCCGTTCTTCAACAACTACCGCCCGCAGTTCTACTTCCGTACCACGGACGTGACCGGCGTCGTGACCCTCCCCGAGGGCACCGAGATGGTCATGCCGGGCGACAACACCACCATGACCGTCGAGCTGATCCAGCCCGTCGCCATGGAGGAGGGCCTCAAGTTCGCCATCCGTGAGGGTGGCCGGACCGTGGGCGCCGGCCAGGTCACCAAGATCACCAAGTAAGTCCTGGTGGTTTGACCTGGTAGCTCGCTGAGCTGCACGAAGGGCCCCGCACCACGTGGTGCGGGGCCCTTCGCCATGCTGAGAGGGGGGAGTGGGATGCGGGACGGGGGGACGCCGGGGGGCGGGGCGTCGCGGACGTCGTCCGGCGAGGCGCCCGGCGGGGCGCCCGGCGGGGCGCCGGAGGCGGTGGCCGCAGGGGCGGTGCCGTCGGACATCGGGGTGCTGGTGGTCGAGGACCACGCCGTGGTGCGGTCCGGGCTGGCGGCGCTGCTCGACGGGGAACTGGGGATCCGGGTGGTCGGGGAGGCCGCCGACGGGGCGGCGGCGCTGGCGGAGGCCGGGCGGCTGCGGCCGGAGGTCGTCCTGCTGGACATCGACCTGCCCGTGCTGGACGGGATCTCGGTGGCCGCGCGGCTGACCGCTGGGGGGTACGGCTGCCGGATCCTGATGCTCACCGCGCTGGACCGGCCGGGGCATCTGGCGCGGGCGCTGGCCGCGGGGGCGTCCGGCTATCTGCTGAAGAGCGCCACCCCGGCGGAGACCGCGGACGCGGTGCGCCGGGTCGCCGGGGGTGGCCGGGCGGTCGATCCGCGGATGCGGGAGGGCCCGCGTGGGCGGCCCAGTCCGCTGACCGAGCGGGAGGCGGAGGTGCTGCGGCTGGCCGCGTCGGGCGCGCATGCGCGGGAGGTGGCCGCGGAGCTGTTCCTCAGCGTGGGGACGGTGCGCAACCGGCTCTCGGCGGCGGTGAGCAAGCTGCACGCGCGGACCCTGGTGGACGCGGTGCGGATCGCCGAGCGGTACGGGTGGTTGTAGGCGTTCCCCCGCGGGGGCGCGCGGAGGGGCGCGGAGGGCCCCGCACCGTCGCGCGGTGCGGGGCCCTCGTGTCGCCGGGAGGCGGGTGGTGCGGTGGTGCGCTGGAGCGGGTGCTCCGGAGCGGTCGTCGGCCGGCGGGATCAGACCCCGGCGATCGACCGGATCCAGGAGCGGTACGCCGTGACGTTGGTGTACGCCGTCGTCGTCTGGCGGTCGCTGGTGGAGGCGACGCCGACCTGGACGCCGCCCGCCATCATCGGGCCGCCGGAGTCACCACCGGCGGTGATGCCGTTGCCGCGCCGTGCGCAGATCGCCGAGCCGCCGTAGGCGTCACCGCAGCCGCCGGTGACCGTGACGTTCGCGACCTTCAGGTAGCGGGACTGGCAGTTGGCCTCGGAGCCGCACTGGGAGGTGGCGCCCCAGCCGTAGACCTGGACGCTCTGGCCGACGCGCACCGAGCCGGGCTGGCCGAGGGGGGAGTAGGTGGCCGACACGGAACGGTCGAGACGGACCAGCGCCAGGTCCGAGCTGTGCGTGTAGGTCTGGACGCCGTTGGCCACGGTGCCGCCGCTGTGCTGGTCCAGGCTGCCGATCCGGAAGGACAGCCCGCCGCCGGTGACGCAGTGCCGGGCGGTGAGGATCCAGGTCGGCGCGATGATCGTGGCCGAACAGGTCTCTCTGCCGTTCGAGAACAGCCGGGCCGCCCAGGGGCCGGACGATGCGTAGCCGCCGCCGATGATGGGCTGCGGGGCCTTGGTGGTCGGGGGAGCGGGCGCCGGAGCCGCGGTGGCGGTGGGGGCGAGGAGCGCGAGGACGGAGACCACGGCTGCCAGGAGCGCGGGGATGAGCCTTGATATGCGCAAGGTTCCTCGATTCGAAGGACACGCTGGGTGGGCGTGTGGGTGTGGGGGTTGGCGGCCCCTGAGGGCCGCGTCCGCGCCGAACTCCCTCCCGAGGGGCGGAAGTTCGTCATGGACATGGCCCAGAATTCCCGAGGAACGGTGAACGGGGTACTAACGCTTGGCCATAACACGGTGCTATACCCCCGGTGTTGATGCGCCGTCCCGCCGGGTGGCGGCGGGCACCGGGCCCCGCCACGGGCACTCCCGCGAGGGGCGCCCGCCCCGCCACACGGGCACCCCGGCCAGGGGCACCCGCCCCACGGGCGCACCCCGGCCACGCGCGTCAGCCCAAGGGCAGCGCGGCCGTCAGCGTGAACTCCCGTTCCGCGTGGCCCGTGCGCAGCGTCCCGCCCAGCGCGACCACCCGGCCCCGGAGGCCCGTGATCCCCGTCCCGCGCCGGCCCCCGCCGCCTCCGCCCGCCCCGGCGGTCCCGCCGCCTCCGCCGTCCCCGCCCTCCGCGAGGCCGGTGGGCACGCCGATCGCACCGTCGTTGCGCACGGTGAGCCGGACCTCCCCCTCCCCGGTGCTCAGCTCGATCGCGCAGTGACCGGCACGGCTGTGCTGGAGGACGTTGCCCACCGCCTCCCGCAGCACGGACCGCAGGCAGTCCGCCACCGCCCGGTCCGGCTCCACCCGGGCCGGCAGCGCCGTGCTCACCGCTATCCCGGAGGCCGTCAGCAGCCGCTGGGCGTGGGCGAACTCCTCGTCGAGCCGGACCCCGGACTCGGGCCCGCTGATCCGCCGGACGTCGTCCTGGGTCCGCCGCGCCAGGTCGACCGCCTCGGCCAGCGCGGACCGGGCCGCTTCCGGGGGCGCGCCGGGGCGCAGGGCCGCCTCGCCCTGGACCGCGATCGCGGCCAGCGAGGAGCCGACGAGGTCGTGCAGGTCCTGCCGGATACGCGCCAGGGTCCGCTGCTCGGCCAGCCGTGCCGCCTGCTCCCGGCTGCCGTGCAACCGGGCCGAGAGCAGGGCGAGATGGGCGACCGCGAAGACGGTGCTGGCAGTGATCGCGGTGCTCAGCAGCACGCTCGTCGGCCCGCGCGTGGTGTCGATCACGCCGCTGTGGACGAGGGCGGGCCCGCTCGCCCCGACGGCCAGGGCGAGGGGGACCGAGGTCGTCGGCGGCAGGATCAGCAGCACCGCGCCCGCGAGGAAGCCGAGCAGGCTCAGCCACGGGTAGCGGAAGAGCACCAGCGGGAGGTAGGTGAGCGCGGCCTGCACCAGGAGGAGCGCCCAGCGCCAGCGCTGCGGCAGCCGGTAGGGCGGCGGCGCGTACTGGCCCAGGAGCACGGCGGGCATCAGCACCAGCACGGTCAGCCCGGTGACCATCGTGCGGCGGCCGAGCGGGGAGTCCGCCATGTCGAGCGCGGTCAGCCAGAGCGAACCGACCACCAGGACCACCAGCGCGGCGAGGGCCACGCGGGAGCCCGGGGGCGGTGCCGTCCGCTGCCGTTCCCCGCGCCCCATGTCCGCCTCTCGCTCCCGCCCGACCGCCTGCCTGCCCAGCCGGCCACCTGCCCGCCCGTCCGGCCACCTGCCCGCCGTGCCGTCTCCCCGCCCGGCCGTCCGCCGTTCGCCCGCCCGCACGCACCGCTCGCGGACTCGTCCGCCCGGCCACCCGCCGCGCGGGCTCCGGACCGTTCTGCCGGTCCGTCACATCGCCGCTCCATTGTCCTTCCTGCGCGAAAGCGGAACCGGTACGGGGCGGGTGACCGGTGTGACGAAGATGTGCGTGACCGGTGAAATCTTCACTCCCGCCCCCGGTGGCCGACTGCTTTGATCGCGACCGTTCCATGTCCACGACAACGGAGAGTCACGAAGTGTCAGAGCACATACCCGTCTCCCGGACACCCGAGGAGTGGGAAGGCGAAGCGGTCGCCCTGCAGAGACGCAGACGTCTGCTGCCCCGGATCGCGGTCACGGCGGCCATGGTGCTGGCCGCCGAGTCCGCGCTCGTCGTCGCCACCACGGGCCAGGCCGTCGCCCTCACCCCCGAGCAGCCCCAGAAGGCCGCTGCCGCGCCCGCGGCCAGGGCCGTCACCGAGGCGGCGGACATCCCGTCGGCGAAGGTCGCCGCCCGGCTGTCCGGGAAGCGGGTGGAGGCGCTGTCCGAGCGGACCGAGACGTCCACCACCTGGGTGAACAAGGACGGCTCGCTGACCACCGAACTCGCCTCGGGCCCGGTGCGGTTCGAGGACGGTTCGGGCCGGTGGCGCGAGGTCGACGTCGAACTGCGGGAGAGCGCCGGCGCGGTCGAGGCCGTGGCGCACCCCGAGGGGCTGCGGCTCGCGGGCAAGGGCGGCGCGGTGCCGCGGTCGCTGGGCCAGGCGCGGAAGGCGCCCGCCCGGGACCTGGTCACCCTGGGTGAGGGCGAGGAGCGGATCACCCTCCAGTGGAAGGGCGGTCTGCCCGCTCCGGTGCTGGACGGCACCCGGGCCACCTATCCGGAGGCGCTGCCGGGCGCGGACGTGGTCGTGGAGTCGACCCGTACCGGCTTCGAGCAGTTCGTCGAGATCCGGAAGAAGCCCGCCGAGGGGTACACGTACACCCTCCCGCTGAAGGCGAAGGGCCTGACGGCGAAGGAGCAGCCGGACGGGAGCGTGCTGTTCACCGACCGGAAGAACCGCAAGCGCGCGGTGATGCCCGCGCCGGTGATGTGGGACGCGACCGTCGACAAGGTCTCCGGTGAGCACACCCGCCGGGTGCCGGTGGCGATGAAGGTCGTCCAGCGCAAGGGCACGATCGACCTGGTCGTCACCCCGGACGCGGAGTTCCTCGCCGACCCGGCCACGAAGTACCCGGTGACGGTGGACCCGTCGACCTCGGCGCTGTCGAACGTCTTCGACACCTACGTCCAGCAGGGCGAGACCCGTGACTGGTCGACCGATGTGGAACTGGACCTCGGCAACCCGGGGACCACCAACGGCAACGGGACCCCGCGCACCGCGCGTTCGTTCATCTCCTGGAACACCTCCCCGATCGCGGACGCCCTGGTCTCCAGCGCCAAGCTCTCGCTGTGGAACTTCCACTCCGGCCGGGGCAACTGTGTGGCCCAGCCGTGGGAGGTCTGGTCCACCGGTGCGCCGTCCACGTCCTCCCGCTGGACCTCCCAGCCGTCGTGGATCGCCAAGAAGGCCACGTCGGTGGAGACCAAGGGCGGACCGGGCTGCCCGTCGCATCCTGCAAACTGGATCAACGCCGACGTGACCACCCTGGTGCAGGAGTGGGCCTCCGCCAAGGCGGCGAAGTCCCACATGGGGCTGCGCGCCACGAGTGAGACGACCGTGGCGCAGTGGAAGCGGGTCAACTCCGCCAACGCGGCCACCAACGTGCCCAAGCTGACAGTCACCTACAACTACCGCCCGCGCACCGGGACCAAGCAGGAGGCCGGGCCCCCGTTCTTCTCCTACGGCGGCGCGTACACGGTCAACACCCTGACGCCCACCCTGCGGGACACCTTCGTCGACCCCAACGGCGACATGGTCCAGGGCGCGTACCAGATCTTCGACAGTGCCACCGACACCCAGGTCGGGGAGGTCCTGCGGTCCTCGTTCGTGGCGTCGGGGCAGGCCGCCTCGGTGACCGTGCCGGCCGGGGTGCTGGCCGAGGGGAAGACGTACAAGTTCCGCACCTCGCCCTACGACGGCACGCACTACAACACCGGCTGGTCGGCGTGGAAGACCTTCACCGTCGACACCAAGGCGCCCTCCGCCCCGACGAAGATCGTCTCCACCGACTACCCGACCGGGCAGTGGGTCAAGGGCGAGGGCCAGCCGGGCACCTTCACCGTGACCCCGCCGGCCGGGACCGACCACAACTGGCTGGAGTGGTCCCTCGACGGCGTGACCTGGACCAAGGTCGCCACCGGCGGTGCGTCCGCGGCGAAGGCCCTCTCCGTCACCCCGCCCAGGAACGGCAGCCACACCCTCCAGGTGCGGTCCGTGGACAAGGCGGACAACAAGTCGGAGGCGGCCGAGTACGTCTTCCACGCCGGTTCGGGCGGCTTCGTCCAGCCCGCGGAGGGTGAGCGCACCGCGCGGCGGCTGCCGCTGGTCGCCGAGGCCGAGGCCGGCACGTACGACGCCGTGTCCTTCTCCTGGCGCCGTTCCGAGGCGGACCCCTGGACGCGGATACCGGCCGGCGACGTCACCTCCGGCGGCACCCCGCTCACGGCCTGGCCCGTTCCGCTGACCGACGGCAAGAACGCCCCGCTCGTGTGGAACGCGACGAGCACCGTCGACCCCGACGGCACCGTCCAGATCAAGGCCGACTTCACCGGGCCCGACAATGCCTCCGGCAGCACCGTGCCCCTGACCGTCGTGGTCGATCGCAACGCCTCCGGCGCGGCGACGGACGAGGCCGGACCCGGCAGCGTGAACCTGCTGACCGGCGACTTCACACTGTCGGCCACGGACGCCTCCGCCTTCGGCATGTCCGTCACCCGCACCGCTTCCTCGCGGACCCCGACCGAGGGAGCGGCCCAGGAGGGCCAGGCGCCGATCTTCGGCAAGGAATGGGTCGCGGGCACGGCCGCCCAACTGACCGAGTCCGACTGGTCCCACGTCCGCCGGATCACCGACACCGCTGTCGCCGTGATCGACTCCGAGGGGGGAGAGACCCACTTCACCGCGAACGCGGCGCAGACCGGGTGGACCGCCGAGCCCGGGGCCGAGGACCTGACCCTCAAGGGCGCGGTCACCGGCTCGTTCACCCTGACCGACACCGAGGGCACGGTCACCACGTTCACCAAGCCCGACCCGCAGGTCCCGACCTGGCAGGTCTCCAGCACCCTCCTCGACGGCCTCACCAACTCCACCACCACCGTGGTGTCGCACAAGACCACATACGCCGGTCAACCCGTCGCCCGCCCGAAGTACATCATCGCGCCCACGTCCGCCGCGACGGCTGCCGAGTGCGCAGCCGACCCCGCGACCAAGGGCTGCCGGGTCCTGGAATTCCTCTACCCGCTCTCCACCACCGCCACCGAAGACACCTTCGGCGACAAGGTCGGACAGGTGAAGTCCATCCGCCTCTGGGCCACCGATCCCGGCGCCGCCAACTCGAAGGTCCTCTCGGTCAACTCCTACGCATACGACGCCCAGGGCCGACTGCGCGAATCCTGGAACCCACGCACCAGCCCGGTGCTCAAGACCGAATACACCTACGACACGGCGGGCCGGGTCACCGGACTGACCCCGCCCGGCGAGCTGCCGTGGACGTTCACCTATGGCAAGGCCGGCGACGCCGCCACCGCCGGTGACGGCATGCTGCTGAAGGCGTCCCGCCCCGGCCTGAAGCAGGGCACCCCCGACACCGTCGAGGGCACCGCCGCCACCAGCATCGTCTACGACGTCCCGCTGACCGGCTCGGCCGCCCCGTACAAGATGGGCACCGCGGACGTGAAGGCATGGGGCCAGCTCGACGCCCCGACCGACGCCACGGCCGTCTTCCCGGCAGACTCCGTCCCCGCTTCGCACTCAGGTCCCGCCCTCGCCGCGAACGCCTACCAGCGGGCCGGGCTGCACTACCTGGGCGTGTCCGGCCGCGAGGTCAACGCGGCCACCCCCGGCGGACACATCACCACCACCGAGTACGACCGCTTCGGCAACACGATTCGCGAGCTCTCCGCAAGCAACCGGGCCGTTGCGCTCGGCCTGAGCGCCGCCGACCGGGCCGTCCAGGCGGACCTGGGCATCGCCCAGCTCCCCTCCGCCGAGCGCGCAGATCTGCTCACCACGCGCGCCGACTACAACGACAACGGCACCAGAAAGCTGGAGGAGCGAGGGCCACTGCGCCGGGCCGAAATCACTGCTGACCTGAAGACAGGTACCACTGTCCTGGTCTCTGCTGGTTCGTCAGTAGCCGCTCGTGCATGGGCAACTTACGAGTACGACGCAGGTCGCCCAACTGATGGCACGGCAAGTGTCAAGGACCAGATCACCAAAGCGGCCACAGGGGCCGAAGTTCGTGAGCACCCAACTGCAATGGCTGACGCCCGCGTGGAGCAGTCGCTCTACGACTGGACCAAGGGGCTCCCGATCAAGATCGTTCAGGACCCAGACGGGCTGGACATCACCACGGCCGTGGAGTACGACAGTCAGGGACGCGTTGTTAAGCAGCAACGTCCAGGTGCCTCCGGCACTGACGCTGCGACCCGCGTGACAACGTACTGGACTGCAACCGGAACCGGCGCCTGCGCTGGCCGCCCGGAGTGGGCTGGCCTCGTTTGCTCAACCGGCCCCGCCGGTGCGATTACCGGCGGCGGCAACCAGCCATCAGCGCTCCCAACGACTACCACCGAGTACAACTGGTGGGGCACCCCGGCCAAGGTCACCGAAACCGCAAACGGGGTAACACGCACAACGGTCATGACGCACGACGGTGCAGGTCGCTCGACCAACGTGAAGATGACTGGAGGACAGGGCCAGGTAGTTCCCGAGTCCTCAACGCAGTACGACTCGAAGACTGGTCGTATTCTGAAGTCGGTTTCGGCGACAGGGGGCACAATTAGCCGAGCCTACGACCAGCTCGGCCGTCTTGTGTCGTACGTCGATGCTGATGGCGGAACGACGACGACTGAGTACGACTTGCATAACCGCCCTGTACAGGTCCAAGATTCGGCGCCATCTATGGTCAACTACTTCTACGACCACGCGGTTGAGCCGCGAGGCCTGGCCACAAAGACCACTGACTCCGTCGCTGGCACCTTCCAGGCCACGTACGATGCTGATGGCTCGGTCGCATCCGAGAAGTTGCCCGGGGGCTACACACTCAATGTCTCGCAGGGCACAACGGGTTCGATCACTGAACGCATATATACCCGGGAAAGTGATGGAGCCCTTGTCTACGCGGACACGGCGACTGAATCTGTTCATGGCCAGACCATCCGCCGTGCAGGCTGGTCTGCCCAGGCCTATCGCTATGATGCAATAGGCCGCCTGGCTACCGTCGAGGACACGTACGACACTGTCTGCACGAAGCGCGCCTACACCTTCGACTCTCGGACCAACCGCAAGTCTCTGACCACGGCGGCAGGTACGCCGGGAGCCGACTGCCCCACGACTGGAGGCACCACCACCAACCACACCTATGACAGTGCTGACCGCCTCGTAGACGAAGGGTATTCGTACGATGCGTTCAGCCGAACCGTAACCACACCAGGTCGTACATTCGCCTACTACGCGAACGACCTCGCATATCAGCAAACAGAGAACGGTAAGCGTCAAACATGGCAGCTTGACGCCATCCAGCGCTTCCGCTCCTGGAAGGTTGAGACGAGCAGCGGCGCGACCTGGACTCAGGCTGCATCAAAGGTCAACCACTACGACGGTGACGGCGACAGTCCTCGTTGGATCGTCGAAGATACGGCAACCGGCTCCCTAACCCGCAACGTGAGTTCCGCATCTGGTCTCTTGGCTGCCACAACAAGCAAGGTCGGGGACACTGTCCTCCAACTCACCACGATCCATGGTGATGTGGCGCTCCAATTGCCATTGGACACTATCAAGCCCCCGACGGCGCTGGACGTAGATGAATACGGCAGGAATCGGACTGAGCAGGAGTCCCCTCGATACAGCTGGCTTGGCGGCCATCAACGTTCCTCTGAAACTCCGAGCTCCGTCATGCTGATGGGGGTACGCCTCTACGATCCGAACTCCGGGCGATTCCTATCCAGTGACCCAGTTTATGGCGGAAATGCCAACGCTTATGAATACTGCGTCGGGGACCCGGTCGGATGCACGGACCTGACCGGCAAGGTCGGCGTGAGCTGGTGGCGACCCTGGTGGTCCCCCAATACGTACATGGTCAAGCTGAACCTCAATAAGCGTGAAACTAAATGGGTGGCATTCGGAACTGCGGCGGCCGGCGGATTCTTGAGCTGGGCCAAGGACCTGAAGTTCATTCCGAAGAGGTATCAAATCGCCATTCTTGCAGCTCGCGGGTATCTTTGGTACTTCGCGGTAGTAGCTGGATATGCCGTGGCGCGCGGAAAGTGCGTCTCCATAATCACGGGCGCGGTACAGTACGGAATAGGCTGGTATCCTATTCCGCCAACCATCTGGTCGCGCCGGTGCTAAGATGCCCCGCGGTAATCAGCAAGACGCGGCTTGACAATTGAAAATTGCGGGGCGCTCCAAGATACCTCGGAGCGCCCCGATCCAATAGTGGTATGGACTCCGGAGAGGCGTGCCCTGTCGCTTATGCTTTCGCGTGGGCTCCCCAGCAGGCCTACCGCTGGAGCCTATCCTGGTTCATACTGGATGCGTGAAGAATCATATCAGCACTCTGACCTCGGCTTTGGGTGTTGCCGCAGGCCTCCTCCTTCTCTATATCGCCATCACCGAGTATCGGGCAGGCGCTTCGATTGCTTGGATCGCGTTGGCAGGCTTCGTGTTGCTGAGCGCAGGCGTCGCACTCATACGAGACACCTTCCTGCTTGCACGTAAACGGCGAAGCGTGCGTGGAGATGTCAAGCGTTGACGGGTTTCAAACTTGAGCTGTCGGTGATGCCCTCGATCAGCCGTGAGAAGTCCGGCGAGCTGGATCGAGTTGATCGTGTCCGGACACCCAGCTCCTTCAGGATCAGGTCGCTCTCCAGCGAGCACACCGCGACCATCAGCGCCTGATGGCCCACCAGACGCCACGCCTGGGCCGCCCGCACCAGCAGGTCCAGGGTCGGGACGGTGAGGATCCTGCTATCGGGGAAGCAGTCTCGTGCTGTCCAGGCGGCGGTGTGGTCTTGCCGTCCGGTGGCCGAGGCGAGGGTGCCGCCGGCGCCCGGGGGGGGCGAATGGGGGTGCGTTCGGGGTGGCCGCCCGTGTGGCCACCCCGAACCGTTCCGTCGCGGACCTTCTCTCAGAAATGGCTGTAGCCGTATGTTCCTTGCCGTGCTGTACATCGTGGTCGGGCTGTCCCTCATAGCCCTCTATCTCTTCGATGTGATCTCCGCCGTTCCCTACCTGGTGTTCGCGATCGTCCTGGGCACCGGTCTTCTGGTCGCCGGCGTACGCCGCGCGGCGGGACGGGGGCGGGAGCGGTGAAGCCGGCCCGGCACCGAGGCTGAGCCGCGCTCCGGACTCCACCCGGGAAGGCAGGAATCAGGTGAACGAGAGTCGCAGCAACGCCAGGACCCTGCCGGTCCTGGCGGCCCTGGCCTTCGCGGCAGGGATCGCGTTCTGGGTGTTGGAGGGGGTGAGAGAGAGCACCGCGATGTTCGCCTGCTCGGCGGTCGTCTTCGCGGCCTCGTGGTTCTTCGCGGTACGCGCCGTCCGCGACCAGGACCGGGACTGACCGGTCGTTCCATGCGGATGATCCGCCCCCGTGCCCTCCCGGCACGGGGGCGGACGCGTCCGCCGGCCCGGCCCGCCCCACCCCCCGCCGCCGCACGGGTGGCAACTGCGCCCCGCCGCACCGGTGCTGAGAGCGCTGAGAACGCTCTCACGTACGATGCCGCCGTTGATCTTTTGATTCGACGTCATGTTCGACCAACAGGGGTGGGGAACCAGACGTGAGACGACCGGTACGGGTACGCAGAGCGGCGACGGCCGTGGCACTCGGGGCCGTGGTGGCCCTGAGCGCGCAGGGGGTGGCGGCCGGCGGGCCGCTGACGGAGACGGTACGCGCCGCCGCGGTGGCCGGACCGGGTGAGAAGGCGCGACACCAGGGGGGTGCCGACGTGTCGGACGGCCCGGTCCCAAGCCGGGTGCAGCGGCTCGCGCTGGCCGGGACCGGTGACGGCCGGGCCGCCCTCTCGCGGCGCGCCACCGGGGAGTTCGGTCTCCTCGGCGTCTCGTGGAACGAGGACCGCGCCGAGCTGGACGGACTGATCCAGGCCCGTACCCGCAGCGCGGAGACGGGCGCCTGGTCCGACTGGATCGAACTGGAGCCGTACAAGCCGGGCCTCGACGGAGACCGCCCCGGCGCGCGCGGTGCGACCGAGCCCGTGTGGGTCGGGCCTTCCGACGGCGCCGAGGTGCGGGTGAACGACCCGTCCGGCGAACTGCCCGCCGGGCTCCGGCTGGACCTGGTCGACCCGGGGAAGGCCACGGCGGAAGCCGCCACCGCCCGGGCCACGGCGGAAGGCGCCACCGCCCGGACGGCGGCCACGGCCACCGCCGGCGCCGCGGGAACCCCCGTTGCCGCCGAAGCCCCCGTTGCCGCGGCCGACGCCGTCGACCCCGGCCCGCCCTCCACCGTCCCCCAGCCGCCCGTGGTGACCCGGGCCGAGTGGGGCGCCGACGAGAGCCTCAACGACGAGGGCCCCGTCTACCTGCCGGACGCCACGGTCAAGGCCGTCTTCGTGCACCACACCACGAACGGCGTCTACGACTGCGCGCAGTCCGCCGAGATCGTCCGGTCGCTGCACGTCTACCACGTCAAGACCAACGGCTGGCGCGACCTCGGCTACAACTTCCTCGTCGACAAGTGCGGCACGATCTTCGAGGGACGGCAGGGCGGCATCGACCAGCCGGTCATGGGCGCCCACACCTACGGCTTCAACTCCGAGTCCAGCAGCGTCGCGATCATCGGTGACCACACCTCGGTCGAGGCGTCGAACGCCGCGCTGACCGCGTCCGCCCGGATGGCCGCGTACAAGCTGGGCCAGTACGGCGGCGACCCGGCCGGGACCGTGTCGCTGGTCGCGGGCGTCACGCAGAAGAGCTACACGGGACGGCAGTTCACCGCCGGCCAGCCGTACACCTTCGACCGGATCTCCGGCCACCGGGACGGCTACAACACCGAGTGCCCGGGCGCGAAGCTCTACCCGCAGCTCCCCGCGCTGCGCACACTGGCCGCCGGCCCCGTGCAGAACCTCGCGATCACCTCGGTCGGCGGCGCGGCGGTACCGGCCGAGGGCGGGTACGAGAGCCCCGGCCCGGTGACCCTCAGCTGGTCCACGAGCACGCCCACGTCGCTGATCAGCCGGTTCGAGGTGCTGGTGGACGGAGTCCCGGCGGCCACCGCGGCGGCCGGCGCACGCAGCGCCACGGCGGTCGTCCCGTCCGGCACCCACCAGGTCGCCCTGCGGGCCGTGCACCAGTCGGGACGCACGGCGGACACCGCCGCCGTCACCGTCACCGTCCCCCACCCGAAGACCTTCGTCCCGGTCACCCCGCAGCGGCTGATGGACACCCGGTCCGGGCTCGGCGTGCCCAAGGCGAAGATCGGGCCGAAGGGCACGGTCACCCTCCAGGTCACCGGCAAGGGCGGCGTCCCGGCCACCGGTGTGGGCGCCGTCGTCCTGAACGTGACGGCGACCCGGGTCACGGGCGGCAGCAGTTACGTCTCGGTCTACCCGAACGGCACCACCCGTACCGCCGCCTCGAACCTCAACGTGGCGGAGGGGGTGAGCGTCGCCAACCTCGTCGTCGTGCCGGTGGTCAACGGGAAGGTGGACTTCTACAACAACGCGAACAGCATCGACCTGCTGGCCGACATCACGGGCTACTACACGACCGGCGACCACGGCTCCCGGCACGTCAACACCGGCCCGGAGCGCGTGATGGACAGCCGCAGCGGACTCGGCGTGCCGAAGGCGAAGATCGGCGCCGCCGGGGTCGCCACCCTGCAGGTCGCCGGGGTGAACGGCGTCCCGGCCGAGGGTGTCACCGCCGTCGTGCTGAACGTGACGGCGACCGGAGCGACGGGAAGCAGCTACGTCTCGGTCTACCCGAACGGCACCACCCGCACGTCCGCCTCCACCCTCAACGTGATCGCCGGCCGTTCGGTGCCGAACCTCGTGATCGTGCCGGTGGTCAACGGGAAGGTCGACTTCTACAACAACGCGGGCAGCGTCGACCTCCTCGCGGACATCACCGGCTACTACTCCGTGGCCGGCGACGGCGCCCGGCACTACAACGCGGGCCCGAAGCGCCTGATGGACAGCCGGCTCGGCCTCGGCGTCCCGAAGGCACAGGTCGGCCCGCGCGGGGTGGTCACCCTCCAGGTCGCGGGTGTGGAGGGCGTGCCGGCCGACGCCAGCGCCGTGGTGCTGAACGTGACGGCCACGCGGGCCACGGACGCCACCTACATCTCGGTCTATCCGGACGGGACGACGCGCACCGCCGCGTCGAACCTGAACGTGGCCGCGGGGGTCACGGTGCCGAACCTGGTGATCGTGCCCGTCGTCAACGGCCGGGTCAGCTTCTACAACAACGCGGGCAGCGTCGACCTCCTCGCGGACATCACGGGGTACTTCGCCCCGTGACCGCGGCGGTGACCGACGCGGTGTGAGACGGCGGCGGGGCCCGTCCTGCTCTGCGCAGGACCGGGACCTCGCCGCCGTCCGCGTACGCCAGCGACACACCGGGCAGCCCCCGCAGCCGCTCCCGGCCCACCCGGGCGACGACCGCCGGACCCGGCGGCGACTGGCCGAGGCCGACCGCCCAGCGCCTGACCGGGCCGGACGCGTAGGGGCGCGGCCAGCCGGGCGCTCCGCACCGCCACAGCCGCCGACCGCAGCAGCACCCGGTCCAGCCGGCCAGTCCGGCCGGTCAGCGAGGCGACGGCCGCCAGCGGGTTGACGCGCGGGTCGCAGGTCGGGTTCGCGTGGTGCGCGGCGGGCGGCGCTTCGAGGGATTTACGGGTGTGCGCCACCGGGGTGAGGCGGGGTCGGTGGTCACGGCCGGGCGCCGGGGCGGCCCCTATCGTCCCGGTATGAAACCCAGGCCCGGACCGCTGCTGACCTCCGTGATGGTGTTGCTCACGCTGGCCACCGGAATGATCGAGGCGGTGTCCTTCCTGGCCCTCGGCCCCGTCTTCGCGGCCGTGCAGACGGGCAGCCTGCTGCTCCTGGGGTTCGCGATCGCGGGTGCGCCGGGCATCTCGGCGGTGGTCTCGGGGGCCTCCCTCGCCGGGTTCGCCTTCGGCGCGATCGCCGGCTCGCACCTCCAGTCGGCGATCGACGCACGTGGCAGACGCTGGTTCGACACCGCCCTGGTGGTGGAGGGGGTCCTGCTGGGGGTGGCGGCCCTGGTGATCTGGCGGGCGGGCATCGAGGGACCGGGCGGACCCGTGGACGGCCGGCACCTTGCGGCGATCGCGATGGTGGCGTGTGCCATGGGGGTGCGCAATGTGACCTCCCTGCGCGTCCAGGTGCCGGGCCTGCCGACGACCGTGGCGACCCGGGCCCTCACCGGTCTGCTGGTCGCACTGCCCCCGCTGGCAGCCGACACCAGGGTGGGTGGCGGTCTGGGCACGGAGGTCCGCCGGGTGGCCTCGATCGCCGCGATGCTGTCCGGCGCGCTCCTCGGGGCCTGGCTCCTGGAACGCGCCGTCCCCCCGGCCCTCGTCCTCGCCTTCCCGGCGGGCCTGGTCCTGGCCCTCGGCCTCGCCATCCTCGCGATCCCCCGCGACCGCACCTCCATCCCGGGCTGACGGCCTCAGCCCGCGTCGGGCACCGGCTCCGTGAAGATCGCCTCGGCGGTCGGGGCGGTCACGGCGTTGCGAAGCCAGTGCCGCAGCAGTTCGGGATCGGTGCAGCCGGTGATGCGCTCACGTGCGCCGTCCGGCACGTCGATGCCGCGCTGCTCCAGCACGAGCAGGACATCCTCGGCCCGGCTGCTGATCTGGCCTGCGGCCCGGATCTCCCCGGGGTGAGCTCCCCCGGGGCGCACCCCGGCATCACATGATCATCACGGTCTGCCGCGCCGCTTGTCCGGATGGCCGTGGATGCTATGAAATGTGCACATCATCAGTGCAGTCGACAGGGTGGGGAACGGGCGTGAGCACGGACAGACCGCAGCGCGGGCGGGGCCGCGGGCGCGGGGCGGCGGCGTGGGGGCGGGGGGTGGCAGCGGCGGTCGCCGTGGTGCTGCTCGCCGGATGTCAGCAACTGGCGGGCGGGGCCGGGGCGACGGAGCCGCTGGCGCCGGAGACCGCGCGGCCGAGCAGTGCGCCGCCCGAGGAGCTGTTCCCCGACCGGCCGACGCTGAAGGAGCCCTTCCGGGGGTCGCCCGCGGTGCGCTGGGCGGACGGGGCCGAGGGGATCCTGGCGCCCGAGGCGAAGGCCGTCGGCGGGATGACGAAGAAGCAGGTCGCGCACGCCCTGAGCAGTGCCCGGGAGTTCCTGGTCCTCGCCAACACCGACCCGGCCACCCTGCGCGGCGAGCGCCCCGAGAAGGCGCTCGCGCTGCTCGACCCGCTTCAGAAGGACGGGCGCGGGCGGCTTGCCGCGGCGCTGGCGAAGCCCACCGAGAAGAACGACCCGACCTACGCGATCAGCCGCTTCGACCCGGAGCACGTGCGCCTCGCGGGGGACACGGTCAAGACCCGCGGGCGGATGACCTTCGAGAAGGGGGACGCGCCCGGCCAGGTCCTGGTGCACGCGGACTACACCTTCGTCTACCCCGTCGTGCGGGCCGCCGCGGGGTCCACCGAGGTGGCCCGGACCGTGGTGCGGCGCGAGATGACCTTCGCGCTCTACGACCCCGCGAAGTTCGTCGCGACGGCCGGCCGCCTCAACGTCGTGTCGTGGATGTCGGACGTCGGCAACGACGACTGCGACAAGAAGGGCTACGGGTACTTCCGCCCGAAGTTCGACTCCGAACTCCTCGCCGACCCCGGTTCGGCCGCCCCCACGGGCCCCGAGGTGGACCCCTACGACCGCAGCGGCGGTCTGGACGGGCGTGGGGAGGAGTGCGGCACGGTCACCCGCACCTGAGCGGCGGACCAGCCCCGGCCGAGAGGCAGACCGGCCCCGGCCTGCGGCCCCCGGACCGGCCCCGGCCCGGGGCCCACGGCCTGGGCCGCGGCGGCGCTCCCGGGCCGGGGGACCCGCGCCTCAGCGCACACCCCCCGCGCGCCGGGGTTTGACACGCAACCCCCGCGGGGTAATCTCTTCGGCTCGATTGGCCAGGCGGCCGGGCCGTATGGCAGACTATCGGGGTTGCTCGGTTGAGTGCCGATGCTGCGCGCCTCCCGCCGGGGGGACCGGAAGCGAGTCCCACAGTACTCGTCGCCCCATGCTGTGCACCGCGAGGTGCAGGGGCGGACGTACGGGAATCTTCCGGGAAGTGTCAGCGGGGTACCGGCCAGGCGCCCGGTGGGAGCTCTTCCCCTGGTTCCGCGGTCCTCGGGCCCGCACCCCCTTGGTTGGGAAATCCTTCGGGAGATCTTCGTAGAGGGGCTGCGACACGCCCGACCGCGTGGGTCGGAGAAGAGAGCATCACCCTCCGGGTTCCAGAGCGTTGACGAGAGACAGGACTACGAAGTAGCCATGGCGGGACAGAAGATCCGCATCCGGCTCAAGGCCTACGACCACGAGGTCATCGACTCCTCGGCGAAGAAGATCGTCGAGACGGTGACCCGCACTGGTGCGTCGGTCGCGGGCCCGGTGCCGCTGCCCACTGAGAAGAACGTGTACTGCGTCATCAAGTCGCCGCACAAGTACAAGGACTCGCGCGAGCACTTCGAGATGCGCACGCACAAGCGCCTGATCGACATCCTCGACCCGACGCCCAAGACCGTTGACTCGCTGATGCGCCTGGACCTTCCGGCCGGCGTCGACATCGAGATCAAGCTCTGAGAGGCGCGGAAGAGATGGCAAAGCAGATCAAGGGCGTCCTGGGCGAGAAGCTCGGCATGACCCAGGTCTGGGACGAGAACAACCGTGTCGTCCCGGTGACCGTCGTCAAGGCCGGGCCCTGTGTCGTTACCCAGGTCCGTACGAACGACAACGACGGCTACGAGTCGGTCCAGATCGCCTTCGGCGAGATCGACCCGCGCAAGGTGAACAAGCCCCTCAAGGGCCACTTCGCCAAGGCCGACGTGACCCCGCGCCGCCACCTGGTGGAGCTCCGTACCTCCGACGCGAGCGAGTACACGCTCGGCCAGGAGATCACCGCCGAGGTGTTCGAGTCCGGCGTCAAGGTCGACGTCACGGGCAAGAGCAAGGGCAAGGGCTTCGCCGGTGTCATGAAGCGTCACAACTTCAAGGGCCTCGGCGCCGGTCACGGCACCCAGCGCAAGCACCGCTCCCCCGGTTCCATCGGTGGCTGCGCCACCCCGGGCCGTGTGTTCAAGGGCCTCCGCATGGCGGGCCGCATGGGCAACGAGCGGGTCACCACCCAGAACCTGACCGTTCACGCCGTTGACGCGGAGAAGGGCCTGCTGCTCATCAAGGGCGCGGTTCCTGGTCCGAACGGCGGCCTCGTCCTGGTCCGTACCGCGGCCAAGGGGGCCTGAGGTAACCGATGAGCACCATTGACATCCTTTCGCCGGCAGGCGACAAGGCCGGGACCGTCGAGCTCCCCGCGGAGATCTTCGACGCCAAGGTCAGCGTTCCGCTGATCCACCAGGTCGTCGTCGCGCAGCTGGCCGCTGCCCGTCAGGGCACGCACAAGACCAAGACCCGCGGCGAGGTCCGTGGTGGCGGCAAGAAGCCGTACCGCCAGAAGGGCACCGGCCGCGCCCGTCAGGGTTCGACCCGTGCGCCGCAGTTTGCCGGCGGTGGCGTCGTCCACGGCCCCGTGCCGCGTGACTACTCGCAGCGGACCCCGAAGAAGATGAAGGCCGCCGCCCTGCGCGGTGCCCTCACCGACCGGGCCCGTCACTCGCGCATCCACGTCGTCTCCGGCGTGGTCGAGGGCACGGCCTCCACGAAGGCCGCCAAGTCCCTGCTGGGCAAGATCTCGGAGCGCAAGAACCTGCTCCTGGTCGCCGAGCGCTCGGACGAGGCCGCGTGGCTGTCCGCCCGCAACCTGCCCCAGGTCCACATCCTGGAGCCGGGCCAGCTGAACACGTACGACGTGCTCGTCTCCGACGACGTGGTCTTCACCCAGGCCGCCTTCGAGTCCTTCGTGTCCGGCCCCAAGGCCGCCAACGACACCGAAGGGAGCGAGGCCTGATGTCCGAGGCCACGATCACCAGCAAGACCTTCTCCGACCCGCGCGACATCCTCGTGAAGCCGGTCGTGTCGGAGAAGAGCTACGCGCTGCTGGACGAGAACAAGTACACGTTCGTCGTCGACCCGCGTGCCAACAAGACCCAGATCCGGCAGGCCGTCGAGGCGGTCTTCCAGGTCAAGGTCACCGGGGTCAACACGATCAACCGCCAGGGCAAGCGCAAGCGCACCCGCACCGGTTTCGGCAAGCGTGCCAACACCAAGCGCGCCATCGTGACCCTTGCCGAGGGCGACCGTATCGACATCTTCGGCGGTCCGACCGCCTGACGGGCGGTCTGGATCGTCCGAATATCGGACGAGGACTGAGAAATGGGTATCCGCAAGTACAAGCCGACGACTCCGGGCCGTCGTGGCTCCAGCGTCGCCGACTTCGTCGAGATCACGCGGTCCACGCCGGAGAAGTCGCTGGTCCGCCCCCTGCACAGCAAGGGCGGCCGTAACAACACCGGTCGTGTGACCGTCCGTCACCAGGGCGGTGGCCACAAGCGCGCCTACCGCGTGATCGACTTCCGTCGTCACGACAAGGACGGCGTGCCGGCCAAGGTCGCTCACATCGAGTACGACCCCAACCGCACCGCGCGCATCGCGCTGCTCCACTACGTGGACGGCGAGAAGCGCTACATCATCGCGCCGCGTGGCCTGAACCAGGGCGACCGCGTCGAGAACGGCCCCGGGGCCGACATCAAGCCCGGCAACAACCTGGCGCTGCGCAACATCCCGGTCGGTACGACCATCCACGCCATCGAGCTGCGGCCCGGCGGCGGCGCGAAGTTCGCCCGCTCCGCGGGTGCCTCCGTGCAGCTGCTGGCGAAGGAGGGCCAGATGGCCCACCTGCGCATGCCGTCCGGTGAGATCCGCCTGGTCGACGTCCGCTGCCGCGCCACCATCGGCGAGGTCGGCAACGCCGAGCAGTCGAACATCAACTGGGGCAAGGCCGGCCGCAAGCGCTGGCTGGGCGTCCGCCCGACCGTTCGCGGTGTGGCGATGAACCCGGTTGACCACCCGCACGGTGGTGGTGAGGGCAAGACCTCCGGTGGTCGCCACCCGGTCTCCCCGTGGGGTCAGAAGGAGGGTCGTACTCGTTCTCCCAAGAAGGCGAGCAACAAGTACATCGTCCGCCGCCGCAAGACGAACAAGAAGCGCTAGGAGCGGGTTCAGATGCCGCGCAGTCTCAAGAAGGGGCCCTTCGTCGACGACCACCTGATCAAGAAGGTGGACGCCCAGAACGAAGCCGGCACCAAGAACGTCATCAAGACCTGGTCCCGTCGCTCGATGATCGTCCCGGCCATGCTGGGCCACACGATCGCGGTGCACAACGGCAAGACCCATGTCCCGGTGTTCGTCACCGAGTCCATGGTCGGCCACAAGCTCGGCGAGTTCTCGCCGACTCGCACCTTCCGCGGCCACGTCAAGGACGACCGGAAGTCGAAGCGCCGCTAACGCGGGGTGGAACGACTCATGACTTACATCGAAGGGACAACCATGGAAGCCAGGGCCCAGGCGCGGTACATCCGCGTCACGCCCATGAAGGCCCGCCGCGTGGTGGACCTCATCCGTGGCATGGACGCCACGGAGGCTCAGGCGGTCCTGCGTTTCGCCCCGCAGGCCGCGAGCGTGCCGGTGAAGAAGGTGCTGGACAGCGCCATCGCCAACGCCGCGCACAACTACGACCACACGGACGCCTCCTCGCTGGTGATCAGCGAGGCGTACGTGGACGAGGGCCCGACCCTGAAGCGGTTCCGTCCGCGTGCCCAGGGCCGTGCCTACCGGATCCGTAAGCGGACCAGCCACATCACCGTGGTCGTCAGCAGCAAGGAAGGAACCCGGTAATGGGCCAGAAGGTAAACCCGCACGGGTTCCGGCTCGGTATCACCACGGACTTCAAGTCCCGCTGGTACGCCGACAAGCTGTACAAGGACTACGTCAAGGAAGACGTCGCCATCCGTCGGATGATGACGTCCGGCATGGAGCGCGCCGGCATCTCCAAGGTCGAGATCGAGCGCACCCGTGACCGTGTGCGGGTGGACATCCACACCGCGCGTCCGGGCATCGTCATCGGCCGCCGTGGCGCCGAGGCCGACCGCATCCGCGGCGACCTCGAGAAGCTCACCGGCAAGCAGGTGCAGCTCAACATCCTCGAGGTCAAGAACCCCGAGGTCGACGCTCAGCTCGTGGCCCAGGCCGTGGCCGAGCAGCTGTCCTCCCGCGTCTCCTTCCGCCGTGCCATGCGCAAGAGCATGCAGTCGGCGATGAAGGCCGGCGCCAAGGGCATCAAGATCCAGTGCGGTGGCCGTCTCGGCGGCGCCGAGATGTCCCGCTCGGAGTTCTACCGCGAGGGCCGTGTGCCGCTGCACACGCTCCGCGCGAACGTCGAGTACGGCTTCTTCGAGGCCAAGACGACCTTCGGCCGCATCGGCGTGAAGGTCTGGATCTACAAGGGCGACGTCAAGAACATCGCCGAGGTCCGCGCCGAGAACGCTGCTGCCCGCGCCGGCAACCGCCCGGCCCGTGGCGGCGCCGACCGTCCGGCCGGCCGCGGCCGCGGTGGCGAGCGTGGCGGTCGCGGTCGCAAGCCGCAGCAGGCTCAGGCTGCCGAGGCCCCCAAGGCCGAGGCTCCCGCCGCCGCTCCGGCTGCTGAGAGCACCGGAACGGAGGCCTGACCGACATGCTGATCCCCCGTAGGGTCAAGCACCGCAAGCAGCACCACCCCAAGCGCCGCGGTATGGCCAAGGGTGGCACCACGGTCGCGTTCGGCGAGTACGGCATCCAGGCCATGACTCCGGCGTACGTGACCAACCGCCAGATCGAGGCGGCTCGTATCGCGATGACCCGCCACATCAAGCGTGGCGGCAAGGTCTGGATCAACATCTACCCGGACCGTCCGCTGACGAAGAAGCCCGCCGAGACCCGCATGGGTTCCGGTAAGGGTTCGCCCGAGTGGTGGGTGGCGAACGTGCACCCGGGCCGGGTCATGTTCGAGCTGTCCTACCCGAACGAGAAGATTGCGCGTGAGGCTCTGACTCGTGCGGCGCACAAGCTGCCGATGAAGTGCCGGATCGTCAAGCGCGAGGCAGGTGAAGCGTGATGTCGGCCGGTACCAAGGCGTCCGAGCTGCGCGAGCTGGGCAACGAGGAGCTTGTTGCCAAGCTCCGCGAGGCCAAGGAAGAGCTGTTCAACCTCCGCTTCCAGGCGGCGACGGGCCAGCTCGAGAACCACGGCCGGCTGAAGGCCGTCCGCAAGGACATCGCCCGGATCTACACCCTGATGCGTGAGCGTGAGCTGGGCATCGAGACGGTGGAGAGCGCCTGATGAGCGAGAACAACGTGACCGAGAACAAGACCGCGCGCAACGCCCGCAAGACCCGTGAGGGTCTGGTCGTCAGCGACAAGATGGACAAGACCGTCGTCGTCGCCGTCGAGGACCGCGTCAAGCACGCGCTGTACGGCAAGGTCATCCGCCGTACCAACAAGCTCAAGGCCCACGACGAGCAGAACGCTGCCGGCATCGGCGACCGCGTCCTCCTGATGGAGACGCGGAAGCTGTCCGCCACCAAGCACTGGCGCGTCGTCGAGATCCTCGAGAAGGCCAAGTAATCGCTCGAAGGGGTAACCCTTCGAGTTCGTTCCGCCAGGCTCGGCGGGGGTGCGCTCCACGAGGAGCGGCCCCCGCCGGGAACCGGCAGACAATCAGGAGATAGACGTGATCCAGCAGGAGTCGCGGCTGCGCGTCGCCGACAACACTGGTGCCAAGGAGATCCTTTGCATCCGTGTTCTCGGTGGTTCCGGCCGCCGCTACGCGGGCATCGGTGACGTCATCGTCGCCACCGTCAAGGACGCGATCCCCGGTGGCAACGTGAAGAAGGGTGACGTCGTCAAGGCGGTCATCGTTCGCACCGTCAAGGAGCGCCGCCGCCAGGACGGCTCGTACATCCGCTTCGACGAGAACGCCGCCGTCATTCTGAAGAACGACGGCGACCCTCGCGGCACCCGTATCTTCGGCCCGGTCGGCCGTGAGCTGCGCGAGAAGAAGTTCATGAAGATCATCTCGCTCGCGCCGGAGGTGCTGTAAGCATGAAGATCAAGAAGGGCGACCTGGTCCAGGTCATCACCGGTAAGGACAAGGGCAAGCAGGGCAAGGTCATCGCGGCCTTCCCCCGCGAGGACCGTGTCCTGGTCGAGGGTGTCAACCGGGTCAAGAAGCACACCAAGGCCGGTCAGACCGCTCGCGGTTCGCAGACCGGCGGGATCGTGACGACCGAGGCCCCCGTCCACGTGAGCAACGTTCAGCTCGTCGTGGAGAAGGACGGCAAGAAGGTCGTGACCCGCGTCGGTTACCGCTTCGACGACGAGGGCAACAAGATCCGCGTTGCCAAGCGGACGGGTGAGGACATCTGATGGCGACCACCACCACTCCGCGTCTGAAGACGAAGTACCGCGAGGAGATCGCGGGCAAGCTGCGTGAGGAGTTCTCCTACGAGAACGTCATGCAGGTTCCCGGCCTCGTCAAGATCGTGGTCAACATGGGTGTGGGCGACGCCGCCCGCGACTCCAAGCTGATCGACGGCGCGATTCGCGACCTCACCACGATCACCGGTCAGAAGCCGGCCGTCACCAAGGCCCGCAAGTCCATCGCGCAGTTCAAGCTGCGTGAGGGTCAGCCGATCGGTGCCCACGTCACGCTCCGTGGCGACCGCATGTGGGAGTTCCTGGACCGCACCCTGTCGCTCGCGCTCCCGCGCATCCGCGACTTCCGCGGTCTGTCCCCCAAGCAGTTCGACGGCCGTGGCAACTACACCTTCGGTCTCACGGAGCAGGTCATGTTCCACGAGATCGACCAGGACAAGATCGACCGCGTCCGGGGTATGGACATCACCGTGGTCACCACGGCGACCAACGACGACGAGGGCCGTGCCCTTCTGCGTCACCTCGGCTTCCCGTTCAAGGAGGCGTGAGCGAGATGGCGAAGAAGGCTCTGATTGCCAAGGCTGCTCGTAAGCCCAAGTTCGGTGTGCGTGCCTACACCCGCTGCCAGCGCTGTGGCCGCCCGCACTCCGTGTACCGCAAGTTCGGCCTGTGCCGCGTGTGCCTCCGTGAGATGGCTCACCGTGGCGAGCTGCCGGGCGTGACCAAGAGCTCCTGGTAATCCCCTCGTTGGGATGACCGGAGTCTCTCGGTAAGCAGTGGGTCGGCGGAAGGCCCTCCCTCACATGCCGTAGGCTTGTGGGGTTGGGCGTCCGCCGCCCGTCACGACTTACTACGCCGTAGGTCCCCGCGCCGCACCCGTCCCGCCCCTGTGTGGGGAGAGGGATGGCGCATACAGGAAACCCCGGCGAGAGAGGCCGAAGGCCAATTCATGACCATGACTGATCCGATCGCAGACATGCTGACGCGTCTGCGTAACGCGAACTCGGCGTACCACGACTCCGTGGCCATGCCGCACAGCAAGATCAAGTCGCACATCGCCGAGATCCTCCAGCAGGAGGGTTTCATCACCGGCTGGAAGGTCGAGGACGCCGAGGTCGGCAAGAACCTCGTCCTGGAGCTGAAGTTCGGCCCGAACCGTGAGCGTTCGATCGCCGGCATCAAGCGCATCTCCAAGCCGGGTCTGCGTGTTTACGCGAAGTCCACCAACCTGCCGAAGGTCCTCGGCGGCCTGGGCGTGGCGATCATCTCCACGTCCCACGGTCTCCTGACCGGCCAGCAGGCGCAGAAGAAGGGCGTGGGTGGGGAAGTCCTCGCCTACGTCTGGTAGTCGGGAACGGAGGAAAAGCTCATGTCGCGTATCGGCAAGCTCCCCATCCAGGTTCCCGCCGGTGTGGACGTCACCATCGACGGCCGTACGGTCACCGTGAAGGGCTCCAAGGGCACCCTCACGCACACCGTTGCCGCGCCGATCGAGATTGTGAAGGGCGAGGACGGCGTTCTCAACGTCACCCGTCCCAACGACGAGCGTCAGAACAAGGCCCTGCACGGCCTGTCCCGCACGCTGGTGGCGAACATGATCACCGGCGTGACCCAGGGTTACACCAAGGCGCTCGAGATCAGCGGTGTCGGTTACCGCGTCGCCGCGAAGGGCTCCAACCTGGAGTTCCAGCTCGGTTACAGCCACCCGATCCTGGTGGAGGCCCCCGACGGGATCTCCTTCAAGGTCGAGTCGCCGACCAAGTTCTCGGTCGAGGGCATCGACAAGCAGAAGGTCGGCGAGGTCGCCGCGAACATCCGCAAGCTGCGTAAGCCCGACCCGTACAAGGCCAAGGGCGTCAAGTACGCGGGCGAGGTCATCCGCCGCAAGGTCGGAAAGGCGGGTAAGTAAGCCATGGCATACGGCACGAAGATCGCTAAGGGCGACGCCTACAAGCGCGCCGCGAAGCAGCGCCGTCACATCCGCATCCGCAAGAACGTGTCGGGTACGGCGGAGCGTCCGCGCCTCGTCGTGACGCGCTCGAACCGGAACATCGTCGCCCAGGTCATCGACGACCTGAAGGGTCACACCCTGGCGTCGGCGTCCACCCTGGACGCTTCGATCCGCGGTGGCGAGGGCGACAAGTCCGCGCAGGCCAAGCAGGTCGGCGCCCTGGTCGCCGAGCGCGCCAAGGCCGCCGGTGTCGAGGCCGTCGTGTTCGACCGTGGTGGCAACAGGTACGCCGGGCGCATTGCCGCTCTGGCTGACGCCGCCCGCGAGGCCGGGCTGAAGTTCTGAGCCCCGGTTCCGGGACTAACGGACGTAACAGAGAGAGGTAATCCAATGGCTGGACCCCAGCGCCGCGGAAGCGGTGCCGGTGGCGGCGAGCGGCGGGACCGGAAGGGTCGCGACGGTGGCGCCGCCGCCGCCGAGAAGACCGCGTACGTTGAGCGCGTTGTCGCGATCAACCGCGTCGCCAAGGTTGTGAAGGGTGGTCGTCGCTTCAGCTTCACCGCGCTGGTCGTGGTGGGCGACGGTGACGGCACCGTGGGTGTCGGTTACGGCAAGGCCAAGGAGGTGCCGGCCGCCATCGCCAAGGGTGTTGAGGAGGCCAAGAAGCACTTCTTCAAGGTCCCCCGTATCCAGGGCACCATCCCGCACCCGATCCAGGGTGAGAAGGCTGCCGGCGTCGTCCTGCTCAAGCCCGCCGCCCCCGGTACCGGTGTTATCGCCGGTGGCCCGGTGCGTGCCGTGCTGGAGTGCGCGGGCGTGCACGACATCCTGTCGAAGTCGCTCGGCTCGGACAACGCGATCAACATCGTTCACGCGACCGTGGCGGCCCTCAAGGGCCTGCAGCGTCCCGAGGAGATCGCGGCCCGCCGTGGTCTGCCCCTCGAGGACGTCGCCCCCGCGGCTCTGCTGCGTGCGCGTGCGGGAGCGGGTGCGTGATGGCCCGTCTCAAGATCACGCAGACCAAGTCGTACATCGGCAGCAAGCAGAACCACCGTGACACCCTGCGTTCGCTCGGGCTCAAGCGCCTGAACGACGTGGTCGTCAAGGAGGACCGCCCCGAGTTCCGCGGCATGGTGCACACCGTCCGCCACCTCGTGACGGTCGAGGAGGTCGACTGACATGGCGGAGCAGAACCCGCTGAAGGTCCACAACCTCCGTCCTGCCCCGGGCGCCAAGACCGCCAAGACCCGTGTGGGTCGTGGTGAGGCGTCGAAGGGTAAGACGGCCGGTCGTGGTACCAAGGGCACCAAGGCCCGTTACCAGGTTCCGGAGCGCTTCGAGGGTGGGCAGATGCCCCTCCACATGCGCCTCCCGAAGCTCAAGGGCTTCAAGAACCCGTTCCGCACCGAGTTCCAGGTCGTGAACCTGGACAAGCTCGCGGCCCTGTACCCGCAGGGTGGCGAGGTCACCGTGGCCGACCTGGTCGCCAAGGGTGCCGTGCGCAAGAACCAGCTCGTCAAGGTCCTGGGCCAGGGCGAGATCTCCGTGGCGCTGCAGGTGACGGTCGACGCCGTCTCCGGCTCGGCCAAGGAGAAGATCACCGCCGCCGGCGGTACCGTCACCGAGCTCGTCTGAGACGAGTCGATGGCCTGAAACGCGACCGGGGATGCCTCCCAAATGGGGCATCCCCGGTTGGTCGTTCCTAGGGGGGCACGGTCGCCGGTAAGGTGGCGTGCACTGTTAACTTCAGTCCGGTGTGCCTCGGGAGGCCCACCGGGCGCGTTTGCCCTGATTCGTATTCGTCGAACCTCAAGACCGTCACCTCTGACGCAGTAGCGCGGGGGTCGCAGGAGGCACCGTGCTCACCGCGTTCGCCCGGGCGTTCAAGACGCCCGACCTGCGCAAGAAGCTGCTCTTTACTCTTGGCATCATCGTGCTGTACCGGCTCGGCGCGCACATCCCCGTGCCCGGTGTCAGCTATCAGAACGTCCAGATCTGTGTGGAACAGGCGTCAAAGAACGGCGGCAGTCTGCTGGGTCTCGTCGATCTGTTCAGCGGCGGCGCTCTCCTCCAGATCACCATCTTCGCGCTCGGTGTGATGCCGTACATCACGGCGAGCATCATCCTCCAGCTCCTGACCGTGGTGATTCCGCGGCTCGAAGCGCTCAAGAAGGAGGGGCAGTCCGGTACCGCGAAGATCACGCAGTACACGCGTTACCTGACGATCGCCCTCGCCGTCCTCCAGGGCACCGGCCTGGTGGCCACCGCCCGCAGCGGCGCCCTCTTCAGCGGCTGCCGGGTGGCCAACGAGATCGTGCCCGACCGCTCGATCTTCACCACGGTCATCATGGTCGTCACCATGACCGCGGGAACCGCCGTCGTGATGTGGCTCGGTGAGCTCGTCACCGACCGCGGTATCGGCAACGGCATGTCGATCCTCATGTTCATCTCGATCGCCGCCGGCTTCCCGGGCGCCCTGTGGGCCATCAAGGAGAGCGGCAAGCTGGCGAACGGCTGGATCGAGTTCGGCACGGTGATCCTGATCGGCTTCGCCATGGTGGGCCTCGTCGTCTTCGTCGAACAGGCCCAGCGCCGTATCCCGGTGCAGTACGCGAAGCGCATGATCGGCCGCAGGTCCTACGGCGGTACGTCCACGTACATCCCGCTGAAGGTGAACCAGGCGGGTGTGATTCCCGTCATCTTCGCTTCCTCGCTGCTCTACATCCCGGCCCTCGTCGCCCAGTTCTCCAGCGGCCAGTCCGGCTGGAAGACCTGGATCGAAGCCAACCTGGTGCAGCCCGACGGCCCGTTGTACATCTCGTTGTACTTCGTGCTGATCGTGTTCTTCGCGTTCTTCTACGTGGCGATCTCGTTCAACCCCGACGAAGTTGCCGACAACATGAAGAAGTATGGTGGGTTCATCCCGGGCATCCGGGCCGGTCGTCCCACTGCCGAGTACCTGAGCTACGTGCTCAACAGGATCACTTGGCCGGGCTCGCTGTACCTGGGTCTGATCGCTCTCGTGCCGACAGTGGCGTTGGCAGGCTTCGGCGGTGCCAATGCCAACTTCCCGTTCGGCGGCACCAGCATCCTCATCATCGTGGGTGTGGGTCTTGAGACCGTGAAGCAGATCGAGAGCCAGCTCCAGCAGCGTAATTACGAAGGGTTCCTCCGCTGATGCGAATCGTCCTCGTCGGACCGCCCGGTGCCGGGAAGGGAACGCAGGCTGCCTTCCTCGCGAAGAACCTGTCCATTCCGCACATCTCCACGGGCGACCTGTTCCGCGCCAACATCTCCCAGGGCACCGAGCTCGGCAAGCAGGCCAAGGCGTACATGGACGCCGGCAACCTGGTGCCGGACGAGGTGACCATCGGGATGGCCAGGGACCGCATGGGTCAGTCCGACGCGGCGAACGGCTTCCTGCTGGACGGCTTCCCGCGCAACGTGGGCCAGGCCGAGGCGCTCGACGAGATGCTGAAGGGCGAGGGCGTCGAGCTGGACGCCGTCCTCGACCTGGAGGTCCCCGAGGACGAGGTGGTCAAGCGCATCGCCGGCCGCCGGGTGTGCCGCAACAACAGCGCGCACGTCTTCCACGTCGTCTACACCCCGCCGAAGTCCGAGGGCGTGTGCGACGAGTGCGGGGGCGAGCTGTACCAGCGCGACGACGACTCCGAGGAGACCGTCCGCAAGCGGCTGGAGGTCTACCACACCCAGACCGAGCCGATCATCGACTACTACCGGGCCCAGGGCCTGGTCGTCACGATCTCGGCGCTCGGCCAGGTCGCCGATGTGACCGCCCGTGCCATGGAGGCCCTCCAGCCCGGCAAGGCCGCCTGAGCCTCCCGCGCGAACCCCGATTCGGCCGCGGTGTCCCGAGGACGCCGCGGCCTTATCGTTGAGCCAGTTCCCCCTCAGCCCCGCCCCCTCCGGAAAGGCCCCCGCCGCAATGGTGCAGATCAAGACCCCCGAGCAGATCGCGAAGATGCGCGAGGCGGGACTGGTCGTCGCCGCCATCCACGCGGCGACCCGTGAGGCTGCCGTCCCCGGTGCGACCACCCGCGACCTCGACGAGGCCGCCCGCAAGGTGATCTCCGACCACGGCGCCAAGTCGAACTTCCTCGGCTACGGCGGCTTCCCCGCCACGATCTGCACCTCGGTCAACGAGGTCGTCGTCCACGGCATCCCGGACGAGAAGACGGTCCTCAAGGACGGGGACATCATCTCGATCGACGCGGGCGCCATCGTGGACGGCTGGCACGGGGACGCGGCCTACACGGCCTTCGTCGGCACCGGTCACGCCCCGGAGCTGATCGAGCTCTCCCGGGTGACCGAGGAGTCGATGTGGGCCGGCATCGCGGCGATGAAGAACGGCAACCGGCTGGTCGACGTCTCCCGCGCGATCGAGACCTACATCCGCCGCCAGCCCCGACCGGCGACCGGCAAGTACGGGATCATCGAGGACTACGGCGGCCACGGCATCGGCACCGAGATGCACATGGACCCGCACCTGCTGAACTACGTCTCCCGCAAGCGCGGCCGCGGCCCCAAGCTGGTCCCCGGCTTCTGCCTGGCGATCGAGCCGATGGTCTCCCTCGGCACCCCGCACACCGAGGTCCTTTCCGACGACTGGACCGTCGTCACCACCGACGGCACCTGGTCCTCCCACTGGGAGCACTCCGTGGCCCTGACGGAGGAGGGTCCCCTGGTGCTGACGTCCCCCGACGGCGGCCGGGCCAAGCTGGCCGAGCTGGGCGTCACCGCCGCCCCGGACCCAGCGGGCCGCGGCTGACCTCCCGGGCTCCCGGGCCGCGACGGGCCTTTGGGCCCCGGGCCGGGACGCGAGGGCTGCCGACCCGGACGCGCGGGCCCCGGGCCGGGACGTACGGGCCCGCCCGCCCCGGCCGCGTAACGATCACCGGCGGTGGGCATGCTTGACGGATTCGTCTTTTCGAAGGCCCTGACGTAGACTGATGCGTCGGCTCTCGTGTATCCGTGTGTCCGCACCCGGAACGAGGGTCGATCAAGGTAGCCGATTCGAAGGGCGTAGCGTGGCCAAGAAGCAAGGTGCCATCGAAATCGAGGGCACCGTGATCGAGTCCCTCCCGAACGCCATGTTCAAGGTGGAGCTCCAGAACGGTCACAAGGTCCTCGCGCACATCTCCGGCAAGATGCGCATGCACTACATCCGCATCCTTCCGGACGACCGGGTCGTGGTGGAGCTCTCTCCCTACGACCTGACGCGTGGCCGGATCGTCTACCGCTACAAGTAGATCTTGTCGCACCCCCTCTCGCGGGGTGGCGGCACTGACCCGGAGAACCTCACATCCCATGAAGGTCAAGCCGAGCGTCAAGAAGATCTGCGACAAGTGCAAGGTGATCCGCCGTCACGGCCGGGTCATGGTCATCTGCGACAACCTGCGCCACAAGCAGCGCCAGGGCTGACGCACGACCACCTGCAGCACACTCGCAGTTTTCGCGCGACGCACGTAACACCATGTACATACGCAGGGTCCGCCTGGCTTCGGCCGGCGACACCTCCGGTGGAGGCCGGAGACCTGGTCGTACCACCCCGCTCGCGGGGTCGGCGGCCACGGAACGACCTTGCGGAAGACCTCCGACTACATCAGGAGCCATGAATGGCACGCCTTGAAGGCGTTGACCTTCCGCGCGACAAGCGCATCGAGGTCGCCCTCACCTACGTCTTCGGCATCGGGCGCACGCGGTCCCAGGAGACCCTCGCCGCCACCGGTGTCGACCCGAACACCCGCGTTCGTGACCTCGCCGAAGAGGACCTGGTCAAGATCCGCGAGTACGTGGACGTCAACTTCCAGACCGAAGGTGACCTCCGCCGCGACATCCAGGCCAACATCCGCCGCAAGGTCGAGATCGGCTGCTACCAGGGTCTGCGCCACCGCCGCGGCCTGCCGGTCCACGGCCAGCGCACCAGCACGAACGCGCGTACCCGCAAGGGCCCGCGTCGCGCGATCGCCGGCAAGAAGAAGCCGGGCAAGAAGTAGTCCTCAGCGGACATCTGTCCACGGTCTTCGCTGCAGGACCGACCACCTCCCGTAGGAGTTAAGAGATGCCCCCCAAGGGACGTCAGGGCGCAGTCAAGAAGGTGCGCCGCAAGGAAAAGAAGAACGTCGCTCACGGCCACGCGCACATCAAGAGCACGTTCAACAACACGATCGTCTCGATCACCGACCCCTCGGGCAACGTGATCTCCTGGGCCTCCGCCGGCCACGTCGGCTTCAAGGGCTCGCGCAAGTCCACCCCCTTCGCCGCGCAGATGGCCGCCGAGTCGGCCGCCCGCCGCGCGCAGGAGCACGGCATGCGCAAGGTCGACGTCTTCGTCAAGGGTCCCGGCTCCGGCCGTGAGACCGCGATCCGCTCGCTCCAGGCCACCGGCCTGGAGGTCGGCTCGATCCAGGACGTCACCCCCACCCCGCACAACGGCTGCCGTCCGCCGAAGCGCCGCCGCGTCTGACGCACGGCGCGGGCCTCGCGGCCCGGCTGCTGGACCAGGGTGTTCCGGGCGGTACGTCCCTTTCGGGGCGTGCCGCCCGTACCCTGTATCAGAGGACGTCAAATAGCGGGCGTCCACGACTGAAGGAAGTCACACCATGCTGATCGCTCAGCGTCCCTCGCTGACCGAAGAGGTCGTCGACGAGTACCGCTCGCGGTTCGTCATCGAGCCCCTGGAGCCGGGCTTCGGCTACACGCTCGGCAACAGCCTCCGTCGCACCCTCCTCTCCTCGATCCCGGGTGCGGCCGTCACGTCCATCCGCATCGACGGTGTCCTGCACGAGTTCACCACCGTGCCGGGCGTCAAGGAGGACGTCACCGACCTCATCCTCAACATCAAGCAGCTGGTCGTCTCCTCGGAGCACGACGAGCCGGTCGTGATGTACCTGCGCAAGCAGGGCCCCGGCCTGGTCACCGCCGCGGACATCGCGCCGCCGGCCGGTGTCGAGGTGCACAACCCCGATCTGGTCCTCGCCACCCTGAACGGCAAGGGCAAGCTGGAGATGGAGCTGACCGTCGAGCGCGGTCGCGGCTACGTCTCCGCCGTCCAGAACAAGCAGGTGGGCCAGGAGATCGGCCGTATCCCGGTCGACTCCATCTACTCGCCGGTTCTCAAGGTCACCTACAAGGTCGAGGCGACCCGTGTCGAGCAGCGCACCGACTTCGACAAGCTGATCGTCGACGTCGAGACCAAGCAGGCCATGCGCCCGCGTGACGCCATGGCGTCCGCCGGCAAGACCCTGGTCGAGCTGTTCGGTCTGGCGCGCGAGCTCAACATCGACGCCGAGGGCATCGACATGGGCCCGTCCCCGACGGACGCCGCCCTCGCCGCGGACCTGGCGCTGCCGATCGAGGAGCTGGAGCTCACGGTCCGCTCCTACAACTGCCTCAAGCGTGAGGGCATCCACTCCGTGGGTGAGCTCGTGGCGCGCTCCGAGGCGGACCTGCTCGACATCCGCAACTTCGGCGCGAAGTCGATCGACGAGGTCAAGGCGAAGCTGGCCGGCATGGGCCTGGCGCTCAAGGACAGCCCGCCCGGATTCGACCCGACCGCCGCCGCCGACGCCTTCGGGGCGGACGACGACGCGGACGCCGGGTTCGTCGAGACCGAGCAGTACTGATCTCCGTCCCGAGACGGTACTGCCGCCGCGGTCGGCCGTGGCCGACCGCGCCCACGCGGCGCAGCCGCACAGGCAGCACCGCCCCGCGCCCCTGACGGTGCGCCCTTCCGGGGGCGCACCCTGACGGGGGGCGCGGGTCTCCGACAGGTAACCGCCTGCTCGGATACTGACACCGGTACCTGGTACGGCCGGTGCAGACACCAAGGAGAAACACCATGCCGCGTCCCACCAAGGGAGCCCGTTTCGGTGGCAGCGCCGCTCACGAGAAGCTGCTTCTCGCGAACCTGGCGAAGTCGCTGTTCGAGCACGGCCGCATCACCACGACCGAGGCGAAGGCCCGCCGCCTGCGTCCGGTCGCCGAGCGCCTGATCACCAAGGCGAAGAAGGGCGACATCCACAACCGTCGCCTGGTGCTGCAGAGCATCACGGACAAGGGTGTCGTGCACACCCTGTTCACCGAGATCGCTCCGCGTTACGCCGAGCGTCCCGGCGGTTACACCCGCATCACCAAGATCGGCAACCGTCGTGGCGACAACGCCCCGATGGCCGTGATCGAGCTGGTCGAGGGTGAGATCGCCAAGAAGGCGACCGTCGCCGAGGCCGAGGCCGCCACCAAGCGTGCGGTCAAGGAAGACGCCCTCAAGAAGGACGAGGCCGCCGAGGCCACGACCGACGAGGCCGTCGAGGCGAAGTCCGAGGACGCCGCCGAGGAGTCCAAGGACGCCTGAACCCGGCTCCGGGCCCCCGCGGCCCGGTCCCGGTTCGCCGAACGGGTCCGTCCCCTCACGGGGGCGGGCCCGTTCCGCATGGTGCGCGGGGTGCGGCGCGCCGTACGCGAGTTGAGAGGATGGTCGCGTGAGCGACGAGGTGGAGCCCGGGTTCGTCCGGGTGCGGCTGGATCTTTCGTACGACGGCACGGACTTCTCGGGCTGGGCCAAGCAGGCCGGCGGCCGGCGCACGGTGCAGGGGGACATCGAGGACGCCCTGCGCACGGTGACCCGCTCGGGCACCACGTTCGAGCTGACCGTGGCCGGGCGGACGGACGCCGGGGTGCACGCGCGCGGCCAGGTCGCGCACGTCGACCTGCCGGTGGAGCTGTGGGCCGAGCACCGGGAGAAGCTGCTGAAGCGGCTGGCCGGGCGGCTGTCCCGGGATGTGCGTGTCTGGCGGGCCGAGGAGGCCCCGGCGGGGTTCAACGCCCGCTTCTCGGCGATCTGGCGCCGCTACGCGTACCGGGTCACCGACCACCCCGGCGGGGTGGACCCCCTGCTGCGCCAACATGTCCTGTGGCACGACTGGCCGTTGGACGTGGACGCCATGAACGAGGCCGCCGCCCGGCTGGTGGGGGAGCACGACTTCGCGGCGTACTGCAAGAAGCGCGAGGGCGCCACGACCATCCGCACCCTCCAGCGGCTCGACTGGGAGCGGGACGCCTCGGGGGTGCTCACCGCGACCGTGCGGGCGGACGCCTTCTGCCACAACATGGTGCGCTCCCTGGTGGGCGCACTGCTCTTCGTCGGCGACGGGCACCGGCCGGTGGACTGGCCCGCGAAGGTGCTGGCCGCCGGGGTGCGGGACTCGGCCGTCCATGTGGTGCGCCCCCATGGGCTGACCCTGGAGGAAGTGGGCTACCCGGCGGACGAGTTGCTGGCCGAGCGGAACAGGGAGGCGCGCAACAAGCGTTCTCTGCCCGGGAGTTCCGCCGCCGCGCCGGCCGCACGCGGCTGCGCCGGCTGCGACTGAGGGCGCTGCGCCTGAGCGGGCCGCGAGCCGGGGGTGCCGTGTAACGGGGTGTCGGGTGCAGGGGTGCCGTGTGCCGGGGTGCCGGGTTCAGGGGGCGCCGGGCGGAGGGCGCCGGCTACCCGGCCGGTGCGGTCGCTGCGGCCGACGCCTGGGCCTCGCCGCGCCGGACGATCTGCCGGAACGCGAACTCCCCGATGTCGTCCCCGGTCCGGTACGCGGCGGTGTCCTTGGTGGTCACCGACTTGGCCGTGGTGTACCCGGTGAGGGTGAAGTAGGCGTACCGGCCATAGGAGTTGTAGGTGTTGCGGCAGACCGGGCCGCCCTTGCAGAAGCCGGAGACGCCCTTGCCGGGCAGCGGGGCGACCCCGCCCCGGGCCTCCTGGACGACCTTCTTCGCGGTCTTCTCGTTCTCGAAGGTGGCGACGCCGACCGTGACCGCGATGCCGTCCCGGAGGTAGGTCGCGCGGAACACCTGCTCGCAGCCGTTGCGTTCCAGCACCCCGCCGAGGGCGCCGGTGGTGACGGAGGCGCAGGTGCCGGTGCGGGTGGTGAGGCCCTTGGTGTAGACGCGCTCCCCGTTGCCCATGGTGAGCTTCGCGCCCGGGAAGAGGGTGTCGGCGCTGAGCGGGGCCGTGTCCTTCTTGCGGTCGGAGACGAAGTCCTTCGGGTTCGGCGGGGGGAGCGGGGCGACCGAGGAGAAGGACGGCTGGGGCTGGGTGGTGTCCTGCGGGAGCGTGGGGGCGGTCGGCAGGGTGCTGTTCTCGCCGGAGGCCGTCGCGCCGCCGTTGTCCTTGTTGGAGGAGACGATCGCGGTCGCGACGGCGCCCGCTATCAGGGCCGTCGCGAGCCCTCCGCCGCCCACCATCAGCCAGCGCCGGCGGCGGGTGCGCGCGGCGGAGGCGTCGGCGAGGGCGGCCCAGTCGGGGGTGCCCGGGTCGGAGCCGTACCGCCCCTGCGAGCCCCCGTACCGGCTCCGGTCGTCGTCGTAGGAGCCCTGCCCGTAGGAGTCGGGACCCTGCCCGTAGTCGGGACCCTGGCCGTAGGGGTCGGGGCCCTGGCCGTAAGGGTCCTGCTGCTGTCCGCCGGAACCCCACTGAGGTCCCCCCTGCCCAAAGCTCATGCCGCGCATCCTAAACCTGTTGGGCCGAGTGGGCCGGGGCGGTGACAATCGGTCGCATGGGACATGTGGAGGCGGCACATCTGGAGTACTACCTTCCGGACGGGCGGGTGCTCCTCGGGGACGCGTCGTTCCGGGTCGGCGAGGGCGCGGTCGCGGCCCTGGTCGGCGCCAACGGCGCGGGCAAGACGACCCTGCTGCGCATCCTCTCCGGTGAACTCCGGCCGCACGGCGGCTCGGTGACGGTGACCGGGGGGCTCGGTGTGATGCCGCAGTTCGTCGGCTCGGTGCGGGACGAGCGGACCGTACGGGACCTGCTGGTCTCCGTCGCCCAGCCGCGTGTCCGCCAGGCCGCCGCCGCGGTGGACGCGGCCGAGCACGCCGTGATGACCGTCGACGACGAGCGGGCGCAGATGGCGTACGCGCAGGCGCTGAGCGACTGGGCGGAGGCACGCGGCTACGAGGCGGAGACCGTCTGGGACATGTGCACGACGGCCGCGCTGGGCGTCCCGTACGAGAAGGCGCAGTGGCGGCAGGTGCGCACCCTCTCCGGCGGTGAGCAGAAGCGGCTGGTGCTGGAGGCCCTGCTCCGCGGCCCGGACGAGGTGCTGCTGCTGGACGAGCCGGACAACTACCTCGACGTCCCCGGCAAGCGGTGGCTGGAGGACCGCCTGAAGGAGACCCGCAAGACCGTCCTCTTCGTCTCCCACGACCGGGAGCTGCTCTCCCGGGCGGCCGAGCGGATCGTCAGCGTGGAGCCCGGCCCGGCCGGCTCGGACGTGTGGGTGCACGGCGGCGGCTTCGCCACCTTCCCCGAGGCGCGCCGGGAGCGGTTCGCCCGCTTCGAGGAGCTGAAGCGCCGCTGGGAGGAGGAGCACGCGCGGCTGAAGGCCCTGGTGCTGCGGCTGCGGCAGCAGGCGGCGAACAGCCCCGACATGGCCTCCCGCTACCGGGCGATGCAGACCCGGCTGCGCAGGTTCGAGGACGCGGGCCCGCCGCCGGAGCCGCCGCGCGAGCAGGACATCCGGATGCGGCTGCGCGGCGGGCGCACCGGGGTGCGGGCCCTGACCTGCGAGAACCTGGAGCTGACCGGTCTGATGAAGCCCTTCTCGCTGGAGGTGTTCTACGGGGAGCGGGTGGCGGTGCTGGGCTCCAACGGCTCCGGCAAGTCCCACTTCCTGCGGCTGCTGGCGGGCGACCCGGTCGCGCACACCGGGCAGTGGCGGCTCGGCGCGCGGGTCGTCCCCGGCCACTTCGCGCAGACGCACGCCCACCCGGAACTCCTGGGCCGCACCCTGGTGGACATCCTGTGGACGGAGCACGCCAGGGACCGGGGCGGGGCGATGTCCGTGCTGCGCCGCTACGAGCTGGAGCGGCAGGGCGACCAGCCCTTCGAGAAGCTGTCCGGCGGGCAGCAGGCGCGGTTCCAGATCCTCCTTCTGGAGCTGGCCGGCACCACGGCCCTGCTGCTCGACGAGCCCACCGACAACCTCGACCTGGAGTCGGCCGAGGCGCTCCAGGCGGGCCTGGAGGTGTACGAGGGGACGGTGCTGGCGGTCACGCACGACCGCTGGTTCGCCCGGTCCTTCGACCGCTTTCTGGTGTTCGGCGCGGACGGCCGGGTCCGGGAGACGCCGGAGCCCGTGTGGGACGAGCGGCGGGTGGAGCGCGCGCGGTAGCGGGGAGGCCCGGCAACCGGGCCGCTCCCCGGGCCCAGGGGAGCGTTTTGACCCGTGCGGGGGGCCACGGGTATTCTTCTGGTTCGTTATGCGTATTGGCTTGCTCTATCTCACGTGAGGGGCCCTTACGCCGGTCCACCGGGCCGACTCTCAGCGACCAGCACGCGGTTTGCGTCACCGAAGTGCGGTCAGGGCTGGCATGTCGTCCGGGTGGCCTTGTCAGGACCCCGTCCTGGGCGGCCTCGCGGTCGCGCAGGATCCCCATCACTGAAGAAGCGAAGGCTACGACCGTGCGTACGTACAGCCCCAAGCCCGGCGATGTGACGCGCCAGTGGCACATCATCGACGCGCAGGACATCGTCCTGGGCCGTCTGGCGACCACCGCCGCTACCCTTCTCCGGGGCAAGCACAAGCCGATCTACGCGCCGCACGTTGACACCGGTGACTTCGTCATCATCATCAACGCGGACAAGGTGCACCTGTCCGGCAACAAGCGGACCCAGAAGATGGCGTACCGCCACTCCGGCTACCCGGGTGGTCTGCGCTCCGTCCGCTACGACGAGCTGCTGGACAAGAACCCCGAGAAGGCCGTGGAGAAGGCCGTCAAGGGCATGCTCCCGAAGAACTCCCTGGGCCGTCAGATGCTCTCGAAGCTGAAGGTCTACGCGGGCGAGAACCACCCGCACGCTGCGCAGCAGCCGGTTCCGTTCGAGATCACCCAGGTCGCGCAGTAAGTCCGGCCACCCCCTAAGACGAAAAGAATCTGAGGAGAATCGTGGCTGAGACCACCGCCGAGACCCCGCTCGAAGAGGTTGACGTCGAGCAGTACACCACCGAGACCGAGGTTCCGGTCGAGGGCGAGTACACCTCCGAGTCCATGGCGTCCCGCTTCGGCGACCCGCAGCCGGCCGCCGGCCTGGGCCGTCGCAAGAACGCCATCGCCCGTGTCCGGATCGTTCCGGGCTCCGGCAAGTGGAAGATCAACGGTCGCACCCTCGAGGACTACTTCCCGAACAAGGTGCACCAGCAGGAAGTCAACGAGCCCTTCAAGGTGCTCGAGCTCGACAACCGCTACGACGTCATCGCCCGCATCGCGGGTGGCGGCGTCTCCGGCCAGGCCGGCGCCCTGCGCCTCGGTGTGGCCCGCGCCCTCAACGAGGCCGACGTGGACAACAACCGCGGCGCCCTGAAGAAGGCCGGCTTCCTCTCCCGCGACGACCGTGCGGTCGAGCGCAAGAAGGCCGGTCTCAAGAAGGCCCGTAAGGCCCCGCAGTACAGCAAGCGCTAAATCGCAGGCTGGCTCTTCGTACGCCCCGGCGGCACTCGGTGCCGCCGGGGCGTTCGTCTTACCGGCCCCGCCGCCGCACCGGTTCACCCACCCTGCGACGGCCGGCTCGACGACCTCGGGCGTATAACAAAGGTTCGAGCACTCAGTTTCTCGGAGGACAACAGTGGGACGACTCTTCGGTACGGACGGGGTACGCGGCGTGGCCAACGCCGACCTCACGGCCGAGCTCGCGCTCGGCCTGTCGGTCGCGGCGGCGCATGTGCTCGCGGAGGCGGGGTCCTTCGCGGGCCATCGCCCGACCGCGGTGGTGGGCCGCGACCCCCGCGCGTCCGGAGAGTTCCTGGAGGCCGCCGTCGTGGCCGGCCTCGCCAGCGCCGGTGTGGACGTGCTCCGGGTCGGCGTGCTGCCCACGCCCGCCGTCGCGTACCTCACCGGCGCCCTCGGCGCCGACCTCGGCGTGATGCTCTCCGCCAGTCACAACGCCATGCCGGACAACGGCATCAAGTTCTTCGCCCGCGGCGGCCACAAGCTCGCCGACGAGCTGGAGGACCGCATCGAGGAGGTCTACGAGCAGCACCGCACCGGTGAGCCGTGGGACCGGCCGACCGGCGTGGGCGTGGGCCGGGTGAAGGAGTACGACGAGGGCTTCGACAAGTACGTCGCCCACCTCGTCGCCGTCCTGCCGAACCGCCTCGACGGGCTGAAGATCGTCCTGGACGAGGCGCACGGGGCGGCCTCCCGGGTCTCGCCGGAGGCGTTCGCGCGGGCCGGGGCCGAGGTCGTGACCATCGGCGCGGAGCCCGACGGGCTCAACATCAACGACGGCTGCGGCTCGACGCACCTGGACCTGCTGCGCGCGGCGGTCGTGGAGCACGGGGCGCACCTGGGCATCGCGCACGACGGCGACGCCGACCGCTGCCTGGCCGTGGACGCGGCGGGGGAGGAGGTCGACGGCGACCAGATCCTGGCCGTCCTCGCCCTCGCGATGCGCGAGGCGGGGACCCTGCGCGGGGACACCGTGGTCGCCACCGTGATGTCCAACCTGGGCTTCAAGCTGGCCATGGAGCGGGAGGGCGTCCGGCTGGTGCAGACCGCCGTCGGCGACCGCTATGTCCTGGAGTCGATGAAGGAGCACGGCTTCGCCCTCGGCGGCGAGCAGTCCGGGCACGTCATCGTGCTCGACCACGCGACCACCGGTGACGGCACCCTCACGGGTCTGATGCTCGCGGCCCGGGTCGCGGCCACCGGCCGTCCGCTGGCCGAGCTGGTGAAGGTGATGGAGCGCCTGCCGCAGGTCCTGGTCAACGTCCGGGACGTGGACAAGGCCCGGGTGGCGACCTCGGGCGAGCTGTCCCACGCGGTGGTCGAGGCCGAGCGGGAGCTGGGCGCCACGGGCCGGGTGCTGCTGCGCCCCTCGGGCACCGAGCCCCTGGTGCGGGTGATGGTCGAGGCGGCCGACATCGAGCAGGCGCGCACGGTCGCGGGCCGGCTGGCCGACGCGGTGAAGTCCGCGCTGGGCTGAGGCGCGGTCCCACCGGCGGGGTCCGGGCGCGCGCCGCTCAGGCGCGGGCCCGGGCGGCTCGCCGGGTCTTCAGGCGCGGGCCGGGGGTGGTCTGCGGCAACTTCAGGCCCGGGCCCGGCGGCTCGCGGGGGCTTCAGGCGCGGGCCCGGGCGCGCCGCCAGAGGTACTTCTGCGTCAGCAGGGTCGCCGTGCCCGCGAGCACGATCCCGGAGAGGTTGAGCAGCAACTGCTCGGAGGAGCCCCGGGCCTGGGCGTAGTCGGTGTAGCTGAAGGCCACCGCCGCGTTGGCCGCCGCCGGGACGGTCGTCACCGAGATCGCCACGCCCACCAGCGCGCCGGACTTGGCCGAGGTGAGGGAGAGCATCCCCGCGATCCCCGCGAGCACGGCCACGATGAACGAGAACAGGTCCGGGTCGTACACGAAACGGGTGTTGGGCCGGTCGGCCTCCAACTGGGCCAGGGAGAACAGCCCCAGAGAGTCCATCAGGAAGCTGAACCCGGCGGTCACCAGCATCGCGGCGGCGAACCCGGCGACCAGCGCGAGGACCGAGCGCCACGCCAGCTTCGGCGCGCCCCGCACCAGCGCCGTGCAGATCCCGGCCAGCGGTCCGAACTCCGGCCCGACCGCCATGGCCCCCACGATCAGGATCGCGTTGTCCAGGACCACACCGCAGGCCGCGAGCATCGTCGCCAGGCAGAGGAAGGCCAGATAGGTGGCGCTGAGGGTGGACTCCTCGTGGGTCGCCTTGGTCAGCTCGTCCCAGACCACCGCGTCCGCGGCGTCTCCCGGAGCCGCGCGTTCCGCCTCGTCGGCCCGCCGGGACAGGGTGAGGGCGGTGTCCTCCAGGCTGATCGACCCGCAGTCGTCGATCCCCAGTCCGCGCAGGCCGGTGACGAGCGCGTCGGCCGCCTCCCGGGCGACGTCGCAGAGCACCACGTCGCCGCGCGGGTCGCGGGCGGCGCCCTCCAGCACGGCCAGATGGGCCGTGCCGGTGGTCCGCTCCAGCAGGGCGACCACCTCGTCGGTGCGGTCGGACGGCGTGATCAGTCGCAGATGCAGCACCGGGGGATCCTACGCGCGGCCCCGGCGGCCGCGGCTCACAGCTTGCGCAGGGAGAGCCGCTGCACCTTGTGGTCCGGGCCCTTGCGCAGGACCAGGGTGGCGCGCCCGCGCGTGGGGGCCACGTTCTCCAGCAGGTTGGGGCGGTTGATCGTCCGCCACATGGTGCGGGCGTAGTCCAGCGCCTCCTCCTCGGAGACCTGGGTGTACTTGCGGAAGTACGAGAACGGGTTCTGGAACGCGGTCTCCCGCAGCTTGCGGAAGCGGTTCAGGTACCAGGTCTCGATGTCCTCGGTGCGGGCGTCCACGTAGACGCTGAAGTCGAAGTAGTCGGCGAGACCGACCCGGGTGCGGCCGTCCTGGCCGGGCAGGGCCGGCTGGAGGACGTTCAGCCCCTCGACGATCAGGATGTCCGGGCGGCGCACGGTCAGACGCTCGTCGGGGACGATGTCGTAGATCAGGTGCGAGTAGACCGGCGCGGTGACCTCGTCCTTGCCCGCCTTGATGTCCGCGACGAACCGGGTCAGCGCCCGGCGGTCGTAGGACTCGGGGAAGCCCTTGCGGGACATCAGCCCGCGGGCCCGGAGCTCCTTCATCGGCAGCAGGAAGCCGTCGGTGGTGACCAGCTCGACCCGGGGGTGCTCGGGCCAGCGGGCCAGCAGCGCCTGGAGGAGACGGGCCACGGTGGACTTGCCCACCGCGACCGACCCGGCGACCCCTATGACGAAGGGTGTGCCCCGCTGGGCGCCGTGGCCGCCGCCCGCGTCGCCCAGGAAGGTGTTGAGGGCGCCGCGCAGCCCGGCGGTGGCCTGCACATAGAGGTTGAGCAGCCGGGACAGCGGCAGATAGACGTCGCGCACCTCGTCGAGGTCGATCACGTCACCGAGGCCGCGGAGCTGCTCCACCTCCTCCGCCGTGAGCGGCAGCGGCGTCTTCTCCCGCAGCGCGCTCCACTCCGCGCGGGTGAGGTCGACATAGGGCGTCGACGGGTGCTCGGCCCGGCGGTGGGCGCTCCGTGGCGGCGAAGAGATCACACGGCCCATTGTCGGGGGTGGGCTGTGCCCGTGGAGGGTGGGGTCGGTCACGCCGCGCCGGACCTGGCGACCGGACGGTTGGTCCGCTTGCGGCCGGAATGTCAGTGGCGTGGGTCACAGTTGTGGAAGGAGTGGGTGCCGAACCGCGGCGCCCGCGATGTCCGCGGAGTCGGCCGAGAGTCGCAGGAAGTCGCGAGAGGTGTCCCATGACGTACGCCATCCAGGCGGAGGGTCTGGTCAAGCGGTTCAAGGAGACGGAGGCCCTGGCCGGGGTCGATCTGGCGGCCCGCACCGGCTCGGTGCTGGGCCTGCTCGGGCCCAACGGCGCCGGGAAGACGACGGCGGTGCGGATCTTCGCCACCCTGATCGAGCCCGACGCCGGGCGGGCGCTGGTCGCCGGCCACGACGTCGTCCGCGAGGCCCGCGCCGTCCGCTCCCTCATCGGCCTGACCGGCCAGTACGCCGCGGTCGACGAGAACCTCACCGGCACGGAGAACCTGCTGCTGATAGGCCGCCTCCTCGGCCTGTCCCGGCCCGACGCCCGGGCGCGGGCGCGCGAGCTGCTGGACCGCTTCCAGCTCTCCGACGCCGCCGGCCGCGCCGCCAAGACGTACTCCGGCGGGATGCGCCGCCGGCTGGACCTCGCCGCCAGCCTGGTGGGGCGTCCGAGCATCCTCTTCCTCGACGAGCCGACGACCGGTCTGGACCCGCACAGCCGGGGTGAGCTGTGGGAGATGCTGCGCGGCCTGGTCGCCGACGGCGCGACGGCGCTGCTCACCACGCAGTACCTCAACGAGGCGGACGTCCTCGCGGACGACATCGTCGTCGTGGACAAGGGCCGGGTCATCGCCGAGGGCACGCCCGACCAGCTCAAGTCCGAGGCGGGCGGTCAGGTCCTGGAGGTCCGCCCGCTCGCCCCGGCCGATCTGGGCGCGGTGCACGCGCTGGTCGGCCGGGCCGCCGGGCCGGGCACCCGGATCGAGGGCGACGCCGTCACGGCCCCCGTCAACGACCCGGAGCTGATGCCCGCGGTGGTCCGGGGCCTGGACCGGGAGGGCATCGCGGTGGGCGAGCTGGCCCTGCGGCGCTCCTCCCTGGACGAGGTCTTCCTCGCCCTCACCGGCCACCGGGCCGAACCCCGCGAGGAAGGCGCCGGCGGCGACGGCTCCCGGCCCGACGAGCCCGACGGCTCCGGCCCGGGCTCCGGCTCGGGGGACGGGTCCCGGTCCACATCCCGGGACGAGAGCGGGGCGGCGAAGGCGGTGAGTTCGGCATGACCGCCGTGACGGCCGCCCCCACCGCACCCGTGGCGGGCCCCGGCCGGGCCGGGCCCCTGACCTGGGCGCGCCAGACGCTGACGATGGCGTGGCGCAGCCTGGTGGCGGTGAAGCACAACCCGCTGGAGCTGGTCGACTACAGCGTCACGCCGATCATGTTCGTGCTGCTCTTCACCTATGTGCTGGGCGGGCAGATGGCGGGCTCCACCGACGCCTATCTGCAGTACGCGCTGCCCGGAATCATCGTGCAGAACACCCTGTTCATGACCACCTACACGGCCATGGCGCTCAACACCGACCTGACCAAGGGAGTCTTCGACCGGCTGCGCAGCCTCCCCATCGCCCGCTCCGCCCCGCTGATCGGGCGCATCACGGCCGACCTCACCAAGCACATATGGGCGATGCTGCTGATGATCGGCCTCGGCCTGATCATGGGCTTCCAAATCACCGGCGGGCTCGGCGGCTTCCTGCTCGGCGCGGTCCTGCTGGTGGTGTTCGCGGCGGCGGTCTCCTGGGCCGCGGTCCTCATCGGGATGCTCGCGGGGGACGCCGAGAAGGTCCAGGCGTTCGCGTTCACCCTGATCTTCCCGATCACGTTCACCAGCAGCGCCTTCGTCGTCGTGGACACCATGCCCGGCTGGCTCCAGGCATGGAGCGATGTGAACCCGGTGACCCATCTGTCGGACGCCTACCGAGGGCTGCTGGGCGGCGGCGCGGTGGCGGAGCCGGTGCTGTGGTCGCTGGTGTGGGCCGTGGGCATCGCCGCGGTGTTCTGCCCGCTGGCGATGCGGGCGTACCGGGCGAAGGCGTGAGCGGGCCCCGGAGAGACCGGCGGGGTGCGGGCCGGGTCACTCGGTCCGGGCGGGGACCCGGCCGGCGGCGATCGCGTCGAGCAGGGCCCGGTGGTCCCGCTCGTTCTGGTCCGCGTAGCGCTCGGCGAACTCCGTCAGCGCCCCGTCGAAGACATCGCTCCCGCCCAGGTAGGCGGCGATGGCGATGCGGTCACCGGAGCGCGCGTGCGCGCGGGCCAGCGTCCAGCCGCACAGCTCCCCGAAGACCCGCATCCCGCGCGGTGCCATCCGGGAGGCGTCCACCACGAACTTCCAGTCCCGCAACTGGCGCAGGTAGAAGTCCCGGGTGCCGCCGTCGATCCCCTCGGCCCGCTGCCAGCCGAGGAAGATGTCGCTGGCCGCCTGCATCAGCCGCTGCCCCGCGACCACGCGCTCGCCCTCGGTGGCGTACTCGGAGTTCCCGAGGTGCGGGGCGAGGACGGAGACGCCCGCCTCCTTGGCCTGGATGAAGAGGGGGTCCTCCTCGTCCCGGCCCAGCAGCAGCACGATCCAGCAGCGGGTGCCCACACTGCCCACGCCGACCACCTTGCGGGCGATGTCGACCGGGGTGAACTGCGAGAGCAGATGCTGCCGGTCGGTCGGCAGGCTCGCCCGGTAGCCGAGCAGCAGATCGGTGATCCGCTGCCGCAGCACGCCCTCCTCCACATCGGGCAGCAGGTCGGTGAGCGGGGTGACCACGGGCGGATCGGGCGTGATGCGGCGCTCCCCGTCGATCACGGAGGTCAGCTTGGCGAAGGCCTGGAGGTTGTCGTGCCGGCGCGCCGAGACCAGCGAGCGCTCCAGCTGCTTGCGCCCCCGGGTGGGCAGCCGTCCCGAGGCGAGGCCCGCGAGCTGGTCCGCGTCCGCCCGTGCGTACCAGACGTCCAGCAGGCGCATCCCGGCGAAGCGGCGCATCTGCTCGCGGTAGGAGCGCACGGTGGCGCGGACGACGCGGCGGCGCTGCACGGTGGAGAAGCCGTTCTCCCGTCCTGCGATGACCAGGCTGGCGGCGAGGCGCTTGACGTCCCACTCCCAGGGGCCGGGCAGGGTCTCGTCGAAGTCGTTGATGTCGAAGAGGAGCCGGCGCTCGGGGGAGGCGAGCAGGCGGAAGTTCAGCATGTGCGCGTCGCCGCAGAGCTGGGCGCGCAGGCCCGAGTCGGCGGTGGCGGCCAGGTCCCCGGCCATGATCGCGGCGGCGCCCCGGAAGAAACGGAACGGCGTCTCGGACATCCGGCCGTAGCGCAGCGGCACCAGGTCCGGCACCCGGGTCGCCGACTGCTTCTCGATGACGTCGACGGGGTCGGGGCGGTGCCGGGTGGGCGCGAACTCGGCGTGCGAGGAGCGGGGCGCCCGGTTCCGCGCCGCCCGCCCGCGCGCGGCGCGCTCCGCGGGGGAGAGCCGGACCTGCCGGGTCGCGGTCATGGTCGGGGTGCTCGCCACTGCCGTTCCGGGCTTGCGCTTCATGGCGGTCCTCGCGTTCCTGGCGCTCTCGGGGTGGCGGGCCCGCCCCGCGGGGCCCGGTCCGTTTCCAGGAGAACCCCGCGCCCCGGCCCGCGCACCCCGGGCCGACGCGCACGGCCCGGACGGCGCGCGGCGCGAGCGGCCCGGCCCGGGCGGTGCGCGGCGCGTGCGCCCCGGCCCGGGCGGTGCGCGGCGCGAGCGGCCCGGCCCGGGCGGTGCGCGGCGCGTGCGGCCCGGCCCGGGCGGTGCGCGGCGCGAGCGGCCCGGCCCGGGCGGTGCGCGGCGCGTGCGGCCCTCATGGCCCTTCGTCGGGATCGGGCCGGGCTCGCGTGCCCTGGCACCGCGCCTCGCCCCGTCGTCCGGGCTCACGAGCCCGGCACCGAGCCTCGACGGGTGGTCGTCACTCGCCATGGCTCTGCCATGGCTCAGCCGTGTCTCGCCCCCTGGCCTTCGGCCCCTGGCTTTCGGCCGGGAGGTACCACCGTCCTCCGCCCTGCGATCCGCCTGGGCCCCCGCGGGCCCGGGGAGGCCCCATGCCCCGGACCCCGCTGCCCCGGAGCCCGCTGCACCGGACGCCGCTCACCCTCCGACCCGATCCAAAAGAAAGGCCATAGGCTGCCGCCATGTGCGGAATCGTGGGTTACGTCGGCGGACAGTCGGCGCTCGAAGTGGTCATCGCCGGGCTCAAGCGGCTGGAGTACCGCGGGTACGACTCGGCCGGGGTCGCGGTCCTCGCGGACGGCGGGCTCGCCGCGGCGAAGAAGGCGGGGAAGCTCGTCAATCTGGAGAAGGAACTGGTGGAGCGGCCGCTGCCGAGCGGCTCCACGGGCATCGGGCACACCCGGTGGGCCACCCACGGCGGCCCCACCGACGCCAACGCCCACCCCCACCTGGACAACGCGGGCCGGGTGGCGGTCGTCCACAACGGGATCATCGAGAACTTCGCCGCCCTGCGCGCCGAACTCGCGGAGCGCGGCCACGACCTGGCGTCCGAGACGGACACCGAGGTCGTCGCGCACCTCCTCGCCGAGGCGTTCTCCTCCTCCGGCGATCTCGCCGAGTCGATGCGCATGGTGTGCCGGCGGCTGGAGGGCGCGTTCACCCTGGTCGCCGTGCACGCGGACGAGCCGGACGTGGTAGTCGGCGCCCGCAGGAACTCGCCGCTGGTGGTCGGCGTCGGCGAGGGGGAGTCCTTCCTCGCCTCGGACGTGGCCGCCTTCATCGCGCACACCCGGTCCGCGATCGAGCTGGGCCAGGACCAGGTGGTGGAACTCCGCCGCGACGGCGTGACGGTCACCGGTTTCGACGGCGCGCCCGCCGAGGTGCGTTCGTACCACGTCGACTGGGACGCCTCCGCCGCCGAGAAGGGCGGCTACGACTACTTCATGCTCAAGGAGATCGCCGAGCAGCCCAAAGCGGTCGCCGACACCCTCCTCGGCCGGATCGACGCCTCCGGGGTGCTGAGCCTCGACGAGGTCCGCATCCCGGCGCACGTCCTGCGCGAGGCGACCAAGGTCGTCGTGGTGGCCTGCGGCACCGCGTACCACGCCGGTCTGATCGCCAAGTACGCCATCGAGCACTGGACCCGCCTCCCCTGCGAGGTCGAGCTGGCGAGCGAGTTCCGCTACCGGGACCCGATCCTGGACCGGCGGACCCTGGTCGTCGCGATCTCGCAGTCCGGCGAGACGATGGACACGCTGATGGCGCTGCGCCACGCGCGGGAGCAGGGCGCGCATGTGCTGGCCATCTGCAACACCAACGGCTCGACCATCCCGCGCGAGTCCGACGCCGTGCTCTATACGCACGCCGGCCCGGAGGTCGCGGTCGCCTCCACCAAGGCGTTCCTCACCCAGGTCGTGGCCTGCTACCTGGTCGCGCTCTACCTGGGCCAGGTGCGCGGCACCAAGTGGGGCGACGAGATCCGGGACGTCATCCGGGACCTGGCGGGCATCTCCGGCCAGGTGGAGCGGGTGCTGGAGACGATGGAGCCGGTGCGGGAGCTGGCGCGTTCGCTGGCGCACAAGAACACCGTCCTTTTCCTCGGCCGGCACGTCGGCCACCCGGTGGCCCTGGAGGGCGCGCTCAAGCTCAAGGAACTGGCGTACATGCACGCGGAGGGCTTCGCCGCGGGCGAGCTGAAGCACGGGCCGATCGCGCTCATCGAGGAGGACCTGCCGGTCGTGGTGGTGGTGCCCTCGCCGCGCGGGCGCTCGGTCCTGCACGACAAGATCGTCTCCAACATCCAGGAGATCAGGGCCCGGGGCGCCCGGACCATCGTCATCGCGGAGGAGGGGGACGAGGCGGTCGTCCCGTACGCGGACCATCTGGTCCGCATCCCGGCGACGCCGACCCTGCTCCAGCCGATGGTCGCGACCGTCCCCCTCCAGGTCTTCGCCTGCGAGCTGGCGACCGCCCGGGGCAACGAGGTGGACCAGCCGCGCAACCTGGCGAAGTCGGTGACGGTGGAGTGAGCCCGGCACGGCGGATCACGGGCGGGGCGGGAGGCCCCGGCCGGTGATCATCGGGGTGGGGATCGACGTGGCGGAGGTCGACCGCTTCGCCGCGGCGATGGAGCGCACACCGGCGATGGCCCGGCGGCTGTTCGTGGACCACGAACTCCTCCTGCCGAGCGGCGAACGCCGGGGGTATGCCTCCCTCGCGGCGCGCTTCGCCGCGAAGGAGGCGCTCGCGAAGGCACTGGGCGCGCCTGCCGGGCTGCTCTGGACGCACGCGGAGGTGTACGTCGAGGACTCCGGGCGCCCGCGCCTGCGCGTCAGCGGCACGGTCGCGGCCCGGGCGGCGGAGCTGGGGGTGCGCTCCTGGCATGTTTCGCTCAGCCATGACGCGGGGGTGGCGTCGGCGGTGGTGATCGCGGAGGGCTGAGCACGGGCGGTCGGCGGTCGGCGGTCGTGTGGCGACGGCCTGTGTGGTGCCGGGCCCACACGGTGTGGACCCGGCACGTGTTGGCCCGGCACGTGTGCGGTGGGTCCACATGGGCCCGGCACGTGTGCGGTTCGTCCGTGAGGTGTCCGCAGGTGGCCTGGCCCGTGTGGGGCGGGTCCGTGTTGGGTCGGCACGTGTTGGCCCGGCATGTCTGGGGCGGGCCCGAGCCCCGGCGGGTTCGCCGCCGCCGGTCGGGGCAACTCGGCTCCGCGGGGCGCCACTTGCCCGCGCCCCGCGTCCGACCGGGGCAGGGGCCGGTGGGGCAGACTCGGGGCATGCGTACCGCGTACACCGTCGAAGCCATCCGTCACGCCGAGGCCCAGCTCATGGCGCGGCTCCCCGACGGGGCGCTGATGCACCGCGCCGCCGCCGGGCTGGCCGCCGCCTGCGCGGGACTGCTGGGGCGGGTGTACGGCGCCCGCGTCGTTCTCCTCGTCGGCAGCGGCGACAACGGTGGCGACGCCCTGTTCGCGGGCGCCCGCCTCGCCCGGCGCGGCGCCGGGGTGACGGCCGTGCTGCTGGCCCCCGGCCGCGCGCACAGGGCCGGGCTCGCCGCCCTCCGCGCCGCCGGCGGGACGGTCGCCGACGACCCGTTCGAGCCCCTGGCCGGTGCGGACCTCGTCCTGGACGGGATCACCGGCATCGGCGGCCACGGCGGACTCCGCCCGGACGCCGTCCCCGTCGCCCGGGCCGCCCGCGGCTCGGACGCCGTCGTGGTCGCCGTCGACCTGCCGAGCGGCATCGAGGCGGACACGGGCGAGGTCCGGGGCGAGGCCCTGCGCGCCGATCTGACGGTCACCTTCGGGGCGTGCAAGGCGGGGCTCCTCGTCGACCCGGCGCGGGAGCTGACCGGGACCGTCCGCCTGGTGCCCATCGGGATCGAGGACGACCTTCCCTCCGTGCCGGAACTGGAGGCCCTCCAGCACGTGGACGTGGCACGGCTGCTGCCGCTGCCCGCCGCCGAGAGCGACAAGTACCGGCGCGGGGTCGTCGGCGTCGTCGCCGGGTCCGCCCGGTACCCGGGGGCGGCGGTGCTGACCGTCGCGGGGGCGCTGCGCGGCGGCGCGGGGGCCGTCCGGTACGCGGGGCCGGGTGCCGACGCGGTGATCGCGCGCTTCCCGGAGTGCCTGGTCACCGGGGGCCGGCCGAGCGAGGCGGGCCGGGTCCAGTCCTGGGTCGTCGGCCCGGGCATCGGCGAGAACCGGGACGCGGTGCGCGAGGTGCTCGCCTCGGACGTACCGGTCCTGGTCGACGCGGACGGCCTGCGCCTGCTGGAGGCGGCCGAGGTACGGGGCCGGACCGCGCCCACCCTGCTGACGCCGCACGCCGGGGAGGCCGCGGCCCTGCTCGGCGCCGCCCGCGAGGAGGTCGAGGCGGCCCGCCTGGCGTCCGTCCGCGAACTGGCGGCCCGCTACGGCGCGACGGTCCTGCTGAAGGGATCCACCACCCTGGTGGCCGACCCCGACGGGCGCGCCCCGGTGCGCGTCAACCCGATGGGCACCCCCTGGCTGGCCACGGCGGGCAGTGGCGACGTGCTCTCCGGCCTCGCGGGCTCCCTCCTCGCGACGGGCCTCGGCGCCCGCGACGCCGGCTCCCTCGCCGCGTACCTCCACGGCCTCGCCGCCCGCCTCGCGGCCACGCGGGGCGTCCCCCTGACGGCGTACGAGGTCGCCGCGGCCCTCCCGAACGCCTGGCACGACATCCACGAGGGCGCCGCCCCGCCCGCCTCCCTGACCTGAATCCACCGGGCGGACCGGTCCGGGCCGGGGTGTGTGCAGGGCGCACATGTGGGGGGCGCGCCGTGTCGACAGGGCACACCCCCTGGCAGGCCGGCATCCATGTGCCCCGGGCTCATGTGCCCCAAGCCCATGTGGCGCCGCCCCATGTGGTGGCCCTCCACCGCCCGGTCCCGCGCTCCCGGCCGCGCGCCACGCCCGGCCTGGCGGGGGCCGGTCCGGACGGTCGCCGGGGCCCTGGAACACCCGCCCGCCCCCGCGTGTCGCCCCGGGGTGCGGGCGCTCCCCGCGCGTGGGGCGGCGGGTGCGGACGGGGCACAGGTGACGCGGGTGGCCGCCGGGCGGACGGAGCACGGCGGGGGGCTCTGAGAGACTGGGCGGGATGAGCCAGACACCGCCACCGCAGCCCGCACCGCCGAGAGCCCGTGCCGAGGTCGACCTCGGCGCGCTGCGCGCCAACGTCCGCGCGCTGCGCGCTCGCGCCCCGCGAGCCGCGCTGATGGCCGTCGTCAAGTCCGACGCCTACGGCCACGGCATGGTCCCCTGCGCCCGCGCCGCCCTCGCGGCCGGCGCCGGCTGGCTCGGCACCGCCACCCCGCACGAGGCGCTCGCCCTGCGCGCCGCGGGCATCGGCGGCCGGATCATGTGCTGGCTGTGGACACCCGGCGACCCCTGGCGCGCGGGCATCGAGGCCGACCTCGACATGTCGGTGAGCGCCCTGTGGGCGCTCACCGAGGTCACGGCCGCCGCCCGGGAGGCCGGCCGCCCCGCCCGCGTCCAGCTCAAGGCCGACACCGGCCTCGGCCGCAACGGCTGCGCCCCCGCCGACTGGCCCGCCCTGGTCGCCGCCGCCCGCGCCGCCGAGGCCGAGGGCCTGATCAAGGTCACCGGCCTGTGGTCCCACTTCGCCTGCGCCGACGAGCCCGGCCACCCCTCGATCGCCGCCCAGCTCCACGTCTTCCGCGACCTGCTGGACCACGCCGAGAAGGCCGGGATCGACCCCGAGGTGCGCCACATCGCCAACTCCCCGGCGACCCTCACGCTCCCGGAGTCCCACTTCGACCTGGTCCGCACGGGCATCGCCGTCTACGGCGTCTCACCCGCCCCCGAACTCGGCACGCCCGCCGAGCTCGGCCTGCGCCCGGTGATGACGCTCTCCGCCTCCCTGGCGCTGGTCAAGCACGTCCCGGCGGGTCACGGGGTCGGCTACGGCCACCACTACGTCACCGGGCGCGAGACGACCCTCGGCCTGGTCCCGCTCGGCTACGCGGACGGCATCCCGCGCCACGCCTCCGGCACCGGCCCGGTCCTGGTCGGCGGCGAGCGGCGACGGGTCGCCGGGCGGGTGGCGATGGACCAGTTCGTCGTGGATCTCGGTGGGCAGACGGTCGAGGAGGGCAGCGAGGTGCTGCTCTTCGGTCCGGGCGACCGGGGCGAGCCGACGGCGGAGGACTGGGCGCGGGCGGCGGGCACGATCGGGTACGAGATCGTCACCCGCATCGGCGCCCGGGTGCCCCGCGTCCACCTCGATCCGGACCCGCGAACGGACCCGGCCCCCCGGCCGGCCCCGGAAGCGGGGGCGGGCACGGAAACGGACCCGGCCCCGGCGGGGGCCACCGCCCGCTGACGAGCCCCCGCCCCGACCCAAAACCCGGACCCGGAACCCGGACCCGGAACCCGGACCCGGAACCCGGACCAGGACCGCCACGCACGACGCGTCGACGAGACGGACAGGAGAGGCACGGTGAGCGAGACCAGCACGGGGGACGTCGCCGAGGCCGCCGCGGCGGTCGCGGCGGCGGGCAGTTGGCGCCGCGCGGGCGTCGCCGGAGCCGCGATAGGCGTGATCGCCGCCGGCGCCGCGGCGGGCGTCGCGGTCGAACGCCTCACCGTCGGCCGCGGTATGCGCAAGAAGGCCCGGCTCGCCCTCGACGCGACGGGACCCTACGGCTCCCTGCGCGGCGTACCCGGCCGCGCGGTCGCCGACGACGGCACGGTCCTCTACTACGAGGTCGACGAGATCGACCCGGAGGCGGCCGCGCCCCGGCGCCGGCGCCTCTTCGGCCGCAAGGCGCCCGCGCCCGTCACCGTCGTGTTCAGCCACGGCTACTGCCTGAGCCAGGACTCCTGGCACTTCCAGCGGGCCGCCCTGCGCGGACTCGTGCGGACCGTCCACTGGGACCAGCGCAGCCACGGCCGCTCGGCCCGCGGCACCGCCCAGTCCGGCCCCGGCGCCGTGCCCGTCTCCATCGACCAGCTCGGCCGGGACCTGAAGGCCGTGATCGACGCCGCCGCCCCCGAGGGCGCGCTGGTGCTCGTCGGGCACTCCATGGGCGGCATGACGATGATGGCGCTCGCCGCGCACTTCCCCGAGCTGGTGCGGGACCGGGTGGTCGCCGCGGCCTTCGTCGGCACCTCGGCCGGCCGCCTCGGCGAGGTCAGCTACGGGCTGCCGGTCGCGGGCGTCAACGCCGTGCGCCGGGTCCTGCCCGGTGTGCTGAAGGCCCTCGGCTCCCAGGCCGAGCTGGTCGAGCGGGGCCGCCGGGCCACCGCCGACCTGTTCGCCGGGCTGATCAAGCGGTACTCGTTCTCGTCCAGGGACGTGGACCCGGCCGTCGCCCGCTTCGCGGAGCGCATGATCGAGTCCACCCCGATCGACGTGGTCGCCGAGTTCTATCCGGCCTTCACCGAGCACGACAAGTCCGAGGCGCTGGACGTGTTCGCAGGCGGCCCGGTCCTCGTCCTCGCGGGTGACAAGGACCTGGTCACGCCCAGTACGCACAGTGAGGCCATCGCCGACCGGCTGCCCGACGCGGAACTGGTCGTCGTCCCGGACGGCGGCCATCTGGTCATGCTGGAGCACCCGGAGGCCGTCACGGACCGGCTGGCGGACCTGCTGGTGCGGGCCGGCGCGGTGCCGGCAGCGGCTAACGTTGGCAGCTATGGAAGCACTGCACAGCCCGGCGGCTGACCCGGCCGCCACATCCCCCGCAGACCGGGACGGCTCCCCGGCCGAGGCGTCGTCCGCGTCCCCCGTCGAGGTCCGTTCCGTCCGCGTCCCGGTCGACTCCCCGGAGCGGATGCAGGTCCTGGGGCGCGCGCTGGCGGAGCGCCTGCGCGCCGGGGACCTGGTGATGCTCACGGGCGAACTGGGCGCGGGCAAGACCACGCTCACCCGCGGTCTGGGCGAGGGGCTCGGGGTGCGGGGCGCGGTCACCTCCCCGACCTTCGTCATCGCCCGGGTGCACCCGCCGCTGGCCGCCGGGCCGGCGCTGGTCCACGTCGACGCGTACCGCCTCGGCGGCGGGCTCGACGAGATGGAGGACCTGGACCTCGACGTCTCGCTGCCCGAGTCCGTGGTGGTCGTGGAGTGGGGCGACGGCAAGGTGGAGGACCTCTCGGAGGACCGCCTCCACGTCCTGATCCACCGCGCCTCGGGCGACACCGACGACGACCGCCGCGAGGTGACCCTGCACGGGTACGGAGCGCGCTGGGCGGACGCGGACCTGGCCGGCCTCACCGTCACCCCGGACGCCCCCACCGCCTGATCCGCCCCCGCCGTTCCGCCTGCTCCCGCCGTTCCGCCCGCTCCCGCTGCTCCACCCGTTGCCGAGGCCCGCTCCGGCATGCCGTGCTCCGCCCGCGCGCCGTGCGTTCCGACAAGGTGTCGGGAAAATGTTGCGCGGGCAGCCTTCTGCGTGATGACATGGGGCAAGACTTGGTTAGGTATACCTCACCCGTACCTCACCACGCCTGCCCCAGGAGCCCAGGAGGCGTCCATGCCGGCATCGGAGCGCGAAGCACAGTCCCCCCGGCCGTCGCGCGCGGCGGATCCCCGGCCGCCCGCCGGCCTTTCCATGCGCGACCTGCTGGCGTCCTGCGCCGCGGCGAGCGCCGTGTCCACCCCGCCGCGCGAGCTGCCCCGCACCGCCGAACCCCGGGAGACGGCACACCACCGCGACGCCGCCTGAGCCGGCGCTTCCGCTGACAGCCCGGACAGCCCCGACCAACCGGACCACCCGGCCCGGGACTCCCTAGCGGGGTTGGGGGACGACGACCTTCCAGCTACGGGCTTCCGGCTACGGGACGACGACGACCTTCGAGCCGATCGTCGCGAACTTCCACATCGCGTCGCCGTCCGCCCGCGTCATCCGGACGCCGCCCGTCTTCTTCGACGGGTCCGGACTGGCCATCGAGCCGTTCACGGCGGCGCTGAACCCGACCGCCACCCCGTCGACCACCGCGAAACGCACGACGTGCTCGACCGGCACCCCGTCCGAACCGGCGACCCTGCCCGAGCGCGAGGTGACCGTGTAGGACCCGGGCTGCGGGCTCACCGTCGAGGGCATCACCTCGAAGGTCCGCGGCTTGCCCTCCTCGCCGACCAGCCAGACGCGGCGGTCGCCGAGCCGGTACACCACCCGCTCGCCGGTCCCGGAGTCGGCCGGCACCGCCAGCAGGTCCTTCGCCTTCTCCTCGGGCCCGGCCGAGGCCTTCGCGGACGGGACCGCATGCGGGCGCTTCGAGGTGTCGAGGCTGTCGGGGACGTTGGCCTGGGCCTGGTACGCGAGAAACCCGACGACGGCCAGCGCCGCCGCCGTGAGCCCGGCCACGAGTCCCGAGCTGCTCCGTGCCACCGTGTCCCGCCTTTCGCCCGCACATCCCGATCGTGGTGACGGTAGCAGCAGCCGTGGTGTTCGAGCGGGCACCGTGCCCGCTCCCCGGGAGCCGTAGGCTGTTCGCGTGCTCTTGCTCGCCATGGATACCGCAACCGCCGCCGTCACCGCCGCCCTGCACGACGGCTCCTCCGTCGTCGCCGAGTCCACCCGCGTGGACGCCCGCAGACACGGTGAACTGCTGCTTCCCGCCGTCCACCGGGTGCTCGGCGAGGCCGGGACGACGCTCGACGCCGTCACCGGGATCGTGGTCGGGGTCGGCCCGGGGCCGTACACCGGGCTGCGTGTGGGGCTGGTGACCGCGACGACCTTCGCCTCCGTCCTGGGTGTCCCCGTCCACGGCGTCTGCACCCTCGACGGCCTCGCGTACGCCTCCGGCCTGGAGGAGCCCTTCACGGTCGCGACGGACGCGCGGCGCAAGGAGGTCTACTGGGCCCGGTACGCCGATGCCCGCACCCGTCTCACGGACGCCGCGGTGGACCGGCCCGCCGACCTCGCCGAGCAGGTCGCGGGGCAGCCCGCGGTCGGCGCGGGCGCGCTGCTGTACCCGGAGACCTTCCCGAACGCGCGCGGGCCCGAGCACGTCAGCGCGGCGGCCCTCGCCTCCCTGGCCGCCGAGCGCCTGGCGGCGGGCGGGGACGGCTTTCTGGACCCGCTCCCGCTGTACCTGCGCCGCCCCGATGCGCAGGTGCCCAAGAACTACAAGGTGGTCACCCCCCGGTGAACACGGCCGTCCTGCGGGAGATGCGCTGGTGGGACCTCCCGCCGGTGCTGGAGCTGGAGCACGCCCTCTTCCCCGAGGACGCCTGGTCGGAGGGGATGTTCTGGTCGGAACTCGCCCACGCCCGGGGCGCCGGCGCCACCCGCCGCTATGTCGTCGCCGAGCTGGACGGCGCCCTGGTCGGCTACGCGGGCCTCGCCGCGGCCGGCGGGCTCGGGGACGTGCAGACCATCGCCGTCGACAAGAGCCAGTGGGGCACCGGGCTCGGCGCCCGGCTGCTCACCGACCTCCTCCAGCACGCCACCGCCTTCGAGTGCGACGAGGTCTTCCTCGAAGTGCGCGTGGACAACACCAGGGCGCAGAAGCTGTACGAGCGCTTCGGCTTCGTGCCGATCGGATTCCGCCGCGGCTACTACCAGCCCGGCAACATCGACGCTCTCGTGATGCGCCTGACCGTCCAAGGAACAGAGAACCCCTCCCATGGCTGACGAACCGCTCGTACTCGGTATCGAGACCTCCTGCGACGAGACCGGGGTCGGTGTCGTCCGCGGCACCACCCTGCTCGCCGACGCCATCGCCTCCAGCGTGGACACCCACGCGCGGTACGGCGGCGTCGTGCCCGAGATCGCCTCCCGCGCCCACCTGGAGGCCATGGTCCCCACCATCGAACGCGCCCTCGCCGAGGCCGGCGTCTCGGCGCGCGACCTGGACGGCATCGCCGTCACCGCCGGACCGGGCCTCGCGGGAGCGCTGCTCGTCGGCGTCTCGGCGGCGAAGGCGTACGCGTACGCCCTGGGCAAGCCGTTGTACGGCGTGAACCACCTCGCCTCGCACATCTGCGTGGACCAGCTGGAGCACGGGCCGCTACCGGAGCCGACGATGGCCCTGCTGGTGTCCGGCGGGCACTCCTCGCTGCTGCTCGCGCCCGACATCACGGCCGACGTACGGCCCATGGGCGCGACGATCGACGACGCGGCGGGGGAGGCGTTCGACAAGATCGCACGCGTGCTCGACCTGGGCTTCCCGGGCGGGCCGGTGATCGACCGGCTGGCGAAGGAGGGCGACCCGGAGGCGATCGCCTTCCCGCGCGGCCTGAGCGGTTCCCGGGACCCGGCGTACGACTTCTCCTTCTCCGGGCTGAAGACCGCCGTGGCGCGCTGGATCGAGGCGAAGCGGGCGGCGGGCGAGGAGGTACCGGTGCGGGACGTGGCGGCCTCCTTCCAGGAGGCGGTGGTCGACGTGCTGACCCGCAAGGCGGTCCGGGCCTGCAAGGACGAGGGCGTGGACCATCTGATGATCGGCGGCGGGGTCGCGGCCAACTCCCGGCTGCGCGCGCTGGCCCAGGAGCGGTGCGAGCGGGCGGGCATCCGGCTGCGGGTGCCGCGTCCGAAGCTGTGCACGGACAACGGGGCGATGGTCGCCGCGCTGGGCGCGGAGATGGTGGCCCGGAACCGGCCGGCCTCGGACTGGGAGCTGTCGGCGGACTCCTCCCTCCCGGTGACCGACCCCCATGTGCCCGGCGCACATGGGTCGGACGCACATGGCTCGGACGCACATGGTGGCCACGCACATGGCCACGACCACGATCACGACCATCTGCACGAGCTCAGCAAGGAGAACCTGTACCCGTGAGCGTCGTCGCCCTGATGTGGGAGGCACGCGCGGCCGAGGGCCGCGGCGCTGAGCTGCTGGAGTGGGCACGCTCCCAGGTCCTGGCCCGCGAGCCGCTGCGCCGCGAGACCTTCCGGGCGGGCGGCGACCGGGTCCTCGTCATCACCTGGTGGGAGACCCCCGACCCGGCCGCGGACCTCCCCGAACTCCCCGAACCCGCCGCGGACGCGGTCACCCGCCCGGTGCACCGCTGGCGCTTCGAGTCGGTGGACGTATCGGTCCCGGGCCCGGGCCACGGGTAGCCTGTGGCCTTCCCCGCGGGTCCGTTCGTCCGGTCACCGGTGGTGGGCCGCGTGACCGCCGGGTAGCCGGCCTGGGACGTCAGGGGCTGCAGCACCGCGTGCCACGGTTCCTCCGGGCCGCACCGGCCGGCCGAGCAGCATCGACGGAGCGCCGTCCGTGCGGGTCAGGAAGACGGTGGCCGCGTTCGGGCCCTGGGGCTTCATCCTGCGGCGGAGCTCCTCCGGTTCGACGGCGGAGCCGCGCTTCTTCACCGTCAGGGTGCCCACCTCGCGCTCCCGCAGCAGGGCCTTCAGGCGCTTCACGCTGAACGGCAGGGCGTCGGTGATCTCGTACGCGGTCGCATACGGCGTCGGGTGCAGCTCGTCGGAGGTGAGGTAGGCGATGGTGGCGTCGATCAGGCCGCCGGAGAGGTCCTCGGCCGCCTCGGCGACGAGGTGCGCGCGGATGACCGCGCCGTCCGGCTCGTAGAGGTAGCGGCCCACCTCGCGCACCGTCGGGTCCGGCAGGCCCCGGCCGAGGAGGGTGTGCGGGCCCGGGAGGAGGGTCGCCCGGACCGTGCCGGGGGCGGTGCCGAACCAGAGGACGGCCTCCTTCACGTCGCCCCCGTCCGAGATCCACTCCGCCTCGGCGTCCTCGGGTACGGCCTCGTGGGGGATGCCGGGGGCGACCTTGAGGGCGGCGTGCGGGCGGGCGCGGGCCGCCTCGACGGCCCAGGACAGGGGCGGGGAGTACGCCTCCGGGTCGAAGATCCGGCCCCGCCCGCCGCGCCGGGCCGGGTCCACGAAGACGGCGTCGTACCCGGAGGTGTCGGCGTCCGCCACGTCGCCGCAGCGGACCTCGATCAGGTCGGCCAGCCCCAGGGCCTCCGCGTTGGCGCGGGCGGTCGCCGCGGTGAGCGGGTCGCGGTCCACGGCGAGGACCCGTATGCCGGCGCGGGCCAGGGCGAGCGCGTCGCCGCCGATGCCGCCGCAGAGGTCGGCGACGCTGCGCACCCCGAGCGCGGCGAACCGGCGGGCCCGGTGCTCCGCGACCGCGCGGCGGGTGGACTGCTCGACGCCGTTCGGGGTGAAGAACATCCGCCCCGCGTCCTCGGCGCCGAACTTCGCGGCGGCCCGCTGCCGGAGCCTGGCCTGCCCGAGGGCCGCCGAGACGAGCGCGGCCGGGTGGTCGCGGCGCAGCCGGGTGGCGAGGGCCAGTTCGTCGGCGGGGTCGTGGTCGGCGAGGGAGGCGAGCAGGTCGGCCCCCTGCCCGGTGCGCAGAGCGCTGAGGGCGGCGAGCGGGTCTTGGGGGTCGAGCGGGTCGCGGTCGTTCACCGGCCCATTGTCCACCGGGAGCCCCCGCCCCCGGCCCCGCCCGCGTATCCCGCCCCGGTCCCGGCCCCCGTCGGCCCCCGGCCCCGCCCGCGCCCCGGGCCCGTCGGCCCGCGCCCCGGGCCCGGGCCCCGGTCCGGCCCCCGCCCTCCCTCCCACCCACCCCGCGCCTCCCCTGTCCGCCTCCCCTGTCCGCCGCCCGGGGGACGGGCGGCCTCCGCGGGCGGTGTCGGCCGGGCCCGGGGACGGTCCGCTGACAGGATGCGACGCCATGCAACTAGTACGACAAAAGGGAAAGCTGATGACTTTTCGTGTGCGAGCGGCCCTCGCGGCGTTCGTCGTCGCAGCCCTGGGCGTGGGCTGCGCCGCCGAGACGCGCGGGACGGACCCGGCCGCGACCCCCGCGGCCGGCACCAGGGCCGAGGAGGAGCGCCGGGCCGCCGAGGAGGACGGCGCGGCCGGTGCCCTGGCCGCGCAGGCCGAGAAGGCGCACCGCGCCCAGGCGGCCCGCGCGGTCGCGGCGAAGAAGTGGGGCCTGGCCAGGACCCCGCTCGCCGCGCCCCCGCCCCCCGCCGCCAAGCCGCGCATCACCACCCGCAAGGGCTTCGAGGTCACCGGCGGCGCGGGTCTGCCGCCCGTCTTCACCACCGTCCCCACCAAGGAGAAGATCGTCTTCCTGACGATCGACGACGGCGCGGAGAAGGACCCGGAGCTGCTGCGGATGCTGTCCGAACTCCGGATCCCGTACAGCGCCTTCCTCAGCGACTACGTCATCAACGACGACTACGCCTACTTCGAGAAGATGCGCGACAGCGGGGTGGCGCTGCACAACCACACCCTCAACCACCGCTATCTGCCGGGCCTGTCGTACGCGCAGCAGAAGCGTGAGATCTGCGGCCAGCAGGAGAAGCTCCAGAAGCGGTACGGCACCCGGCCGCGCCTGTTCCGCCCGCCGTACGGCAACTACAACGGAGACACGCTGCGGGTGGCCAAGTCCTGCGGCGTCGAGGCGGTACCGCTGTGGGCGGCCGAGGCGTTCCCGGACCGCATGGAGTGGCGCGAGTGGGACCGCGACCTGCATCCGGGCGACATCATCCTCACCCACTTCCGCGGCAAGGGGGACTGGAAGGGCTCCATGCCCGACATGATCCGCCAGGTCATGCGCACGGTCACCGACAAGGGGTACGCCGTGGCGAAGCTGGAGGACTACGTCTGAACCGCACTCCCGGGCAGGGGCGCGACGCCGAGAACAGCCCTCCGCGGCGCGCCGCGGAGGGCTGTATTGGCACTCCGCTTGACCGAGTGCTAATCGCAGTCATAGTCTCGCTCCTGGCACTCACCACAGGAGAGTGCCAACACAGCGACGGGCAGGTCCGGCACCCGCGACGACGGATCCACCTGGTCGCCACCTCAGATCAATTGACCCCGTGAGATCTCCGAAGGGGGAGGTCGGATCGTGACGACCGCCAGCACCAAGGTTGCCATCAAGCCGCTCGAGGACCGCATTGTGGTCCAGCCGCTCGACGCCGAGCAGACCACGGCCTCTGGCCTGGTTATTCCGGACACCGCCAAGGAGAAGCCCCAGGAGGGCGTCGTCCTGGCCGTGGGCCCGGGCCGCTTCGAGAACGGCGAGCGTCTCCCGCTCGACGTGAACGTCGGCGACGTCGTGCTCTACAGCAAGTACGGCGGCACCGAAGTGAAGTACAGCGGCGAGGAGTACCTCGTCCTCTCGGCTCGCGACGTGCTCGCGATCGTCGAGAAGTAATTCACCGATTTACTTTCGAACCGCGCCCCTGGTCACCCCGCTGATTGCCGGGCGGCGAGGGGCGCGGCTCGTTTCGAGAGGACTTGAGAAAGCTCCATGGCGAAGATCCTGAAGTTCGACGAGGACGCCCGTCGCGCCCTTGAGCGCGGCGTCAACAAGCTTGCCGACACCGTCAAGGTGACGATCGGCCCCCGCGGCCGCAACGTCGTCATCGACAAGAAGTTCGGCGCTCCCACCATCACCAACGACGGTGTGACCATCGCCCGCGAGGTCGAGGTCGAGGACCCGTACGAGAACCTCGGCGCCCAGCTGGTGAAGGAGGTGGCGACCAAGACCAACGACATCGCGGGTGACGGCACCACCACCGCCACCGTGCTGGCCCAGGCCCTGGTCCGCGAGGGCCTGCGCAACGTCGCCGCCGGTGCCTCCCCGGCCGCCCTGAAGAAGGGCATCGACGCCGCCGTCAAGGCCGTCTCCGACGAGCTGCTGGCGACCGCGCGCCCGATCGACGAGAAGTCCGACATCGCCGCCGTGGCCGCGCTCTCCGCGCAGGACCAGCAGGTCGGCGAGCTCATCGCCGAGGCGATGGACAAGGTCGGCAAGGACGGTGTCATCACCGTCGAGGAGTCCAACACCTTCGGTCTGGAGCTGGACTTCACCGAGGGCATGGCCTTCGACAAGGGCTACCTGTCCCCGTACATGGTGACCGACCAGGAGCGTATGGAGGCCGTCCTCGACGACCCGTACATCCTGATCCACCAGGGCAAGATCTCCTCCATCCAGGACCTGCTGCCGCTGCTGGAGAAGGTCATCCAGGCCGGTGCCTCCAAGCCGCTGCTGATCATCGCCGAGGACGTCGAGGGCGAGGCCCTGTCGACCCTGGTGGTCAACAAGATCCGCGGCACCTTCAACGCGGTGGCCGTCAAGGCCCCCGGCTTCGGCGACCGCCGCAAGGCGATGCTCGGCGACATGGCCACCCTCACCGGTGCCACCGTCATCGCCGAGGAGGTCGGCCTCAAGCTCGACCAGGCCGGTCTGGACGTGCTGGGCACCGCCCGTCGCGTCACCGTCACCAAGGACGACACCACGATCGTCGACGGCGGCGGCGACTCGGCCGACGTGGCCGGCCGCGTCAACCAGATCAAGGCCGAGATCGAGAGCACGGACTCCGACTGGGACCGCGAGAAGCTCCAGGAGCGCCTCGCGAAGCTGGCCGGCGGCGTGTGCGTGATCAAGGTCGGCGCCGCCACCGAGGTGGAGCTGAAGGAGAAGAAGCACCGTCTGGAGGACGCCATCTCCGCGACCCGCGCCGCGGTCGAGGAGGGCATCGTCTCCGGTGGTGGCTCCGCGCTCGTCCACGCCGTCAAGGTGCTGGACGGCAACCTCGGCAAGGAGGGCGACGAGGCCACCGGTGTCGCCGTCGTTCGCCGCGCCGCCGTCGAGCCGCTGCGCTGGATCGCCGAGAACGCCGGCCTGGAGGGCTACGTCATCACCTCCAAGGTGGCGGAGCTGGAGAAGGGGAACGGCTTCAATGCCGCGACCGGCGAGTACGGCGACCTGGTCAAGGCCGGTGTCATCGACCCGGTCAAGGTGACCCGTTCCGCGCTCGAGAACGCCGCCTCCATCGCCTCCCTGCTGCTCACGACCGAGACCCTGGTCGTCGAGAAGCCGGCCGAGGAGGAGGCCGACGCGGGCCACGGCGGCCACGGCCACAGCCACTGACGCTCACCGGTGCGGCGCGCCGCACCGGTAGCGGACCCCCGGCCCCCCCGCGGACACGCGAGGGGCCGGGGGTCCGGCGCGTCGCCTGCTCCGAGGGCGCTCCCGCGTCTTCGTGAGGTCCCCGGACGGGCCGCCGCCCGGTCAGGCCGCTCCGAGCTGCTTCATCAGCCCGAGCCGGTCGAAGTGCCACCAGCCTTCCTTGATCTTTCCGCCGCTGAAGCGGAAGATCGTCGTCCCGGTCATCACGCACTCGTCGCCGCTCGCGGGAATCCCCTGGAACTCGGCCTTGTGCTTGCCGTTCCACCGCCAGAGGATCACCACGTCGTCCCCTTCGCACACCTGCCGGTCGAGGTCGAAGGTGAAGTCGAAGGCGTCGCGCCACATGGTGATGTCGCGGCGGACGACGTCGGTGCCGGTCTCGGCGTCCGCCTCGTTGGCCACGTCGTGGTCGACGTAGTCCTCGGCGAACATCTCGCCGATCGCGTCCAGGTTCCCGCCCGACACGACCTCGTGGAAGAAGCGCCGGGCGACGGCCGCGTTGAGCTGTTCCTCACGTACGACGTCCAGGTCGGTGAAGGACGGCATACCGTCACAGAGGGCCACCATCTCCCGGAACATCCGGTCGGTCTCCGGGAGTTGGGAGTTCTCCATCGCCTCCTCGTAGGAGTTGAACTCCACGATGTCGACGTAGTGCCTGCTGTTGCCGCGGTCCCGTCCCGTGACGGCGTGCCCGGTTGTCCGCTTCCCTCTGGTCTGCTCCACCCACCGCTCCATCAGCGTGTTCATGCTGTCGAAGTCGGCGGTCTCGTAGTCGATGATCTGCACGAACTTCATGGCGCCTCCCACCGCAGGGATGCTTCCATTTTAGTGACGCAGATCACATTCGCCCTGTTGGCTCAGCGTGGCCCGTACTTGCGTCCCGTCCGCGCCGTCATCCCGCCCAGGAGGCCGCGCGGCGTCAGCTTCACCACGCCCATCAGCGCCTTGTACCGGGGGTCCGGGACCGACAGGGACTTGCCCTTCGCCAGGTCCGCCAGCGCGGCCGCCACCAGCTTGTCGGCGTCCAGCCACATCCAGCCGGGGATGTTGTCCGTCCCCATCCCCGCCCGCTGGTGGAACTCGGTCCGCACGAAGCCGGGGCAGAGGGCCATCAGCCGCACCCCCGAGCCCGCCAGGTCCCGCGCCGCGCCCTGGGTGAACTGCACGACCCACGCCTTGGACGCCCCGTAGGTGCCGCGCGGCACGAACGCGGCCACGGACGCCACGTTCACCACCCCGCCGCGCCCCCGCTCCCGCATCGACTCCGTCGCGGCGGCGGTCAGCCTCAGGACCGCCTCGCAGTGCACCTTCAGCATGGTGAGTTCGTCCGCCATGGGGACGTCGAGGAAGCGGCCCTTGTTGCCGAAGCCGGCATTGTTGACCAGCAGGTCGACGGGGTGCAGGCGGTCGGCGAGCCGCTGCTCGACCGCGGTGATCCCGGCCTCGGCGGCCAGGTCGGCCCTCAGCACCTCGGCCTCGATGCCGTGGCGGTCGTGCAGTTCGGTGGCCTGCTCGCGCAGCCGTGCGGTGTCACGGGCGACCAGCACCAGGTTGTGGCCGTCGGCCGCGAGCCGTCGGGCGAAGGCGGCCCCGATGCCCGCGGTCGCTCCCGTGATCAGTGCAGTTGTCATAGGCGGCACGTTAGTGGTCCCGGTGTCGGCACCGGGTGAGAGGGCCGGTCCGCAAGACGGGCCCCGCTGCGCGTGCTGTCAGCGGGCGCCCTCGCCCGCCACCGCCTCGCCGTACTTCTCCGTGTAGGCGCGGGCGGCCCGCAACTGCTCGGGGTGCAGCGCCTCGCCCGCCGCCAGCACCTGCGGCAGCAGGGTGCGCTCCACGGTCTCGGCCCGGAACGACATCGCGACCGTCACCTCGTGGTCCGGCCGGTGCACGACCGCGATCGGGTCGCCCGCCCGGATCTCGCCCGGCACGATCACCCGCAGGTAGGCGCCCGGGGCCGAGTCCTGCGTGAAGCGCCGCACCCAGCCGCGCTCGCCCAGGTGGCTCGCGAAGGTCCGGCACGGGATGCGCCCGCTGGTGACCTCCAGGACGAGGTCCGCGCCGACGCGCCACCGCTCGCCGATCAGTGCGCCGGTCACGTCCAGACCGCTGGTGGTCAGGTTCTCGCCGAAGGAGCCGTTGGCCAGCGGCCGGCCCAACTCCCGCTCCCAGCGGTCCAGATCCTCGCGCGCGAAGGCGTACACCGCCTGGTCGCTGCCGCCGTGGTGGCGCAGGTCGGAGATCTCGTCGCCGGCCAGTCCGCTGCCGCCCTCCCCCTTGGGGCCAGGGTCGCGGACGAGGACGGGGCCCTCGACGGGGCGCTTGTCTATTCCGGTCGCGCCGTTGTCGGCGTAGTCGACGGGGCGGAGAGGGCCCACGTTCACGGTGAGAAGCTGCATGGGGGCACGCTAACCCGCACCGACTCAAAGGCACCAGGCGATATTTCTCTCATGCTCCAAGCCTCCCTTATGCTCGGTGGGTGATCGAAGCCCGCCATCTCCGCGTCCTGCGCGCCGTCGCCGCCACCGGCTCCTTCTCCGCCGCGGCCCGTGAACTCGGCTGCACCCAGCCCGCGGTCAGCCAGCAGATGAAGGCCCTGGAGACCTCCGCGGGCACCCCGCTGCTGATCCGCACCGGGCGGGAGATGCGCCTCACCCAGGCCGGGGAGGTGCTGGTCCGGCACGCCGCCGGGATCCTGGCCGGGCTGACGGCGGCGGAGGAGGAGATCGCCGCGATCGCGGGCCTGCGGGCCGGGCGGGTGCGGCTGGTGTCCTTCCCGAGCGGCAGCTCCACCCTGGTCCCCACGGCCCTGGCCGCCCTGCGCACGGACCACCCCGGCACCCGCGTCTCCCTGGTGGACGCGGAGCCGCCCCGCTCCGTCGAGATGCTCCGGGAGGGGGACTGCGACATCGCGGTGGCCTTCCGGTACGGCGGGGCCGGGGCCGAGTGGGACGACCTGGTGGTCCGGCCGCTGCTGACCGACCGGCTCGTCGGCCTGGTGCCCGAGGCGCACCCGCTGGCGGACGCGGGGACGGTGGCCATCGGGGACCTCGCGGAGGAGTCCTGGATCGCGGGTTGTCCCCGCTGCCGCCGCCAGCTCGTGGAGGTGTGCGAGGAGGCGGGCTTCGCGCCCCGGATCGACTTCGCCACCGACGACTACCCGGCGGTGATCGGCCTGGTGGGCGCAGGTCTCGGCGTCGCGGTGCTGCCGGAACTCGCCCTGGAGTCGGTGCGCTCCAAGGGGGTGCGCATGGTGGCGGTGGACCCCCCGGTGCACCGCGAGATCGTGGCGCTCACCCTCCCGGACCTGTCGCAGGTCCCGGCGGTGGCGGCCACCCTCGACCGCCTGGCGCGGGCGGCCGCGCGCTGACGGGCGGGCGGCCGCGCCGGGCGGTCGAGCGGCCGGCGCGGCCGCCCGGACCTCACGTACCGCCCGGACCTCACGTACCGTCCGGACCTCACGTACCGCCCGGATCGCACGTACGGTCCTGACCTCACGCGCGGCTTCGCCCTCGCGTGCAGGAACGTTTCTTCGATAAGTCGTCGTGTGCGGGTGTCAGCCGCGGGCGGTGCCCCCGGCACTCGTCGCGGGGACCATGCGATGGCGGGCCCGGCCCATGAGCTCCTCGCGCTCGTCCTCGGTCAGCCCGCCCCAGACCCCGTAGGGCTCACGGACGGCCAGTGCGTGCGCCGCGCACTCGGCCCGGACCGGGCAGCGCATGCAGACCTCTTTCGCGGAGTTCTCGCGTGCGCTGCGTGCCGCCCCCCGCTCGCCCTCCGGGTGGAAGAAGAGCGAGCTGTCGACCCCGCGGCAGGCCGCGAGGAGCTGCCAGTCCCACAGATCGGCGTTGGGTCCGGGAAGGCGAGAGAAATCTGCCATAGCGCATGTCCCCTTGAAACCGTGCTGGTTGGAGGGCCCTGGGTGGAACAGGGCCGGTAGGAACGGGCGGGGCCACGGGCCGGTGAGTGCCCGGATCAGCGTCCCGCGCTGTGCCAACGACCGTACATCTCCTGTGTAAGTAGATGTAAATATGACTCATTGCGAATCTAGCCATAGACACCAGCCAAAGGGAAGAAAACCGTCTGAATGGGGCACGATCTCCCGGTGGCGGCGGGGTGTGGATGCCGTGCCGGTGCGGTGACCTGGGGCGCTTCCCTCCGTAGGGGTCCGCTCACGCACGGTGCCGAAGAGGTTCACCTGAGCCGTAACTCTTTCGAGTGACCATCGTTGAGAGAGCGAGGCGGTTGAAAGAAGAAGCTGTCGGGCACATGTCCGAGAGCGTTCAACCGCACAGGTGACGAAACGTACCCAGCCTGGAGGCTCAAGGTGACGCGCATTGGCTGCGAGAGCCACGGAGGTCAGTCATGACGTCCGTCCTCGTCTGCGACGACTCCCCGCTTGCCCGAGAGGCGCTGCGCCGCGCGGTCGCGACCGTACCCGGCGTCGAGCGCGTGACGACCGCGGCCAACGGGGAGGAAGTCCTCCGCCGCTGGGGCGCCGACCGCTCGGATCTCATCCTGATGGACGTGCGCATGCCCGGCCTGGGCGGTGTCGAAACGGTCCGCAGGCTGCTGTCGGCCGACCCCGGCGCGCGGATCATCATGCTCACCGTCGCCGAGGACCTCGACGGCGTCGCCCTCGCCGTCGCGGCCGGTGCCCGTGGCTATCTGCACAAGGACGCCTCGCGCGCCGAGTTGCGCGCCACGGTCACGCAGGCCCTCGCCGACCCCACCTGGCGGCTCGCCCCGCGCCGCCTCCGCTCGGCCGAGATGGGCGCCGCGCCCACCCTGACCGCGCGGGAGATCCAGGTGCTCGAAGGCATGAGCCACGGCCGCTCCAACGCCGAGATCGGCAGGGAGCTCTTCCTCTCCGAGGACACGGTCAAGACGCACGCCAGGCGGCTGTTCAAGAAGCTCGGCGCCTCGGACCGGGCACACGCGGTGGCGCTCGGATTCCGGTGGGGCCTGGTCCGCTGAGTGGGCCGGCACGGGGTGACGGATGCCCGAGGGCATCCGTTTCCCGCGCGATGCCGCATCCTTGAGGTGTGGAGTTCCTCGGGGACGATTCGGTCGAGCGGGAGGGGAGGGCGCAGGAGATGAGTTCCGGCGCACCTGCTCATAACGCTTCGGTGCACAACACGGGAGGCGGTGCCGCGCAGGCGCCGCCGCCGAGGCACGATGGACCGATGCGTGACGACAAGGGGGCCGGCGCCCAGGGCGCCATCGGAGCGCTGGTGCACCGTGCCGTCGACGGCGACGAGCAGGCCACGCACGACCTGCTCGCGCACGTCCATCCGCTGGCACTGCGCTTCTGCCGCTCCCGTCTGAACCGGCTGCCCGGGGACGCGCGTCATTTCGCCGACGACCTCGCCCAGGAGGTCTGCGTGGCGGTGCTCATGGCCCTGCCGCGCTACAAGGACACCGGGCGCCCCTTCGAGGCGTTCGTCTTCGCCATCGCCTCGCACAAGGTCGCCGACCTCCAGCGCGCCGCGATGCGCCACCCCGGCTCCACGGCCGTGCCATCCGACGAGATGCCCGAGCGGCCGGACGACTCCCTCGGGCCCGAGGAGCGGGCGCTCCTCAGTGACGACGCCGAGTGGGCGCGCAAGCTCCTCGCCAATCTGCCGGAGAACCAGCGCGAACTGCTGGTGCTGCGCGTCGCCGTGGGACTGACCGCGGAGGAGACCGGGCAGATGCTGGGGATGTCGCCCGGCGCCGTCCGGGTCGCCCAGCACCGGGCGCTCAGCCGGCTGCGGGCGCTGGCCGAGCAGTAAGGCTCACCGCCCGCGGGTGTCCCTCACGTACACGTAGGAACGTCCAAAGCTGCTCGTGGATCTTGATCGTGGAATGAGACACGGTCGCGGCCCGTTAGCATGGACATCCGCACCGATCAAGGCCATTGGGGAAGGTGTCATGACCAACGTCGACGGAGTGCCCGAGAAATTCGCGACACTCGGGCTGACCTACGACGATGTACTGCTGCTGCCGGGTGCGTCCGAGGTGCTCCCCAACGCGGTCGACACCTCGTCCCGCATCTCCCGGAACGTGCGGGTCAACATCCCGCTGCTCTCCGCGGCGATGGACAAGGTGACCGAGTCCCGGATGGCGATCGCGATGGCCCGGCTGGGCGGCGTCGGTGTGCTGCACCGCAACCTCTCCGTCGAGGACCAGGTCAACCAGGTCGACCTGGTCAAGCGCTCCGAGTCCGGCATGGTCACCGACCCGATCACCGTGCACCCGGACGCGACCCTCGCCGAGGCGGACGCGCTCTGCGCCAAGTTCCGCATCAGCGGCGTCCCCGTCACCGACCAGGGCGGCAAGCTGCTGGGCATCGTGACCAACCGCGACATGGCCTTCGAGTCGGACCGCTCCCGCCAGGTGCGCGAGGTCATGACGCCGATGCCGCTGGTCACCGGCAAGGTGGGCATCTCCGGTGTGGACGCCATGGAGCTGCTGCGCCGCCACAAGATCGAGAAGCTGCCGCTGGTCGACGACAAGGGCCTGCTCAAGGGCCTGATCACGGTCAAGGACTTCGTCAAGGCCGAGAAGTACCCGAACGCGGCCAAGGACGCCGAGGGCCGGCTGCTCGTCGGCGCCGCCGTGGGCGCGAGCCCGGAGGCACTGGAGCGGGCACAGGCGCTCGCCGCGGCCGGGGTGGACTTCCTGGTCGTCGACACCTCGCACGGCCACAACAGCAACGCCCTCGGCTGGATGTCGAAGATCAAGTCGAGCGTGAACATCGACGTGATCGGCGGCAACGTCGCCACCCGGGACGGCGCGCAGGCGATGATCGACGCCGGCGTCGACGGCATCAAGGTGGGCGTCGGCCCCGGCTCCATCTGCACCACCCGCGTGGTCGCGGGCATCGGCGTACCGCAGGTCACCGCGATCTACGAGGCGTCCCTCGCGGCGCGGCCCGCCGGCATCCCGCTGATCGGCGACGGCGGCCTCCAGTACTCCGGCGACATCGGCAAGGCCCTGGCGGCCGGCGCGGACACCGTGATGCTCGGCAGCCTGCTCGCGGGCTGCGAGGAGTCGCCCGGCGAGCTGCTCTTCATCAACGGCAAGCAGTTCAAGTCGTACCGCGGCATGGGCTCGCTCGGCGCGATGCAGTCCCGGGGCCAGGGCCGGTCCTTCTCCAAGGACCGCTACTTCCAGGCCGAGGTCGCCTCCGACGACAAGCTCGTGCCCGAGGGCATCGAGGGCCAGGTGCCCTACCGCGGCCCGCTCGCCAACGTCCTGCACCAGCTCGTCGGCGGTCTGCGCCAGACCATGGGCTATGTGGGCGCCGGCACCATCGGGGAGATGGAGTCCAAGGGCCGGTTCGTGCGGATCACCTCCGCCGGCCTCAAGGAGAGCCACCCGCACGACATCCAGATGACGGTCGAGGCGCCGAACTACAGCAGGAAGTAGCACGGCAGGCGGGCGCGCGGGCCCCCGCGCGCACGGCGGTACCCGCTCCCCGGGGGCGGTCCCGGGTCGCCGGGGCCGCCCCCGGGTGCGTGTCGGGGATACTGGTAGCGCCAGACGTAGAGGGAAAGGCCACACACGTGACTGAGATCGAGATCGGGCGCGGCAAGCGCGGGCGCAGGGCGTACGCGTTCGACGACATCGCCGTCGTGCCGAGCCGCCGCACGCGGGACCCGAAGGAGGTCTCGATCGCCTGGCAGATCGACGCCTACCGCTTCGAGCTGCCGTTCCTGGCCGCTCCGATGGACTCGGTCGTGTCCCCGGCGACCGCCATCCGCATCGGCGAGATGGGCGGTCTCGGCGTCCTCAACCTCGAAGGGCTCTGGACGCGTTACGAGGACCCGCAGCCGCTGCTCGACGAGATCGCCGGCCTGGACCCGGAGACCGCCACCCGCCGTCTCCAGGAGATCTACGAGGCGCCGATCAAGGAGGAGCTGATCGGGCAGCGCATCAAGGAGGTGCGCGACTCGGGCGTCGTCACCGCCGCCGCGCTCTCCCCGCAGCGCACCGCGCAGTTCTCCAAGGCCGTCGTCGACGCGGGGGTGGACATCTTCGTCATCCGCGGTACGACCGTCTCCGCCGAGCACGTCTCCGGCGCGGCCGAGCCGCTCAACCTCAAGCAGTTCATCTACGAGCTGGACGTCCCCGTCATCGTCGGCGGCTGCGCCACCTACACGGCCGCGCTGCACCTGATGCGCACCGGCGCCGCGGGCGTGCTGGTCGGCTTCGGCGGCGGCGCCGCGCACACCACGCGGAACGTGCTGGGCATCCAGGTCCCGATGGCGACGGCCGTGGCCGATGTGGCCGCCGCCCGCCGCGACTACATGGACGAGTCCGGCGGCCGGTACGTCCACGTCATCGCGGACGGCGGCGTGGGCTGGTCCGGCGACCTGCCGAAGGCGATCGCCTGCGGGGCGGACGCGGTGATGATCGGCTCCCCGCTGGCCCGCGCGACGGACGCGCCGGGCAAGGGCCGCCACTGGGGCATGGAGGCGGTCCACGAGGACGTGCCGCGCGGCAAGCTGGTGGACCTGGGCATCGTCGGCACCACCGAGGAGGTCCTCGCGGGTCCCTCGCACAGCCCGGACGGGTCCATGAACTTCTTCGGCGCGCTGCGCCGCGCGATGGCGACGACGGGCTACAGCGAGCTCAAGGAGTTCCAGCGCGTCGAGGTCACGGTCGCGGACTCCCAGCACCGCCGCTGACCCGACGGGGCGCGGGCGCGCCCGCGCCCCGGCCCGGCAGCCCGAACGGCCCGGTACCGCTGAGCGGTACCGGGCCGTTCGGCATGTGCTGCCGGGGAAGGTCAGTCGTTGGCCTTCTTGGCGCCACCGAAGGCGGTGATCGCCGCGATGGCGAAGAAGACCCAGGTCATGGCCTCGGCGGACTCGGACCATGCGGTGGTCAGCAGGTCGAACAGTCGAATTGGTCGATGGAGATCTCCGGGACCTGTGTGAGATGTCTACAGCCGGTGCGCCGCCCCCACCGGGGTGGTTCCCCTTGTGTCCAGCAGGAGTTGGGCCTTCACGGCCAGGCCCTGGAGGTCGTAGGTGCGGTGGTTCTGGAGCAGGACCGTCAGATCGGCGCTGGCCGCCGCCTCGTAGAGGGAGTCCGCGCGAGGGACGGGGCGGTCGTGCACGCGCCAGTCGGGGACATGCGGGTCGTGGTAGCTGACCGCCGCGCCCATGTCCCGCAGGCGGCGGGCGATTTCGGTGGCGGGCGACCCCTGGAGGTCGGGCAGATCGGGCTTGTAGGTCACGCCGAGGAGCAGGACGCGGGCGCCGCGCGCGGACTTTCCGTGCTCGTTGAGGAGGGTGGCGCAGCGCTGGATGACGTACTGCGGCATACGGGAGTTGATGTCCTGGGCGAGACCGACCATGCGCAGGCTGCCGCCGGCGGGTGGGAGGCCGCCCGGGTCGAGGGGGACGCCGTGGCCGCCGACGCCGGGCCCCGGCCGGAACGCCAGGAAGCCGAAGGGCTTCGTCTCGGCGCAGCGGATGACGTCCCACAGGTCCACGCCGAGGGTGTGGCACAGCACCGCCATCTCGTTGACCAGGGCGGTGTTGACGTGCCGGAAGTTGGTCTCCAGGACCTTGACGGTCTCCGCCTCGCGCAGCCCCCGCGCCCGCACCACCTTCTCGGTGAGGCGTCCGTAGAACGCGGCGGCGGATTCGGTGCAGGCGGGGGTGAGGCCGCCGATGACCTTGGGGGTGTTGGCGTAGTGGTGGTCGCGGTTGCCGGGGTCGGTGCGGCTGGGGGAGTGGGCGAGGTGGAAGTCCCGGCCGGCGCGCAGGCCGGAGCCCTCCTCCAGGAGTGGGCGCAGGAACTCCTCGGTGGTGCCGGGCGGAACCGCCGACTCGAGGATCACGGTGGTGTGCGGGCGGAGCCGGGCGGCCAGGGTGCGGGCCGCCTCGGCGAGGGCGCCGAGGTCGGGGACGCCGTCGGGGCCGGGCGGGGTGGGCGCGCAGATGACGGCGGTGCGCACCCGGCCCAGCTCGGCGGGGTCGGCGACCGTGCGGAAACCGGCGGAGAGCATCCGGCGCACGTCGGCCGCGGTGACGCCGCCGGCGGGTTCCGGGTGGCCGGGGCCGGGGTGGTAGCCGATGGTCTCGATGCGGGCGGCGACGGCGGCCTGGGCGAGGGGCAGGCCGAGGTGGCCGAGGCCGATGACGGCGAGATCTGCGGGCATGGCGTTGGCCGTCCTTCCCATAGCCGGAGGGGGGTCGGTGCGCAAGTCCTGTGGGCGGAACGAGCGCACGCAATGTCAGACTAGGCGTAAATATGACCGTTATGCCGCATTGCGGCCGCGTGGCTGACCGAGTGTTATCCACAGGCGGTGGCTGAAGTCGTCGAGTGCGGACAGAATCGACGGTGAGAGCCCGACCGCAGGGACGGTGAGAGCCCGGCCGCAGGGGACGGGGCGACGGGAGGCAGCAGTGAGGACAGCGACACTGGGACCCGGGGAGCGCGCCGAGGCGCTCGCCGCCATGGCCGATCGCGAGCTGGATGTGCTCGTCGTCGGCGCGGGCGTGGTGGGCGCGGGCACCGCTCTGGACGCGGCGACGAGAGGGCTCGCCACCGGGCTGGTCGAGGCGCGCGACTGGGCCTCGGGCACGTCGAGCCGGTCGAGCAAGCTGATCCACGGCGGGCTGCGGTATCTGGAGATGCTGGACTTCGCCCTGGTCCGGGAGGCACTCAAGGAGCGGGGGCTGCTGCTGGAGCGTCTCGCCCCGCACCTGGTCAAGCCCGTCCCCTTCCTCTATCCCCTCCAGCACAAGGGCTGGGAGCGCTGGTACGCGGGTTCGGGCGTCGCGCTCTACGACGCGATGTCCGTCTCCTCCGGCCACGGCCGGGGCCTGCCCGTGCACCGCCATCTCTCGCGCCGCCGGGCGCTGCGGGTCGCCCCCGCGCTCCGGAAGGACGCCCTGGTCGGCGCCCTCCAGTACTACGACGCACAGGTGGACGACGCCCGCTTCGTCACCGACCTGGTCCGCACAGCCGCGTCCTACGGCGCGCATGTGGCGAGCCGGGCGCGGGTGGTCGGCTTCCTGCGGGAGGGCGAGCGGGTCGTCGGCGCCCTGGTGCGGGACGTCGAGAGCGGCAACGAGTACGAAGTCCGCGCCCGCCAGGTGGTGAACGCGACGGGCGTGTGGACGGACGACACCCAGGCGCTGATCGCGGAGCGCGGGCAGTTCCATGTGCGCGCCTCCAAGGGCATCCACCTCGTGGTGCCCAAGGACCGGATCCACTCGACCACCGGGCTGATCCTGCGCACCGAGAAATCCGTGCTGTTCGTGATCCCGTGGGGCCGGCACTGGATCGTCGGCACCACGGACACCGAATGGGACCTCGACAAGGCGCACCCGGCCGCCTCCAGCGCCGACATCGACTACCTGCTGGAGCACGTCAACTCGGTGCTGGCCGTCCCCCTCACCCGGGACGACGTCCAGGGGGTGTACGCGGGGCTCCGGCCGCTGCTCGCCGGTGAGTCCGACGCCACGAGCAAGCTCTCCCGCGAGCACACGGTGGCCCACCCGGTGCCCGGACTGGTCGTCGTCGCCGGCGGCAAGTACACGACCTACCGCGTGATGGCGAAGGACGCGGTGGACGCGGCCGTGCACGGGCTGGACCAGCGGGTCGCCACCTGTGTCACGGAGGAGATCCCGCTGATCGGCGCCGTGGGCTACCAGGCCCTGTGGAACTCCCGCGCCCGGATCGCCGCGCGCACCGGCCTGCATGTGGTGCGCGTCGAGCATCTCCTCAACCGCTACGGCGCCCTGACGGAGGAACTGCTCGACCTGATCGCCGAGGACCCCTCCCTCGGCGAGCCGATCGGCGGTGCGGACGACTACCTCCGCGCCGAGGTCGTCTACGCGGCCTCGCACGAGGGAGCGCGCCACCTCGACGACGTGCTCACCCGGCGCACCCGCATCTCCATCGAGACCTTCGACCGGGGCACGCGCAGCGCCCGGGAGTGCGCCGAGCTGATGGCCCCGGTGCTCGGCTGGGACGAGGCCCATATCGACAAGGAGGTCGCGCACTACGAGAAGCGGGTCGAGGCGGAGCGCGAGTCGCAGCGTCAGCCGGACGACCTCACGGCGGACGCGGCGCGTCTCGGGGCGCCGGACATCGTGCCGCTCTGATCCGGTAGGCGTGCGCGGGGTGCCAGGCGCGGCACCCCGCGCGGGGGTGAGCGGGTCCGGGAGAGGGGGAGCGTCCCAACAGGCTTGGCGCAAAAGGGTGATGGGGGTTGGCTGAGAACAGTCGGCGATCCCGCGACCAGTACAGGGGTGGGCTTCACGGCCGGTGATGGGATGGTGGGGGTGGCACCGGGGTGCGTACACGCCGGTGCGGGGCGGCCCCCGGAGCAGATCCGGTCCCGGAGTGAGGGACAATGGTCGCTCTGCCAGGGCGGGTTACCGCCTCGCGCGGGAGCGGCGGGCGCGGGCGAAGATCAGGGATCGCAGAGGGGACGCATGTCGGAGGCTGAGCAGTCGCGGGGGCCCCAGCGGGACGAGGTCGTCAAGACCGGATCCGCAGGCAAGGGCGAGGACTCCGTCAGCGGTGAGGGCACGTCGGGGGACGCGAACGTGGAGAACAAGGACCCTCGTGGCGAGGCAGGCGTGCTTGGCGAGGGCGACGACGCCGTCGCCGGGGGCGCGCGCGCCGGCGACGGCGGGGCCGACGTGCGTCCGGCGGCCACCGAGGCGAAGGACGACCCGGTGTCCGAGGACGGCGACGGGGACGAGCCCGCCGCGGGCGGGGAGCGCCCCGCCGCGGACGGTGGCACGGTCGTGCTGGGCGCGGTGGCGGCCGAGGCGCTTGCGTCGTCGGGGGGCGGGGCGAAGCCGCGCCCCTCGGACCGCGCGAAGAAGTCCGACGAGGCGCCGGCCGCCGGCTCGGCCGACGCCCGCCGAGCCGGCGGGGAGCCGGAGGCACCGGCCGGTGCCGGGACCGGTTCCGGAGGTTCCGCGTCCAACGGCGAGGCTGTGGCTGCGAACGGTGGTTCCGCGTCCGATGCCACTCCCGCGAGTGGCGGCTCCGCGCCCGGCGGCAAGGCCGGGGCTGGGGGTCGCGACTCCGCTCCCGGTGGGGCCGCGGGCGCGGCCTCGCCCGGCGGTGCGGCCTCCGAGGACCGGTCCGGCCGTGGGGCGGAGGCACCGGACCCGGCCGCAGGGACCGGGGGTGGCGGCTCCGCGCCCGGCGGCAGGGCCGCAGCGGCGGACCGGCCCGCCGGAGCCGTGCCGCCCGTCGGCGGTGGGGGCACGGCCCGGAAGCCGGAGGCGCAGGACGCGGGCGCCGTCGCGCCCGTCAAGAAGGAGACCCCCGGCAGCGGTGGGCGGCTGCTCGCGCGGCGGTACCGGCTGGACGGGGTTCTCGGGCGCGGCGGCATGGGCACCGTGTGGCGCGCGGTCGACGAGACCCTGGGCCGCACCGTCGCCGTCAAGGAACTCCGCTTCCCGAACGCCATCGACGAGGACGAGAAGCGCCGCCTCATCACCCGGACCCTGCGCGAGGCCAAGGCCATCGCGCGGATCCGCAACAACAGCGCCGTGACCGTCTACGACGTCGTCGACGAGGACGACCGCCCGTGGATCGTCATGGAACTGGTCGAGGGCAAGTCCCTCGCCGAAGTGGTCCGCGAGGACGGCGTCCTGACGCCCCGCCGCGCCGCCGAGGTCGGCCTCGCCATCCTCGACGTGCTGCGCTCCGCCCACCGCGAGGGCATCCTGCACCGCGACGTGAAGCCGTCCAACGTCCTCATCGGCAAGGACGGCCGCGTCGTCCTCACGGACTTCGGCATCGCCCAGGTCGAGGGCGACCCGTCGATCACCTCGACGGGCATGCTCGTCGGCGCCCCCTCCTACATCTCGCCGGAGCGCGCCCGCGGCCACAAGCCCGGCCCGGCCGCCGACCTGTGGTCGCTCGGCGGTCTGCTGTACGCGAGCGTCGAGGGCAGCCCGCCCTACGACAAGGGGTCGGCGATCGCCACCCTGACCGCCGTGATGACCGAGCCGCTGGACCCGCCGAAGAACGCCGGGCCGCTGGCCGACGTCATCTACGGCCTCCTCGCCAAGGACCCGGCCCAGCGGCTCGACGACGCGGGGGCCCGCGCGCTGCTCACCCGGGTGGTCAACACCCCCGAGCCGCCCGCCGCCCCGCCCGCGCCCTCCCCGGAGGAGACGCGGGTCATCCCGATCCTGCCGCCCCCCAGGGCGCCGGAGCCCAGGTCCGCCCCCCTGCCGAAGGACCAGGCCGCGGCGGACCGGGTGCGCGGTGCGCTGCGCTCCGTGCGGAACGCAGCCGCGGCGGCCAAGGCCGACGCCCGGCTGCCGGGCCGGTCCGCTTCGGCGCCCGCCGTCACGACCGCGTCCGCCGCCACGACCGGGTCCGCCGCGACGACCGTGTCCGCGGCCGGCCCGGCGTCGGCCACCGGCGGGTCCGCACCCGCCCGGCGTCCCGCGCCGGTGCGCGCGCCCATCACCGATGTGGTGCCCAAGCGCACGCTGGTGATCATCGCGGTGGTCGCCGCTCTGGCGGTGCTCTCCACGGTCCTCGTCCTCACCCTCGGCGGCGACGAGGACAACGGCGCCAAGGGAGCGGACGGTTCGACCAGGAACGACACGACGGCTTCGGCCGGCGCGGAGTCCGGTGGCGGCGACGGCAAGGCCACCGGCGGCAGCACCCCGGACGGCGGCGCCACTGCGGACAGCGGCGAGAACCCGGATGCGGGGACCGGCGAGGACGGCGGCGCGTCGGCCGGCTCGGGCGACAAGCCCGGCGAGGACGGCGGCACCGGCGAGGACGCTGGTTCCGGCGGCGGCAGCGGCACGGACGCGCTCCCCGACGGGTATGTGATGGTCTCCAACGACCAGTTCCGCTTCACCATGGCGATGCCCGGGGACTTCCGGTTCACCGGCATCGCGGGCCGCAACTCCGGCGCCAAGTTCAGCCGGAACGGCGCACCGCCGAAGATCCAGGTGGACTTCAACGACAGCCCGAAGGACGACGCCGCGTCCGCATGGGCGGCGGCCGTCGCCGGCGTCAGCGCCAGCAGCAACGGGTACAAGCACATCGGGATACGGAAGGTCGAGTTCAACGGCTATCCGACCGTCGCCGACTGGGAGTTCGAGCGCCGGGAGAACGGGCAGCGGGTCCGGATACTCAACCGCGGCTTCAAGGTCGACGCCCGGCGCGGCTACGCGATCATGATCACCTGCAAGGCCGACGCATGGGACGGCGAGGAGTGCTCGACGCTGCGCAAGACGGCGTTCGCGACGTTCCGGCCCGAGGACTGACCGGCCCACGTATCGTGGGAAACACGTATCGTGAGAGCCCGCGAACGGAATGCAGCCACAAAGGGCCGTTGAGCGACCGGATGTGACGGCTCGATGGGGTCCGCCCGGTGGTGAGGTCTCCGGAACGGCCGGGGCTGCGCGCTTGGGGAGGCGTCGTGGAGGAGTACGCGGGTCGGGTGCTCGCCGACCGCTACCGTCTGCCGCTGCCGCCGTCGGACGAGTTCGAACTGGCCGAGTCCCGTGCGTTCGACACCTACAGCGGCCATGAAGTCCTGGTGCGCCAGGTGCCGTTGCCCGAGGTCGTCGACGCGGAGGTGGTCGACGGCGACGGGCTCGCCGGCGCGGCCGTGCCCCGCCGGGCGCCGGGACGGGCCACCCGGCGGCCCACCGACCCGGCCGTGGTGCGTGCGGTGGAGGCCGCGCAGGCCGCGGCCTCCATTCCCGACCATCCCCGGCTCGACCAGGTCTTCGACGTGTTCGCCGAGGACGGGTCGCTCTGGATCGTGAGCGAGGTCGTGGCCGCCCGCCCGCTGGCCGCACTGCTCGCGGAGAAGCCGCTGAGCCCCTACCGGGCGGCCGAGGTCGCCGCCGATGTGCTCACCGCTCTGCGGGTACTCCACGCGCACGGCTGGACCCACCGGAACATCACCGTCCGCACGGTGCTCGTCTGTGACGACGGCCGGGTGGTCCTCACAGGGCTGGCGTCGGGGGCCGCGGAGGAGGCGCTGTGCGGGTACGCACCGGTGCCGGAGCCGGCGGAGTCGCCGGAGGAGGCGGGCGGCGTGGTGGAGTCGGCCGCCGGGCCCGGTTCCGAGGGCCCGGCCCGGGGTGGGCCGCCCGCGCCGGTCCGCCCGGCGGAGGCCGCGGGCCCGCCCGCGCTGCCCCGCCAGTCCGGGACCCCCGCGCCGGATGTGCGCGCCGCCCGGGCGGGCGCCATCGCCGCGTACCGGGCGGGCGCCCGCGCGGCGGCCCGCGTCCGCGACGACGAGCGCCCGGGCGGGGGCGCAGCACCGGACGGCCGTCCGGTGCAGGACGGCGTCGACCCCGACTGGTGGGCCCGCGGTCCGGGGGAGCGTCCCCGTGCGGACGGGCTGGAGCCACCGGGTTCCGGCCCGGGCCGGGGGGCGGGATACGCGAGCTCGGACGCCGGGTACGGCCGGGGGGCCGGGGGCGGCCACCCGGTCACCGGCGGTGCCGGTTCTGACGACGGCTCGGGTGGCGGCCTCGCGAGCTCGGACGCCGGGTACGGCCGCGGCGCCGAAGGCGACCGGGCAGGCTCTCACGGCCCGGCGGGCCCCGGCGGCGGGCACGCCGGTCGTGGCGGCGGTGGCGCGGGCCCGGGCGACGCGTACGGCGGTGGCCGCTCCGTGCCCGGCGCCCCCGGCGGCGGTCCCGAAGGTTCCCGCAGGGGCGACGGCCTCCGGACGCCCACCGGCCCGGGGGACGCCTACGGCGCACTGCGGCCCGGTGCCGTGGAGGAGGGCCGGCCCTACGAGGGCTACCCCTACGCCGACACGGTCTCCCCGCGCGAGTCCGACGAGTCCGACGAGTCCGACGAGTCCGGCGAGCCAGGACCGGCGGGCGGCGACCACCCCGCCGTGTACGGCGGCGTCTTCGGCGAGGACCCGGCGGAGCCCTCCGCACACGGCGGGCCGGGCTCCCGCCCGGTGGGCGGCTCCGGTTCGCGGGGTGGTCCCGGGCAGGCCGCGACCGGCCCGTACGGCGACGCCCGGTACACCCCGGTGACCCCCTACGCCGCCGCCCCCTTCCCCGGCGGCTCGTACCCCGAGGGGTTCGAGCCCGAGACCGACCGCTTCGGCGACCACCGGGGCTACGACGCGGAGGGCGCGGACGGCGACGACGGCACGGACGGCGCCGACGACGACCAGCGCCCCAGCCTGCTCCCGCCCCCGCGTGACGGACGCGCCCCGGACCACGACGGCCACGACCCCCACCACCCCGACCGTCGAGACGGCCACCCCGACCGTCGCGACGGCCACGGCGGCGCGCCCCGCGCGCGGCTCGCCGGGGTCTGGCACGACGGGCCCGGGGCAGGCCGGGACGGCTTCGGGCCGCTGCCCGCCGGCGGAGGGCGGCCCGCCCTCTCCGCCGCGCCCCCCGACCCCTACCGCGACGACCCCTACGGCGTCCGGCGGGCGTCCGCCGCTGACGGCGGACGCCCGGACCGCCGCCCCGCGCTGCCCGCCGCCCGCCGCGACGGCGGTGCCGCCGGCTGGACCACCGGCGGCGACGCGCTGCGCGCCGACGCCCAGCGGGTCCCGGTCCCGGCCGGCGGCCCCGCCGGGCCCCCGTCCGGCGGCTGGGACGAGGTCGCGGCCCCCAGCCGCGGTGGCCCCGGCTTCCACGGGCCCACGACCCCGCTCGCCGCCGAACGCGCCCGGCAGGCGCGGATCACGGTCGTCGGCGCGGTCACCGAACGCTGGGCGCCCGAGCAGGCCGGTCCCGTGCACGAGAACTGGCAACTGGCCGCCCCCGTCGGCCCCGCCACCGACCTGTGGGCGCTCGGCGCGCTGCTCTACCGGGTGGTGCAGGGCCACGCCCCCTACCCGGAGGACAGCGCCGCCGAGCTGGTGCACCTGGTGTGCGCCGAGCCGCCCGCGTTCGCGGAGGAGTGCGGTCCGCTGCGCCCCGTCGTGGAGTCCCTGCTGCGGCAGGACCCCACCGAGCGGCCCGATGTGGAGGAGCTGAGCGGCTGGCTGCGCTCCCTGGTGCGGTCCGCGCCCGAACCGGAGGCGGGCACGGGGCTGGTGCCGGTGCCGTCCGGCCCGGTCGACCCGTCGCTCCTGCCGGTCGTCCGGCGGCGCGGAGAGCTGGTCCGCCGGCGCCGCTTCGGCGGGCGGGACGGGGGCCACGGCCGCCACAAGCACCGCAAGGGCAGGGGTGCGGGGCGTCCGGTGCCCGTTCCGGAGCGGTCCGCCGGTGCCCGGCCGTTCGACGCCCCGCGCGGTCCAGCGACCGCCTCCCGCCTCGAACCGCACCGCTTCGAACCGCCCCGGCGGCCGTCGAAGCGGCAGCGCCGCTTCACGGACGACGAGTTCACGGACGAGCGGTCCCCGCGCGGCGCCGGCCGGGGCCGGGAGCCCAGGGCGCTCGGGCGGACCATCCTCCTGGTGGTCCTGCTGGCGCTCGCCGCCGCCGTCGCGTATGCCGTCCTGTTCATGCCGAAGGCGGGCGAGGAGCCGGCCGGCGGCGCCCCGGGCGCCGCGCAGCGGCCCTCCGCGGGCGCCGGACCGAGCCCCGACCGCACCGGTTCCGCGCCCTCGCCGGACGGGTCGCCCGGTTCCCAGCAGCCGCAGACCTCGGCCCCCGCGGCGGACCTCCCCGACGGCTATGTGCTGCGCGAGGACGCCGAGGGCTTCCGGGTCGCGGTCGACGAGGACTGGCGGCGCAGCCCCGTCAACGACGCCGGCCAGGTCCGTTACGTGGGCGGGGACTTCACCCTGATCGTGGTCCCCGGCCGGGACTCCGTCGCGGAGAACGGCGACGACCCGCTGACGTACCAGCGGGACCGCGAGCGGGAGTTGCGGCCCTTCCGGGAGTCGTCCTGGGCCACGGCGAGCGGGCTGAAGCGGATCGACGTGGGCAGGCAGTCCATGGCGGAGGGGCAGTTCACCTGGCAGGACAGCTCCGGCCGGGAGGTGTTCGTGCGCAACCTCGCGCTGATCGTCGGCGACCGCTACCACGTCGTGCAGGTGATCGGCCCCTCCGGCCAGCGGGAGAAGGTCACCGAGATCCACAAGCAGGCAGCGGCGACCTACCGCGTCACCCGCTGACCGGGGCCGGCCCGACGCACCGACGACCTGGCGCCCCGTCGCCCCGTCGACCCGGCGGCCCGCCCGTGCCGTAACCGGCGTCACAGTGCGGTCACTTGAGCGTTTTCCGGGTTCCCCGGTCGTGCCGCCCGTCCGTAACCTGTGGTTCCAAGGAACGGGGCGGGGGACGTGGACCAGACTGAGAGCAGTACAGGCGCGGGCAGTGGGCTGCTGCTCGCCGGGCGGTACCGCCTGGGCGAGGCGCTCGGCAGCGGCGGTATGGGGAAGGTGTGGCGCGCCCACGACGAGGTGCTGCACCGGGTCGTCGCGGTCAAGGAACTGACGGCGGGTCTGTACGTCTGCGAGGCGGACCGGCTGGTGCTGCACGCGCGGACGCAGAAGGAGGCGCGGGCCGCCGCCCGGATCAGTCACCCCGGTGTGGTCACCGTCCACGATGTGCTGGAGCACGACTCCCGTCCGTGGATCGTCATGCAGTTCGTCGACGGCCCCTCGCTCGCCGACGCGGCCCGCGAGCCCGGGCGTCTCGACGGCCCGGCGGCGGCCCGGATCGGGCTCGACGTCCTCCGGGCGCTGGCCGCCGCGCACGCGGCCGGGGTGCTCCACCGCGACATCAAGCCCGCCAACGTCCTGCTCGACGCCGGTGGCCGGGCGCTGATAACGGACTTCGGGATCGCGTCGATCGACGGCGACTCGACCATCACCCGGACCGGGGAGATCGTCGGATCGGTGGACTATCTGGCTCCCGAGCGGGTGCGCGGCCACGACCCGGGTCCGGCCTCGGACCTGTGGTCGCTGGGCGCGACGCTCTACACGGCGGTGGAGGGCGTCTCGCCGTTCCGCCGGACCTCGCCGCTGTCCACCATGCACGCGGTCGTGTCGGACGAGCCGCCCGCGCCGCGGCGGGCCGGGGTGCTGGCCCCGGTGATCGCCGCGTTGCTGACGAAGGACCCGGCCGCGCGGCCGTCGGCGGCCGAGGCGGAACGGATGCTGGCCGAGGCCGCCGAGGGGCGCGACCCGGGCGCCCTCACCCGGCCGGTGCCGGCCCCGCCCCCGACCGCGCGACTGCCCCTGCCCGGCGGTCCCCCCGGACACCCGGCCCCCGCCACGGCGCACCCCGGGGCGGGTCCCGGCGCGCCGACGCCTCCCGTCGCCTTCGGGCCGCCCGCCGGGACGCCGGCCACCGGTCCGGCACGGCCCCGGTCCGGCGGGCGGCTGCGGATGCTGGCGATCGTGGTGGTGCTGGCCGCGGTGATCGGCGGCGGCGCGGGGCTGGCCGTCCTGAAGTTCGGCCCCGGGAGTGGCGGGAGCGGCGGGACCGCGGCGGGCGCCACCGCCGGTGCCCATGGCTCCGGCGGCACCGGAGGCGACGGCAGGCAGAAGACGGGTGGCGAGCAGCGGGGCGGCGGTGAGCAGGGCGCCGGGGAGCAGACGGGGAACGGGAAGACGGACGGCACCCCGGCGTCCGAGATCCCCGAGGGCTGGCAGCGGGTGGACGACCCCGAGGGCTTCTCCCTCTGGGTGCCCGACGGCTGGACCCGGCAGACCGAGGGCAGCCAGATCGACTACACCCCGGACGACGGCCGCCACCGCATCCGGATCAGCGTCGATGCGGCCCCCGACTTCGAGAACCCCCACCTCCACATGCTCGACATGGAGGAGAGCGTGCGGCACCGGCTGCCGGAGTACGAACGCGTCGAGCTGCGCGCCAACACCTTCCGCGACCAGACCCGGGCCTCGCTCTGGGAGTTCCGCTGGACCGAGCGGAACAGGCACCCGGGCCCGCGCCGCGCCATCGACCAGATGTACTTCGGGCGGGACGGCAGCGAGTACGCGATCTACATGTCCGGGCCGGAGGACGACTGGGCGGTCACCCGCGAGCAGTTCGACATCGTCCTGCGGAGCTGGCGGCCCCCGCCCCCGCGGTGAACCCGGAACGGGACCGGACGCGGCCGACGGGAGACGACCGGCCCGGTCCGGACGCGACCGACCGCCCGCCCGCCCGCAAAAGTGTCGGAAACACGTGCCGGAAGCGCCTCGCACCCAGTACAAGCCCCTGATCAGGGCTTATGTGCCAGTGATCACTGGCGTAATCGTGTAGGGGCCGTGAAAAGCTGTTACCGACGGGTACCCAAAGTGTTGATTGCGGCATACCCTCGCCCCCATGACGGACTCGCAGGCCACCGCAACCGCCCCCGGCACCAACCCCCTCGCCCCCGCCCCCGCCGGTGCGCGCACCGCGGCCGACGTCGTGACCCCCGAGGTGGTGGCCCAGCTCACCAAGGGGGTCGTGGGCTCCGGCCGGACCGCCAACCACACCCCGTTCACCGGGGAGCGGCTGGCGGAGCTGCCCGAGTCCACCCCCGAGGACGTGGCCACGGCCTTCGAACGGGCCCGGGCCGCGCAGCGCGTCTGGGCGGCCACCCCCGCGCGCACCCGTGCCGCGGTGCTGCTGCGCTTCCACGACCTGGTGCTGGAGCGCCAGGCCGAGGTCCTCGACCTCATCCAGCTGGAGACGGGCAAGGCCCGGCTGCACGCCCACGAGGAGGTGCTGGCCGTCGCGGTCGCCGCGCGCCACTACGGGCGCAAGGCCCCCGCGTACCTCAGGCCGCGGCGCCACACCGGGGTCGTGCCGGTGCTGACCAGGACCACCGAACTGCGCCAGCCGCGCGGGGTGGTGGGCCAGATCGCGCCGTGGAACTACCCGCTGGAGCTGTCCGTCGGCGACGCGCTGCCCGCGTTCGTCTCCGGTAACGCGGTGGTCATGAAGCCGGACACCGAGACCGCGCTCACCGCCCTCTGGGCCCGTGACCTGCTGATCGAGGCGGGGCTGCCCGCCGAGGTGTTCCAGGTGGTGCTGGGCGAGGGCCCGGTCGTCGGACCGGAGGTCGTCCGGCACGCCGACTACGTCTCCTTCACCGGCTCCACCCGCACCGGCCGCGAGGTCGCCCGGGGCGCGGCCGACCGCCTGGTGGGCGTCTCACTGGAACTGGGCGGCAAGAACGCCATGCTGGTGCTGCGCGACGCCGATGTGGAGAAGGCCGCCGCCGGCGCCGTCCGGGCCTGCTTCTCCTCCGCCGGGCAGCTCTGCATCTCCATCGAGCGGCTGTACGTCCACGAGTCCGTCGCGGACGACTTCATCGAGCGCTTCGCCACCCGCACCCGCGCGATGCGGCTCGGCAACTCCCTCGCCTACGGCGCCGACATGGGCTCCCTGGTCGGGCCGCGCCAGCTGGAGACGGTGACCCGGCACGTCGAGGAGGCCGTCGCCAAGGGGGCCAGGCTGGTCGCCGGCGGGGTCGCCCGCCCCGACATCGGCCCGTACTTCTTCGAGCCCACCATCCTCGACGGCGTCTGTGAGCCCATGGCGGTGTGCGCGGAGGAGACCTTCGGCCCGGTCGTCTCGGTCTACCGCTTCCTTGACGAGGACGAGGTGATCGAGCAGGCCAACGCCACCGCGTACGGCCTCAACTCCAGTGTCTGGACCCGGGACGCCCGCCGCGGCCACGCCGTCGCCGCGAAGCTGCGCACCGGCACGGTCAACATCAACGAGGGCTACGCCCCGGCCTACGGCAGCGTCCAGTCGCCCATGGGCGGCATGAAGGACTCCGGCCTCGGGCGGCGGCACGGCTCCGAGGGCATCCTCAAGTACACCGAGGCCCAGACCGTCGCCCAGCAGCGGCTGATCCCGCTCGCCCCGGCGTTCGGGATGGACGACGAGGCGTACGCCGCGTTCATGAGCCGCAGCCTGCGCCTGATGAAGGCCCTGCGCCTGCGCTGACCGGCCCGGGACCCGGGCCGACCGGCCCGGAGCCCGCCGCCGGGTCCGCGTTCACCACCCCCGACCCGCACCCGCACGCCCGTACATCCCGACGAGGAGAGCCATGTCCGAGGTATCCCCTGCCCGAAACCAGGACCTGGAGCAGGACGAGGACGGCTACGACTACGACGTGGTCGTCGTGGGCTCCGGCTTCGGCGGCTCGGTCTCCGCCCTCCGGCTCACGGAGAAGGGCTACCGGGTCGGCGTGCTGGAGGCCGGCCGCCGGTTCACCCGCGAGACGCTGCCCCGGAACTCCTGGGACCTGAAGAACTACCTCTGGGCCCCCGCGCTGGGCCTCTTCGGCATCCAGCGCATCCATCTGCTCGGCAGTGTCATGGTGCTCGCGGGCGCGGGCGTCGGCGGCGGCTCCCTCAACTACGCCAACACGCTGTACGTGCCGCCCGCCCCGTTCTTCAACGACCCGCAGTGGAAGGACATCACCGACTGGCAGGACGAGCTGGCGCCGTACTACGACCAGGCCGAGCGGATGCTGGGCGTGCGGCTCAACCCGACGATGACGCCCTCCGACGTGCACCTCAAGGCGACCGCCGAGGCCATGGGCGTGGGGCACACCTTCCACATGGCGCCGGTCGGCGTGTTCTTCGGGGACGGGAAGGACGCCGACGGCTCGGCCCGGGCCCGATCCGGCCAGGAGGTGCCCGACCCGTACTTCGGCGGCGCGGGCCCCGCCCGCAAGGCGTGCACCGAGTGCGGCGAGTGCATGACCGGCTGCCGGCACGGCGCCAAGAACACCCTCAACGAGAACTACCTCTACCTCGCCGAGAAGGCCGGGGCGACCGTGCACCCGATGACCTCCGTCGTCGCCCTCACCGAGGACGCGCGCGGCGGCTACGCGGTGAAGACCGTCCCCAGTGACAACCGCCGCAAGGGTCCCGGCCGCACCTTCACCGCGCGCCGGGTCGTCCTCGCGGCCGGCACCTACGGGACGCAGACCCTGCTGCACCGGATGAAGGACACCGGGCTGCTGCCCCGCCTCTCCGGCCGGCTCGGGGAGCTGACCCGGACCAACTCCGAGGCCCTGGTGGGCGCGCAGACCGACGACCGGCGCTACCGCAGGCGCCACGGCACCCCGAAGGTGGACTTCACCCGGGGGGTCGCGATCACCTCCTCGATCCACCCGGACCCGGCCACCCACATCGAGCCGGTGCGCTACGGCCGCGGCTCCAACGCGATGGGCGGGATGACGGTCCTCCAGGTGCCGTACCGGGTCCGCGGGAGGGTGCGCGGCTGGTTCGGGAACATGGCCCGGCACCCGTGGCGGGCCGTGCGGGCGCTGTCCAACCGGCGCTGGTCGGAGCGGACCATCATCGGCCTGGTGATGCAGTCCCTGGACAACTCGCTGACGACGTACCGCAAGCCGGGCGGCATCGGCAAGGGACTGCTGACCGCCCGGCAGGGGCACGGCGCCCCCAACCCGAACCAGATCCCGGAGGCGACCCGGGCCGCGTCCCTGCTCGCGGAGGAGATCAACGGCTTCGCCGGGTCCAACATCGGCGAGCTGATGGGCACTCCGCTGACCGCGCACTTCCTGGGCGGCTGCCCGATCGGCGCCTCTGCGGAGACGGGTGTCATCGACCCGTACCACCGGCTCTGGGGGCACCCCGGTGTCTCGGTGGTGGACGGTGCGGCGGTCTCCGCGAACCTCGGTGTGAACCCCTCGCTCACCATCACGGCGCAGGCGGAGCGGGCGATGTCCTTCTGGCCGAACAAGGGCGACGAGGACCCGCGCCCGGCACAGGGCGAGGAGTACGCGCGGCTGGCGGCGGTGGAGCCGAAGTCCCCGGCGGTGCCGGACGGGGCGTTCGGCGCGCTGCGGCTGCCGTTCCTCGGGATGCCCGCGGTTCCGCCGAAGAAGCCGCGGGACGCCTGACGGGCCGGCCGCCCCGTGACGGAATAGGAGCACGCGCGGGCCGGGAGCCATGGGTGGGCGGCTGCGCGCCGGGAAGCAACCGGGCGGGCGGCTGCGCACCGGGAAAGACGAAGGCCGCTGCACCCCCCTCCGAGTGCAGCGACCTCCTGGCATACGCACGGCTCCCGACCGCGCCCGGCGCGGGTGAAGCCGTTGTTCCGCATGCATGACCTGTGACCCCTGGGGATGGTTGTCCCCCGAGCCGGGAATCCTGGTGTGATGTGGATCACTCCCGTGTGGGAGGCCGGTGGCGAAGGGGCTGCCACCGGGCAGCAGGGAAGGCGAAGGGCCCCGCGGGCAGTGGCCGCGGGGCCCTTCGGGCAGCACCGGCGTCAGGGCTTCACCGGTGCCGGCACGGCGCCGGGGGCAGCGCCGCGTCGGGAGGACGTCGGGAGGACAAGGACGCGGGGACGGGGAGCGGGGGAGCGAGGGGCGGGCGGGCCGTGGGCGGGCGGGACCGTATGCGGTCGGCGCCGGGCGTCCCCGGAGCCGACCGCCCTTGGGGTGACCGGGCTGCTGTCCCCTGCCGACCGGTCACGCGCGCTGGAGCGAGGTCCCACGACACACCTGCGGTGCGTCACACGCCCCAGCGGAGCCACGCGTGGATTCCTTCGGGCCCGCCCCTGGCTGGCACGGACAACGGGAACAACGAGGGGTCGCCGGGGGCGTCACGCGCCGTACGGGTGAGGGCGCACCCGAACGCAGGTGCACGCCGTACGCCCCGCCGGGGCCGCGGGGCGAACGCAGGTGCACGCGGTACGCCCCGCCGGAGCCCCGCGGGCGGGCCCCCGCCCACGGGTCCGCCGTCAGATCCGGCCCCGGCACAGCTCCAGCAGCGTCATCGCCAGCGAGGTGCCCGGCCTGCCCAGCGCCTCGCTGTAGTGCCCCAGCACCTCCATCTCGCGGGCCAGGTTCACCCGCCGGCCGCCGGAGGCGATCCGGGCGTCCTGGATGACGGCCGAGACGGCCATCCGCTCCTGGATCAGCCCGATGATCCGGTCGTCCAGCGCGTCGATGCGCTCACGGGCTCCGCCGATCACCTGCGCGGCGTCCTCGGTGCGGGCGCCGGTGCGGTCGAGTACCTCGGTCACGGGGGTCTCCTCTTCGGGGCGAGGGGCCCCGGACCGGCACGACCCGGAAAAGCCGAAGCGCCCCGGGCCTTGTCGGCCCGGGGCGCCTGGGAAGTCGCTTGTCAGTTGCTCAAGCAGCACGACCATGGCACCGGACGGGCCGGATGCCATAGGTAAAGACGACGGTGCGCTGCTGCATGGCGCCCAGTATGCCCCCCGCCCCCGCCCGGGACCGAACCGGTTCGGATGGTGAGACGAAAAGCGCCCGCACCCGCCCCGGTAGAATCGACAAATACCGACCCTCTCCCCACCGCCGGAAGGCCGCCAGTGTCATCAGCGTCCCCCGCTGCCGCGCCCGCAACGCAACCGGACACCGTCCTCGTTGTCGACTTCGGCGCCCAGTACGCCCAGCTCATCGCCCGCCGCGTCCGCGAGGCCCGGGTCTACAGCGAGATCGTCCCGTCGACGATGCCCGTCGCGGAGATGCTGGCGAAGAACCCGCGCGCGATCATCCTCTCCGGCGGCCCGTCCTCGGTGTACGCCGAAGGCGCCCCGCGCCTGGACCGCGCCCTCTTCGAGGCCGGTGTCCCGGTCTTCGGCATGTGCTACGGCTTCCAGCTGATGGCGACCGTGCTCGGCGGCACCGTCGACAACACCGGCGCCCGCGAGTACGGCCGCACCCCGCTGCACGTCAGCAAGCCCGGCTCCACCCTCTTCGAGGGCACCCCGGCCGAGCAGCCCGTGTGGATGTCCCACGGCGACGCCTGCTCCGAGGCGCCCGAGGGCTTCACCGTCACCGCGTCCACCGACGTGGTGCCCGTCGCCGCCTTCGAGAACGATGAGAAGAAGCTCTACGGCGTGCAGTACCACCCCGAGGTGATGCACTCCACGCACGGCCAGCAGGTCCTGGAGCACTTCCTCTACCGCGGCGCCGGCATCGAGCCGAACTGGACCACGGGCAACGTCATCGAGGAGCAGGTCGCGGCCATCCGCGAGCAGGTCGGCACCAAGCGCGCCATCTGCGGCCTCTCCGGCGGCGTGGACTCCGCGGTGGCCGCCGCCCTCGTCCAGAAGGCCGTCGGCTCGCAGCTCACCTGCGTGTACGTCGACCACGGTCTGATGCGCAAGGGCGAGACCGAGCAGGTCGAGAAGGACTTCGTCGCGGCCACCGGCGTCCAGCTCAAGGTCGTCGACGCCGAGGAGCGCTTCCTCACCGCACTCAAGGGAGTCTCGGACCCCGAGGAGAAGCGGAAGATCATCGGCCGGGAGTTCATCCGCGTCTTCGAGCAGGCACAGGCCGAGATCGTCGCCGAGTCCGCGGGCGCCGGCGAGGACGTCGCCTTCCTGGTGCAGGGCACCCTCTACCCGGATGTCGTGGAGTCCGGCGGCGGCACCGGCACCGCCAACATCAAGTCCCACCACAATGTGGGCGGCCTGCCCGAGGACCTGGAGTTCCAGCTCGTCGAGCCGCTGCGCAAGCTGTTCAAGGACGAGGTCCGGATGGTCGGCCAGGAACTGGGCCTGCCCGAGGAGATCGTCCAGCGCCAGCCGTTCCCCGGCCCCGGCCTCGGCATCCGCATCGTCGGCGAGGTCACCAGGGAGCGCCTGGACCTGCTGCGCGAGGCCGACGCCATCGCCCGCGAGGAGCTGACCGCCGCCGGACTCGACCGCGAGATCTGGCAGTGCCCGGTCGTCCTGCTCGCGGACGTCCGCAGCGTCGGCGTCCAGGGCGACGGCCGTACCTACGGCCACCCGGTCGTGCTGCGCCCGGTCTCCTCCGAGGACGCCATGACCGCCGACTGGACCCGGATGCCGTACGACGTCCTGGCCCGCATCTCCACCCGCATCACCAACGAGGTCGCCGACGTCAACCGTGTCGTCCTCGACGTGACCAGCAAGCCGCCGGGCACCATCGAGTGGGAGTGACCTCCCGCACCACCCGCCGGTCCGTGCCGCCGTCCACCTGCGTGGGCGGCGGCACGGCCGTTCCCGGGCCCGCGCTCCCGGGCCGGGCCCGCGCTCCCGGGTGCGGGGCCGTGTCACAGATCGTGCCGCGCGGCTGGTGAGCGGGGCGCGGTCCGCGTACGTATGGTCGGTTGACGGGCAACCACCGGCGAGGGACGGGACGGGCCATGGCACACACGCACCGGTCGGCAGCGGGCTACGGGGTCCCCGGCGAACGCCCGGCGGGCCGGCGGGACCGGGCCGCCCGGTACGCCCTGCTGCCGCTGCGCCTCTTCCTGGGAATCACCTTCGTCTACGCGGGGATCGACAAGCTGACCGACAGCGCGTTCCTCTCGGCCACCGGGCCCGGGTCGATCGGCGAGACCATGAACGCGGTGCGGGACTCCTCCGCCGTGCCCTGGCTCGTCGACCTGGCGCTGAAGAACCCCGAGGGCTTCGGGTACGCCATCTCCTTCGGTGAACTGGCCGTCGGCATCGGCACCCTGGTCGGTCTGCTGGCGCGGCTGGCCGCGCTGGGCGGGGCGCTGATCTCGCTGAGCCTCTGGCTGACCGTCAGCTGGGCGACCGATCCGTACTACTACGGCAACGACCTCGCCTACCTCATGGCCTGGCTGCCGCTGGTGCTCGCGGGCGCGTCCGTGTTCTCGCTGGACGCGCTGCTGCGGGCGCGCCGGCGGCGCACCCCGTAGTGCAGGGACCCGACGACCCCGGCGGCGAACAGACCGCCGAAGACGACCGGGAGCGCGGTGAACCAGGGCGTGTGCCAGGCGCCCGCCGCGTCTCCCGCGTAGAGGGCGGCCGTGGCCAGCGCGCTCAGGCCCGCGATCAGCCGGCCGGGCAGGAACCGGTGCCGCAGGCGCGGCTCAGGACCCGGCACGTTCCACCACCACCGATCCGACGCTCACGTTCAGTTGCAGTCGCAGGGTGCCCGCGGCCTCGGTGCCCGGGGGCGGAGGCAGGGTCCGGAGCACCTGCTGCCCCGGGGCGGCGTCGCCCACCGGGTCCGTGCCCGCCGGCAGTCTGATGTCGCCGATCCCCGTCCGGGCCTCCAGGACGAGGGTGACGTCCGCCGGGACGACGGCCCTCAGCTCTCCGAGCCCCAGGTGGGCGCTGGTGGTCAGCGTCTCGCCCGCCGGGACCGGCACCGCCGAGAGGTCGAGCGTGCCGGCGCCCGAGCCGAGGTCGTAGCGCGGTTCGACGGCGGACGCGGTGGCGGGCTTCCACACGGTCTCGCGGAAATCGGTCCCGATCCCGGGCGGCAGCGCCGTCGCCCCGGCGAGGACCCCGGCCGCCGCCAGCGTCGCCAGCACCGTGCCGAGGCCGGTCCGCCCGATCAGGCTGCTGACCAGCAGGCCGGTGCCGAGGACGGCCAGGGCCGCGACAGCGCCGATCTGGAGGCTGTCGCCCAGCGGCCGTCCGTCCCAGGCCGTCGCCGTGCCCACCACCGCGGCGATCACCGCCAGCAGTACCACCGGGCCGCCGATACCGCGCCGGCCCCGCTCGCGCTGCTTCTCCTGCCCCGGGCCGACGGCCGGGCCGCCGCCGGGGCTTCGCCGGTCGCGGGCCGCCTCGGCCACCGCGTCCTCCGGGCCCCAGAGGTAGCCGGTCGCCACCGGCCCCGTGGTGCCGTCCTTCAGGATCGGGTCGCGCCACCAGGAGGGGCCCTCGGGCGCGGGCGGGGCCTTGGTCTCGGGCGGTGCCTCGGCCACGGCGTGCGAGGTCGCCGGATCCAGACCGGCACCCTCGTCGGTGGCGAGCGTCCGGCGCTGCGACCAGACCGCGACCCCGGCCGTGGCGAGGGCCAGCATCGAGGCGAAGGCGAGCATGTCCGCGTTGCCGAGGGTGGTCAGCAGGAGCCCGCAGCCGATCAGCGCCAGCAGCACCGCGCTCAGCGAGGCCCGGTCCACCCGGCCGGTGAGCAGCCGGCGGAACTCGGTCTCGTCCTCGTCGGCGGCCGGCACCAGCAGCCAGGCGAAGCCGTAGAAGATCAGGCCGATGCCGCCGGTCGCCGACAGCACGCCGATCACCACGCGGAAGATCACCGGGTCGACGTCGCAGTGCCGGCCGAGGCCGCCGCAGACGCCCGCCACCAGCTTGTTGCGCGTGGAGCGGCGCAGCGGCTGCCGGGCGGGCGCCGGCGGGTCCTCGTGCGTCCCGGGGGGCGGGGCGGCGGTCGGCTGGCTCATGCCTCCATGGTGACGGGCCTGCCGCGGGGGCGGCAGCCGCCCCGACCCTGGACGTCCCCTGATTTCCACCCGGCAGGGGCGCGGGCGCGCGGGGCGCGCGGAACCGGGTCGTCTCAGGGTCGGTTCAGGGGGTGGCCCTGATGTCCCGCCCCGGGCGCCCGTGTGACGATCGGGGCATGCCCGTCGCCGCCGCCCGTCCGACCGAGACCGACGAGCCGCCCGTGCGCAGGCTGTACCGCAGCGCCGACGGCCGGCTGCTCGGCGGTGTGGCGCGCGGCCTGGCGGGCCATCTCGGGCTGCCGGTCATCTGGGTCCGGCTGGTGTTCCTGGTCCTGTTCATGGCGGACGGCCTCGGCGCGCTGCCGTACGCGGTCCTCTGGATCGTCGTCCCGCTCGGCGTCGGCGGCCGGGCCGCCGAGCACCGTTCCCTCTTCGCCACCGCGCCGGACGGACGACGCCGGCTGCGCAAGCCGGACCGGGGCCAACTGCTGGCCCTGTGCGCCCTGTTCGCCGGTGGCGTGATCTTCGTCGAGAACCTCCGGAGCAACACCGCCAACCGCTACATCGTGCCGACCCTTCTCATCGGCGCCGGTGTGGTCCTGGTGTGGCGGCAGGCCGACAACGCCCGCCGGGCGAGCTGGATTCCGGCCTCGGGCGGGCGGGGGCGGCTGATCCCGGCCGTCCGGGTCGTGGCGGGGGTCGCCCTGGCCGCCGCCGGGCTGACCCTGTTCGTCGTCGTCCGGGGCTCGGCCGCGCAGCTCGGCAACATCCTCACGGCGGTGATCGCGGTCGTCGCCGGGGTCGCTCTCCTCGCGGGCCCCTGGCTGGTGCGGATGACCCAGGACCTCTCCGAGGAGCGCACCATGCGCATCCGGGCCCAGGAGCGCGCCGAGGTCGCGGCCCATGTCCACGACTCCGTCCTGCACACCCTCACCCTGATCCAGCGCAACGCCGAGGACCCCGGCGAGGTGCGCCGGCTCGCCCGCGCCCAGGAACGGGAGCTGCGGAACTGGCTCTACCGGCCCGAGGGCACGGGCAAGGACGAGGACGCGGAGCCCGACACCTTCGCCGAGGCGGTCAAGCGGGCCGCCGCCGAGGTCGAGGACCAGCAGGGGGTGCCGGTCGAGGTGGTCGTGGTCGGGGACTGCCCGGTCGACGAGCGCCTCGGCGCCCAGCTCCAGGCCGGGCGCGAGGCGATGGTGAACGCCGCCAAGTACGGTGGCAGGGGAGGGCCCGTCCAGGTCTACGCGGAGGTCGAGCCGGGCTCGGTGTTCGTCTCGGTGCGGGACCGGGGGCCGGGCTTCGATCTGGACGCGGTACCCGATGACAGGATGGGCGTCCGGGAGTCGATCATCGGGCGGATGCAGCGCAACGGCGGCACGGCGCGGCTGCGGCAGGCGCCGGGCGGCGGGACCGAGGTCGAGCTGGAGATGGAGAGGGCGGACGGATGAGCGAGCCGGGCGGAGCGGGCGGCGCGAGTGCCGGGGGCCGGGGCAAGGGCGAGACGGCGGAGGGGCGGCGGGTGCGGGTCGTCCTCGTCGACGACCACCGGATGTTCCGGGCCGGGGTGCAGGCGGAGATCGGCCGGACCGAGGAGACGGGCGTCGAGGTCGTCGGCGAGGCCGCCGACGTCGACCAGGCCGTCACCGTCATCACCGCCACCCGCCCCGAGGTCGTCCTGCTGGACGTGCATCTGCCGGGCGGCGGCGGGGTGGAGGTGCTGCGCCGCTGCGCGACCCTGATGGGCGCCGCCGAGCACCCCGTCCGCTTCCTCGCGCTCTCCGTGTCGGACGCGGCGGAGGACGTGATCGGCGTGATCCGCGGGGGCGCCCGGGGCTATGTCACCAAGACCATCACGGGCGCCGACCTGGTGGACTCGGTCTTCCGGGTCCAGGAGGGGGACGCGGTCTTCTCCCCCCGCCTGGCCGGGTTCGTCCTGGACGCGTTCGCCTCCACCGACGCGGTCCCGGTCGACGAGGACCTGGACCGGCTGACCCAGCGGGAGCGCGAGGTGCTGCGGCTGATCGCCCGGGGCTACGCGTACAAGGAGATCGCCAAGCAGCTCTTCATCTCGGTGAAGACGGTCGAGTCCCATGTGTCGGCGGTGCTGCGCAAGCTCCAGCTCTCCAACCGGCACGAGCTGACCCGGTGGGCGACGGCCCGGCGCCTGGTCTGAGGCTCCTGCCTGCCCCGGCGCCTGGTCCGAGGCTCCTGCCTGCCGCGGCGCCTGGTCCGAGGCTCCTGCCTGCCGCGGCGCCTGGTCCGAGGCTCCTGCCCCGGTGCCGGGCCGTCGCGTCCGGGCGGGGTGCCCGGGCCGTCGCGTCCGGGCCGGACGACGGGCCCGCCCTCCGGGGAGGTCAGCGGCGGCCGAGTCCTTCCAGGGCGACGGTCGCGGCCCGGGCGATCAGGGCGTCCCGGCGCTCGGCGTCCTTCTCGTCGCGGCTGGACAGCACGGTGAAGAGGATCGGGTTGCCGCCGTCGTCCGGCCACACCACGGCGATGTCGTTCCGGCCGCCGTAGCCCGCGGTGCCGCTCTTGTCGGCCACCGTCCAGTCGCGGGGGAGACCCGCCGCGATCAGGGTCTCGCCGGTGGTGTTCGTCGCCATCCAGGTGCGCAGCAGCTCCCGTTCGCGGCGCTCCAGGGCGTCGCCGAGGAGGAAGGCGCGCAGGCCGGCGGTCAGGGCGCGCGGGGTGCTGGTGTCCCGGACGTCGCCCGGCTTCCCCTCGCTGAGGTCCGGCTCGATCCGGTCCATCTCGGTGACGTCGTCGCCGAGTTCCTCCAGCACCTTCTCCAGGGCGTCGGGGCCGCCGAGCTCCCTCAGCAGCACGTTGGCCGCCGTGTTGTCGCTGTACCAGAGGGTGGCGGCGCACAGTTCGCGCAGGCTCATCCCCGTGTCGGTGAAGTCCTCGGTGACCGGGGAGTACTCGACGATGTCGGCCTCCGTGTACGTGACCACCTTGTCGATGCCGTCCATGCCGTAGGCGCGCAGGACCGCGCCCGCGAGCAGGGCCTTGAAGGTGGAGGCGTAGGCAAAGCGGCGGTCCGCGCCGTGTGCGACCTCGCGTCCGGTGCCGGTGTCCACGGCGTGTACGCCGAGCCGGGCGTCGAACTCCTTCTCCAGCGCGCGGAACCGGCGCTCGGTGGTCTTCGCGGACGGGGCGGAGGCCGCCGCCGACGCGGTGGCGGCGGCCGGGGCCGGAGCTCCGGGCGGGGCGGTCGCCTGCCCGCAGCCCGACAGCACGGCGAGGGTCAGGGCACCGGCCATCAGGGCGGTGGCCGGGCGGGTGCGCAGTCGGTGCGGCATGGCGGAATCCTCCGGATCGTCGGAACACGGCAGGGCGGAGCCGGGCCGGGCACGCCCGCGGGGCGGGTCCTCGGCGGCGGGCACCACTCTCCGCCCGGGCGCCCGCCGCCGTCCAAGACGCGCCCGCACGCTCCCATGCTGTTTTGGCATAGTGGGTGCGTGGATCTGGTCGCGGCCTGCCGGGCGTTCGTCGAGGTGAGCGAGCACGGCAGCTTCACGGTGGGGGCCGCGGCGGTGCGCACGGCGCAGTCCGTCGTGAGCCGGCGGGTCGCCGCGCTCGAACGGCATCTGGGCGAGCGGCTGCTGAACCGGTCCTCCCGCGCGGCCACACTGACCCCCTTCGGCCGCGACATGCTCCCCCTGGCCCGGCAGCTCGTGCGGCTCGCCGACCGGCTGGAACACGAGGCGGAGGCCGTGCGCCACCGCCCGCTGCGGCTCGCGGTGCCCGCCGCCCCGACCGGCGCCCTCGCCCGTCTGATCGCCGACGCCCACGCGGCGGACGTGCTGATCGACCCCCGGCCCGCCGCGCCCGCGGAACGCGCCGACCTGGTCCGGTCCGGGCAGGTGCGCGCCGCGCTCCTGGCGGCGCCCCGCGCCGAGGCGGAGTGGACCGTGCCGCTGGGCGTCGCCGCCGCCGGTGACCCCGGCGGCGGGCCCGTCCATCTGGACACCCTGCGGCCCGGCCGGGCGGATGTCGGGCGCCGGCCGCGCCGGCTGTGGCTCCAGCCGGAGGACGACGTCCCCCATGTCCGGGACCCGCTCGCGCGGCTGGGAGACGCGGTCGGGCTGCTCCCGGCGCAGCTGGCCGTGGCCCGGAGCGAGGCGGCCGCGGCGGCGGACGTGCTGAGCCGGGACGACCTGCTGCTCTGCTCGCCGGTCGAGGCGCGGGAACTCGGCCTGTACTGGCGGCCGTTGGAGGATCTGGACCGGGGCCTCGCGCGCGGGTTCGTCCTCACCGCGGCGGACGCGACGGACCCCGGCGCGGCCCGCGTCCGGGAGGTATGCGGCGCGGGCATCGCCCGCTGCCTGGGTGCGGAGGAGCGCGTATGAGCAGGACCGACCCCGCCCGTCCCGCCCCGGCGCCCGCGCCGCCCGGCGGGGCCGTGGGGTCCGGCGGGTCGGTGCGGCCGGGCGGGGCCGTGGGGTCCGGCGGGTCGGTGCGGCCCGTGGAGTCCGTGGGGTCCGCCACGACCCGGCTCCTCGCCGAGCTGCGGCGGAGCCTGCGCGACGGCGGGCTGCACGGCTCCTTCCTGGTGCGGGACCTGGACAGCGGCGAGGAACTGGGCATCGACCCGGACGTCGAACTGCCCGTCGCCTCCCTGGTCAAGGTGCCCCTCGCACTCGCCACCCTGGAACGCATCCGGCTCGGCGAACTCGACGGCGCGACGGCGGTCGAGGTGGCGCCCGGGCGGATCACCACCCCGGGCCCGACCGGCCTGAGCCGCTTCCGGCACCCCGCGCGGATCTCCGTCGACGACCTGCTCTACCTCAGCACCTGCATCAGCGACGGGGTGGCCGCCGACGCGCTCTTCGCGCTGACCCCGCCGTCCCGTGTCGCCGCGATCGTGCACGGCCTCGGGCTGCGCGGCATCTCCGTCCGGCACACCACGCGCCAGCTCAGCGAGACACCGGAGGAACGCTTCGACCGGGCCGACGCGCATCTGGCGCACGCCCTCGCGATCGACGCCGGGACCGCCGGACGCGGCCACCGGGTGCCGCAGCTCGACGTCTCCCGCGCCAACACGGGCACGGCCCGCGCCTATGTGGACCTCCTCCAGGCGATCTGGCCGGCCTCCGCCGAGGGCGCGGACCCGTCGGGCGGGGACCCGTCGGGCGGGGTGCACCCGGAGGTCGCCGCCCGGCTGCGCACCCTGCTCGCCGACAATGTGCTCCGCCACCGTCTCGCCCCGGACTTCGCCTCCGACGCCGCCACCTGGTCCTCCAAGACCGGCACCCTGCTCAATCTGCGGCATGAGGCGGGGGTGGTCGAGCACGCGGACGGGCGCCGGTACGCGGTGGCCGCGCTCAGCGAGTCCCGGGTGGCGGCAGGGACCCAGCCCGGGGTGGACGCGCTGCTGGGCCAGGTCGCCCGCCGGCTCCGCGACCGGCTGCGCGCGGGGCTGGTCTGACCGGGGCCGACAGCCAGGCGACCGCCCGCCCCGTGACGACGTCCGTACGGAACCGAGGGCCGGCAGTCCGGGCACCCTCCCGGGCACGGGCTCGTCGGCCGACTTCGGAACCCGGGTCCGGCGCCCCGCGTGAGGCGACCGCGTTCGGCGGCCCGCGTCAGGCGACCGCGTCCGGCGCCCCGCGTGAGGCGACCGCGTCCGGCGGCCCGCGTCAGGCGACCCGGGTCGCGCCGGCGAACGGCATCTCGGTGATGGGCGCGATACGTACGGGCGCACCCGGCCGGGGCGCGTGGATCATCTTGCCGCCGCCGATGTAGAGGCCCACATGGGTCACCCCCGGGTAGAAGAACACCAGGTCGCCCGGGGCGAGTTGGGAGCGCGGGATCCGCTTCCCCGCGTTGATCTGGGTGTACGTGGTGCGCGGCAGCGAGACGCCCGCAGCCTTCCACGCGGCCTGCGTCAGCCCCGAGCAGTCGTACGCCCCGGGGCCCGTCGCGCCCCACACGTAGGGCTTGCCCAGCGCCCCGTACGCGTACGAGATCGCCTGCGCCGCGCGGCCGCTGCTCGCCGGGGCGACGGGCCCCCGGGGCGCCTCGGTGCGGCCCGCGCGGTCCGGGGCGCGCTCGCCGCCGGAGGCCGGGGAGGTCCCGCCGCTCCGGTAGGCGGTGCGCTCCTCCGCGGTGAGGCGGGCGAGCAGCCGGTCCGCCGCCGCGAGCCTCTTCCGTACCTCGGTTCTGTGCCGGGAGACCTCGTCCCGCTGCCGCTCCAGCTCCCGCGTCCGGTCCGCGGCGCGGGCGCGCAGTCCGGCGAGGTCCAGGAGCCGGCGGCGCACATCGGCGACGGCGGCGGCCTGGCGGTCCCCGACCCGCTCGGCGAGGGAGGCGCGCTCCAGGTACTCCCCGGGGTCGGAGGTGAGGGCGAGCCGCAGGCCGGGGTCGATGCCGCCGGAGCGGTACTGGGCCCCGGCGAAGGAACCGAGGGCGTCACGCGAGGTGTTGAGACGCTCGGTGCGCCGGGCGGCCTCGTCGCGCAGGGCGTCCAGCTGTTCGAGGGACCGGGTTGCCCGCTCCTTCGCGCCGTTGTACTTCTCGGTCGCCGCCTCCGCCTCGCGGTAGAGGGCGTCCACTTTCGCCTTGATCTGTGCGGGGGTCTGGCGGGGCTCGGCCACGGCGGGGGAGTCCAGCGCGGTGGTGGTCGCCGCGCCCGCGAGGGCCAGGGTGGCCGCGGCCCGGACGGCCGGGCCGGTGAGCGGGCGCTGGGTGGGTTTCCGGTGCGCTGCCACGGTGGCGCCGTTCCTTCCGTCGTACTTCCGTCGTCGGTCGTGCATCCGTCGTCCGTCATCCGTCGCACCAGCCGTCGCCGGTGGTGCGTGGGGCAGGACGCTAGACCCGGAGGTCACGGGGAGGTGACGCAAGGTGAGGAACTGTCCGAACCCGCCCGGTCCTGTGCGTTCCGGTCGGGTGTTGTGACCGCTCGATGATCGGCAACCGGCGGTCCGGCGACCGGAGACGGAGCTGAGGGTTACCTGACCAGGGGGCGGTGATCCGGCCCCGCATAGGCTCCGGCCCATGGACGTACTGATCAATGTCTTCGTCGCCCTGCACATCATCGGCATCGCGTCGCTGCTGGGCGGTTTTCTCACCCAGATGAAGGCGATAGGCGCCGGCACCGCGCGCTTCACGCCGGCCATGCTGCACGGCGCCGTCACGATGCTGGTCACCGGAGTCGCGCTGGTGGGCCTGAACCAGGCGGACGACCAGACGGTGAACAACCTCAAGATCGGCATCAAGCTGGCCGTCCTGGTCGTGATCCTGGGCCTGGTCTACGTGAAGCGGGACGAGGAGACGGTCGACAAGGCGCTGTTCGGCGCGGTCGGCGGCCTGACGGTGGCCAACGTCTTCATCGCGACGCTCTGGACCTGAGCGGTCCCCGCGCCCTCCGCACCTTTCCGCGCCTCCACGCCTGTGCACCTTCCCCGCGCCTCCACGCCTGCGCCCCTCCGCGCTCGCTCCGCCCCCGCGCGCCCGTGGCGTGCGCGGGGGGGGGGGGGGGGAGAGAGGTGCGGGTCCGGTGAGCCGGCGGCCCGGTGAGGTGCGGTGAGGTCCGGTAGCGGTCAGGCCGGGCGGACGCTGCCGTGGATCGGCATGGAGTAGATGGACTCCTCGCGGACGTTCGCGCCCGGCTTGGGCGCGTGGATCATCGTGCCGTCTCCGGCGTAGATGCCGACGTGGCTGATGTCGTCGTAGAAGAACACCAGGTCACCCGGGCGCAGATCGGCCGTGGCGACCCGGGTGCCGACCTTGACCTGGTCCCACGTGGTGCGCGGCAGGTCCACGCCGGCCGCCTTCCACGCGGCCTGGGTGAGCCCGGAGCAGTCGAAGGAACTGGGGCCCGTGGCGCCCCACACGTAGGGCTTGCCGATCTGGGCACGGGCGAAGGCGAGGACCTTGTCGGCCTTGGCCGCGTACCCGCCGTCCTCCGTGCCGGAGCCGGAGCCGGTGCCCGGGGCCGTTCCGGTCCCCGTCCCCGTGCCCGTCCCCGGCTGCTGGTCCTCCTGCGCTCGGCGGGCGGCCTCCGCCTCCTCCTCGGCGCGGGCCTCCGCCTCCGCCTTGGCCTTGGCTTCCGCCTTGCGGCGGGCCTCCGCCTCCTTCTCGCGCTCGATCGCGGCGAGCCGCGCCTTCTCCTCGGCGGTCAGCCGGGACAGCAGCGAACGCGCCTCGGCCAGCTTGGTCTGCACGGTCTGCTTGCTGGTGCGCAGGGCCTGCTGCGACTCGGTGAGCGACTGGAGCCGCTTGCCCGCCTCCGCGCGCTGCTTCGCCGCGGCGGCCCGCTCGGTCTCGTAGGCCGCGATCGCCGACTGCTGCTGGTCGGTCATGCGGTCCATGAGCCGCGACTGGTCGAAGTAGTCCTGCGGGCTGTCCGCGAACATCAGGGCGGCCGTCGGGGTCACGGCGCCGGTGCGGTACTGGGCCGTCGCGTAGGTGCCGAGCGCGCGGCGGGACTCGTTGAGCTTCTCGGCCCGGTCGGCCGACTGGTCGAGCAGGGTGTCGACCTCGCGGCGCTTCTCCGCGGTCGCCTCGCGGGCCTTGTTGTACTCCTGGGTCGCGCTTCCGGCCTGACGGTAGAGGTCGTCGACCTTCTTCTGGACGTCCTCGATCGAGGGCTTCGGCTCACCGGGGGCGGCCGTCGCGCTCTGTGTCGACAGCAGTGTGACGCCGGCGAGCGCGGCCGTCGTGAAACCGACGGCGGGGGAGGGCTTGATGGTGCGTGTGCGGGTCCTGCGATGCGACGCCAAGGCCGGCATCTCCTTCTTCCGTGGACCGCCTACCGGGTTAGCTGTCGGGTTCGGGCGAACGGAAGATGCCCTACGGGCGCGAGAAACGCGGCCCGATTCACCCCGGTTGATGCGTTTTTGGGTCCCCGGTTCCGAACTGCCCTGCGAGGAGTACGGATTCGGCGCAGCCGGCCCGTCCGACGCGGTTCGCCGGGAGGGTTGCGGGCCGTCTGATCGAGCACGCTAACCAATTCGTGTGTGTGCTGTGAAGGTTGGTGTTCGATATGTCCGATACATTTTCGTGACCTTTCTCGGGGCGTGTCGTTGTGACCCCGTCCCGGAGGCGTCCGGTCACACACCGTGCACCGGCGGGCATTCCCGGAAGCGCGGCCCGGAGTGTCCGTCCCTCCGCCTAGACTCGGTAGGCGATGAGCAGCCTCTTTGACGACAGCTTCCTGACCGGCCTGACGCCTCCCGACGAGGAGCCGCACGGGGACGAGCACGCTCCGCCGCCGCCCGGGGAAGCGGCCGCGGAGCCGATCCCGGACGACCTCTTCCAGGGCGCGTACGACGTGCCGCCCGCCCGCGACGGCTACTACCGCGACGGCGCCCCCCGCCCCGCCGTGGACGCCGCCGCCCTGCTCGAAGGGCTGAACGAGCAGCAGGGCGCGGCCGTCGTGCACACCGGCTCGCCGCTGCTCATCGTCGCGGGCGCCGGCTCCGGCAAGACCCGGGTGCTCACCCACCGCATCGCCCACCTGCTGGCCGCCCGGCACGTCCACCCCGGCCAGATACTGGCGATCACCTTCACCAACAAGGCCGCCGGGGAGATGAAGGAGCGCGTCGAGCAGCTCGTCGGCCCCCGGGCCAACGCGATGTGGGTGATGACCTTCCACAGCGCCTGCGTGCGCATCCTGCGCCGCGAGTCGAAGAAGCTCGGCTTCACCTCCTCGTTCTCGATCTACGACGCGGCCGACTCCAAGCGCCTGATGTCCCTGGTCTGCCGCGACCTCGACCTCGATCCGAAGAAGTTCCCGCCGAAGTCCTTCAGCGCCAAGATCTCCAACCTGAAGAACGAGCTGATCGACGAGGAGACCTTCGCCGACCAGGCGTACGGGGGTGCCTCCCAGGCAGAAGGCTCCGGCGGAGGGTTCGAGAAGACGCTGGCCGAGGCGTACCGGATGTACCAGGCGCGGCTGCGCGAGGCCAACGCCCTGGACTTCGACGACATCATCATGACCACCGTGCACCTCCTCCAGGCCTTCCCGGAGGTGGCCGAGCACTACCGCCGCCGCTTCCGGCACGTCCTGGTCGACGAGTACCAGGACACCAACCACGCCCAGTACACGCTCGTGCGCGAACTGGTCGGCGAGGGCTACGAGGACCTGGCGCCGGCCGAGCTGTGCGTCGTCGGTGACGCGGACCAGTCGATCTACGCCTTCCGCGGCGCGACCATCCGCAACATCCTCCAGTTCGAGGAGGACTACCCGGACGCGACCACGATCCTGCTGGAGCAGAACTACCGCTCCACGCAGACGATCCTGTCCGCCGCCAACGCCGTCATCGAGCGCAACGAGTCCCGCCGCCCGAAGAACCTGTGGACCAACGCCGGCGCCGGCGCCCGGATCACCGGCTATGTCGCGGACACCGAGCACGACGAGGCGCAGTTCGTCGCCGACGAGATCGACCGCCTCACGGACGCGGGCGAGGCGAAGGCGGGGGACGTCGCCGTCTTCTACCGCACCAACGCCCAGTCCCGAGTCTTCGAGGAGATCTTCATCCGCGTCGGCCTGCCCTACAAGGTCGTCGGCGGGGTCCGCTTCTACGAGCGCAAGGAGGTCCGGGACGTCCTGGCGTATCTGCGCGTCCTGGCCAACCCCGAGGACAACGTCCCGCTGCGCCGCATCCTCAACGTCCCCAAGCGCGGCATCGGCGACCGCGCCGAGGCGATGATCGACGCCCTGGCCCTCCGCGAGAAGATCACCTTCCCGCAGGCGCTCCGCCGGGTGGACGAGGCGTACGGCATGGCCGCCCGTTCGGCGAACGCGGTCAAGCGCTTCAACGTCCTGATGGAGGAGCTGCGCACCATCGCCGAGTCCGGCGCCGGGCCCGCGGTCGTCCTGGAAGCGGTGCTGGAGCGCACGGGCTACCTCGCCGAACTCCAGGCGTCCACCGACCCGCAGGACGAGACCAGGATCGAGAACCTCCAGGAACTGGCCGCCGTGGCCCTGGAGTTCGAGCAGGACCGCGCCCAGGAGGACGGTGCGGGCACCCTCGCCGAGTTCCTGGAGCGGGTCGCCCTGGTCGCCGACTCCGACCAGATCCCCGACGAGGACGAGGACGGCTCCGGCGTCATCACCCTGATGACCCTGCACACCGCCAAGGGCCTGGAGTTCCCGGTGGTCTTCCTGACCGGCCTGGAGGACGGCGTCTTCCCGCACATGCGGGCCCTCGGCCAGACCAAGGAGCTGGAGGAGGAGCGGCGGCTCGCCTATGTGGGCATCACCCGTGCCCGGGAGCGGCTGTACCTGACGCGCTCCGCGATGCGCAGCGCCTGGGGCCAGCCCTCGTACAACCCGCCCTCGCGCTTCCTGGAGGAGATCCCGGCGGCGCACCTGGACTGGAAGCGCACCGGGCCGATGGCCGCGCCAGCCGGGCCGACGGCCGGAATCACCTCCTCCCTCTCCTCCTCCCGCTCGCGCGGCGGCGCCTCGGGCTTCGCGACCCGGCGCACCACCGACAAGCCGGTGATCGCGCTTTCGGTCGGGGACCGGGTCACCCACGACCAGTTCGGCCTGGGCACGGTCGTCGGCGTCACGGGCTCCGGCTCGGACGCGCAGGCGACGATCGACTTCGGCGACGAGAAGCCGAAGCGGCTGCTGCTGCGGTACGCGCCGGTCGAGAAGCTCTGACGGACACGGCGCTCCGACGGGCGCGACGGACACGACGGAGGGGGAGGACCGCGGGTGCGGTCCTCCCCCTCCGTCACGGGTGCGTGCGGGGTGTCCGTCAGGTCGGGTCGAGCCCGTGGCTGCGGAACCAGGGCAGCGGGTCGATCGCGGAGCCGCCGCCCGGACGCACCTCGAAGTGCAGGTGCGGGCCGGTCGAGTTGCCCGAGTTGCCCGAGTACGCGATCACGTCACCGGCCTTCACCGAACCGCTGCGGATCTTGGTGCTGCTGAGGTGGCAGTACCAGGTCTCGGTGCCGTCGGCCGCCGTCACGATGGCCATGTTGCCGTAGGCGCTGTTCCACTGGGTGCGCACGGTGCCGTCGGTGGCCGCCATGACCGGCGTGCCGTACTGGACGGGGAAGTCGATACCGGTGTGCAGGGACATCCAGTTGACGCCGGACTGCCCGTAGTAGGCGCTGAGGCCGTCCTGCTTCACGGGGAGGACGAACTTGGGGCGCAGCGCCTCACGGCGGGCCGCCTCCTCCTCGCGCTTCTTCTTCTCGGCGGCCTGGCGTTCCTTCAGGTCGATGCGCTCCTGGGTGCGGGAGGCACGGTCGCCGAAGTCGCGGGCGTCGGCGCTGAGGGCGGCGAGCTGGGTGTCCATCTTGCTGTTGGCCTCGACCGCCTTCACCGCGCCGGGGTCGGCGGCGGCCAGGCTGGTCTTCTCGTCCGCCTTCTTCTCGGTGCCGCCGAGTTCGCCGACCGAGGCGGCCGCGATACCGGCGGCGCCGAGGACGCAGGCCGAGGGGACGGCGACGGTGAGGAGGGCGGAGCGCTTCGCGGGCGTCCGGCGCCGGCCGCGGCTGCCGCCGCCGGAGCGGCGGACGGGGCGGGCGGCCGCGGAGGCGGTGGGGAGCGCGGTCATGGTCTGGGTGAGGGCGCTGTGGTGCTCGGCGCCCGCCTCGTCGTCGCCCTCGTGCGCCGGCTCGTGGGCGCCCTGGGCCTCGTGGGCGTCGTCCGCGAGGTGTGTCCCGGCGGTCTCGTAGCCCTCGTGCGCGTCACCCTCGTGCGTGTCGTAGGCCTCGTGCGCGTCGGCGGCGGGGGCGTCCTCGTCCGTGCCGCCGTTGCCGGCCGCGTAGTCGGCGTCGTACGCGGTCTCGTACGCGTAGCCGGAGTCGTAGGCGGCGGGGTCGACCTGGCCGAGGTCGTAGGCGTCCGCGTCGTAGGCCGTGGCCTCGTGGTGTACGGCCTCGTGCCCGGTGCCGTACTCGGCGGAGGTGAACTCGTGCTCCGGCGTGAACTGTTGGGGGACCAGGGCTTCCGGCGCGACCGTGTTCTCCGCGTTCCACGCGGTGGCGTCGTACGCGCCCGTCTCGAACGAGGCGTCGAGGGAGGTGGTGGCCCACTGGCCGGTGGTGCCGTAGCCGAACGCGGCGGCCGCGGCCTCGTACTGGCCGGTGCCGGTGGCCTGGTTCCAGGCGGTGGAGTCCCACTGGCCGGTGGCGTCGTACTGCGGGTACCGCTCGTACTGCTCTCCGTACGCGGCCTGTTGCTGCACCTGCTGGTACTGCTGGTGCTGCTGTTCCGACGATCCGTAGACGTCGTGTGCCGCGGTCGGGTGTGCGCCGGTGTCCCACTGGGAAGAGTCGTACTGACCGCTGTGGCCGGACTCGTAACTGCCCGGGAGGTTCCCGAAGAGCGGGTCGGATTCGTAGCTGCCGGTGGTGTAGCCGGCGTACCCGGCGTGGGCGTGCTGGTCGTTCACCAACTTCTCTCTCGCCTCGGCAGCAGGACCTGCGTCCGGGGCGGGCCGCGTGCGGAGCCCCGGGGGGAAGCAGTGGGCGCGACTGTACCCGGCGGTATGCGATGGCGACAATCTTCGGCGGTATCTCCGCCATGAGGAAACGGGCATTCGGCCGCCTTTCGGCGGACTGCGGGCGCAGCTTTGGCTCTACGTTCGATAACCGTTCGATGAACGGTTCGCCTAGGCGACCGAAATGGCGTCCCGGTGAAGGGAACCGGGCGCTGCCGGGCCGGGTGTCAGGTACTCGCGGATCCGGGCCGCGACCGCCGGGTGCACCGGCAGGGCGAGATGTCCGATCCCCTGGACGGGGACGTTCTCCACGAGCAGGTCGGGGTGGTCCAGGCGGGCCGTCTCGACCGGGACCATGATCCGGTCCAGGTCGCTCCAGAAGCTCACGAACCGGGTACGGCAGCCCGGGGCCGGCTGGCGCAGCTCCTCCATCACCGGGGAGCCGGGGCGCATCTGGCGCACGATCGGATGCACTCCGGCGAGCGGCGCGACGGCCGTTCCGGCGTGCGGGGTGCCCAGGGTGACCAGGGTGCGCACCCGGCGGTCGCCGCCGAGTCGCTGCACGTAGTAGCGGGCGATGAGCCCGCCCAGGCTGTGGCCGACGATGTCGATCTCCGGCCGCCCGGTGCGGGCGCAGACCTCTTCCACATGGCGGCCCAGCAGATCGGCGGCGGTGCGGATGTCGCAGGTCAGCGGCGAGTAGTTGAGGCAGGCGACCGGTCCCCCGCCGTGGCGCGCAAGGGCGCGGCGCAGCAGGACGAAGACGGAACGGTTGTCCACGAAGCCGTGCAGGAGGACGGTGGGGACGCCGCCGGCGCCGGCGCTCCCGCCCGCGCCCCCGTCGCCGTGGCCGGTGTCCGGCCGGAGGAGGGCGGGGACGGGCGTCCCGGGCGTGTCGGGGGCGCCGGTCCGCTGTGGTGCGGGGGTCGCGCGCGGTCTCCGCTCCGGGGCGATGCCCGTGGGGTAGAGGACGAGATGGCCCGCGAGGACCAGCAGCTCCAGCGCGGTCGCCCGCAGCACCGCGCCCGTCAGCACGGCCGGCAGGGGGTTCGGCAGGTTGGCCAGGGGTTTCGGCAAGCCGGGCAGGTTCGGCAGGCTCGTCAGGAGTGAGGGCAGCGGAGGGATGAGGGAGGGCAGCGGAGGAAAGGGGAACGGCGGAGCCTGCACGGCGACCTCCCGACCGGCGCGGCGGAGGCGGCTCTGCCCCGCGCGCCCTTGATGGGAGAAGCAGCGTGACCCGGGCCGGGGATGTGCCGTACCGCCGTGCCGTGCGGCTCTCGGCGCGGTGGTACGGCAGGCTCCGTGGACCTGCGGCGGCTCCCTCGCGCCCGTGCCGCAGGGCTCCGCGCGTGGGGTACGCGGGTCCGGCCGGTACGGCGCTCAGCGAAAATGTCCCATGTGTGATTTCCCCCTCGCAGCCCACCGCGAAACGGCGGCTTGCGGGATGCTGGACACCGGGAGATAACGTTCGTTCACTTCCGCGCCCACCCGGGCCCGCGGAACCCGTGCCGGAGGCGGCGCATCGGTAGGTGGAGGCAGTGATGGGTGTGACGGGTCCGATCCGCGTAGTGGTCGCCAAGCCGGGACTCGACGGGCACGACCGCGGGGCCAAGGTGATCGCGAGGGCGCTGCGCGACGCCGGTATGGAGGTCATCTACACGGGGCTGCACCAGACCCCCGAGCAGATCGTCGACACCGCGATCCAGGAGGACGCCGACGCGATCGGGCTGTCCATCCTGTCCGGGGCGCACAACACCCTCTTCGCGAAGGTCCTGGAACTCCTCAAGGAGCGGGACGCGGAGGACATCAAGGTCTTCGGCGGCGGGATCATCCCCGAAGACGACATCGCGCCCCTGAAGGAGAAGGGCGTCGCGGAGATCTTCACGCCGGGCGCGACGACGACCTCCATCGTGGAGTGGGTCAACGCGAACGTCCGCGCGTCGGTCTGACGCGACCGGCCCTGACCGGGGCTGCCCACCGGGTCGGCCCGGCGCTGTGCCGCGTCGACCCGGCGGCCCTGCCCGGCGTCGTCCCGGCCCCGCCAGGCGTGGGCCCGACCCCGCAAGGTGTCGACACGGCACTGCCGTTCGTCGCCCCGGGTCCCGCCCGGCGCTACCCGCGTGGGGCGCTACCCCGCGTCGGGCGCTACCCCCGCGTCGGTCGGGAGGAGCTCCGCGCGCATCGTGGCGCGCAGGCGCAGTGTGGAGACGAGGCGCTGGAACGCCTCGGACCAGTAGCCGCCCGCGCCCGGTGAGGTGTCCTCCGTCTCGGCCGGGGGCGCGGTCAGCGCCTCCAGGCGGGGGGCCTCCGCCGGGTCGAGGCAGCGCTCCGCGAGGCCCATCACACCACTGAAGCTCCAGGGGTAACTGCCGGCCTCGCGGGCGATGTCGAGCGCGTCGACCACCGCCCGGCCGAGCGGCGGGGCCCAGGGCACCGCGCACACGCCCAGGAGCTGGAACGCCTCGGACAGCCCGTGCGCGTCGATGAACGCGCCCACCCAGCGGGCCCGTTCCTCCTCGGGCAGCGCGAGGAGGAGCTGGGAGCGCTCGGCGGGGGAGGTCGTGCCGGGACCGGTGGCGGGCGGCGAGGCCGGTGCGCCGAGCAGCGCGCGGGACCAGACCGCATCCCGCTGGCGCACCGCGGCGCGGCACCAGGCGGCGTGCAGCTCCTCGGCCCAGTCGTCGCGGACCGGCAGGGCGACGAGCTCCTGCGGGGTGCGGCCTCCGAGCCGGGCGGGCCAGGTGGACAGGGGTGCCGCCTCGACGAGTTGGCCGAACCACCAGGACCGCTCGCCCCGGCCGGACGGGGCCGTCGGCACGACGCCGTCCCGCTGCATCCCGGCGTCGCACTCGTGCGGCGCCTCCACGGCTATCGCCGCCCCGGGAGCGCCGCTGCGGTCGAGCGCGACACAGGAGGCGGCGCGGGCGGCCATCCGCGCGGCGAGCGCGGAGGAGGGGAGCGCCGAGAGCAGTTCCGCCGCCGTCGCCCGGACATTGCGGCTGCGGTCGGCCAGGGCGGCTTCGAGGAACGGCTCGTCCGCGTCGGTCAGGCCCGTCCGCAGGGTGTCCAGGAACATCAGGCGGTCCTCGGCGCGTTCGGCCGGCCAGGTGGCGGTGAGGAGGGCGCGCCCGGCGGCGGGGTCGTGGGTGCGCAGCGCGCCCAGCAGGGCGGCGCGTTCGGCGAACAGGCCCTCCCGCCAGAGCAGTCGCACCGCGTCCGCGTCGGACGGGTCGGGCAGGGCCGACCCGGCGCTTCCACGGAGTGCGTAGCGCCACTCCGGGTTGAGCCGGGCGAGCCAGAGCCCACGGGGGCCGGCGAAGGCCAGGGCACCGGGCCGCAGATCGGTGCGGGCCCGGGCGGCGTCCAGCAGGGCGGGCAGCAGGGACGGCGGGGCCCGGTATCCGTGGGCGTTCGCGGCGGCCAGCCACTGCGGCAGCAGCTCGGTCAGATCGGGGGAGGAGCCCCGCCGGCCGGCCACGGCGCCGCCGGAGGCGCGGCCGGCGAGCAGCCGGCCGAGGCGCAGCCGTGCGGCGTCCGGGAGGCGGGGCCGGGGATCGTCCGGTGCGGGCTCCGGGAGGGCGGCGGCCGGGGCGGGCCGCAGACCGGCCCGGCGACGGACCGCCTCCTCGGCCGCCGCGTCCAGCAGGGCGAGGGCCGCGTCCCCGCCCGGCGCTCCGGGCCGCGCTCCCGGCGGGGGGCGCCGGTCCGTGCCCAGGAGGGCCGTGGCGACGAGCTCGTCCCAGGGATTGGTGGTGTTGTTCATCGGGGGCCTCCTTCGGGATGGATCCGGGCTTTCGGGCGCGGTGCGGTGTCGTGCGGTGCTGCTGTCTCGGGGGGTTCGTGCGGGGCGCGGGACGGGTGTCAGGTGAGCGGGACGGTCTCCGGCGACTCGGCGGACCACGCGGTGAGCGGCAGGACGCCCCGGTGCCCGACCTCGCCGAAGACGGTGACGGGGCGGCCCCCGGAGACCGCGACCAGGCGCCACAGCCCGGACCCGGCCAGGGCGGCGGGTGCCAGGGGCAGTGCCGCGCCGCCGTCCGCGTCGGCGAGCTGCCAGCCGCTGCCGGTCGGCACGGGGAGGACGCCGGACAGGGTGACCGGCCAGACGTCGAGCCACGGGTCCTCGCCGAGCGCCCTGCCGTAGGCGGCCAGCGCGCCGGCGCAGTCGGTGCCCGGCGGCGGGCTGTCCATCGGCACCGGTGAGGTGAGCAGCTCGCCGAGGTCACCGCGGAGCTGCCCCGCCCCGCCGTGGCCCACGACCTCGGCCTCGGCCATGAGGCCGACGGGCACGGTCAGTTGGGGAGCACGCCCGGCCGCGCCGTAGGACAGCAGCAGCACCGCCCGGCCGGACCCGCGCCCGTGCAACCAGATCCGCCGGGTGGTCAGCCTGCCGTCCGAGCCGTCGCTCTGCGCCAGGAACAGCCAGGTGTCCCGGACCGGCGCGCCCTCCGCGCGGGAGGGCAGACCTATCCGGGTGCGCACCGTCCGGGACAGGGCGGGCGGCAGCCCGTCGCGGCCCAGCCATGCCGTGTCCAGCAGGTGCAGCAGCGCGCACTCCTCCAGCAGTCGGCCAGGCCAGCCCGGCCCCGACCCCGGTATCGCTCCCAACTCCCGTGCTCGCGAGGCGAGCCCGGGCGCCTGCGCGTCGACCATCCGCGCGGCCGTCTCCTCCCAGGCGCCCCGGCCCGCCGCCCCGGCCGAGGCGAGCCCGGCCCGCACCACGTCGGCGAGCCGCTGCTCCAACTCCGCGGCCCCCGTGCTGATCCGCGCCGCCCGGCGGTCGGCACGACGGCGCGCGGCCACGCGATCGCCACCGGCGGCGGGCGAACCGGCGGGCGAACCGGCGGGCGAACCGGTGGGCCGGCCGGCGGGCGCGTCGGTGAACAGGCCGCCCGGCGCGGCGGCGGGCGCGGCAGTGGTGTGCGACGGATCGTCAGGTGCCGCGCCCGGCACCTGCCGACCGGAAGAGTCCCCGTTGGTCAGCAGCATGGTCACGACGTTACGACCCCCCACTGACAATCCGCCCCGACCTGCGGTTCGACCTCCTGTCCGCCTCGCGGCCGGGCGTCTTGGCCAAGGCTTTACGCTGTCCTGCGGCCGTGGACGTACTGTTCCGGCGCCCGCTTCTCGACTCGCAGGGGATCACCGCACATGAACCGAACCAGCCGTACCGCGCTCTGCGCCGCCTCGGCCGCTCTCGTCCTGGGGCTCACCGGCTGCTCGGAGGCCGTGGACGCCGTGGACAAGGCGGTCGACGAGACGTACGAGGTCACCTACGAGGTGACGGGCAAGAACGTCGACTCGATCAGCTACCACGACGGCGGCGGCAAGGCGCTCGACCCCTCGCTCGCCACCGTGGAGGCGCCCGAACTGCCCTGGAAGAAGACGGTCACCCTGCGCGGCATCATGCCCGCCGGCGTCTTCCCGGCCGCCGCGGACCTGACCGGCACCGAGATCACCTGCCGGATCACCCACAACGGCAAGGTGCTCAAGGAGGACTCCGGCGAGGGCATGGCCACGGTGGGCGGCTGCATCGCCGAGTCGCCGGTCGGCGGGGAGTAGCACCCGGCCCGGCCGAGCCCGGGCCGTCCGCCGTGCCGGCGTTCCGCCCGAACCGGTCCCGCACGCCCCGAACCGGCCCTGCCCCGGGGCCGGTCCGGGGGAACGGACGGCCCCCCTCCATTACCGCTGCGCCCCCTCCGGCCTGCGGCGACGGCCGATTGTCAGTGGCGTGGTGCACCGTGGAGCACGCAACGGATCGGACGATCTGGAGGGGGAACCATGACCGTGTCCGAAACGGTGACCGTGAGCGCCGGAGTGCTGAGGCCGCACGCGGAGGACGCGTTCGCCGCCGAACTCGCCGCGCTCGCAGCCCAGGACGACCGGCAGCGCCCCGCCAACTGGCGCCTCTCGCCCTGGGCCGTCGCCACCTATCTCCTGGGCGGCACCCTCGCCGACGGCACCGTGATCACGCCCAAGTACGTGGGCCCGCGCCGGATCGTGGAAGTCGCCGTCAGCACCCTCGCCACGGACCGCGCCCTGCTGCTGCTGGGTGTGCCCGGCACGGCGAAGACCTGGCTGTCGGAGCATCTGGCGGCCGCCGTGAGCGGGGACTCCACCCTTCTGGTGCAGGGCACCGCCGGCACCCCCGAGGAGGCCGTCCGCTACGGCTGGAACTACGCGCAGCTCCTCGCCCACGGCCCGAGCCGTGAGGCTCTGGTGCCCGGGCCCGTCATGCGCGCCATGGCCGCCGGCTCGACCGCCCGGATCGAGGAACTCACCCGCATCCCGGCGGACGTCCAGGACACCCTGATCACGATTCTCTCCGAGAAGACCCTGCCCGTCCCCGAACTGGGCGAGGAGGTCCAGGCGGTCGGCGGCTTCAACCTGATCGCCACGGCCAACGACCGCGACCGCGGGGTCAACGAGCTGTCCAGCGCGCTGCGCAGGCGGTTCAGCACGGTCGTCCTCCCGCTGCCCGCCACCGCGGAGGCCGAGGTGGACATCGTGTCCCGGCGGGTCGACCAGATAGGGCGCTCGCTCGACCTGCCCGCCGTCCCCGACGGCCTGGCGGAGATCCGCCGGGTCGTCACCGTCTTCCGTGAACTGCGCGAAGGGGTATCCGGCGACGGCCGTACCCGCCTCAAGTCCCCGTCCGGCACGCTCTCCACGGCCGAGGCGATCTCCGTCGTGACCGGTGGCCTGGCGCTCGCCGCGCACTTCGGGGACGGCGTGCTCCGGGCCTCGGACGTGGCGGCCGGCCTCCTCGGCGCGGTGGTTCGCGACCCGGCCGCCGACCGGGTGGTCTGGCAGGAGTACCTGGAGACCGTGGTCCGCGAACGGGACGGCTGGCAGGACCTCTACCGGGCCTGCCACGAGGTGGGCGTATGACCGGGCGGGCCGGGCCCCTGCTGCTGGGGGTCCGGCACCACGGCCCCGGCTCGGCGCGGGCCGTCCGGGCCGCACTGGACGCGGCCCGGCCGCCCGCGGTGCTGATCGAGGGCCCGCCCGAGGCCGACGCGCTGGTGGAGTTCGCCGCGGACGAGGGCATGCGTCCACCGGTCGCCCTGCTCGCGCACGCGGTCGACGACCCGGGCCGCTCGGCGTTCTGGCCGTTCGCCGGGTTCAGTCCCGAGTGGGTGGCCCTGCGCTGGGCCCTCGCCCGGTCCGTCCCCGTCCGCTTCGTCGACCTGCCAGCGGCGCACTCCCTGGCCCTGGGCGGGGGCGGGGAACCGGCCGCCGCCGAGGGCGCGGAGGGCGGGGTGCGGATCGACCCCATCGGCGTGCTGGCCCGCACCGCCGGTCACGACGACCCCGAGCGCTGGTGGGAAGACGTCGTCGAGCACCGCGGCCCGGCCGCGGAAGCGGCTACGGAAGAGGTCGGTGAAGAGGCCGCCGAAGGGGCCGACGCCCGGGCCCCGTTCGCCGTGCTCGCCGAAGCCATGACCGCCCTCCGGGAGGAGTACGGGCACGGCGGTCACGAGCACGACCTGGTCCGCGAGGCGCACATGCGGCTGAGACTGCGCGCGGCCCGCAAGGAGTTCGGCGACGGGGTCGCCGTCGTCTGCGGCGCCTGGCACGTCCCGGCCCTCATGGAGCGGACCACCGCCACGGCGGACCGGGCCCTGCTGAAGGGCCTGCCCAAGGTCCGCACCGAGACCACCTGGGTGCCGTGGACCCACCGCAGGCTCGCCCGCTCCTCCGGGTACGGCGCCGGAATCGCCTCGCCCGGCTGGTACGCCCATCTCTTCACGGCCCCGGACCGGCCGGTCGAGCGGTGGATGGCCCGGGTCGCCGGTCTGCTGCGGGAGGAGGGCCGCGCCGTGTCCCCCGCGCACGTCATCGAGGCGGTCCGGCTCGCCGAGACCCTGGCCGTGGTCCGGGGCCGCCCGCTCGCCGGACTCGGGGAGACGACGGACGCCGTGCGGGCGGTGATGTGCGACGGCTCCGACGTCCCGCTCGGGCTGGTCGCCGACCGGCTCGTCGTCGGCGACGTGCTCGGCCAAGTCCCGGACGGCGCCCCGGCGGTGCCGCTCCAGCGGGACCTGGCCCGGCGGCAGCGGAGCCTGCGGCTCAGACCGGAGGCCGGGGAACGCGAACTCGACCTCGACCTGCGCGGCGACCACGACACGGCCCGGAGCCGGCTGCTCCACCGGCTGCGGCTGCTCGGTGTCGGCTGGGGCGAGCCCACCGGCCGGGGCGGCACCGGCACCTTCCGCGAGTCCTGGCGGCTGCGCTGGGAGCCGGAACTGTCCGTCCGGGTCGCCGAGGCGGGCGTCTGGGGCACCACGGTGCTCGCGGCGGCCACCGCGAAGGCCGAGTCCGAGGCGGTGTCCGCGACCGCCCTCGGCGCGGTCACCGCGCTGGCCGAGCAGTGCCTCTTGGCCGGTCTGCCCGACGCCCTGCCGGTGGTGATGGCGGCCCTCGCCGACCGCGCCGCCCTGGACACGGACGTGGGCCACCTCGCCCAGGCCCTCCCGGCGCTCGCCCGCGCCCTGCGGTACGGGGACGTCCGCGGCACCGACACCGCGGCCCTCGCCGAGGTCGCCTCGGGCCTCGCGGAACGCGTCTGCGTCGGCCTGCCGCCCGCCTGCACCGGCCTCGACGCCGACGCGGCGGCCCGGATGCGCGACCACATCGACGCGGTGCACTCCGCGATCGGCCTGCTGCCCGACCCGGCGGCGACGGCCGGTCGCTGGCGGGCGGCACTGCGCCGACTCGTCGCCCGGGACGCCGTCCCCGGCGGGATACGCGGCCGGGCGGCCCGGCTGCTGCTCGACGACGGTCTGCTCACCGGGGACGAGGCCGCCCGCACTCTGGCCCGCGCCCTCTCCCCGGGCGTGCCCCCGGCCGAGGCTGCGGCCTGGATCGAGGGCTTCATCGGCACGGCCCCGGCCGGCGGCCTGCTCCTCGTCCACGACGAGCGCCTGCTGTCCCTGGTCGACGCGTGGCTGACGGGGGTCCCGGATGAGGCGTTCACCGATGTGCTGCCGCTGCTGCGGCGCACCTTCGGCTCCTTCGAGCCGGGTGCGCGGCGCGCCCTGGGCGAACTGGCCCGGCGCGGCCCGGCGCGTACGCCCGCCCCCGGCGACGCTCCGGCACCGCCTGCCCCGGGCTTCGGCCCCGGCCTCGACGAACGGCGCGCGGACGCGGCGCTGGGCGTGGTCGCCCTGGTCCTGACGGCCGGGCGCGAGCGGGAGGGCGGCCCTGCCGGGGACGGCGCTCCCGCGCGGGGTGGCGGCCGTGCACAGGGCACCGCTCCCGGGCGGCACGCCGCCCGCGCCCCGGGCACCGCCCGCGCGCACGACCCGGTGCGCGGACACGACCGCATCGACGAGCCGGCGGAGGCAGCGGGATGACACGGACCACGACGCACGGCACCCCGGCGGACGGTGCTTCGGCGCACGGCACCCCGGTGGACGCATCCGCCTCGTACGGCGCCCCGGAGGGCGGAGGCCGGGCGCAGGGGGCCCCGCATGGTGGGGGCCGGGTACAGGTTGTCCCGCTTCGCGAGGACCGGGCGGGCGCAGGCCCGGTGCTTGGCGTACCCGTGCAAGGTCCTCCGGCCGGGGGCGGTACGGCGGACGGTGCTTCGGCGCACGGCACCCCGGTGGGCGGAACCGCACCGCCCGTAACCCCGGTGGGCGGAACCGCACCGCCCGTAACCCCGGTGGGCGGAGGCCCGCCGTGCACCGCGACTGCGCGCGCCGGCGGCCCGGACGCGGCGCGCAGCACATCCGCGCCCGTGGGCCCCGCACACGACGAGCGGTTGCGCCGGTGGCGGCTGGTGCTCGGTGGTGAGGCGGCGGCCGACGGGACCGGTCGCGCGCTCGCCGGGACCGACGCCGCGATGGACACCGCGCTGTCCGCGCTCTACGGCACCCGCCCCGACGACGGGCGGGGAGCCCGGCGGGCCGGCGGGCTCGGCGCTTCCGCGCCCTCGGTGGCCCGCTGGCTCGGCGACATCAGGGCCTATTTCCCCAGCAGCGTCGTCCACGTCATGCAGCGCGACGCCATCGACCGGCTGGGGCTCGCCGCGCTCCTGCTGGAACCGGAGATGCTGGAGGCCGTAGAGCCCGACGTCCACCTCGTCGGCACCCTGCTCTCCCTCCACCAGGCGATGCCGGAGACCACCAGGGAGACCGCCCGGACCGTGGTCCGCAAGGTCGTCCAGGATCTGGAGCGCCGGCTCGCCACCCGCACCCGCTCCGCGCTGCGGGGCGCGCTCGACCGGGCCGCGCGCACCACCCGGCCCCGGCACCGCGACATCGACTGGAACCGGACGATACGGGCCAACCTCCGCAGCTACCGGCCTGAGTTCGGCACGGTCGTCCCCGAGCGGCTGATCGGCCACGCGCGGGCGGCGCAGGGCGTCCGCAAGGAGGTCGTGCTCTGCGTCGACCAGTCAGGATCGATGGCGGCCTCCGTCGTCCACGCCTCGGTCTTCGGCGCGGTCCTCGCCTCCCTGCGGTCGCTGGACACCCGGCTCGTCGCCTTCGACACCGCCGTCGCCGACCTGACGGACCGGCTGGACGACCCGGTCGACGTGCTGTTCGGCATCCGGCTCGGCGGCGGCACCGACATCAACCGGGCCCTCGCCTACTGCCAGTCCCGGATCACCCGCCCCGCCGACACCGTGGTCGTCCTGATCAGCGACCTCTACGAGGGCGGCATACGCGACGAGATGCTGAAGCGGGTCGCCGCGATGCGGGCGTCCGGGGTGTGTTTCGTCGCCCTGCTCGCCCTCTCCGACGAAGGCGCCCCGGCCTATGACCGCGAGCACGCCGCCGGGCTGGCCGCGCTGGGCGTACCGGCCTTCGCCTGCACCCCCGACCGCTTCCCGGAGATCATGGCGGCGGCGCTGGAGGGACGCCCGTTGCCGGTGCCCGCCGCCGAATGACGGCCCCGTGGGCCCGTCCGCTCTGTGACCGTAATCACCGCTCGGGTGTGAGCTGTGATTTAGGTGCCCGACCCCTGCGGGGATAACCTGCCAGGCGGACATGCCGCGCCCACGGACACCGTGTGTGCCTCCCTTGTGACAGCGCTCGTCACGTTGCCCTTCGCGGCACGCCCACGCAGACAACGAACCGCGATCTTCAGAAAAGGGACGGACGCGCGTGGACCTGTTCGAGTACCAGGCGAGGGACCTCTTCGCCAAGCACGGTGTACCGGTGCTGGCCGGTGAAGTCATCGACACGCCTGAGGCGGCGCGCGAGGCGACGGAGCGTCTGGGCGGCAAGTCGGTCGTCAAGGCGCAGGTCAAGGTCGGTGGCCGCGGCAAGGCAGGCGGCGTGAAGCTGGCCGCCACCCCGGACGAGGCCGTCGCCCGCGCGACGGACATTCTGGGCATGGACATCAAGGGCCACACGGTCCACAAGGTGATGATCGCGGAGACCGCTCCGGAGATCGCCGAGGAGTACTACGTCTCGTACCTCCTCGACCGCACCAACCGCACCTTCCTCGCCATGGCCTCCGTGGCCGGCGGCATGGACATCGAGGAGGTCGCCGCGACGACCCCCGAGAAGCTGGCGAAGGTGCCGGTCGACGCCAACGAGGGCGTCTCCAAGGAGAAGGCCGCCGAGATCGTCGCCCTGGCGAAGTTCCCGGCCGAGGTCGCCGACCAGGTCGCCGACGTGCTGGTCACGCTCTGGGAGACCTTCGTCGCCGAGGACGCGCTCCTCGTCGAGGTCAACCCGCTGGCCAAGGTCGCCGACGGCCGTGTCATCGCCCTCGACGGCAAGGTCTCCCTCGACGCCAACGCCGACTTCCGTCAGCCGGAGCACGAGGCGCTGGAGGACAAGGCCGCGGCCGACCCGCTCGAGGCCGCGGCCAAGGCCAAGAACCTCAACTACGTCAAGCTCGACGGCGAGGTCGGCATCATCGGCAACGGCGCCGGCCTGGTCATGTCGACCCTGGACGTCGTCGCGTACGCCGGTGAGAACCACGGCGGCGTGAAGCCGGCCAACTTCCTGGACATCGGCGGCGGCGCCTCCGCCCAGGTGATGGCGAACGGCCTGGAGATCATCCTCGGCGACCCGGACGTCAAGTCCGTGTTCGTCAACGTCTTCGGTGGCATCACCGCCTGCGACGAGGTCGCCAACGGCATCGTCCAGGCCCTCGCGCTGCTCGCCGAGAAGGGCGAGGAGGTCACCAAGCCGCTGGTCGTCCGTCTGGACGGCAACAACGCGGAGCTGGGTCGCAAGATCCTCTCCGACGCCAACCACCCGCTCGTCCAGCGCGTGGACACCATGGACGGTGCGGCCGACAAGGCCGCCGAGCTCGCCGCTGCGGCCAAGTAAGGGAAGAGGGACTGTAGAACCATGGCTATCTTCCTGAACAAGGACAGCAAGGTCATCGTCCAGGGCATGACCGGCGCCACCGGCATGAAGCACACCCGTCTGATGCTCGGCGACGGCACCAACGTCGTCGGCGGTGTGAACCCGCGCAAGGCCGGCACGACCGTCGACTTCGACGGCACCGAAGTCCCGGTCTTCGGCTCCGTGGCCGAGGCGATGGAGAAGACGGGCGCCAACGTCTCCGTCCTCTTCGTGCCGCCGGCCTTCGCCAAGGCCGCCGTGGTCGAGGCGATCGACGCCGAGATCCCCCTCGCGGTCGTCATCACCGAGGGCATCGCCGTCCACGACTCCGCCGCCTTCTGGGCGCACGCGAAGGCCAAGGGCAACAAGACCCGGATCATCGGCCCGAACTGCCCCGGCCTCATCACGCCGGGCCAGTCCAACGCCGGCATCATCCCGGGCGACATCACCAAGCCCGGCCGCATCGGTCTGGTGTCCAAGTCCGGCACGCTGACCTACCAGATGATGTACGAGCTGCGTGACATCGGCTTCTCGTCCGCCGTCGGCATCGGTGGCGACCCGGTCATCGGCACCACGCACATCGACGCGCTCGCCGCGTTCGAGGCCGACCCCGAGACCGACCTGATCGTCATGATCGGCGAGATCGGCGGCGACGCCGAGGAGCGTGCGGCGGACTTCATCAAGGAGAACGTGACCAAGCCGGTCGTCGGCTACGTCGCGGGCTTCACCGCGCCCGAGGGCAAGACCATGGGCCACGCCGGCGCCATCGTCTCCGGCTCCTCCGGCACCGCGCAGGCGAAGAAGGAGGCCCTGGAGGCCGCGGGCGTCAAGGTCGGCAAGACCCCGACCGAGACGGCCAAGCTGGCGCGCGCGATCCTCGCGGGCTGACCCGCGAGATCACGCACGCCGCACTGCTGAGGCCCGCCCCGGAACGTTTCGTTCCGGGGCGGGCCCTCGTGTATGTCGCGCATATATGGGCTGAGCCTGTGTGGCGCGGGCCTGTGTGGACTCGGCCTATAACCCCCCCACCCACGTGGGCGTGACCTGTGTGGGCCGGCCCTGTGTGGGACGCGCCCCGGTCAGCCGGGGCCCGGCTGGAGGCGGGCGGGGCCGGCGGCGGGGGCGTCCCGCAGCTTGTCGCGCAGCTTCTTGGCCTCCTTGCTCAGCCGCTCGGGGCCGCTCTGCGGCGGCGGGACACCCTCCACCTGCTGCGTCGGCGGCATCGGCGGTTCGTACCCCCGGGGCGAGGTCAGCAGGGCGAGCGCCGTCGCCGCCACGATCAGGGCCGTCGCCACGACGACGATCCGGGTCCACCGCTCGGCACGCCGTTCGCAGCCGGTGCGCACCGCCTCGGCGGGGGTGGGCCGCGGCGCCGGTCCCGAGGCCGTCAGCTCCCGCAACTCCCGTCGCAGCAGCTCCGTGTCCGCGAGGTCGGGCAGCTGTGCGGCGACGGCCTCGCGTGCGTGGAGGACGCGGTTGGCCGTGGCGGGGGTGGTCGCCTCGGTCTCGGCCGCCGTGTCGGGCAGGTCCAGGCCCAGGCCGTCGTAGAGGAGCAGGGTGCGGCGGTGGGGTGGCGGCAACTGGTGCAGCACGCTGAGGAGTTCGCGGCGACGGGGCTCCTCCGGCGGGTCGTCCGGGTGCCGGTGGGCGGGGCGCAGCCGGTTCCAGGGGGACATCGCGTACTCGTACGCCGCCGCCCGGACCCAGCCCGCGGGGTCGCGGTCGACCGCGACGTCCGGCCATCTCTGCCAGGCGAGCTGGAAGGCCCGTTCGACGGCCTCGTGGGAGAGCCGGCGGCGGCCCGTGAGCACATGGGTCTCGCGAACGAGTGTGGCGGCAACCTGTGTGTAGAGGAGGTCGAACGCCTCTTCGGGGGTGAGTGGGGGAGGCGCGAGGGGCGCGAGGGGGGCGAGTGACGCCGCGGGGGCGGCGTCCGGTGCGGGCGCGGGCCTCTGGTCCGGCGCGCGCCCCTGGTCCGGCTCGGGCCTCTGGTCCGGCTCGGGCGCGGGCCCGACGCGTGCCGTCCCGGGCGGGGTTGCCCCCTCGGGGGCGGGCGCCTCGGGTGACTCCTGCGCCTCGGGCGGCTCGGGAGACTTGTCGAGGACGACGGGCGGCGCGGCGGGGGCCGTAGCGGGGGTGGCCGGCGTGGAGGTGGCCGGTGGCTCCGCGGCGGGCTTCCGTTCACGCGTGGGCTCCGGGGCCTGCTTCGGTTCACGCGTGGGCTTCGGCGCCTGCTTCCGCTCCTGCCGCGCGCGCGCCTCCGCCGCGAACTCGGCCAGCAGCTTCGCGTACAGCTCCCGCCTGCGGCCCCGGGGCTCGGTGCGGCCGGTCTCCCAGGAGCGGAGCGTGGACTTGGTGACGCCGACGACCGCGGCGAGCTGTGCCTCGGTCAGCGCCTTCGCCTCGCGGAGCCTGCGCCGTTCCTTGGGAGGCGGCAGGGGGGACCCGGACGCGGACGGTGCGGTGCTCTGAGTCATACGGGGCGTCATACGGGCTCCATGCGGCGCAGCGTCAATCGGAAAATGGCATGAAAGTATCTTGAGCGACACATCGGCCATTCGCCCGTTACACGCATAAAGCGCGTGTCGTTGGCAGCATGGCCGCGTGACCCAGACAACCGAGCAGAGTCCGTCGCTGCCGCAGACCCAGGTCGCCGTCCGAGCAGGCGCGTCCGGCGCCGTCGCCGCGTTCGTGCGCGGTGCGACGGCGGCGGGGCTCGGGCTCGGCGCCCTCACCGTGCTCGTGATGGTGCTGTGGATCAGCTCCCCCTTTCCGGACAGCGGTTCCGGCGGCGCCCTGCACACGGCCGTCGTGCTCTGGCTGTTCGCGCACGGCGCCGAACTCGTGCGCTCCGACACGCTCTCCGGGGCCCCGGCCCCTCTGGGCGTGGTGCCGCTGCTCCTGCTGGTGCTGCCGGTGTGGCTGGTGCACCGGGCCGCCCGGGAGGCGACGGAACCGGGCGAGGGCCGGCCGCGCGCCCCCGCGCGTGTGGCCGTCCCGGCCGTGGCCGCCGGCTATCTGCTGGTCGGGGGGCCGCTGGCGGTCTACGGGGTGCGCGGTGAAATCGCCGTGGCGCCGGTCTCCGCGGCGGTGCATCTGCCGCTCCTGGTCCTCGTGGCCGCCGCGTCCGGGGTGTGGGCCGCGCACGGCAGGCCGACCGGGCCGCTCCCCGGGTGGCTGCCGCGCGGGGTGCGCGTGGCGCTGGCCCGGTCGCGTGTCGCGCTCGCGCTGCGTTCGGCGTGCGGCGCGGCGCTGGTGCTGCTCGGCGGCGGGGCGGTGGTGGCGCTCGCGTCCCTGGTGTGGCACGGCACGGCGGCGCAGGAGTCCTTCCTCGCCCTCGCCGGTGACTGGTCGGGCCGGATCGCGCTCGCCCTGCTCGTCCTCGCCCTGCTGCCGAACGCGGCCGTCTGGGGCGCGGCGTACGGTCTCGGGCCGGGTTTCTCGCTCGGGACGGCCGCGACGGCGACGCCGCTGGCCTTCACCGGGACGCCCGCCCTGCCCGAGCTGCCGTGGCTGGCCGCGCTGCCCGGCCGGGGGCCGGGGATGCCGCTGCACTGGGCGGTGGCGGCGGTTCCGCTCGTCGCCGTGCTCCTGGTCGCGTGGTGGACGGCCGAGGCCGCCGCCCCGCGCTACGGGGACCCGGAGGAGGCGTGGACGGCGGGTGGCACGGTGCTGACCGTGCTGCTCGCGGCGCTGGGCTGCGGGATCGCCGTCGCCGCGGCGGCCGCGCTGGCGGGCGGGCCGCTCGGCACGGGACGCCTCGCCGAGTTCGGTCCGGTCTGGTGGCTGACGGGGGCCGCGGCGGCGGTCTGGACGGTGACGGTGGCGACCCCGGCTGCCCTGGCGATCCGCGGGTGGCGGGTCCTGCGGGCCCGGCGCACGGCCGGGGGCGGGTCGGCCGAGGAGACGCCGGTCGTGCGGGAGCCGTCCGCTGCGCCCGCCGCGGGGGAGCCGGCCCGGGCCCAGGTGCTGGAGCTGGAGCTGGACGACGGTGACTTCGACGCGTACGACGTCGAGCCGTACGACTTCCTTCCGGCGGACGCGTGGTCCGCCCGGACCCCCCCGCCTCCCGCGGCGGCCCCGGGGGCCGGGTCCGCGGAGACCGCCGCGCCGGTCGCCGCGACGCGGGAGCCCACGGCCGAAGCGCCGGAACCCGGCGCCCGGCCTCGCCCGGCCGCCTCCGCCCCCACCGAGCCGCCGCCCTCCAGCGGGCCGCCGCTCCCCACCGAGCCGGCACCCTCCGCCGACTGACCGCCCCTTCCCGGCGACGGCGGCCCCGGCCACGCGTGGGCCTGGCAGGCAGGGTCCCGGCATGCGTGGCCGCGACATACGTGGTCCCGGCACACAAAGTCCCAGCACCCAGGGTCCCGACACACGTGGCCGCGCCACACGTGCCCCCTCGACCCCCATGGGCCGACCGACCTCATGTGCCCGTACGGCTGTGGCCCGAACCCCGCTGGGGGTTCGGGCCACAGCCGTACGGGCGCGCCCCAGGACTACTCCTGGACGCCCAGGACGTCCCGCAGGGGCTCCGGCAGCAGGTCGTTGCAGGCGACCTGGCCCGACTTGGTCAGGGCGTCGTTCACGCAGGTGTAGTAGTCGCGGTAGACGAGCTGCGCCGCGAACGACGCCGCCACGATCAGCAGCGCGAGGCCGGCCATGACCAGGCCGCTCACCGAGGCCGTGATCTGCTGCTTGTTCGGGCTCTTGCGCACGGCCGGTGCGGCCTGCGCAGCGCGCGGCTCCCCGTCGGCCGAGCCCCGCCCCGCCCCGGGTGCCCCGCGCAGGGAGCTGATCGCCCAGTAGACGGAGAGCGCACCGAGGAGGAGCGCGACCTCCGGGAGGTCGAACAGCGAGAAGAAGAACGCCCACATACCGCCGAGGAGCGCATACCGGGCGCGCCGCTGGGCCGGGTCCGTCGGGTCCCAGCGCAGGCCGCTGCCCGGCCCGTCCTGGCCGTTCTGCCCGCCGCGCGGGCCGCTCGGGCGGCCGCCGAAGCCCCCGCCGGACGAGCGGCCGGGCTGGCGGCTGCTCCACTGGCTGCCCCAGTTCGACGAACCGCCCGACGAGCCGCTCGACGACGAACCGTCCGAGCGCCCGTCCCCGCTCCCGCTGCCGTTTCCGTCGCCGTCCCGCCCCGAGGAGCCGGAGGAGGACGAGCCGTCGTTCGAGGGGTGCCGCGGCTGCCACGGCTGGTCCGGCCGGCCCTCGGGCGGCGGCGCGAACGGATTGTCGTCGTCCGTGGACTGGCGCTCCCGCGGCAACAGGAGGTCCGTACGGTGGCGTCGGTCCGGCATGTGGTGAACGTCTTCCCCTCGTCGAGCCCTTCGTCGAGCCCGCCCGGGCGCGGGCTCTGCCCCCAGACGCTACCTGTCGGCCACGCCCCCGTCCCGTGGGGGCCGTGCTGTGTGCCGGTATCGTTGCTGACGGTCGGCCCCTTCGTAGAGTTCCCCGTATCGGGAGCCTCGAAGTATTCGTACGACCATACAAAGCCGCACGGCCATGCAAAGCCGCACGACCGTACAAGCCGCACGGCCCGGCAGGCGCCGCACGGCAACCGCACGCACACCCCCGCAGACCCCACACCCGCAGCAAGCCCACAGCAAGCCCCACAGCAAGCCCCACAGCAAGCAACGCAACGCGAAAAGAGTCACCCGTGGCTGCCGCCCGCCTCGTCGTCCTGGTCTCCGGATCGGGGACCAACCTCCAGGCCCTGCTCGACGCCGCCGCCGACCCCGAGGGGTTCGGCGCCGAGGTCGTCGCTGTCGGAGCGGACCGGAGCGGCATCGCCGGTCTGGAGCGCGCCGAGCGTGCCGGGCTGCCCACCTTCGTGTGCCGGGTGAAGGACTACGCCACCCGCGAGGAGTGGGACCGCGCCCTGACCGAGGCGATTGCCGCCCATGAGCCCGACCTCGTCGTCTCGGCCGGTTTCATGAAGATCGTGGGCAAGGAGTTCCTGGCCCGCTTCGGGGGGCGCACCGTCAACACGCACCCCGCGCTGCTGCCCAGCTTCCCCGGTGCCCACGGCGTGCGGGACGCGCTCGCCTACGGGGCGAAGGTCACCGGGTGCACCGTCCACTTCGTCGACGACGGCGTCGACACCGGCCCGATCATCGCCCAGGGCGTGGTCGAGGTACGGGAGGCGGACGACGAAGACGCTCTCCACGAGCGCATCAAGGACGTCGAGCGGTCGCTGCTCGTCGAGGTCGTGGGACGGCTCGCCCGCCACGGCTACCGCATTGAGGGACGAAAGGTTCATGTCGGTGAATAACTCCGGTACGCCCGGGACCAAGCCCATCCGTCGCGCGCTGGTCAGCGTCTACGACAAGACGGGGCTGGAGGAGCTCGCCCGCGGGCTGCACGAGGCCGGCGTCGAGCTCGTGTCCACCGGCTCGACCGCGTCGAGGATCGCCGCCGCCGGTGTCCCCGTGACCAAGGTCGAGGAGCTGACCGGCTTCCCCGAGTGCCTGGACGGCCGCGTCAAGACCCTGCACCCCCGGGTCCACGCGGGCATCCTGGCCGACCTGCGGCTGGACGCGCACCGGGAGCAGCTCGCCGAGCTGGGCGTGGAGCCGTTCGACCTGGTCGTCGTGAACCTGTACCCGTTCCGGGAGACCGTCGCCTCCGGCGCGACCCCCGACGAGTGCGTGGAGCAGATCGACATCGGCGGCCCCTCCATGGTCCGCGCCGCCGCCAAGAACCACCCGTCCGTGGCCGTGGTCACCAGCCCCGACCGGTACGCGGACGTCCTCGCCGCCGTGCGCGGCGGCGGCTTCGACCTGACCGCCCGCAAGCGGCTCGCGGCCGAGGCGTTCCGGCACACCGCCGCCTACGACGTGGCCGTGGCCTCCTGGTTCGCCTCCGACTACGCGCCCGCCGACGACTCCTCGTTCCCCGACTTCCTGGGCGCCACCTGGGAGCGGGAGAACGTCCTGCGTTACGGCGAGAACCCGCACCAGGGCGCCGCGCTGTACGTCTCCGGCGCGGGCGGCGGCCTGGCGCGGGCCGAGCAGCTGCACGGCAAGGAGATGTCGTACAACAACTACACGGACACCGACGCCGCGCGCCGGGCCGCGTACGACTACGACGAGCCGTGCGTGGCGATCATCAAGCACGCCAACCCGTGCGGTATCGCGATCGGCGCGGACGTGGCCGAGGCGCACCGCAAGGCGCACGCCTGCGACCCGCTCTCCGCGTTCGGCGGGGTGATCGCGGTGAACCGCCCGGTGTCGGTCGCGATGGCGGAGCAGGTCGCCGAGATCTTCACCGAGGTCATCGTGGCGCCCGGCTACGAGGACGGCGCGGTCGAGGTGCTGGCCCGGAAGAAGAACATCCGGGTGCTGCGTGCCGAGGGCGCCCCGGCGGACCGTTTCGAGCTGAAGCCCGTCGACGGCGGTGCGCTGCTCCAGGTCGCCGACCGCCTCCAGGCCGACGGCGACGACCCGGCGAACTGGACCCTCGCCACGGGCGAGGCGCTCTCCGCCGGGGAGCTGGCCGAGCTGGCCTTCGCCTGGAAGGCGTGCCGCGCGGTCAAGTCCAACGCGATCCTGCTGGCCAAGGACAGCGCCTCGGTCGGCGTCGGGATGGGCCAGGTCAACCGGGTCGACTCGGCGAAGCTCGCGGTCGAGCGGGCGGGCGAGGAGCGGGCAAGGGGCGCGTACGCGGCCTCGGACGCGTTCTTCCCGTTCCCGGACGGGCTGGAGATCCTCACCGCGGCGGGCGTGAAGGCCGTGGTCCAGCCCGGGGGTTCGGTCCGCGACGAGCAGGTCGTCGAGGCGGCCGAGAAGGCGGGCGTGACGATGTACTTCACCGGGACGCGCCACTTCTTCCACTGAGCCGTCAACGGGCGTGTTCCACCTGGTTCCACCTGGTTCCACCTGGTTCGGCCGGAGGCGGTCGCGAGCTGCTCGGGGACGGCCTAGAGTCCCGGGCTTGTGACCGCCTCCACTCCGCGCTCCGCCGCGACCACCCATCCGACGGCGACGGCGACCGCCGACGCCTATGACGCCGTCGCCGTCCGCTATGCCGCCCTCGACCGGAGCGAACTCGACAGCCACTCGCCGGACCGGGCGGTGCTCGCCGCCTTCGCGGAGCTGGTGCGGGCGGCCGGCCCCGGGCCCGTCGCCGAACTCGGCTGCGGGCCGGGGCCGGTGACCGCGCACCTGCGGGACCTGGGGCTGGACGTCTTCGGGATCGACCTGTCACCCGCGATGATCACTCTCGCCCGCGCCGCCTACCCGGACCTGCGGTTCGAGGTCGGTTCCATGGCGGCCCTCGACCTGGCGGACGGCGTACTGCGGGGGATCGTGTCGTGGTACTCGGTCATCCACGTCCCGCCGGGCGAACTGCCCGCGTACTTCGCCGAGTTCCGGCGGGTCCTGGCGCCCGGCGGCCAACTGGTGCTCGCCTTCTTCGAGTCGGAGGGCGGGCCGGTGTCCGCCTTCGACCACCAGGTGCTCACGGCCCACCGGTGGCCGATCGACGAGCTGGCGGCGCTGGCGCGGGCGGCCGGTTTCACCGAGGTCGGCCGGCTGCTGCGCGCGCCGGGGGAGGGGGAGCGGTTCCGCCGGGGGCATCTGCTGCTGGCCGGCTGACCGTACGTCCTTCCCCGCACAGAACGAAGGCCGTGCCGTCCGCGGTGGGCGGAGGGCACGGCCTTCGGCGTACGCCGTGAGGGCGCGGGTGGTCAGACGCGCGGGCGCTGGAACCAGGCGGCGCCGTCGGACTTGCCGACGAACACGGCGACCAGGATGGCCAGAACGGTGTGCACCAGGCCGATCAGGACGAACGGGTAGATACCGAGCACCGCGGTGATGATGCCGAAGACCAGCGCGGCCACGCGGATGCCGTTGCCGCCGCTGCCGAACTTGGCGCCCAGTACGATCGCGAAGACACCCCAGCCGAGGATCAGCAGGGTCACGAACCACACCGCGCCGACGGACATGTCGGCGAGCTGCTGGAACTGGACGTCGTCCTTCAGCGCCGGGTCGTCCTGCGCGGCACCGATGGCGAGGGCGCTCAGACCGGCGAGGACGGCGCCGATCACCTGGAAGCCGGCGATGACGAACAGCATGACGCGCGCGGCCTTGACGCCACCCGGCATCTCGGTCGGGCCCGCCGGGTACCCGCCGCCGCCGTAGGGCTGGACCGGCGGGGCCTGCGGGTAGCCGTAGCCGGGCTGGCCCTGGGGCTGACCCTGCTGGGCGTAGGGGTTGTTCGGGTCGCCGAAGCTCATGTCTGGGATTCCTCCGTTGAAAGTGCGGGGACGACGCGGTCCGAGCGGAGGATCTGCGCTTCTCTGCCGTTTTGCCCCCCGGCACTGCCCGCGGCACTGCGCGGCTCATCGTCGTATCAACGTCGACTTTTTGTCCAGTCGTTAAGCACAGGTGTTGTGCAAGTGCAACCTCCCCGTGAGCAGGTGGAAAGTTCACCTGCCGGGACGGCGCCGGTCCGGATTGGTACCGGGGCGGGTCCATCCGGGAGGATGGGGCCATGACTGCCCAGATTCTCGATGGCAAGGCCACCGCAGCCGCGATCAAGACCGATCTGACCGCCCGCGTGGCGGCCCTCCGGGAGCGGGGGATCACCCCGGGGCTCGGCACTCTGCTGGTCGGCGACGACCCGGGCAGCCGGTGGTACGTCAACGGCAAGCACCGCGACTGCGCGCAGGTCGGCATCGCCTCCATCCAGCGGGAGCTGCCCGCCACCGCCACCCAGGAGGAGATCGAGGCGGTGGTCCGGGAGCTCAACGAGAACCCGGAGTGCACCGGCTACATCGTCCAGCTCCCGCTTCCCGAGGGCATCGACGCAAACCGGGTCCTGGAGCTGATGGATCCGGCCAAGGACGCGGACGGGCTGCACCCCATGAGCCTCGGCCGGCTGGTGCTGGGCATCGAGGGCCCGCTGCCCTGCACCCCGTACGGCATCGTGCAGTTGCTGCGCCACCACGACGTGCAGATCAAGGGGGCTCACGTGGTGGTCGTGGGCCGGGGCATCACCATCGGGCGGCCGATGCCGCTGGTGCTGACCCGCAAGTCGGAGAACGCGACGGTCACGCAGTGCCACACCGGCACCCGGGACCTCTCCTCCCACCTGCGCCGGGCGGACATCATCGTGGCCGCCGCCGGTGTGCCGCACCTGGTCAAGCCGGAGGACGTGAAGCCGGGCGCGGCCGTCCTGGACGTGGGCGTCAGCCGGGACGAGAACGGCAAGATCGTCGGCGATGTGCACCCGGGTGTCGCCGAGGTGGCGGGCTGGGTCGCCCCCAACCCGGGCGGTGTGGGCCCGATGACCCGGGCGCAGCTGCTGGTCAACGTGGTCGAGGCCGCGGAGCGCGCGGCCGCCGCCGGGTCCGAGGGCTGACGGAAGGAGCCGGGGCCATGGGCGCAGGCACGAACGAGCATCCCGGAGTGGACGCCACCGCGCCGGCGCCGGAGCGCGCGCCGGAGGACGCCGGGGCCGGCGTAGCGAAGGGTTCCGGCAACCCCGGCGGGACGCCCGGGCCCGGCAACCCCGGTGGTGCGACGGCCGACTCGGGGCGGAAGACGGCCGGTTCGGACGGGGCGGCAGCCGACTCGGGCCGGACGACGGCCGATCCGGACGGGACGGCCGGGCGCGGCAACCCCGGCGGTGCGGCAGCCGACCCCGGCAGGACGACGGCCGGGCGCGGCAACCCCGGCCGCACGGCGGCCGGTCCGGGCGGCACCCTCGTGACGGACGGCGACGACAGGGCGGCGGGCTCCGGGTCCGGCTCCCGCCGCCCGCCCGCCGTCACCCTGGACACCGCCCGCCCGGAGGGCGGGGGCCGGGCCGCGCCGGGTGACGCCCCCGCGCCCGCGCGCCAGTGGCCGCTGCTCACCGTCCTCGGCGCGACCGGCGTGGGGCTGCTGATCATCGGTACGGCCGCGTTCGCCGACGCGTTCCGGGTCGGCGCCATCGTCATCGGGGTCGCGCTGCTGACCGGCGCGGTCCTGCGCCGGGTGCTCCCGTCGGTGGGGATGCTCGCGGTCCGGTCCCGTTTCACCGACATGATCACGTACGGGGTGCTGGGCGCGGCGATCGTTCTGCTCGCGCTGGTGGCGCAGCCCGAACCGTGGCTCGACATCCCGTTCCTGGAGGACGCGGTCCAGTTCACGGTCCGCTAGCAGGCCGCCCGACGGCGTACGGGGAGTGGGGAGCGGCTCCGACCTGCCCGACGGCGTACGGGGAGCAGCTCCGACCTGCCCGATCGCCCGGCCCTCGCAGGTGGGCGGCGCCCGTCCTCTCCCCCGAGGGAGGACGGGCGCCGTCGTGTGTCCAGGGTCATGGACGCGCCAAGGGGCTTCAAGGGGCGGCCGTGCGCTGTGGCACGGAAGTGACCATTCCGCCATCGTGTGATCGTTCGGCCACCGGGCGCGCCGCCCGGCGCGCGGACACCCCGGGCCGCCGGGCCGCCCCGCACCAATGAGCCGCACCACCCGGGGGCGCGGGCGACCACCCCGCCGTGTCGGATAGCCTGACCGCTGGAAGTCTCTTCACGTCAAGATTCAGGTGGCGTGGACCGGACATCCCGTACGAGGGGCAGCGCTGCCCCCACCGCCAGCCTGCATACGGAGATCGCCATGACCCGCACTCCCGTCAACGTCACCGTGACCGGCGCGGCCGGCCAGATCGGCTACGCGCTGCTCTTCCGCATCGCCTCCGGACACCTGCTCGGCGCGGACGTGCCGGTCAAGCTGCGTCTGCTGGAGATCCCGCAGGGTCTCAAGGCCGCCGAGGGCACCGCGATGGAGCTCGACGACTGCGCCTTCCCGCTCCTCAAGGGCATCGACATCACCGACGACCCGAACGTGGCCTTCGACGGCGCGAACGTGGCCCTCCTCGTCGGCGCCCGCCCCCGCACCAAGGGCATGGAGCGCGGCGACCTGCTCTCCGCCAACGGCGGCATCTTCAAGCCGCAGGGCAAGGCCATCAACGACAACGCGGCGGACGACATCAAGGTCCTGGTCGTCGGCAACCCGGCCAACACCAACGCCCTCATCGCCCAGGCCGCCGCGCCGGACGTACCGGCCGAGCGCTTCACCGCGATGACCCGTCTCGACCACAACCGCGCCATCTCGCAGCTCGCCGCGAAGACCGGCGCCGACGTGGCCGACATCAAGCGCCTCACCATCTGGGGCAACCACTCGGCGACTCAGTACCCGGACATCTTCCACGCCACGATCGCCGGCAAGAACGCCGCCGAGGTCGTCAGCGACGAGAAGTGGCTGGCCGACGAGTTCATCCCGACCGTCGCCAAGCGCGGCGCCGCGATCATCGAGGCCCGTGGCGCGTCCTCGGCGGCCTCCGCCGCCAACGCGGCGATCGACCACGTCCACACCTGGGTCAACGGCACCGCCGAGGGCGACTGGACCTCCATGGGCATCCCGTCCGACGGCTCCTACGGCGTCCCGGAGGGCCTGATCTCCTCCTTCCCCGTCACGACCAAGGACGGGAAGTTCGAGATCGTCCAGGGCCTGGACATCAACGAGTTCTCCCGCGCGCGCATCGACGCCTCCGTCAAGGAGCTGGAGGAGGAGCGCGCGGCCGTCCGCGAGCTCGGCCTCGTCTGACGCACCGCGCACGTCGCGGCCAACCGCGTACGTACGTCCCGCCCCCGGCGGCCTCTTCGGCTGCCGGGGGCGGTGCCGTTTCCCGGCCCGGCGCGACTGGACGGCGAACACCCCGACCGCCACTGTGAGTTCGCCGTGCCGGGAGTCCCCGGCCGGGGCAACGGTTCGACGGGACGACGGTGGGAGCGCAGGGTGGACGGTGGGACGGCGGGTTGCGAGGCCCAGGCCGAGGTCGTGGTGCGTGGTGCCGGGGAGGCGGACCGGGCGGTGCTGGAGCGGCTGTGGCAGCTCTTCCGGCACGACCTCGCCCCGTACCAGGGCGGGTTCCCGCCCGGCCCGGGCGGGACCTACGGCACCGAGCGGCTGGACGCGGCCTTCGGGAACCCGGACCGGGCGCTGTACCTGTTCCTGAGCGGCCCGAGTCCGGTCGGCTTCGCGCTGGTCCGAGGGCTGGCCGAAGGCGCGGGCGTGTCCGGGTCCGAGGACGTGGCCCTGTCCGAGCGCGCGGCCGGGGCCGAAGGTGTGGCCGTGTCCGGGTCCGAGGACGTGGCCCGTTCCGAAGTCATGTCCGGGTCCGAGCGCGCGGCCGGGGCCGAAGGTGTGGCCGTGTCCGGGTCCGAGGACGTGGCCCGGTCCGAAGGCGTGGCCGGAACCGGGGCGGTGATGAGCGCCTTCTTCGTGGTGCGCGGGCTGCGCCGGGGCGGGGTCGGGCTGCGGGCGGTGCGGGAGGTGCTGGCGGACCGTCCCGGCCGGTGGGAGATCCCGTTCCAGGAGGCGAACACGGCCGCGGCCCGGTTCTGGCGGCGGCTCGCGGAGAGCGTGGCTCCGGGGGAGTGGACGGAGGAGCCCCGGGGCGTGCCGGTCCGGCCGGAGGCTCCGCCGGACCGGTGGATCACGTTCCGTACGGACCCGCGCGGACCGGCCGGCTCCGGTACCCGAACGTGAGGAGGACCACTTTCGGTCAATCGTTGCGCATGGACTTTCGCTCCTGGGGCAGGTGGCCGAGCCGCTGGGTCCACGCCCGGCCGGGGGACGTAAAGGAAACGAAAGGCCATAAGCGACGTGTCGGCAGCACAACAGACCATTCACGTGGGCGGAGAGTGGCGCGCAGCCGCCTCCGGAGCCACGCGCGAGATCATCGACCCCGTCGACGCGACCGTGTTCGCCGTCGTCGCCGAGGGTGATGTCGCGGACACCGACGACGCGGTGGCCGCCGCCCGCGCCGCCTTCGACGACGGCTCCTGGCCGCGCACCCCGGTCGCCGAGCGCGCCGCCCTGCTGCGCCGCGTCGCCGGCCTGCTGGAGCGCGACCGCGAGCGGATCGGCGCCCTGGAGAGCCAGGACGCGGGCAAGACCCTGGAGGAGGGCCGGGTCGACGTCGACTGCGTGCGCGACGCCTTCCTGTACTTCGCCGACCTCGTGATGAACGAGAGCGGTGGCCGGGTCGTGGACGCCGGTTCCGAGGAGATCCACAGCGTCGTCGTGCACGAGCCCGTCGGCGTGTGCGCCATGATCACGCCCTGGAACTACCCGCTGCTCCAGGCCAGCTGGAAGATCGCGCCCGCGCTCGCCGCCGGCAACACCTTCGTGATCAAGCCCAGCGAGATCACCCCGCTGACCACAGTCGCCCTGATCGAGCTGCTGATGGAGGCCGGTCTTCCGCTGGGCGCCGCCAACATCGTGACCGGCCCCGGCGCCACCGTCGGCGCCCGCCTCGCCGAGCACCCCGACGTCGACCTGATCTCCTTCACCGGCGGGCTGGCCAGCGGCACCAAGGTCGCCAAGGCCGCCGCCGACACCGTCAAGAAGGTCGCCCTCGAACTCGGCGGCAAGAACCCCAACGTCGTCTTCGCCGACGCCTGCGCCACCCCCGAGGGCTTCGACACCGCCGTCGACCAGGCGCTCAACGCCGCCTTCATCCACAGCGGCCAGGTCTGCTCGGCCGGCTCCCGGCTGATCGTCGAGGAGTCCCTGCGGGACCGCTTCGTCGCCGAACTCGCCCGCCGCGCCGAGAAGATCCGGCTCGGCCGGGGCACGGACGAGGGCGTCGAGTGCGGCCCGCTGGTCTCCGCCGCCCAGCTCGCCAAGACCGAGGACTTCGTGGCCTCCGCCCTCAAGGAGGGCGCCGTGCTGCGGGCCGGCGGCGAGAAGCCCGAGGGGCCCGGCTACTTCTACCGGCCCACCGTCCTCGACCACTGCCACCGCGGGATGCGCGTGGTCCGCGAGGAGGTCTTCGGCCCGGTCCTCACCGTCGAGACCTTCACCACCGAGGACGAGGCCGTCGCCCTCGCCAACGACACCGAGTACGGCCTCGCCGGGGCCGTCTGGACCTCCGACGCCGGCCGCGCCCGCCGCGTCGCCGGCCGGCTGCGCCACGGCACCGTCTGGATCAACGACTTCCACCCCTACCTGCCGCAGGCGGAGTGGGGCGGCTTCGGGAAGTCCGGCACCGGCCGCGAACTGGGCCCGACCGGCCTCGCCGAGTACCGCGAGGCCAAGCACATCTACCAGAACCTCGCTCCGCGCCCGGTGCGCTGGTTCGCGGGCTGAACGGGGAGAGGGACAAGCGCACATGAGCACCACGCACACACAGCACCCGCATGCCGGAGCGGAGCACCCCGAGGTCTACGACTACGTGGTCGTCGGCGGCGGCACCGCCGGTTCGGTGATCGCCTCCCGGCTGACCGAGGACCCGGAGACCACCGTCGCCGTCATCGAGGGCGGCCCCAGCGACGCCGGCCGCGACGACGTACTGACCCTGCGCCGCTGGATGGGCCTGCTCGGCGGCGAACTGGACTACGACTACCCCACCACCGAGCAGCCGCGCGGCAACTCGCACATCCGCCACAGCCGCGCCCGCGTCCTCGGCGGCTGCTCCTCCCACAACACCCTCATCGCCTTCAAGCCGCTGCCCTCCGACTGGGACGAGTGGGCCGAGGCGGGTGCCGAGGGCTGGGACGCGGCCTCCATGGACCCGTACTTCGCCCGGCTGCGCAACAACATCGTCCCGGTGGACGAGACCGACCGGAACGCCATCGCCCGCGACTTCGTCGACGCGGCGCAGGCGGCGCTCGGCGTGCCGAAGGTGGAGGGCTTCAACCGCAAGCCGTTCCACGAAGGCGTCGGCTTCTTCGACCTCGCCTACCACCCCGAGAACAACAAGCGGTCCTCGGCCTCCGTCGCCTACCTCCACCCGTTCCTCGACCGGCCGAACCTCCACATCGCCCTGGAGACATGGGCGTTCCGCCTGGAGCTGGACGGTACCCGGGCGACCGGCGTGCACGTGCGCACGAAGGACGGCACCGAGCACGTCGTCCGGGCCCGCCGCGAGGTGATCGTCTGCGCGGGCGCCGTGGACACCCCGCGGCTGCTGATGCACTCCGGCATCGGCCCCCGCGCCGACCTGGAGCGGCTGGGCATCCCGGTGGTGCACGACCTGCCGGGCGTCGGCGAGAACCTGCTCGACCACCCCGAGTCGGTCATCGTCTGGGAGACCCACGGGCCGATCCCGGAGAACTCCGCGATGGACTCCGACGCGGGCCTGTTCGTCCGCCGGGACCCGGAGTCCGAGGGTCCGGACCTGATGTTCCACTTCTACCAGATCCCCTTCACCGACAACCCCGAGCGCCTGGGCTACGAACGGCCCCCGCACGGCGTGTCGATGACCCCCAACATCCCCAAGCCGCGCAGCCGCGGCCGCCTCTACCTCACCAGCGCCGACCCCGAGGTCAAGCCCGCCCTCGACTTCCGGTACTTCACCGACGAGGACGACTACGACGGCCGCACCCTCGTCGACGGCATCCGCATCGCCCGCGAGATCGCCGCCCGCGAGCCGCTGGCCGGCTGGCTGAAGCGCGAGGTCTGCCCGGGGCCGGAGGTCACCTCCGACGAGGAGCTGAGCGAGTACGCGCGCAAGGTCGCGCACACCGTCTACCACCCCGCCGGCACCTGCCGGATGGGCGCGGCCGACGACGAACAGGCTGTCGTCGCACCGGACCTGACGGTCAGGGGCCTCGAGAACATCCGCATCGCCGACGCGTCCGTCTTCCCGAGCATGACCGCCGTGAACCCGATGATCGGCGTCCTCATGGTCGGGGAGAAGTGCGCGGACCTGCTGGGAGGCACCACCCGATGAGCACCACGACCGCCCCCGCCGCACCCGGGGCAGACGCGTTGGACGCGCCGCCCGTCTTCTCGGTGCGCAACCTGTGGAAGGTCTTCGGTCCCAAGGCCGACCGCGTCCCCGCAGACGCGGACCTCACCGCCCTCGACGCCGCCGAACTGCGCGAGCGCACCGGCTGCACCGCCGCAGTCCGGGACGTCTCCTTCGACGTCCGCAAGGGCGAGGTCTTCGTCGTCATGGGCCTCTCCGGCTCCGGCAAGTCCACCCTGGTGCGCTGCCTGACCCGGCTGATCGAGCCCACCTCGGGCGAGATCGCGATCGACGGAGAGGACGTCCTCTCCATGGACGCCGGGCGCCTGCGCGAACTGCGCCGCCACCGCGCCTCCATGGTGTTCCAGCACTTCGGACTGCTGCCGCACCGCTCCGTCCTGGACAACATCGCCTACGGCCTGGAGATCCAGGGCGTCGGCCGTGCCGAACGCCGCGAGCGTGCCGCCGAGTTCGTCGCCAAGGTCGGCCTGGAGGGCATGGAGCACCGCCGCCCCGGCCAGCTCTCCGGCGGGCAGCAGCAGCGCGTCGGCCTCGCCCGCGCGCTCGCCGTCGACCCCGAGGTGCTGCTCTTCGACGAACCGTTCAGCGCGCTCGACCCGCTCATCCGCCGCGACATGCAGGAGGAAGTCGTCCGCCTGCACCGCGAGGAGGGCCGGACGATGGTCTTCATCACCCACGACCTCAGCGAGGCGCTGAAGCTCGGCGACCGCATCGCGCTGATGCGCGACGGCAGGATCGTCCAGCTCGGCACCCCCGAGGAGATCGTCGGCTCGCCCGCCGACGACTACGTCCGCGACTTCGTCCGGGACGTACCGCGCGAGCAGGTCCTCACCGTACGCAGGGCCATGCGGCCCGCCGGCGGAGACGAGGCCGCCCAGGGGCCGGCACTGGCCCCCGAGGCGACCGTCTTCGAGGCGATCGAGGCCGTGGCTCGCACCGGCCAGACGGCCCGCGTCGTCGAGGACGGCCGCTGCCTCGGTGTCGTCGGCCACGTCGACCTGTTGCGGGTCGTGGCCGGCACGTCCGCCGTCCCGGAGGTCGCCGCGTGATCCGCAGAAACCCTTCGGCACCGCGCCGGACCACTGACGGGCAAACCACCGAGGGGCGGTGCACCCGATGACCGCCACCGTGTCCGCTCCCGCAACGGAGAAGCAGAAACCGTCCGCCCCGGCCCTCCGCGAGGCGTTGAACCACCCCGTGCAGCGCAAGCTGCTGGTGCTCGCCGTGATCGCGGCCGTGCTCGTGCCGGCCGGGATCGTGCTGGGGGGCAGCGGCGGCTGGCCCGCGGCGCTGCACGTCGACATCTCGCAGCCGCTGGACGACGTCAACCGGTGGGTCGTCGACAACCGCGACTCCCACCCGCTGTTCCTCTACTTCCTGCTGCATCTGTCGAACACCGCCACCGACGCCGTCCGCGGTGTGTACGACCTGCTGCACTCCCTGGGTTGGCTGGGCGTGCTCGCCCTCGGCGTCCTGGTCGCCTGGCGCGCCGCCGGTCTCGGCCGCGCCGGCGCCAAGGTCGCCGCGACGGCCTTCGCCGCGTTCGCGCTGTGCGGGCTGCTGGGCATGTGGGACGCCACCCTGCTGACCATCGCGCTGATGGTCGTCGCCGTCCTGCTGGCCGCCCTGCTGGGAGTGCTGATCGGCCTGGCCGCCGGCCTGTCCGACCGGGTCGACCGGGCGCTGCGGCCGGTGCTCGACACCATGCAGGTCCTCCCCGCCTTCGCCTACCTGCTGCCCTTCGTCCTGGTCTTCGGCACGGGCACCCCCGCGGCCCTGTTCTGCACCGTCATCTACGCCGCCCCGCCCATGGCCCGCCTCACGGCGCTCGGGCTCCGCGGCGCCGACCCCTCGGTGATGGAGGCGGTCACCTCGCTCGGGACCAGTCCGTGGCAGCGTCTGCGGACCGCCCGGCTGCCGCTGGCCCGCCGGCAGATGCTCCTCGGTCTGAACCAGACGATCATGATGGCCCTGTCCATGGTCGTCATCGCCGCGCTCGTCGGCGCGGGCGGCCTCGGCGAGGAGGTCTACTCGGCGCTCTCCACCGTCGACGTCGGCAAGGCCCTGACCGCCGGCATCCCGATCGTGCTGATCGCCATCTGGCTGGACCGCACGACGGCCGCGGCCGGCGACCGCATCGGCGCCGGCGCCCCGGGCGGCGGACTGCTGCACGGCCGTTCCGCATGGGCCCTGGTCGCGGCGGGCGTCGCGGCGGCCGTCGCCGCACGGCCCGTGATCGGTGCCGCCTGGCCCGCCGACTGGACGGTCGGCATCTCCACCCCGGTCAACAAGGCGCAGAGCTGGATCACCGAGAACCTCTCCTCGGGCATCCCGGTGCTCGGCGGCACCGAGACCTGGTCGGAGCACTTCACCCTGTGGGTCCTCAACCCGCTGCGGGACAGCCTGCTCGGGCTGCCCTGGTGGTCGGTCCTGCTGCTCGTCGCGGCCCTGGCCTGGATGGTCGGCACCTGGGCGACCGCCTTGACGGCGACCCTCGCCATGGCGACGATCGGCGTGCTCGGCGTGTGGACGAAGTCGCTGGACACGCTCTCCCAGGTGCTCGCCGCGCTCATCGTCACCCTGGTCCTCGGCGTCCTCATAGGCGTCGCGAGCGCCCGGGCCGGGCGGCTGGAACGCGGGCTCAGGCCCCTTCTGGACGCCATGCAGACGATGCCGCAGTTCGTCTACCTCATTCCGGTCGTGGCCCTCTTCGGCGTCACCAGGGCGTCGGCGATCATCGCCGCCGTCGTGTACGCGCTGCCCGCCGTCGTGCGGATCACCGCACAGGGCCTGCGCGAGGTCGACCCCGCCGCCATGGAGGCGGCCCGTTCACTCGGCGCGTCGTCCCGGCAGCAGCTCTTCCAGGTGCAGCTGCCCCTCGCCCGTCCGGCGCTGCAACTCGCGCTCAACCAGGGCGTCGTGCTCGTCCTCGCCGTGGTCGTCGTGGGCGCGCTCGTCGGCGGAGGAGCGCTCGGCTACGACGTGGTCAAGGGCCTCTCCCGCGGCGAGATGGGCCTCGGCATGACCGCCGGCCTGGCGATCGTCTGCCTCGGTCTCGTCCTCGACCGGGTCACCCAGCCGACCACCGCCCGCAAGCGTCACTGACCGTCCGCACGGAAAACCCGACCCCGTCCCGGAAATCCCGACCCCGCCCGCCCCGGAACCCACCCCCGACGTCCTCGTCACGAAACAGCAGGAGCACCCTCATGCGCACCACCACCAGAACCCTCCGTACCGCCACCGCCGTCGTCGGCGCCCTGGGCGTCCTGTCCCTCAGCGCCTGCGGGGCCGCGGACACCGGCAAGAACCAGGACGCGAGCGCCGGGGACAAGACCGTCAGGCTGACCGTTCCCTCCTGGGTCGGCGCGCAGGCCAACACGGCCGTCGCCGCGTACATCCTGGAGAAGGAGCTCGGCTACACGGTCAAGTCCCAGCAGATGGGTGAGGTCCTGGCCTGGGACGCGCTCTCCAAGGGCGACGTCGACGCCATCATGGAGGACTGGGGTCACCCCAAGGAGGAGAAGCGGTACGTCGAGGAGAAGAAGACCGTCGTCAAGGGCGGCGACCTCGGTGTCACCGGCCACATCGGCTGGTTCGTGCCCAAGTACTTCGCCGACAAGCACCCCGACGTCACGGACTGGAAGAACCTCGACAAGTACGCCAAGGACTTCGCCACCGCCGAGAGCGGCGGCAAGGGCGAACTCCTGGAGGGCTCGCCGGACTACGTCACCAACGACGACGCGATCATCAAGAACCTCGGCCTGAACCTGAAGACCAACTACGCGGGTTCCGAGGCGGCGCAGATCACGGCCATCAAGAAGTACGTGAAGGACGAGAAGCCCTTCCTCACGTACTGGTGGACCCCGCAGTGGCTGAACGCCGAGGTCGAGCTCGTCGAGGTGAAGCTGCCGGAGTACAAGGAAGGCTGCGACGCCGACCCGGAGAAGGTCGCCTGCGCCTACCCGAACACGCCCCTCCAGAAGTTCCTCAACGCGGACTTCGCGAAGAACGGCGGCGAGGCGGCGGAGTTCCTCAAGAACTTCAAGTGGACGACCGAGCAGCAGAACGAGGTCGCCCAGATGATCGCCGGGGAGAAGATGTCGCCCGAGGCCGCCGCCGAGAAGTGGGTCAAGGCCAACGAGTCGACCTGGAAGGCCTGGCTGCCGAAGAAGTGACCTGACCTGACCTGACCTGACCTGACCTGACCTGACCTGACCTGACCTGGCCTGACCGGCCCGGCCGCCGTGTACCCGTACGCCCACCGCGCGTACGGGTACACGGCGGACCTGCGTCGTCGCCGCCGGGATCAGGGGCCGTACAGCGGGATCAGGGACCGTACAGCGGCAGGCCCTCGGACGGAATCGCCCAGTCGCCGATGGTGACCTTCTCGCCGTACACGAACTCCTTGCGCGTGGCGTACCGCGGGCCCGCCGGCGTCGTGTGGATGTCGCTGAACACGGCCCCGGTGCCGGTGCGCGGGTCGAAGAGCGCGTAGACCGGGATGCCGAGCAGAGGGTAGTCGCGCATCTTTCCCACCCAGTCGTTGTCCGGGTTCGACCGCGACACGACCTCGACGGCCGCGAGGACCGTGTGCGGGTCGAATGAGCCCTCGCCCTCCATGTCGGCCTCGGCGATGACGATCACGTCCGGGTGACGCATGACGCCCTCGCCCGCGTGCTCCACGTCGGGAGTGCCGGTGTGCGCGACCAGGCCCTCCGGGAGGACGGCTTCGAGGCGTTTGCGCACCCGCAGCACGGTGAGCTCGTGCGGCCTCGCGGGCGACATCATGTCGTGGACGATCCCTTCCTTGGTGATCTCGAACTTGCCGGGAAGGGTGTCGTCCATGGACTGGACGAACTCACGCATGACCTCGTACTGGCGCGCGTCGTGCTGAGCGTCGTCCGGGGCGATGGTCATGGGGCTCGCTCCTCGTCGTCCGTACCCGGCGGCAGGGGTCGTCCCCCTCATGCTAGGCGGCCGCCGCCCGCTCGCTCCGGCAGTCGCGGCACAGTTCTCCCTCCGGCGCGCGGATGCCCCGCTCGCAGCCGTCGCAGGTCCGCATGGCGCGGGGTCGCGGCGCCGGTGCGGGCAGAGGTGGGGGCAGGAGGGCAGCGAGCCGGTGGGCGAGGAGCCCCGAGGGCCGTCTGAGCGGGCCGGGCAGACCGCTGGTGAGGGCCAGGCGGACGGCGTCGGGGTGCACTTCCCGTTCGAGCCACGCGGACACGGCGGGGGCCAGGCGGCGCACCTCGTGCTCGGAGAGCAGCAGGCGGATGTCGTCCCGTCGCAGCCCGGCGAGCAGGTCCACGGCGATCCGGTGGCGGTCCGGGTCGTGCACGGCGGGCTCCGGCAGCCGGGCCGGGGGAGGGGCAGCGGGGGCAACGGTGGGCGTCCCGCGCACGGGTGCCACGGGACCGGGCGGCTCGGGCGTCGGTGGCGGCGTGGGAACGACGGGTTCGGGCACGGGGAGGACGGGCTCCGGCGCGGGATCGACGGGCTCCGGCACGGGAACGACGGGCTCCGGCACGGGAACGACGGGCTCCGGCGTGGGCGCGGGCCCGAGGGCTTCCCGGCCCCGAGCGGGCTCGGGGCCTTCGGGGGTGACGGCCGGCGGGGCCGCCCCCGCCTCGCGCCGTGGCACGGGCGCCGCCGCGTCCTGTACCGCCTCCGGCCGGGCGTAGCAGACCGTACGGGTGACGACCTTGCCGGACGGAAGCCGGTCCAGGAAGCGCCGCAGGTAGCGGTGGGTCTCCAGCTCCCGCAGCGCGGCGGCGATGCGCGCCTCGCTCTCCGGGAAGCGGTCGGCCAGCACCTTGACGCCGACCTTCGCGCCGTCCGGCAGCGACAGGATGTGCACCGCGAGGCCGATCGCGGTCAGCGACAACTGCCCGTGCTGGGCGAGGTGGTTGCCGACGATCGTGAAGCGCTCGGTGTGGATCGCGTGGACGTGGACGACACCGAAAGCGGTGACACGGGCCGGAACGCGGGACGAGGCGCGCGGGGGCGCGCTAATCTGCTGGGTATCCATCGGGAAGGGCCTAACTTCCTCGGTGGTCAGGCCCTCGATCGGGATTGGGAGTCCCGGCCGGGGGCCGACGCATGTCTGTGGTTGTCGCGGCGAGCATATGCCCGCCAACCCGCGCGAAATCCAGTCCGATTGGACAAAGTCACCCGCGAGGGTGACGGGGGTTCAGGTGGTGAACGGGTGGGTGGGGTGGGGTGGTTTCCCGGTTCTTTTCCCGGTACTTACAAGCTTTTGCGTCCCAGGTGCCCGCGTCGCGGAAGACCGGGTCGCGGGTAGCCGCGATCCGGTGCCACCAGTCACGGAACGAGGTCGAGCTCCGCCCAGACGGTCTTCCGGGGCACCGTCCCGGCGGCGACACCCCAGCGGTCGGCGAGCGCCTCCACGATCAGCAGCCCGCGCCCGGACTCGCATTCGGCTTCGGGGACGTGGGGTGTGCCGGGGGCGGGCGGGAGCCGGTCGCCCCGGGTGTCGGTGACGGCGATCCGCAGCAGCTTCCCGCCGTCCTCGACGGCGAGTTCCAGCCGGAAGTCCCGGCCGGGCACGCGGCCGTGGGTCATCGCGTTCGCCGCCAGCTCGGCGACGATCTGCGCTGCCGCGTCCGCGGGCGCGTCGGGCACGTCCCAGGTGGCGAGCTGGGCGGCCGTCAGCAGTCGCGCGAGCCGCGCGCCCCGGCGGGTGGGGGAGAGCAGGACCGTGAACTGCCGCACGGGAGCGGAGGATTCGGTTCGGGTGATTTTCTGGGTCACGTCACTCAGAGTGGTCATTCCGTGCCTACTCTGGACAGAGCGCCGCGTGTACGGACCGTGACTGTCCCGGTGTTGTCCGGGCCTGTCCACCCATGTCCGGCGGTGCGCCGACGACACGAGGGGACGACGGGCGGAGGCGGGTGTCGTATGACGAACGGGAGCGCCGCGGCGGGGGCGGACGAGCCGGGCGAGGACGTCGAGTGGGACGACGACGACTCGGGCGCGGTCGTCGCTGCGGTCGGACGCCAGATCAGGCTGTGGCGGGAGGCGGCGGGCCTGCGCGCGGCCGAGCTCGGCGCCCTGATCGGCTACGGGGAGAACCAGGTCTACAAGGTCGAGACCGGCAAGCGCATCCCCAAGCCGGAGTTCCTGGACAAGGCGGACGAGGCCCTGGGCGCGGGCGGCAAGATCTCCGCGATGAAGGAGGACGTGGCGGAGGCGAGGTACCCGAAGAAGGTCCGGGACCTGGCGAAGCTGGAGCGCAACGCGGTGGAGCTCGGCGCGTACAGCAACCACAACCTGCACGGATTGCTGCAGACCGAGGAGTACGCCCGCGCACTGTACGAGATGCGCCGACCACCCTTCAGCCCCGATGAGGTAGACCGGCACGTCGCCGGTCGCCTCGGACGGCAGAGGATCCTGGAGCGAAAGCCGGTCACGACGCTCACCTTCGTGCTGGAGGAGGTGACGATCGCGCGCCCGCTCGGAGGCAGAATGGTGGTGCGTCGCCAGCTCGAACACCTGCTGGACGTAGCCCGGTTACGGCACGTCGAGATCCAGGTGATGCCCACGGACAGGGAGGACCACGCGGGGATGGGAGGCCAGTTCCAACTCCTCAAGCTCCACGACGGTACGGCGGTCGCGCACTGGGAGGGGCAATTGTCGAGCCGCATGATCTCCGACCCGAAGGAGGTCCGGATCATCGAGCTGCGCTACGGAATCCTCCGGTCTCAGGCTCTCACCCCACGGGAGTCTCTGGCCTTCATTGAGAAAGCGTTGGGAGAGAGATGACCCCCAGGACCTCAAGCGAAGCCGCCCCCGCCCTCGTCTGGTTCAAGAGCAGCTACAGCAGCAACGACGGCCCTGAGTGCGTCGAAGTCGCCACGCAGGCCGAAGCGGTCCACGTCCGGGACTCAAAGAACGTGCCGGGCCCCGCGCTCGGGTTCACGTCGGGCGCGTGGGCGGACTTCGTCGCGCACACCGCCGGGAACTGATCTCCGGGTCCCCGGGCCCGGCTGCGCCGCCGCGCAGCCGGGCCCGGGGACCCAAGGCGCGCAGACGCGCTACGCCGCCCCGCCCGGCCCCCGTCCTCCACCGACCCGGTCGTACGCGCGAGTTCGACCGCGCACCTGGGACATCGGAGCGAGTGCCGAAGCGGAGGCAGGGGCCGGCCATCCTCGCCAAGGCCAAGGCGCGCGGACCTCCGCCAGTCAGTCCGCGTGCCGCCCGGGGGCCTTGAGCGCCGTCGTCGTGCCGTCCGAGTCCTCCACGTCCGCGCTCACGGGTACGTCGACGGCCCGGGCGATCCGGGCGACGGCCGCGAACATCTCCGCGGCGGGGGCGTCCCCGTCCGCGTACCCCAGCGACGCCGCGACCCCCGTGCCCGGCGTCGTCAGGGCGGGGAAGCCCGCGTCCGCGAAGGCGCGGGCGCTCGCCGCTTCCCGCGGTCCGGGGAGGACGAGCGGCTCGTCCGCCGCGCGGCCGTGGTGCAGGGCGCGGAACGTCCCCACCGCGCACCTGGCCATGCCGCCCGCCTCAGTGCTTCAGTGAACCGGGCTTGTAGTGGCCCGGGACGAGGCGGCCGGTCACCGAGAAGCGGTTCCACACGTTGATGACGGTGATCGCGGCGATCAGCCGGGCGAGTTCGGCCTCCTCGAAGTGGGCCGCCGCCTTCTCGTAGACCTCGTCGGGGACGAAGCCGTCGGTCAGGACGGTCACCGCCTCGGTCAGCTCGATGGCCGCGAGCTCCTTCTCCGTGTAGAAGTGCCGCGACTCCTCCCAGGCGCTGAGCTGGATGATCCGCTCCACCGTCTCGCCCGCCGCCAGGGCGTCCTTGGTGTGCATGTCCAGGCAGAAGGCGCAGTGGTTGAGCTGCGAGGCGCGGATCTTCACCAGCCCCAGCAGGAACGGGTCCAGCCCCTTCGCGGCGGCCGTGTCCAGCTTGACCATGGCCTGGTAGACGTCGGGCAGCAGCGCGGCGACGGAGATGCGCGGGGTGTGCTCGGGGGCGAGGTCACCGGTGGGGTGTGTGTGCGTTGTCATGCCTCGACCGTACGGCCTCTGTGGCACCCCGCTATGGTCCAGTTCCATGACCGAACAATGGGCCACTTTCGGCGCCGACCTGCACCTGGAACTGCGCGGTCCACGGCTGCGCACCGGTCTGACGGACGCCCTGCGCGAGGCGGTGCGCGGTGGCAGGCTCGCGCCCGGAACCCGGCTGCCGTCGTCCCGCACCCTCGCGGCCGACCTCGGCATCGCGCGCAACACGGTCGCCGACGCCTACGGCGAACTCGTCGCCGAGGGCTGGCTCACCGCCCGGCAGGGCTCGGGCACGCGCGTCGCCCAGCGGTCCGCGCCGCCGCGCGTGACGAGGCGAGGGCCGGCCCCGGACCGGGCGGGGGCCGGCGCCCGGTCCGCGTACAGCCTGATGCCCGGCCGCCCCGACCTGGCCTCCTTTCCGCGCGCCCAGTGGCTGGCGTCGGCCCGGCGGGCGCTGAACGCCGCGCCGGACGAGGCGTTCGGCTACGGCGGCCCGCACGGGCGCGTCGAACTGCGGAACGTCCTCGCCGACTACCTCGCCCGGGCGCGGGGCGTACACGCGGCTCCCGAGCAGATCGTGGTGTGCGCGGGCTTCGTGCACGGCCTGCGGCTGATGGGCGCGGTCCTGCGGCGGCGACGCATCCGGGAGGCGGCCGTCGAGTCGTACGGGCTGGACATCCACTGGGACCTGCTGACGGGCGCGGGGCTGACCACCGTCCCGCTGCCGTTCGACGAACGGGGCACGCGCACCGAGGCCTTGGCGGGGACGCGGGGCGCGGGCGCGGTCCTGATGACGCCGGCGCACCAGTTTCCGCTCGGCGGCGCGCTGCACCCGGACCGGCGGGTCGCGGCCGTCGACTGGGCGCGTCGCACCGGCGGTCTGGTCCTGGAGGACGACTACGACGGCGAGTTCCGCTACGACCGCCAGCCCGTGGGCGCGCTCCAGGGGCTCGACCCGGACCGGGTGGTGTACCTGGGGACGGCCAGCAAGTCGCTCGCTCCGGGGCTGCGGCTCGGCTGGATGGTGCTCCCGCCGGACGTGGTGCCGGAGGTGCTGGCGGTCAAGGGCGTCGAGGAGTGGGCCTGCGGGGCCCTGGACCAGCTCACCCTGGCGGACTTCATCGCCTCGGGCGCGTACGACCGGCATGTGCGCGGGATGCGGCTGCGCTACCGGCGCCGGCGCGACGAACTGGTGGCGGTACTGGCCCAACGCGCTCCGCGGGTCCGGGTGAGCGGGATCGCCGCGGGGCTGCACGCGGTCCTCGAACTCCCGCCGGGCACCGAGCAGGCCGCCCTGCGTGCCGCGGCCTGGCAGGGCCTCCGGGTCGAGGGCCTGGCCCGCTTCCGCCATCCGTCCGCCCCGGCGGACCTCCCGGCCCCCGAGGGGCTGGTCGTCGGTTACGGCACCCCGTCCGACAGCGCCTGGGCGGGCACGCTGGAGGTGCTGTGCGAGGTGCTGCGGGCGAGCGGGCGTTGAGGCACGCCGGGGGCGCCGGACTTCGTACGCGACCGGCCCGCCCCGGTTGTACGCGACGGGCCCGCCCCGGTTGTACGCGACGGGCCCGCCCCGGTGTCACACCGCCCCGGTCAGCTCCGCCGCGCCGAAGGAGACGTCGAAGCGGTCGCACCAGATGCTGACGCTGCTGTAGGCGGCCAGGTCGATGCCCTCGGGTACGCGGTAGTTCTGACTGCCCTTGTTGCCCTTGAGCTTGCCGAGGCTGACGTGCTTGCCCTGGTCGAAGACGTGCCAGCCGGCCTTGCCCTCCTTGACCGGGGCGTCCGTCAGCAGGACGCGCAGGTCCGGGCCGTTGCTGGTGTCCAGGTTCTCCAGGCGGACGACGTGGGAGCCGTCGGCGAGGCGGACGAGCTTCACCGCGCCGGTCGTGGTGTGCTCATGGCTGATCAGCTCGCCGCCCGCGAGCGTCCGGGGCCCGGTGTCCTGGGCGGGCGCGTCGGGCGTGCCGGACGCGGCGGGCGCCGGGGTGCCCGTCGCGGCGGGCTCCACGACCCCGGCCAGGGACTCGTCCACCCTCGTGTCCTGCCACAGCTTCCACGGCTGGAACCAGTACAGCCCCGCTCCGATGACCAGGACGGCGGCCGTGCCCAGTGCCGTCCACCATCCACGTCGTCTGCCTGCCATGCCGGTGCTCCTTCGTGCGTCTGCTGCGGATGCCCCCATTCAACGCGAGGCGGAGCCGGGAACGGGCCGGGGCGGGATGACGAAACCCTTACGCCGGTGCCGGTGCCGGTGCCGGTGCCGTGCCGCTACCGCCGGTGCCGGTGCGGGTGCCACCGCCGCTCCTTACCGGGTCGTGACATCCCGGCCGGGCTCAGCCGCAGGCCGTCGCGCCATTCCTAGGGTGGGGACCATGCGAGTACTGGTCACCGGCAGCGCCGGTTTCATCGGGTCCCACGTCGTCGAGGCCCTGGCGGAACAGGGCCACGAACCCGTGGCGTTCGACATCCGCACGGACGCGACGGAGGACGTCAGGGACCACCGGGCGGTCGCGAAGGCCCTCGGCGGTGTCGACGCCGTGTGCCACCAGGCCGCCATGGTCGGGCTCGGTTCCGGCTTCGCTGACGCGCCGGACTACGTCTCCCACAACGACCTCGGCACGGCCGTCCTGCTGAGCGCCATGGCGGAACGGGGCGTCGGCCGGCTGGTGCTGGCCGGCTCGATGGTGGTGTACGGGGAGGGGCGGTACGAGTGCGGGCGCCACGGTACGGTCCGGCCGGGCCCCCGGCGGGCGTCCGACCTCGACGCGGGGCGTTTCGAGCCCCGCTGCCCGGTGTGCGGCGACGCCCTCGCCCCGGGCCTCGTCACGGAGGACGCGCCGGTGGACCCCCGCAACGTGTACGCGACGACCAAACTCACCCAGGAGCACCTGGCGGCCGCCTGGGCCCGTGCCACCGGGGGCGGCGCCGTCTCCCTGCGCTACCACAACGTCTACGGCCCCCGCATGCCGAGGGACACGCCCTACGCGGGAGTGGCGTCGTTCTTCCGCTCCGCCCTCGCCCGGGGCGAGGCCCCGCGCGTGTTCGAGGACGGCGGGCAGCGCCGGGACTTCGTGCACGTGCGGGACGTGGCGGCGGCCAACGCCGCCGCGGTGACCGCGACCGGGTCCGCTTCCGCCGACGGGCTGCTGCGCGTCTACAACACGGGGAGCGGCGAGCCCCGCACGGTGGGGGAGATGGCCCGGGAACTCGCGGAGGCCGCAGACGGCCCGCTCCCGGTGGTCACGGGCGAGTACCGGCTCGGCGACGTCCGCCACATCACGGCCGACTCGTCCCGTCTGCGGGACGAACTGGGCTGGCGTCCGCGCGTCGGCTTCGCCGAGGGCATCGCCGAGTTCGCGGGGGCGCCCCTGCGGGGGGACGAGGACGTCTGAGCCCACCGGCGGCGCGCACCGCCCGTGCTCCCGGGCCGTGCCCGTGGCCGTTCCCGTGCTTGCGCGCCCGTGCCCCCGTGCCCGTGGCCGTGCTTGCGCGTCCGTGCCCCCGGGCCGTGGCCGTGCCCGTGCTTGCGCGCCCGTGGCCCTGCTCCGGGACTCGTGGCCAAGCTCGTGGCCCTGCTCCCGGGCCCGTGGCCCCGGGCCCGTGCTCCCGTGCTCGCTCCCGCCCCCGTGGGGCACGTGGGACGCGCGCCGCCGGTGCGCGGGCGTCCCAACCGCCCGCCCGCGCGGGGCCAACAGCCCGGGTCGGGAGAGCCCCTGGCGCGCGGCCGGGCCGTCCGTCCGCCCCGCGGCCGCCCGCCCGTCAGCGCGCATCCGCCCGCCCCGCACGGGACCGGCCGCTCACCCGGCGGCGGCCGGCAGCGTGATCTCGAAGCGGCAGCCGCCGGGGACGTTGCGTACGCTCGCCCGCCCCCGGTGCGCCTCCACGATCCCGCGCACGATCGCCAGGCCGAGCCCGGCGCCGGCCGGCGGGGTGCGCGCGTCACTGCCCCGCCACCCCGTGTCGAAGACACGGGGGAGGTCGTCCTCGGGAATCCCCCCGCATCCGTCGCTCACGGTCAGGACCACCGCACCGTCGCCTCCCCGTTCCGCCGCCACGGCCACCGTGCCGTCCTCCGGGGTCCGGTGGATGGCGTTGACGAGGAGATTGCCGAGGACCCGGCTCATCTCCCGGCTGTCCACCGTCACGGGCAGCGTCTCGTCACAGCGGCCCACGAGCCGGACGCCCCGCTTGCGCGCCAGCGGGTCGGCCCCGGCCAGCGCCTCCTCCACCAGGTCGTCGAGCGAGACGCGGACGGGCGCGAGCACGAGCGCCCCGGCGTGGATGCGGGACAGTTCGAAGAGGTCGCCGACCATGCCGTTCAGGCGCTCCACCTCCAGCCGTATCTGGCGCAGATAGCGGTCGGGGTCCGCGGCGACGCCGTCCTCCAGCGCCTCGGCCATCGCCCGTAGTCCCGCCAGTGGAGTGCGCAGGTCGTGCGAGATCCACGCGACCAGCTCCCGGCGCGAGGACTCCAGAGCCTGCTCGCGGGCCCGTGACGCGGCCAGGCGCTCACTGGTGGCGCTGAGTTCGGCGCCGAGCGCGGCCAGCTCGGCGGTCATGGGGCCGGCGGGCGTCTCGAAACCGCCGTCCGCGCCGAAGGACCGGGCCGCCCGGCGCAGATCGTGGCTGCGGGCCACCACCCAGCGGCCCAGCAGAAGTGCCGTGGCCAGGGACACCACGGCCGCCATAGCGACGACGGTCGTGACCACGGCGAGGTCGTGCGGCGACAGGAACATCGCCCAGCAGACGCTGAGCGTGCCCGCGAGCATCGCGGCCACCGCGACGGCGGTGACGACGGCCAGCGAGGCGGTCAGCGACCGACGGCGCAGCGGAACCAGGGCCAGTGTCCCGGCCGCCCCGGCGGCGCCGGCGCCCAGCAGGGCGTACAGGGCGATGAGGAGGATGTCACGCACGCCGTTCCCCTTCCACCCGGCCGCCGCGCGGACGTTCGTCCCCCTCGGCGTCGTCCCCGTTCGCGGCGTGTTCGGCGGCGGCGGGCTCGAAGCGGTAGCCGACCCCCCAGACCGTCCGGATCAGGCTCGGCCTGGCCGGGTCGTCCTCGATCTTGCCGCGCAGGCGGCGCACATGGACGGTCACCGTGGACAGGTCGCCGAAGTCCCAGCCCCACACCGCGCGCATCAGCTCCTCCCGCGAGAAGGCCCGGCCGGGATTCCGCAGGAAGAACGCGAGCAGGTCGAACTCGCGCAGGGTCAGGGCGAGCCGCGCGCCGTTCCTGGACGCCGTCCGTGCGGCGGTGTCCATGTGGATACCGGTGGAGGTGAGCGGCGGGGCCGTGCGCGGCGGGAGGGACCGCCGCAGCACCGACCCGACGCGGAGCGTCAGTTCCCGCGGGCTGAACGGTTTGGTCACGTAGTCGTCGGCGCCCACTTCGAGGCCCAGGATCCGGTCCTCCTCGTCGCCGCGGGCGGTGAGCATGACCACCGGCACCGGGGCCCGGCCGCGCAGCCGCCGGCAGACCTCCAGGCCGTCCATGCCCGGCAGCATCAGGTCGAGGACCACCAGATCCGGCCACCGGACCCCGGCGCTCTCCAGTGCCGCGGGCCCGTCGGCGGCGAGGTCGACCGCGTAGCCCGCGCGGGTGAGGTAGCCGGCGACCACCTCCGCGACGGTGGGGTCGTCGTCGACGACGAGAACCCGGGCGGGACGGTCGGGATCCGTGGCCGGGGCGAGGGGCTGCTCCATGGCCTCAGCCTCGCACTCCCCGCGCGGTGGCGGACCGCCGCGTCGCTCCGAGACCGCCGACGTCCTCGTTTCGTAAGCACGCCTGGCCCGATTTGTCCGGATCTGATTCGTAGGGTGAGGCGGGTGACGATCCACTCCGTACCTCCCGCAGACATCGTGCTGCCCTGTCTCGACGAGGCCGCGGCGCTGCCCTGGGTCCTCGACCGGGTGCCGGAAGGCTGGCGCGCCATCGTCGTGGACAACGGTTCCACCGACGGTTCGGCCGGCATCGCCCGGGACCTGGGCGCCACGGTGGTGCACGAGCCCCGGCGCGGCTTCGGAGCCGCCTGCGACGCCGGTCTCCGTGCCGCCCGCGCCGACGTGGTCTGCTTCTGCGACTGCGACGCCTCGCTCGATCCCGCCCTGCTGGTCCCGTTCGTCGAGGAGGTACGCGCGGGGGCGGCCGACCTCGTCCTCGGCCGCAGGCGCCCCCAGGGCCGTGGTGCGTGGCCCGTGCACGCCCGGGTGGGCAACCTGGTCCTCGCCCGCATGCTGCGGCGCCGCACCGGGCTACGGCTGCACGACCTCGGCCCGCTGCGGGCGGCCCGGCGGGAGCCGCTGATCGCCCTGGGGCTCGACGACCGGCGCAGCGGGTATCCGCTCCAGATGGTCGTCAGGGCGGCCGACGCCGGCTGGCGGATCGCCGAGCACGACGTGCCCTACCGGCCCCGGGCCGGGTCGTCGAAGGTGACCGGCACCTGGCGGGGCACCTGGCACGCGGTGCGGGACATGCGGCGGGTGCTCGCCGAGCCCGCGCCCGCCACCGGCCCCCGCGAACCGGCTCGGGGCGCGGGGGCCGGCGGGCGGGCGGCGCCGGAGCCCGGGCCGCAGCGGGAAGGCGACCCCGGGCCCGAACGCGGTCCCGGGCCTGAACGCCGTCCCGGGCCGGAACCGGGGCCCGGGCCGGATCGCGACCCCGGGCCTGAACGCCGTCCCGGGCCGGAACCGGGGCCCGGGCCGGATCGCGACCCCGGGCCTGAACGCCGACCCGGGCCGGAACCGGACCCCGAGCCGGAACCGGCGCTGAACCCCGGCTCTCCGGGCACGGCGGCCGCCGGGCGGCCGGAACCGGGCCCCGGGCCCGAGCGCCGCCCCGGGCCCGATCGCGGCCCCGGGCCTGAACGCGGCCCCGGGCCTGAACGCGACTCCGGGCCTGAACGCCGTCCCGGGCCGGAACCGGGGCCCGAGCCGGAACCGGCGCTGGACCCCGGGCCTCCGGGCACGGCGGCCGCCGTGCGGCCAGCTCCGGAGCCCGGGCCGCAGCCTGAACGCGGCCCCCGGCCCGAGCGCGGCCCCGGGCCGGAACCGGGGCCCGGCCCGGGTCCTGCGCCGCGTCCCGGTCCGGGTGCGGCGCGGGGAGGCAGCCGGTGACGACACTTCTCGTGATCGCGAAGGAGCCGGTACCCGGCCGGGTGAAGACCCGGCTCACCCCGCCCTGGACCCCCGCCCAGGCCGCGGACCTCGCGGCCGCCTGCCTCGCGGACACCCTCGGGGCCGTCGCCCGCACACCGGCCGACCGGCGCGTCCTGGTTCTCGACGGCCGCCCCGGCCCCTGGCTCCCCCCGGGGGTCGACGTCGTGCCGCAGTGCGCCGGCGGGCTCGACGAGCGGCTGGCCGCCGCGTTCGGCCTCTGCGCGGGCCCCGCGCTCCTCATCGGCATGGACACCCCGCAGGTCACCCCCGAGCTGCTGACGCTCCGGCTGGCGAGCGGGGAGGCGTGCCTCGGGCTCGCCGAGGACGGCGGCTTCTGGGCCCTGGGCCTCGCCGAGCCCGATCCCGCCCTGCTGCGCGGCGTCCCGATGTCGACCGGCCACACGGGCGCGGCCCAGCGTTCCCGGCTCGTCGAGGCCGGACTGACGGTCCGCAAACTTCCCTGCCTGCGGGACGTGGACACGGCCGAGGACGCGTTCGCGGTGGCGGCACGGGCGCCGCACGGCGCGTTCGCCGCGGCTCTGGCCGCGCTGACCGGGGAGGGCGGACGATGACCTCCGCGACCAGCAGGCCGGCCTGTGCGGCGGCGTCGGCCTCGTGGAACGCCGAGCCGTACGCGGACGCGCTGCGCACCGGACACGGTCCGCTGTTCCTGCGCCGCGGGGACGGCTGGCTGCTGCCCCTGGAGGTCGAACGCTGGTGCTCCGGACCCGACGAGGCCGATCTGACGGTCCTCGCACGCTGCAGGGGCACGGTCCTCGACGTCGGCTGCGGCCCGGGCCGGCTGGTCGGGGAACTGGCGGCCCGTGGACGTACCGTCCTCGGCATCGACGTCAGCCCGGAGGCCGTCGCCCGGACGGCGGCCACGGGCGGCCAGGCGCTGCGGCGTTCGGTCTTCGAGCCCCTGCCGGGCGAGGGCCGCTGGGGCACCGTGCTGCTGCTCGACGGGAACCTCGGCATCGGCGGCGAGCCCCAGGCGCTGCTGCGACGGCTGGCGGCCGTCCTCGCGCCGGACGGAGTCCTGATCGCCGAGACCGCGCCCGTGGACGTGGACGAGAGCGCGCACGTACGCCTCGTCCGTGATGCGCGGCCGGGAGCGCCGGCGGGTACGGCGTTCCCGTGGGCCCGGCTCGGCACACCGGCGCTGCTCCGGCACGCCACGCGTCTCGGCTGGCTGCCGGCCGGTCAGTGGTCGGTGGGCGGCCGGTGCTTCGCCGCCCTGCGCAACCGCAGCGCCAGCAGGGCCGCCGACCCCGCGAACAGCGCGGCCGTCACCAGCAGCCAGCGTTCCGCGAAGCCGTCGCCCGGCAGTCCCGTCGCCGTCTCGTAGCGTTCGGCCACCCGCCCGCTGATCAGCGGGAACCAGAGCAGCAGCAGCAGCGCGGAGAGCGCCGCCGGGACACGGACGTATCCGACCGCCTCCCGGTGCCCGAGGGCCCGCGCCCCGCCCACCAGGGCGCGGTCCGCCAGGGAGTACAGGGGCAGCAGCACGAGGTCGTGGAGCACGACCGCCCCCACGAACCAGAGCACCACCAGACCCGGTTCGTCCCCTGCCACCATGCGCACACCCGCGTACCCGGCGAGGGCGAACGACGCCGCGAACAGGAGCAGGAGCAGGAGCGGGAGCAGCGGACCGCGAAGGGCCGGGCGCGGACGTCCCGGAAGGCGGCTCACGAGCGGCCCCCGTCGCGCAGCGCCGCGTCGCCGAACGAGAGCGCCGTCACCCACTTGGTGTTGAGCACCCCCGGTGCGGCCGGGACGATCACCCGGGCCGGATAGCCGTGGTCGGCGGTGAGCGGGGCCCCGTTGACCTCCAGCGCGAGCAGGGACAGGGGGTCGAGCACCTGGTTGTCGCGCAGGGCCGCCTGCCGGAACGCGCCGCGCCGCTGGAGGGAGGTGACCAGGACCCCCGGCGGGTCGTCCGGATCGTGTCCGGCGAGCGCGGCAAGGTCCCGCAGCCGCACACCGCGCCAGTCCTGGTCGGAGGTCGACCACCCCTCGACGCAGGCGATCGGCAGGGAGGCGCGGTGCAGCGGGAGTTCCAGCAGGTCCGTCCGGCGCAGCCGGACGGTGCCCGCGGGGCCGGTGACCGACAGCCGCCACATTTCGTCCCGGACCTCGGCGGGACGGATTTCGGCATAGGCGGCCGTCTTGTTGATCTGGAACGCTCCCGGTCCCCGACCCGGCTCCGGACCGCCGTGCGGCGCCAGGACGGCCGTGGCGCGCAGGGCGTCGGAGTTCCGGCCCACGGTCGTCACGAACAGCAGCAGGGACGCGCCGCCGACGAACGCGAGCGCCCCGCGCCGTGACACGGTCGGCGCGTCCCGGTCCGGTTTCGGGTCCGGTTCGGGGGGCGGAGCCGCCTCCGCCTCGGCCGGCGGCGGTCCGGCCGGTCCCGGCCCAGCCTTGGGCGGCGGGGCCGTCTCCGCCTGGGCTGCCGGCGGTCCGGCCGGTTCCGGTTCCGGTTCCGGAGGCGCTGCCGGCCCCCGTGGTCCCGGTCCCGGTCCCGGTTCTCGGGGTGTGGCCGGTTCCGGCCCGGCTTCCCCTGGTGCCGCCGGACTCCGCTCGTCCCCCTTACCGGGTCCCGGAACCGGACCCGGCGCCGCCTCCTGCCCCGGCTCGTCCTCCTTCTCGGGGCCCGGAACCTGCCCCGGCGCGTCCTCCTTCCCGGGTCCCGGAACCGGTCCCGGTCCCGGTCCGGCCTCCGGCCCCGCCGCCTCCTCCCGCCACGTCCCCCGGCGCTGCGGCCGTTCCGCGCGCAGCTCCCGCAGTGTCCGCAGCGCGACAGGCGCCCGGAGCACCACATGGGCCGCCAGGCCCGCCAGGAAGACCCACGCACCGTAGAAGTGGAGCCGGTAGAACGAACCCGGGAACACGTAGTCCAGCTGGATGTTGAGCAGCCCGGTGGCGAACTGGAACAGCGCCCCGCCGACCAGGAGGAGCAGCGAGAGCCGCTCCAGGCCGTGCGTGAGGGAGCGCACCGGCGGCAGCGCGAACAGCTTCGGCACCACCGACCACAGTTTGGCGAGCAGCACGGGCACCAGCGTGATCCCCAGCGTGACGTGGACGCCCTGGTTCAGCCGGTACAGCCACGGCGGGTCGGTGGGCCAGGAGAAGAGGTAGAAGCCCAGCAGTCCCTTGTCGGGGGTCTTGTCGTTGACCGCCGCCAGGTCCGGGTTGTAGGCGGCGTACGAGAGGAGCCCGGTGAGGAAGAGGACGGGCATGCCGACGAGCAGGACGGCACCGAGCACGGACGTGAGGACGGGCCCGCGCAGGGGACTGCGCCAGAAGGCCGGAGAGGTGGGGAGCCGGAGGTCGCGCATGCGCCGACCGTAGGCCGCCCACACCCCTTGCGGGCGGGTCCGACTCGTGACGAAACGCTGACGTCGGCTCCGCCGCTGCCTCCTGAGGGCCCGTCCGCGCCTAGCGTTCCCCTCGTGACCCGCCCCGTCCTGCGTGACCTCCTCGCCGCCCTCGCCGCCGGCCTCCTCCTGCTGGTGGCCGTACTCGTCGGCCACCACCTCCAGAACTCCGACGGCACGCTCTTCGTCGACTGGCCTCCGCTGCTCGCCGACTGGGACCCCCATACCGGGCCGGGCACCGTGCCCGCCGTCGCGATCGCGGTCGCCGGCGTGGCGTACGGCCCCGGGCTCGCCGCCCGGCTGCCCTGGCGCATCATGCCGTGGGCCGTGTGGGGGACGGCGACCGCGTGGACCTTCTCCCTGGCCCTCGTCGACGGCTGGCAGCGCGGGGTCGCGGCGAAGCTGACCACCCGCCACGAGTACCTCCAGGTGATCGACCGTTTCGCCGACATCCCGGCGGCCCTGCGCGGCTTCAACGGGCACATCCTGATCGACGCCCCCGACAACTGGCCCGCCCATGTCGCCGGTCATCCCCCCGCCGCACCGCTGACGTTCGTGCTGCTCGACCGGGTCGGTCTGGGCGGGGGCGCATGGGCCGGGGTCTGGTGCATCCTCCTCGGCGCGTCGGCGGCGGCGGCCGTCCTCGTCACCGTGCGCCTCGCGGCCGGTGAGGAACTCGCCCGCCGGGCCGCCCCGTTCCTCGCCCTGGCGCCCGCCGCGGTCTGGGTCGGGACGTCTGCGGACGGCTGGTTCGCCGCGGTCGCCTGCTGGACCGTCGCCCTTTTGATGATCGCCGTCACCCGGCGGGCCGTACTCCCCGCCGCGGCCGCGGGCCTGCTGTTCGGACTGACCTGCTATCTCTCCTACGGGCTCACCCTGTTCGCCCTGATCGCGGGAGCGGTGCTGCTGCTCGGACGGCGGGCGGTGCGCGAACGGCCGGTCCTCCTGGCCTGGTTCGCCGCCGGTGCGGCCGTGGTCCCCGCCGCGTTCACGGCTGCCGGATTCGACTGGTGGGAGGCGTACCGCCTGCTGGTCGAGCGATACCACCAGGGGGCGGGCGGTATCCGGCCGTACGGCTACTGGGTGTGGGCCAACCTCGCCTGCACGGTGGTCATCACCGGCTTCGCGACGGCAGCCGGCCTGCGCCGCACCGCCTGCGTGCTGGCGGCGGAACGCGGCCGGGCGCTCACCCCGCCCGGGACGGGCGGTCCTGCCGCGTCCGCCGCCCGTCTGGCCGTGCTCGTGGCCGCCGCGCTGCTGGCCGTCGTCGTGGCCGACCTTTCCGGGATGAGCAAGGCGGAGACCGAGCGGATCTGGCTGCCGTTCGCCCTGTGGCTGCTGCCCGCCTGCGCCTACCTGCCCGGCGCGCGGGCGTGGCTCGGCGCACAGGTGGTGCTCGCTCTGCTGGTCAACCACCTGCTGCGCACGGGCTGGTGAGGCTCCTTCGCCGGCCGGGCCGGGCGTGAGGACGACCGGGTGCGCCGCCGGTGCGCCGCCGGGCCCGGGCCGGACGCGCCGCCGCGTGCGGGCCGGACACATCGCCGGGAGCGCCACCGGGTGCTGTCCGGGCCCTGCCGGCTCCTGGTCGCGGGCGCGCCGTGTGCTCACCCGGCTGACGGGGCTCCGTCGTTCCGGGCGTCGTCCCTCCCGCCGTCCGGCTGGGCCGGGGGTTCGCCGAAGCGGGCCAGGGCGAGGGCGCCCGCGACCGCGATGGTGAAGCCCGCGACGGCCAGCGGGGCCAGGCCCTCGCGGGTGCGGTCGCCCAGCCAGACGACGCCGATCAGAGCGGGGCCGATCGTCTCGCCGATGACCATGCCCGCCGTTGCGGTGGTCACCGAACCGCGTTGCAGCGCCGAGGTCAGCAGCAGGAACGCCGCCCCGCCGCCGAGCAGCAGCGCGTACAGGGCCGGGTTGGCGAACAGCCCGGGCAGTGCGACCGAGTCGACGAGCCGCACCGACACCTCCACCACACCGAACCCGAAGCCCGACCCCAGGCCCAGCACCAGGGCCCGCGGCTTGGCCGGGAGCCGTCCCGCGAACGCGCCCAGGACGAGGACGCCCACCGCCGCGCCGAGCATCGACCAGCGCAGCGCGTCCGAGCCCGCCCGGTCGCCCTCGTGGCCGGCGGCGAGGCCGAGGAGCGCCAGGCCGACGCAGACCCCGGCGACCGCCGCCCACTCGGCGCGCTTCAGCCGGATGCGCATCAGCCGCGCCGCGACCACGGCCGTGACCGCGAGGCTCGCGGCGAGCGCCGCCCCGACCGCGTAGATCGGCAGCGCGCGCAGGGCGACGACCTGGAGCACGAACCCCGCGCCGTCCAGCGACAGTCCGACGAGGTAGCGCCACTGGCGCAGCGCCCGCAGCAGCAGCGCCGCGTCGACGCCCGAGCCGGTGCCGGGGGCGGCGCTGCGCGCGGCCATGGCCTGGAGGACGGAGGCCGTGCCGTAGCAGACGGCCGAGGCGAGCGCGCAGATCATCCCGAGGAGCACGAGGGGACTCTAGGCAGCGGGGCCGGGCCACCGGGGGACCGCCGCACCTCGGCCCCGGCGTCCCGCACCGGCCCCGGCGTCCCGTACCGGCCTTGGCGTCCCGCACCGGCCCCCGCGCCCCGTACCGGCCCGGCGCACTGCCGGTCGTGAGCAGCGGCCGGGCGGCGAAGACTGCCGGGGCCGGGCACTGGCCGGAGCGGGGGCGTCCGGCAGAATTCGGTACGCCCGGGCCGCGACGGCGCCGTCCCGTACGGACGGCGGGGGAGGGCGCGCACCCGCGCCCCCGTCCCGCCCGGCACGGCATCAGCAAGGCCCGTGAGCACGGCGCTCCACACGCGCCGCGCCACGCACGGGCGGGACGAACGGGACGGGGGAGTTCCGGTATGACCAGCACGAACAGCACGAACAGCACGACCCGCGCACAGGGGCGCGCGGACAGCGGTGTGCCCGCCGGACCCGGCGCGCACGCCGGGCACGACACACGCACCGCACGCCCGCCGCGGCGCCGCAGGCTCCGCTCCGGCACGGTCGTGCTCGGCGGGGTGGGCCTGCTCGCGGCCACCCTCGCCGCCTGCGGCTCCGACCCGGACAAGCGCTGCGTCGACCCGGTGTCGTACGACGTGCTGCCCGACTCCAAGTGCCGCAGCGGCGGCTCGACCGGCACCGGCGGTGCCGGAGGGGGTGGCGGCGGTAAGTACTACTACGGCGGCACCGTCAGCGACGGCAAGGTCAACGGCGGCAGCTTCGACAAGTCGGCCGTCAGCCGCGGCGGCTTCGGCAAGTCCGGCTCGGGCGGGGGCTGATCGCGCCGTGCGACGCCGTACCACCGAGCCCCGCCCCGGCTGGCAGCAGACCGTCGAGGCACAGGGCTGCATCTATCCGCTCACCCGCCACCCGGACGGCTCCCTGCGTCCCTACTGGGACGAGAGCGCCTACTACGAGTTCAGCCTCCCGGAGGTCGAGGCGCTGGAGGAGGTCGTCGAGGAGCTGCACGCCATGTCGCTGGCGGCCGCGGCGCACATCGTCGAGAAGAACCGATTCGCCGAGCTGGGCATCACCGACCCGCGCGTCGTCGCCCACATCACCGAGTCCTGGCGGCGGCGCGACGAACTGCCGTCCCTCTACGGCCGGTTCGACCTGCACTACGACGGCACCGGGCCCGCCCGGATGCTGGAGTACAACGCCGACACCCCGACCTCGCTCGTCGAGGCGGCGAGCCCGCAGTGGTTCTGGATGGAGGAACGGTTCCCTGGTGCCGACCAGTGGAACTCCCTCCATGAACGCCTCGTCGCGGCCTGGCGGCGCCAGGCCCCGCTGCTCCCTCCCGGCCCGGTGCACTTCGCGCACACCGACGGGGACGAGTGCGGCGAGGACCTGATGACCGTCGCGTATCTGCGCGAGACCGCCGAGCAGGCGGGCATCGAGACCGAGGCGCTGTCCGTCGAACGCATCGGCTGGGACCGGATCTCCGGGCGCTTCGTCGACGAGCGGCTGCGGTTCATCCGGAGCTGCTTCAAGCTCTACCCGTGGGAGTGGCTGGTCACCGACGACTTCGGCCCGCACGTCCTGGACACCCTGGACAACGGCGGCGGCACCGGCACCACCTGCTGGATCGAGCCCGCCTGGAAGATGCTGCTGTCCAACAAGGCGCTGCTCGCGATCCTGTGGGACCTGTACCCGGGGCACCCGAACCTTCTCGCCGCCTATCTCGACGGGCCGCGTGAACTGGCCGACGGGCCCGGCTGGGCGGCCAAACCGCTGCTCGGCCGGGAGGGCGCCGGGGTCACGCTGCACCAGCCCGGCGAGGTGCCGGCGCGGCCCGGCGAGCCGTCCTGCTACCAGGAGCTGGCGCCGCTGCCCGACTTCGACGGCAACCGGGTGGTCCTCGGCGCGTGGGTGGTCGAGAACGAGGCGGCCGGCCTCGGCATCCGAGAGTCCGCGGGCCCGGTCACCGACGGCTACGCCCGCTTCCTCCCGCACGTCATCCTCTAGCGCGTCCGGGCCCGGGGTGGTCCCGGGCCTGGCCCGGACGCCACGCCCGGCCCAGGCCCGGGACCACCCCGCGCCCGGGCCCGGACGCCACACCCGGCCCGGGTCCTGGGCCCACCCGACCCCGGGCCCCGCCCGCGCCGGGCTCCCGCCCGCGCGGGGCGCCCCCGGGCCCCGCCCCCCTCACCTCTCCGCCAGCACCGCCCGCAACTGCGCCAGCCCCCAGTCCAGGTCCTCCCGGGAGATCACCAGCGGGGGCGCGAGGCGGATCGTCGCGCCGTGGGTGTCCTTCACCAGCACACCCCGGTCCATCAGCCGCTCCGACACCTCCCGCCCGGTGCCCACCGCCGCCGGGACGTCGATCCCCGCCCACAGCCCGCGGCCGCGCACCGCGTCCACCAGCCCCTCGTCGTGCCAGGTGCGCAGCTCACGGTGCAGATGGCCGCCGAGATCGGCCGCCCGTCGCTGGTACTCGCCGGTGCGCAGCATCGCGATCACCTCCAGGGCCACCGCGCACGCCAGCGGGTTCCCGCCGAAGGTCGACCCGTGCTCGCCCGGCCGGAACACGCCGAGCACCTCCCGCGAGGAGACCACCGCCGAGACCGGTACCACCCCGCCGCCCAGCGCCTTGCCGAGCACGTACACGTCCGGGGCGACGCCCTCGTGCTCGCACGCGAAGGTCCGGCCGGTGCGCCCCAGACCGGACTGGACCTCGTCGGCGACGAAGAGCACCCCGCGCTCGCGCGTGAGCCGCCGCACGGCGGGCAGGTAGCCGGCCGGCGGCACGACCACCCCGGCCTCGCCCTGTACCGGCTCCAGCAGCACGGCCACCGTGTTCGCCGACACGGCCGCCTCCATCGCGGTCAGGTCCCCGTACGGCACGATCTCGAAGCCCGGGGTGTACGGACCGAAGTCCGCGCGGGCCTCGTGGTCGGTGGAGAAGCTGATCAGGGTCGTCGTCCGGCCGTGGAAGTTGTTGCCCGCGACCACGATCTTCGCCTGGCCGTCCGGGACGCCCTTGACCTGGCGGCCCCACTTCCGGGCGGTCTTCACGGCCGTCTCCACCGCCTCCGCGCCGGTGTTCATGGGCAGCACCGTGTCCATGCCGCACAGTTCGGCGAGCTGCTCGCAGAAGTCCCCGAAGCGGTCGTGCTGGAAGGCGCGCGAGGTGAGCGTCAGCCGGTCGAGCTGCGCCCTCGCCGCGTCGATCAGCCGGTGGTTGCCGTGCCCGAAGTTCAGCGCCGAGTACCCGGCCAGCAGGTCCAGGTACCGCCGCCCCTCGACGTCGGTCATCCACGCGCCCTCGGCCGAGGCGACGACGACCGGCAGGGGCTGGTACGTGTGCGCGCAGTGGGCCTCGGCATGCGCGAAGGCGTCCCGGGACGTGCCCCCGGACGCCGCTGACGCGGAAGACGTGGTGGTCGACACAGGCTGCTCCGATCGTCGGTGCGTACCGTCCCTCCGTTCCATCGTCGCTCGCCGCCCGTGGGGGGACACCCCGTACGCGCCCGGCGCCCGCCCGCAGCCCCCGCCCGAAGGGCAACGCCCCCGCCCCGCCCGTCCCGGGGCGCGCGGCGCACCTGAGAGAATGATGTGCATGGCCTCGTCTGACCTTCCGCCCTTCGCCGCCGAGCAGCACCACCCCCAGCGGGGTGGCGGCTCCGCCGCCGCGCGGCGTCCCCGTGTGCTCTCCGGGATCCAGCCCACCGCGGGCTCCTTCCACCTCGGCAACTACCTCGGCGCGGTCCGCCAGTGGGTGGCGCTCCAGGAGACGCACGACGCGTTCTACATGGTCGTGGACCTGCACGCGATCACGGTCCCGCAGGACCCCGCCGAGCTGCGCGCCAACACCCGGCTCGCGGTCGCCCAGCTGCTCGCCGCCGGACTCGACCCCGAGCGCTGCACCCTGTTCGTGCAGAGCCACGTGCCCGAGCACGCGCAGCTCGCCTGGGTGATGAACTGCCTCACCGGCTTCGGCGAGGCGTCCCGGATGACGCAGTTCAAGGACAAGGCGGCCAGGCAGGGCGCGGACCGCGCGTCCGTCGGGCTGTTCACGTACCCGATCCTGCAGATCGCGGACATCCTGCTGTACCAGGCGAACGAGGTGCCGGTCGGTGAGGACCAGCGCCAGCACATCGAGCTCACCCGGGACCTCGCCGAGCGCTTCAACGGCCGTTTCGGCGCCACCTTCACCGTCCCGAGGCCGCACATCCTCAAGGAGGTCGCCAAGATCTACGACCTCCAGGACCCGGCGATCAAGATGAGCAAGTCCGCCTCCACGCCCAAGGGCCTGATCAACCTGCTCGACGAGCCCAAGGCCACGGCGAAGAAGGTCAGGAGCGCGGTCACCGACACCGACACCGTGATCCGCTTCGACCCGGAGGCCAAGCCCGGCGTCAGCAACCTCCTCTCCATCCTGTCCACCCTCACGGGTACACCCGTCCCGGTTCTGGAGCAGAACTACGAGGGCAAGGGCTACGGTGCGCTCAAGACCGACCTCGCCGAGGTGATGGTCGACTTCGTCACACCGTTCAGGACCCGCACCCAGGAATACCTGGACGACACCGAGACGCTGGACTCCATCCTGGCCAAGGGAGCGGAGAAGGCCCGCGCGGTCGCCGCCGAGACCCTGGCCAGCACATACGAGAGGGTGGGATTCCTCCCCGCGAAGCACTGAGCACCCGTGCGGCGGCCGTCCGGGCCGCCGCACCGCCCCCGCCGGCGCAGCGCCCCGTCACCGGGCCGTCACGGAACCGGCACGTCCGTGCGGGGGCCGCCCGGGCCGTGACCAAGGACTCTGGCCACGACGCGGGTGCACCCGCCACACTGGCGCTGCACCACCACAACCGACCCGGTACCGGACCTTCCGGCACGAAGACCAAGGAGAACGACGTGGGGACCGTAACGCTCGGCGTTTCGATCGCGGTCCCGGAGCCACACGGCAGCCTGCTCCAGGAGCGCCGCGCGGGCTTCGGCGACCCCGCTGCCTACGGCATCCCGACACACGTCACCCTGCTGCCGCCGACCGAGGTCGACGCCCTGCTGCTGCCCGCCGTCGAGGCGCATCTCGCGGCCGTGGCCGCGGCCGGCCGTCCGTTCCGGATGCGGCTCTCCGGCACGGGCACCTTCCGCCCGCTGTCGCCCGTCGTCTTCGTCCAGGTCGTCGAGGGCGGCTCCGCCTGCTCCTGGCTCCAGAAGCGGGTCCGGGACGCCTCGGGGCCCCTGGTGCGCGAGCTCCAGTTCCCGTACCACCCGCACGTCACCGTCGCCCACGGCATCTCCGAGGAGGCGATGGACCGGGCGTACGAGGAGCTGTCCGAGTACGCGGCCCAGTGGACGTGCGCCTCCTTCGCCCTCTACGAGCAGGGCCCGGACGCGGTCTGGCGCAAGCTGCGCACCTTCGCCTTCGGCGGCGGGATCGCCGGGGTGCCCGCCCAGGGCTCACCGGTCGACGAGCACGCGACCACCTGAGCCCGCCGCCCCGGGCGCCGGGCCCCCGCGGGCCCTTGTCCCCGGCGGGCCCTTGTCCCGGGGTCCCGGCGGGTCCCGTATCCCGTGTCCCGGGGCTCCGGCGGGTCCTTCGTCCCGGGCCCCGGCGGGTCCCTTTGTTCGAGGGGGCGGCCCCCGGCGGGTCGGGGGCGCTGGAGCGGCCGTCTGCGGGTAGGCGTAGCCGTATGGACTGGCTGATCAAGCTCCCCGTCGTCGGCCCGCTCGTCGAACGGCTGATGCGCACGCACGCGTGGCGCAGCTACGAGACCCTCGACCGGGTCCACTGGACGCGCCTCGCCGCGGCCATCACCTTCCTCAGCTTCCTCGCGCTCTTCCCGCTGATCACCGTCGCCGCGGCGATCGTCGCCGCCGCCCTCGACCAGGACGCGCTGGACACCCTGGACGACAAGCTGTCCGAGCAGGTCCCCGGGATCTCCGACCAGCTCGACATCAACGCGCTGGTGGACAACGCGGGCACCGTCGGGATCGTCGCCGGCGCGCTGCTGCTGCTGACCGGCGTCGGCTGGATCGGCTCCATGCGGGACTGCCTGCGGGCGGTGTGGGAGCGGGACGACGAGGACGAGGGGAACCCGATCGTCCGCAAGGGCAAGGACGTCGGGGTGCTCGCCGGGCTCGGCGGCATCGGCCTCGCCTCCTTCGCCGCGTCCACCCTGGGCTCCTCCGCGGTCGGCTGGGTCGCCGACCGGATCGGCCTGGAGCAGGGCGGCGCCGGCGGGATCCTGCTGAGGATCGCCGCCATCGCCGTCGCGGTGATCGCGAACTTCCTGATCCTGCTCTACGTGCTGACCCTGCTGCCCGGGGTCCATCCGCCGCGCCGCCGTCTGCTGGTCGCGGCGCTGATCGGCGCGGTCGGCTTCGAGCTGCTGAAGCTGCTGCTCAGCGGCTACATCAGCGGGGTGGCGGCGAAGAGCATGTACGGCGCGTTCGGTGTCCCGATCGCGCTGCTGCTGTGGATCAACTTCACCGCCAAGCTGCTGCTGTTCTGCTCGGCGTGGACGGCCACGCCGAGCAAGGACGAACAGCCGGCCGAGGACGAACAGCCGACCGAGGACGACCGGCCGGCCGAGGACGACCGGACGTCCGGAGACGAGGAGCCGGCCGAGGGGAAGGGGGCGGCCGTCAGGGACGCGGACGGGAAGCCCGGTCCGGCAGCGGCCAGCGGCGCCTGACCAGGTAGGCGCCCGCGCCCAGCACCACCAGCGCCCCGCCCCCGACGGCCAGCCCCGTGCCCATCCCGCTCGAACCGCCCTGGGCCGCGGCGACCGGCGTGGCGGGGGAGCCCTTGCCGGCGCCGTCCCGCACGAGTTCGGTGTCGGGCTCCTTCTCCTCGGCCGAGCGCGGCGGGACCAGCTCGCCGACCGGTGTCACCTTGCCGTGCGCGGCGAAGCCCCAGTCGAAGAGCCGGGCGGTCTCCTTGTAGACCGCCTGGCTCTCGTCCGATGACGGGTTCATCACCGTCACCAGCAGGACCCGCCCGTTGCGTTCGGCGACGCCGGTGAAGGTGGCCCCGGCGTGCGTGGTGTTGCCGTTCTTGACGCCCGCCGCGCCCTGGTACGGCGTCACGCCGTTGGCGCCGGTCAGCAGCCGGTTGGTGTTCTGGATGGTGAACTTCTCGCGCTTCTTGCCGGGCTTCTGCTCCCCGGGGAACTCCGCGGTCACCGTGGAGCAGTACTCCCGGAAGTCCTTCTTCTGGAGCCCGCTGCGCGCGATCAGGGTGAGGTCGTACGCGGAGGAGACCTGACCGGGCTCGTCGTAGCCGTCGGGGGAGACGACCTTGGTGTCCAGGGCCTGGAGCTCCTCGGCGTGGGCCTGCATGTCCGCGACGGACTTCTCGATACCGCCGTTCATCGCCGCGAGGGCGTGCACGGCGTCGTTGCCCGACTGGAGGAACACCCCGAGCCACAGGTCGTGGACCGAGTAGGTGTGGTCCTCCTTCACCCCGACCAGGCTGCTGCCCTCGCCGACCCCGGAGAGCTCGGCCGTGGTCACCTTGTGCTCGGTGCTCTTGGGCAGCCTGGGCAGCAGGGTGTCGGCGAACAGCATCTTCATCGTCGACGCGGGAGGCAGCCGCCAGTGGGCGTTGTGCGCGGCGAGCACCTCGCCGCTCTCGGCGTCGGCGACGATCCAGGAGCGGCCGCTGACCTCCTTCGGCAGCACCGGCGCGCCGGGGCGCAGATTGACCTGGGTGCCCGGCTTGCCGAGCTGGACGCCGCCGACCGTGGACATCCCGGCCGGGGGCTGCGGCTGTTTCTTCTCGGTGCCCGGCTTGTCGTCGTGGACCGCGGCGACGGCGGGCGCGGCGGTCAGGGCGGGCAGCAGGGCGACGGCGGCGAGAGCGGGCACGGCGCGGCGCGCGGCGGACCTGAGCGCGGAGCTCCGCGCGGCGGACCTGAAGGCGGCGGGCAGGGCGGCAGACAGTGCAGACACGGACGAGAACGTACCGGGCGTCGCGAAAAATATGGAGATCGCACAGGAGACCCGCCGAGGGGACCGCCGGGACAGCCCATGCCGGGCACCCTCCCGGGGGCTTCGGGCGTCCTCACGGGGAGTTCGGGCCTCGTCCCGGGAGAGGCCACCCCGGGCGTCCGCCGCGCGGGGCGCCCGCGATACTTGACGCATGAAGCTCAGCCGCCCCGTCTCCTGGTTCCTGCTCGCCTTCGGGGTGTGGAGCTGGTTCATCTGGGTCACTTTCGTCAAAAACCTGTGGCAGGACGGGAGCGGCCTCGCCTTCGACGACGCGGGCGACCCGACGGGGTACTTCTGGGTCCATCTGCTGCTCGCCATCACGTCCTTTGTCCTGGGGACGGTCGTGGGGGCCATCGGGTTGCGCGGGGTGCGCGCATTGCGCCGTGAGCGCACGCACAAGGGGTAGGGGAAACCGACCATGGTGGCTGTCGCCGTCCTCGTGATCATTCTGGTCCTCGCGGTACTCGTGGGGGCGCACCGGTACGTGTGGCGGCGGCTGGTGGGTGACACGACCGCGCCCGGGTCGGCCCTGCGGCGGGCGGGCACCATCGCGGTCTTCGCCCTGCCGCTGGTGACCTTCGGCGCGTTCCTCTCCTCGCGGTCGGGGGTGCCGTTCTGGGCGAAGCAGGTCCTGGCGTGGCCGGGGTACCTGTGGCTGCCGGTCCTGCTCTACCTGGTCCTCGCCCTCCTGGTGGGCGAGGCCGTCCGCCCCCTCCTGATGCGCGCCCTCGCCCGCCGCGACGCGAATCGCGCGGGGGCCGCGCGGGGCGCGGCGGGGGCGACGGGCCCGGCGGGGCCCGGGACGGCCGGCGAGCAGGCGACGGCCACCGCCTCCGGCGGGGAGCCGGTCGCGGGTGGCGCCGGGCCGTCGGGCCAGCCCGGCCAGGCCGCCACCTCCGGCGCGGAACCGGCCGCCGTGGGGGCCGTTGCTCCGCCGGCCCCGGAGCGCGGGGGCGAGGGCGCGACGGACGCGGGCGACGCCCCGTCAGCGGCCGTGCCCGGCCGGGTCCGGTCCGACGCGGCCCCGGAGCGCGGGGGCGAGGGCGCGACGGACGCGGGCGACGCCCCGTCAGCCGCCGTGCCCGGCCAGGCCCGGTCCGACGCGGGCCCGGAGACGGCCGCGCCCGGTCCGGCCGGGGACGAGGCCGCCGCGGAGACGGCCCCGCCCGGCCCGGTCCCCTCCGGCACGGAGCCGGTCGCCGAGACGCCCGCCGTCCCCACCACCGCACCCCCGCCTGCGGGCCCCTCCCGCCGTCTCTTCGTCTCGCGGATCGTCGGCGGCGCCGCGGCCGCCGCCGCGCTGGGGACCGTCGGGTACGGCACGTACGGCGTCCTGCGCGGCCCCCGCGTCAAGAACGTCACCGTGCCCCTCGCCAAGCTGCCCCGCGCCGCGCACGGCTACCGGATCGCGGTCGTCAGCGACATCCACATCGGCCCGATCCTCGGACGGGCCCACACCCAGCGGATCGTCGACTCGATCAACGCCGCGCAGCCCGACCTGGTGGCGGTCGTCGGCGACCTCGTCGACGGGACGGTGGCCGACCTCGGCCCGGCGGCCGAGCCCCTCGCGCAGCTCCGCGCCCGGCACGGCTCGTACTTCGTGACCGGCAACCACGAGTACTTCTCCGGCGCGGACGCGTGGGTGGACCACGTCCGCGACCTGGGGCTGCGGCCCCTGCGCAACGAACGCGTCGAGATCGCGGGCGGGTTCGACCTCGCCGGCGTCGACGACGTCGCGGGCGAGGAGACGGGCCAGGGACCGGACTTCGCCCGCGCCCTCGGCGACCGCGACCGGGCCCGCGCCTCGGTGCTCCTCGCCCACCAGCCCGTGGTCATCCACGACGCGGTGGACCACGGCGTCGACCTCCAGCTCTCCGGCCACACCCACGGCGGCCAGCTCTGGCCCGGCAACTACCTCGCCGAACTGGCCAATCCGACCGTCGCCGGTCTGGAGCGCTACGGCGACACCCAGCTCTACGTCTCCCGGGGCGCGGGCGCCTGGGGCCCGCCGGTGCGCGTCGGCGCGGAGTCCGACATCACCATCGTCCGCCTGGCCTCCCTCCGGGCCTGAGCCGGCACCCCGGCCCCGCCCCGGCGCCCCGGCCCCGCCCCGTCACCACCCCCGTGGACGACGGGCCAGGGCCCGGGCGTACCCCCGCTCAGTCCCCCCGCTCAGTCCGCCGCGCCGGCGGCCCCCGTGCTCCCGCCCGCCGACGTCTGGCGCGCCGCGACCCCCTGCGCCATCCCCGGCAGGAAGTCCGTGAACAGCTCGTGCACCTCGCGCACCAGGGGCCGCAGGACCCGGAAGCGAGCCAGGGCGACGCCCCGCCCGGTGAGGCGGGCGCCCCGGACCGCGAGGCGGCGGCTGCGCTCGCTGCCCGGCGAGCGGTCGAACACCCAGTACAGGACCAGGCCCATCTGGGAGAGCCACATCAGCTCCGGGAGGATGTCCCGCAGTTCCTCCGGAACCTTGGACTTCGCCCCGGCGAGCACCTCGCGGTGCACGTCGATGGCCGCCTCCCGCGCGTGCTCCGACTCGGGCGAGAAGGGGCTGAGCGGACTGTCCGGGTCCGCCGCGTTCTTGAAGAACTGCGCGGCGAACTCGTGGTACGGCGCGGCGATGTCCAGCCAGGCGCTCAGCACACCGGCCATCCGCGCCTCGAAATCGGTCTCCTTCGCCAGCACCGGCCGGACCGCCGCGCGGTGCTCCTCGGCGATCCGGTCGTAGAAGCCCTGGACCAGGTGCTCCTTGGAGCCGAAGTAGTAGTACGCGTTCCCGACCGAGACGCCGGCCTCCTTGGCGATGGCCCGCATGGTGGTCTTGTCGTAACCGCGCTCCTGGAACAGTCGGAGCGCGGTCTCCAGGATCAGCGTGCGGGTCTGCTCGCTCTTGGACGCCTTCGCGTCGGTGGGGGCCTTCGCATCTGTCACGGTCGACGAGCCTAACGGGGTGTCGCGCACCGGTCGTCACAGGCCGCCGGGGCGTCCCCGCGCTGCACGAGCGTCTCCCGGTACCTGGCCGCGGCGAGCATCGAGACCCGGACGAAGGGCGCCCCCGCCGGGGTGGCCAGCCAGTGGGCCCGCGGCCGGTGTTCGGTCAGGGCCCAGAGGCAGACCACCCACGCGGCCTGCCCGGTCCACACCTGGCCCCGGTCGCCGATCACGGTGATCTCGCTCAGGGTGCGGGTGTGGTCGAGTTCCGGGTAGCGGGCGCGGGCCGCCTCGGAGCCTGCGGCGACCGCGCGCAGCGGCACCAGCCGCGGCTGCCGGAGCAGCCAGTTTCGGAGGTGCACGCAGAGCGGGCAGCCGGCGTCGTAGAGGACGGTCAGCTCGCGGACCGGGGTGCTGGTCAGCACGGCTCAGCCCTGTGCCGGGCCGGTGGCGGGCGGGGCCCACGGCCCGGTCGCGGCCTGCTTGGTCCACCCGTGCGGGCCGACCGGCGGGGTCTGCTCCCGCTCCATCACCCCGCGCCGGCGGATCTTGTTGAGGACGTAGACGTTCGCCAGGTGCATCACACCGAGGACGAGCAGCACCACGCCGATCTTCACCGACAGGGCCTCGAAGAGGCCGCGGGCGTCGGCGACGGCGTCGGCCGCCTTGAGGTAGAGGGCCACGAACCCCAGGTTGACGAGGTAGAAGCCCACCACCAGCAGGTGGTTGACGGCGTCGGCGAGCTTCTCGTTCCCCTTGAGCACATCGGCGAGGAAGACCTTCCCGTTCCGGCTGAGGGTGCGGGCCACCCAGACGGTGAGCGCCACGCTGATCAGCAGGTAGACGACATACGCCACGACAGTGAGGTCCATGCCCCACCCTCCCTTGAACGTGTTCAAAAGTTGGTGACCCTGACTGTAGACCTCCTTTTGAACATGTTCAAGCGGCTGGGGCGGGTCCGGGGAAGCGCGTGACGCCCGGCCGGGCCCCCGCGTAAGGTCGGCCGGATGACGATCAGTTGTGACATCGCCGGCGAGGGTCCCGCCGTCGTGCTGCTGCACGCGGGTGTGTGCGACCGGCGGATGTGGGACGCGCAGTTCTCCGCGATCGTGGCGGCCGGCCACCGGGTGCTCCGGTGCGACTTCCGCGGCTACGGCGAGACGCCCGTGGCCGAGGCCCCGTACACCGACACCGGGGACGTGCTCGACCTGATGGACGCCCACGGCGTGGAGCGCGCCGCCCTGGTCGGCGCCTCCTGGGGCGGGCGCGTCGCGCTGCTCGCCGCCGCCCGCGCCCCGCACCGGGTGACCGGGCTGGCCCTGCTCGACTCGGTCCTCCCGGGGCTCCCCGGCGAGGACGGGAAGAGCCCGGAACTGGCCGCGTTCGACGAGGCCGAGGACGCGTTCTTCGAGGCCGGCGACCTGGACGGCGCGACGGAACTCAACGTGCGCACCTGGCTGGGCCCCGAGGCCGGGCCGGAGGCGCGCGCGGCCGTGCGCCGGATGCAGCGGCACGCCTTCGCGGTGCAGTCCGCGGCCGAGGAGGCGGTCGAGCGGGACGGCGCCGCCTATGTCCTCGACCAGGACGAGGAGGTCTGGCCGCCCGACCTCGGGGGGCTTCGGGAGGTGCCCGTCCTGGCCGTGACCGGGGCGGACGACCTGCCGGACTTCCGGGGCCCCGCCGCCGCGCTGTCCGCGCTGCTGCCGCGCGCCCGGCATGTGGAACTGCCCGGCACGGGCCACCTCCCCGCGCTGGAGCGCCCGGCGGAGACGACGGCCCTGCTCACCGGATTCCTGGCCGGGCTCCCGGCCTGAGGGCCCCGTCGGGCGCGCGGCCCGAGGGGCCCGCCGAGCTCACGGCCGAGGGACCCGCCGGTGCCAGGCCCGAGAGCCCGCGCCGCCCCCGCCGGGGCCCGGACCGAGGGACTCGCCGGGGCCCGGTGGGCGGGCGCCCCGCCGGGCCCCGCAACGCGTCAGGCGCACCGTCCGATCCGGGGCGCGCCCGTCACCGACACCACCAGCGAGTAGAGGGAACTGCTCGCGGTGAGGAACATGCGGTTGTTCTTCGGCCCGCCGAACGCGACGTTGGACACCGCCTCCGGCACCCGCAGCCGTCCGATCAGGGTGCCGTCCGGGTCGTAGCACTGCACGCCCCCGTGCATGGCGGCGACCCACAGCCGGCCGCCGTCGTCGAAGCGGATGTTGTCGAAGCGGGCCTCGCCCCGGGCCTCGGCGAAGACGGTCCCCTCGTCGAGGGTGCCGTCCTCCCGGACCAGGAACCTCCGGATGTGCCCGGCCACCGTGTCCGAGACGTACAGGTACCGCTCGTCGGGGGAGAAGACCAGCCCGTTCGGGCCGCCGAAGCCGTCGGCGGCCAGCCGTACCGCGCCCGTCGCCGGGTCCACACGGTAGACGTTGCGGCCCTCGATCTCCGGCTCGGCGCGGTGGCCCTCGTAGTCGCTGGTGATGCCGAAGGTCGGGTCCGAGAACCAGACCGAGCCGTCCGAGTGGACCACCGCGTCGTTGGGGCTGTTGAGGCGCCGGCCCTCGAAGCGGTCCGCGAGGACGGTCACCGAGCCGTCCGCCTCGGTGCGTGTGACCCGGCGGTTGCCCTGCTCACAGGTGATCAACCGGCCCTCGCGGTCGAGGGTGTTGCCGTTGCTGTGCCCGGCGGGCGCCCGGAACAGGCCCGTGGCGCCCGTGTGTTCGTCCCAGCGGAGCATCCGGTCGTTGGGTATGTCGCTCCACACCAGCTGCCGCCACGCGGGCAGATAGACCGGCCCCTCGGCCCACCGGCAGTCGTCGTGCAGGACCTCCAGCTTCTCGTCGCCGCTGGTGCAGCGTCCGCTGCGGAAGCGCTCGTCCAGGATCTCGTACAGCGACTGGGTGGCAGTGGTGGACATCGTCAGATTCTCCCGCCGTGGACCTGAACCTCATTCGGTGACACATGAGTACAGCAGGATGAGGTACGGTCGCAACCATGGATGACATCGACCGGGAACTCGTCGCCCTGCTCCAGCAGGACGCGACGCTGGCGTACGCGGCGCTCGGCCGGGCGGTCGGCCTGTCGGCCGGGGCGGCGCACGAGCGCGTGCGGAAACTGCGCGAGCGCGGGGTCATCCGGCGCACCACCGTGGACGTGGACCCGGCGGCCCTCGGCCGGGGCGTGCTCGCCTTCGTGATGGTGGACTCGTCGGCGTGGATGGGCGATTCGGCCGCCGACTTCGCCGCGATCCCGGAGATCCAGGAGGCGCACGTCATCGCCGGCAGCGCCTCCGTCCTGGTGAAGGTGCGCACCGCCACGACGGTCCAGCTGCAGGACGTGCTGCGGCGGCTCTACGCGATCGAGGGCGTCAGCGGCACGAGTGCGACGGTCGCCCTGGAGACCTTCTTCGAACGCCCGGTGTCCGCCGCCGCCGCGCCGGTCCCGGCCGCCGCCCCGCCGGCCTCGGGGGCCGCTCCGCCCGATTCCGCCGCCGCCTCGCCCGGCGGGGTCACAGACTGATCGAACGGGCGTAGTTGATCTGGCCCATGACCTGCTGGAAGGTCTCCGGGCCCCGCGCCGGGATCATCGTCGAGTGGTGCCGGCCGCCGCTGGTGACGGTCACCTGGATGAAGCCGGTGGTCTTGCGCTCCTTGATCAGCAGGAACAGCAGCCCCAGCAGGCAGGCCAGGACGAAGACCACCGCGAGGACGATCGCATAGGCCGGGATCGTCTCCTCGGTGCGCGACATGTCCGTCGCGTTCCACACCGCGCCCTTCAGGGGCAGCGCCCCGGCCGGGGTGACGATCGAGTCCGGCAGGACGGTGATGTCCCCGATGGACACCAGCGGCTGACCGCCCGTCGGCACCGGCGACACGCCCGGGTGGGGCACGGGGACTCCGGCCGGCTGGGTCATCGCGTACGGCGGGGTGTGGCCGGCGGCGCCGTCCGCCAGGGTCGGGTGCTGCGGACAGCCGTAGCCCGGCGCGGAGTTGGGATAGCCGTAACCGGAGGTCCCCTGGGTCTGGTCCGGCCCCCAGGTGTACTCCGGCTCCCCTTCCCGGTACGGATTGGGCTCGGTCATCGCTGCTCCCCGTTGGTGGCCGACGCGTCGGGTGAGACGTCCTCCCCGATCCTGCCAGTTCCCGCCCCACCGGGTGAAGTCCGTCCGCGACACGTCCGCCACACGTCCGCGGCCCGCCCCCCGCGCCTTTCCCGCCCGTCCCCGGTACGGCCCGAGGGCCCCGGCTCCACGAAAGGAGCCGGGGCCCTCGGCACGCACCCGGCGCGCACTCCGGCGCACGCCCGGCGCGTCAGCGCCCGTCGGCAGCGGCGGTCCCGTCTCCGAAGGGGTCCGCGGCCGCCGGAAGCGGTCAGAAGCGGCGCGTGATCAGCGCCCGCTTGACCTCCTGGATCGCCTTGGTGACCTCGATACCGCGAGGGCAGGCGTCCGTGCAGTTGAACGTGGTGCGGCAACGCCACACACCGTCCTTGTCGTTGAGGATCTCCAGGCGCTGCTCGCCCGCCTCGTCCCGCGAGTCGAAGATGAAGCGGTGCGCGTTGACGATCGCCGCCGGGCCGAAGTACTGGCCGTCGTTCCAGAACACCGGGCACGAGGAGGTGCACGCGGCGCACAGGATGCACTTGGTGGTGTCGTCGAAGCGCTCGCGGTCCTCGGCGGACTGCAGACGCTCACGCGTCGGCTCGTTGCCCTTGGTGACCAGGAACGGCATCACGTCGCGGTACGCCTGGAAGAACGGCTCCATGTCCACGACCAGGTCCTTGAGGACCGTCAGGCCCTTTATGGCCTCGACCGTGATGGGCTTCTCCGGGTTGATGTCCTTGATCAGCGTCTTGCAGGCGAGCCTGTTCTTGCCGTTGATCCGCATCGCGTCGGAGCCGCAGATGCCGTGCGCGCACGAGCGGCGGAAGGTGAGCGTGCCGTCCATGTCCCACTTGATCTTGTGGAGACCGTCGAGCACACGCTCCTTCGGGTCGATCTCGACCTGGAAGTCCTCCCAGACCGCCGCGTCCGACAGCTCCGGGTTGAAGCGGCGGATGCGGAAGGTGACCGTGATGTACGGAGAGGCTGCCTGCGTCTCGGCGGTCTTCTCCAGAACGGGGGTAGCCATCAGTACTTACGCTCCATCGGCTGGTAGCGGGTCTGGACGACCGGCTTGTAGTCGAGACGGACGGTCTCGGAGCCGTCGGCGCCCACCTCGCGGTACGCCATGGTGTGGCGCATGAAGTTGACGTCGTCGCGGTTCGGGAAGTCCTCGCGGTAGTGGCCGCCGCGGGACTCCTTGCGGGCCAGCGCGGAGACGGCCATGACCTCGGCCAGGTCGAGCAGGTTGCCCAGCTCGATGGCCTCCAGCAGGTCCGTGTTGAACCGCTTGCCCTTGTCCTGGACGGACACGTTCTTGTAGCGCTCGCGCAGCTCGGCGATCTTCTCGACCGCGGTCTTGATCGTCTGCTCGGTGCGGAACACCATCACGTTGGCGTCCATCGTCTCCTGCAGCTCCAGGCGCAGGGCGGCGACCCGCTCGCTGCCCGTGGAGTTGCGCAGCCGCTCGACCTGCTCCTCGACCAGCGAGGCCGGGTTCTCGGGCAGCTCGACGAAGTCGTGCTTGGCCGCGTACTCGGCGGCGGCGATGCCGGAGCGCTTGCCGAAGACGTTGATGTCCAGGAGCGAGTTGGTGCCCAGGCGGTTGGCGCCGTGCACCGACACGCAGGCGACCTCGCCGGCGGCGTAGAGGCCCGGGACGACGGTGGTGTTGTCCGCGAGCACCTCGCCCTCGACGTTGGTCGGGATGCCGCCCATGGCGTAGTGCGCGGTGGGCTGGATCGGGATCGGGTCCGTGTAGGGCTCGATGCCGAGGTAGGTCCGCGCGAACTCGGTGATGTCCGGGAGCTTGGCGTCCAGCTGCTCCGGCGGCAGGTGCGTGAGGTCGAGGAAGACGTGGTCGCCCTCGGGACCGCAGCCGCGGCCCTCGCGGATCTCCGTGTAGATGGAGCGCGAGACGACGTCACGCGAGGCGAGGTCCTTCATGACGGGCGCGTACTTCTCCATGAAGCGCTCGCCGTCCTTGTTGCGCAGGATGCCGCCCTCACCGCGGGCGCCCTCCGTGAGCAGGATGCCCATGCGCCAGATGCCCGTCGGGTGGAACTGGAAGAACTCCATGTCCTCCAGCGGCAGACCGCGGCGGAAGCAGGCGGCCTGGCCGTCACCGGTCAGGGTGTGCGCGTTGGAGGTCACCTTGAAGAACTTGCCGGTGCCGCCGGACGCGTAGATCACGGCCTTCGCCTGGAAGACGTGGATCTCACCGGTGGCCAGCTCGTAGGCGACCACACCGGCGGAGTGCTTGACGCCGTCCACCTCGGTGATGAGCTGGTCCAGGACGTAGAACTCGTTGAAGAACTCCACGCCCTCCTTGACGCAGTTCTGGTACAGCGTCTGGAGGATCATGTGGCCGGTGCGGTCCGCCGCGTAGCAGGACCGGCGGACCGGGGCCTCGCCGTGGTTGCGGGAGTGGCCGCCGAAGCGGCGCTGGTCGATGGTGCCGTTCGGGGTCCGGTTGAACGGCAGGCCCATCTTCTCCAGGTCGAGGACGGCGTCGATGGCCTCCTTCGCCAGGATCTCGGCGGCGTCCTGGTCGACCAGGTAGTCACCGCCCTTGACCGTGTCGAAGGTGTGCCACTCCCAGTTGTCCTCCTCCACGTTGGCCAGCGCGGCGGCCATGCCGCCCTGCGCGGCGCCCGTGTGGGAGCGGGTGGGGTAGAGCTTGGTCAGCACGGCGGTGCGGCTGCGCTTCGTCGACTCGATGGCGGCGCGCATGCCCGCGCCGCCGGCGCCGACGATGACGGTGTCGTACTTGTGGATCTTCATCAGTGGTTGCCTCAGCCCCGTGCCTAGCGGATGTTCGGGTCGAAGGTGAAGATCACCAGCGTGCCCAGAAGGATGGTGAACACCGTGGCGGTGTACAGCAGGCCCTTGAGCCACAGGCGCGTGTTCGGGCGCTCCGCGTAGTCGTTGATGACCGTACGGAGGCCGTTGGCGCCGTGCAGCATGGCGAGCCACAGCATCAGCAGGTCCCAGGTCTGCCAGAACGGGGACGCCCAGCGGCCCGCCACGAAGGCGAAGCCGATCTTGGAGACGCCGCCGTCGAGCACGAGCTGGATCAGCAGGTGGCCGATGACCAGGACGACGAGCACCACGCCGGAGAGCCGCATGAAGAGCCATGCGGCCATCTCGAAGTTGCCGCGGGTCGACCGCGGGGTCTTCCCGGTGCGCTTGCGCGGCGGCTCGATGTAGGGGGCCGGGTTGTCGACGTCGTAGACGGGCGCGCCCTCGACCTGGCCGATCCCGGAAGTCGTGTCAGTGGACATCTCTCGCCTCAGCTCCCGAAGACTTCACGGACGGCGTGGCCGAGCACGGGGTACAGGGCACCCGCCATCAGCACGATCCAGATGCCCATGACGGTCCAGAGCATCTGCTTCTGGTAGCGCGGGCCCTTGGACCAGAAGTCCACGGCGATGACGCGCAGGCCGTTCAGCGCGTGGAAGAGGATCGCGGCGACGAGGCCGTATTCCAGCAGCGCCACGATCGGCGTCTTGTAGGTGGCGACCACCTGGTCGTACGCCTCTGGCGAGACGCGGACGAGAGCGGTGTCCAGCACATGCACGAACAGGAAGAAGAAGATGAGGACGCCGGTGACTCGGTGAGCCACCCAGCTCCACATTCCTTCCCGGCCGCGGTACAGCGTTCCAGCCGGCACGGAAGAACCCTCCGGGAGCGGGGACTGGGGCCTGCCGGCTTGTGGGTGTCGGTCGGCCCGGCCGGGTACGGTCCACCGGCCCCGGCCATCGTAGCGACGTGTTGTCGGTTCGTTCGCCCGGGGTGTACCGGTGTGATCAAACAGGCAATCAAACAGCCTCGTACGGGCTACTCGCGGGCGGGCCCGTGCTACCGGCGGGCGTGCTCGCGCGGCTGCTCCGGCGCTGGTCCGGCCTGCGTGTGTCCGGTGAGCGCGTGGGCGAGCCGGCAGCGGGCGAGGGCGCGCAGCTCGTCGGCGGAGACCGAGCGCTCCTCGTCCGGCTCATGGGCGAGTCGCCGCCGGATGCCCGCCAGAACCTGGTCCAGGTACTCGTCCGCGCGGTGGCCGTCGAGGCAGATCACGAAGGCGTGCCCGAAGCGGCTCTCGTAGGCGGCGTGCGCGGCGGCGAGGGCGGTCTGCGCGGCCGGCGGGGCGTCCGGGCAGATGCCGGTCGAGGACTCCAGGGCAAGGGCCTCGTGGACATCGGCCGGGGAGAGGTCGTAGGCGGCCTCGTCGCAGGCGGCGAGGAGGGCGTCCAGATCGGGGTAGGGGCGGTGGGCGGCCACCCGCAGGGACCAGCGGTGGCTCCCGTAGCAGTCCAGCAGCAGCGCCTCGGCCGCCGGGGCGGGGAGGCGGTTGAACCAGGTGAGACCGGGCAGGGTGCGCCGCGGGGACGGTATGGCCGCGGGGGCGCGCGAGGGCGCCTCGGCCCGGGCCGGGGGCGCCTCGGCCGCCCGGGACTCCTCGGCCCGGGCCGGGTCCGGTGCGGGCGCTCCGGCCCGGACACGCCCGGGCGCGCCGGTCGGCGGGACCGCCCGGGTCGGCTTTCCGGCCGCCGCGGTCGGCTGCCTGCCCGCCGCGGTCGGCTCCCCGGCCGCCGGGGGCGTCTCGGCCGGGGCCGTTCTGGTCGCCGGGGCGGCCGTGGGAGGGGCCGTCGGCGGTCGTTCCGGCAGGGCGGCGGGCGTGTCGCTGGACAGCGGGGACTCCTCGTGGGGCCCGGCGGGACAGCCGGGAAGAGAGGTGCGGATGAGTTGCAACGCTATCGATCTGTGTCGAAAGCTGTCCGAAGGATGCGCGAATTTCACCCGGACGGGAGAGTTTGAACTCCTGGAATGGACGCGAAGGGTGGACGCTGAAGGGGGCACGACTGGCGGCTTTCGCCGCCTTTGGGAGGTCACGTCATGATCTGGGGCTCACGGAACGACGACCGGGGCGCGGAGCAGGGTGCCGACGGGCCCATACCCGGGCGGCGCGGGCGGGACGGTGTCTGCCGGCGCGGGTGGCTCGGTGTCCGCCGGCGCGGATCGGCCGGTGTCCGCCGCCACCCGTGGGTGCGTACGGGCGGCCCGGCGGTCGCCCTCCTCGCCGCCTTCTCCCTCACCCTCACCGGCTGCTCCGACGCGGACGACTCCGGCGGCCCCGGGAGCGCCGCCGCCCCGGACGAGGCCGCGCCCACCCCGTCCCCGACGCCCAGCCCCACCCGCAGCTACCCCCTCTCCCAGGCACCCGCCACCGTCCCCGCCGTCCGCGAGCACGAGGCGGCGCGCGGGCCCGGCTGGAAGAAGGCGGCGGGCTCCGCCGTCGTCGTCGCCAAGGGCAGCGAGCAGCTCGCCGACGAGGGACGGCTGATCGCCCAGGAGCTGGACCTCGGCTACCGGGGCGTGAACGCGGCCCGCGCCGGTGACGTGGAGCTGGCCCTCGCCGGAAGCGGCCCGGCCGAGTCGTACACCGTCACCACCCGCGACGGCCGGGTCCGGATCACCGGCCCCGACCAGGCCGGCGTCTTCTACGGCACCCGCACCCTGAAGCAGGCGGTCCGCACCGGCGGCGCGATGCCCGAGGGCGTGGTCCGCGACCGGCCCGACCGGCCGCAGCGCGGACTCAACCTGGACATCGCGCGCAAGCACTTCACGGCCGAGTGGATCGAGGACCGGATGCGCGAGATGGCCGACCTGAAGCTCAACCAGCTCGGTCTGCACTTCTCCGACGACCAGGCGTGGCGCATCGAGTCCGACACCCACCCCGAGATCGTCACCGACCCCCATCTGACCAAGGCCGAGATCCGCCGCATCCTGGCCCTCGGGGAGCGGCTGCACATCGACGTCTTCGGCGAGATCGACTCGCCCGGACACCTCGGCGCGGTGCTGCGGGCGTATCCGCAACTCCAGCTGCGCAACGTCCAGGGCGTGCCGCGACAGGGCGCGATCGACATCTCCAAGCCGCAGTCCGCGGAGCTGATCGACGAGCTGCTGCGCGAGTACACGGCCCTGTTCGGCGGGCGGTGGTTCCACGTCGGCGCCGACGAGTACCAGGCGCTGACGGTGAGCGACCCGGCCGCCTCCTACCCGCAGCTCGCCACCGCCGCCCGCGAGAAGTACGGCGCGGGCGCGGACATCCAGGACCTGGCCGAGGGCTGGCTGAACGACCGCGCGGCCGTGGTCCGCGACGCGGGCCAGATCCCCAAGGCGTGGAACGACGGCTTCTTCAGCGGGGGCACCGTCAGCCCGGACAAGAGCATCGAGGTCGAGTACTGGACGGGCAAGGAGTTCGGCGCCCGCCCGCCCGTGGAGTACCTGGCGGAGGGCCGCAAGGTGGTCAACCTCAACGACGAGTACCTGTACTACGTCCTCGGTGAGCCCAACCAGTTCGTCTACCCGACCGGCGAGCGCATCTACGAGGAGTGGACCCCCCTGGTCCTGCGCGGCAGCGACCCGGTCCCGGCCCGCTACTCGGACCAGATCCTCGGCGGCCGCTTCGCCGTCTGGTGCGACCTGGCCAACTCCCAGACCCAGGCCCAGGTCGCGGCCGGCATCCGCCGGCCTCTCCAGGCGACCGCGCAGAAGCTGTGGGACCCGCGGCAGCCGCAGCAGACCTGGGCGCAGTTCACGGCGACGGCGGACCGCGCGACGGGGTGAGGGGCGGTGGGTGGGCCGGGGCCGGCCCTGGACCGGGTCGGTCGGGCCCGGGTCGGTCGGGCCCGGGTCGGTCGGGCCCGGGTCGGTCGGGCCCGGGTCGGTCGGGTCTGACCACGACCCGGGCCCGGCGCCGTAGCGGGGCGGGCTGCGGCCCCTTCGCTGCGGCCCGGCCCCTCCGGGTCGGGGTTTGACCTGGGCCGCAGCCGTCCCTACCGGCCGGTAACGGAGTGGACGGGGACGGCCGCTCGGGCATATGTTCCGCTGGCGGCCGTGCCGGAGTGCGCGGCCGCTTTCCGTGCCGCGCACCGCTTGGGGAGAGCGGGAGTGCAGCGCCTTGCCACGTCCTCAGGGGGTACGCCCATGTCCACACCCACGCCCGCGCCTGATTCCGGCGCGCCGGGGCCCGACTCCGACAGCCTGTCGAAGTCCGTCCCCGAAGCGGCGCCTGTCCCCGCAGCGGCGCCTGTCCCCGCAGCGGCGCCCGTTCCCCGGCAGCCGCCCGTGCCCGCGCCGGGCCTGACTCCCACGCCCGCGTCCTCCGCCCCTTACCGGCCGCTCGCCTCACCCGTGGGCCTCGGCCGGGCGGTGGTGATCCTGCTTGCGCTGGTCGCCGTCACCGACGTGCTCGTGCTCGGAGCCACGTACAACATCCGGCGGCTGATGTCGGCCCTCGTGGACCGGCCGTTCGCCGACGTCACGGATCAGGACGCCGAACGGGCCGACAGCCTGTTCCTGATGGCGACGGTGGCCGAGATCCTGGTGTACATCGCGTCCGTCGTCCTCTTCATCGTGTGGTTCCACCGGGTGCGCAGCAACGGCGACGGGTTCGCCCCGGACCTGTTCACCCGCGGGCGCGGCTGGGCGATCGGCGGCTGGTTCATCCCGATCGCCGCACTCTGGATCCCCAGGGGCGTGGCCGCGCAGACCTGGACCGCCAGCCGCACCCACCCCTACGCGGGCGACGAGCACGAGCCCCGCACCCTGCTCAACCTGTGGTGGGCGTCCTTCGTCATCTCCTGGCTGGCATCCCGCTACGCCAGCCGCACCTGGGACAGGGCGGAGTCCCCCGAGGAGATCGTCTCCGCGTCCAACGCGGTCATGACCGCCTCCGCGATCGACGTCCTCGCCGCGGTCGTGGCGATCCTCTTCGTCCGCCGCCTGACGCGGATGCAGCACACCAAGGCGCTGGCGCTGGCGCTGGCGGGCGCGAGGGCCCCTGCGACGGCGACCGCGCCGGCTCCGGGGGCACCGGGGGCGACCGGCTGAGCCGGTTCCCGGCCAGCTCTCCGTGGTGAGAACGTGACGCGGAGGTATGGCGGAATCCCACCGCACTCCCGTAGGGTCAGGGCGGAGTTTCAGCCAGCGACTGACGAAATTGAGCCAGCGGGCGCGGGGTTGGCTTGCCCCGTCCGTGAGGGGAGGCGTCCGCATGACGTCGAGCAGCCTGTCGGAACTGATCGCCTCGGCGGACGAGCGCGCGCTCGCGGTGAGCGGCCTGGCCTGTCTGGAACGCTGCTTCCCACTGCTCGCGGACGACTCCGAGCCCTTGCGCCCCCTCTGGTCCGGCATCGCGGAAGGCGGCGACGGCTGGGCGGAACGTATCTCCGCCGCCCGTACCGCCCTCCCGGACGCCCCCGAGGGCGACCAACTCGCCACCCTGGTACGCCGCATGCTCGACGAGGCCCCGTCCGACTGGGCGGCCGGCCCCCTCGCCGAATGGGCCGCCCTCTGCGCCGCCCTCGCCACCGACGTCCACCGCGAGGTGGACCCGCTCGGCGCGACCGGCCCCCTGGTCGACGGCGAACTCCGCCGCCAGCTCGGTGTCCTGGACCTCACGGCCCAGGACCCGACCGGCGCGAGCCTGCGCCGCGCCCTCGACCTCTCCACCGAGGGCAACCGCGTCCTCCGCGCGGCGCTCTCGCGCAGGGCGCGGGCGGTGGGGCAGGCGGTGGGGGGCTGAGAGTGCACCCAGGGAGTGCATCCGCGAACTCGCGTGCCTGGCATCCCTTCTTCTCGCCGGTAAGGCCCCGGTACGTCTGCGTCCGGTATATCAGCTTCGTTTTCCCGGTCTGGTCTGACGCAGACGGTCCAGGCCATCAGCACCCGGCCTGACCCCTTGCCCGTCACCCTGACCAGCAGCGTCCTGTCCCCGCCGCGACCGGGTGTGGGTACCCATGTCCTGCCCGACCTCGTCCTCGAAGACGATCCACGCGCCCAGGAGCTAGGCCGACCTGTTACCCCGTGACCACTGCTCAGTCCTCCAACTGGTCACGGCCGTCTCATCGCGCTCGACGGCCGGTGGGCAGGGACTTGGGGCGACAGGCCAAGCCGGTGCAGCAGGTACGACACCCGCGCGGGGTGTACCGGTAGCCCAAACAGGCGGTGGATCAGTTTTGAGCCTCCGGCCAGGTCCACCTCTGGTCCTCGCACTAGCCGTGCGCGACAGGGTCGGCCTCCAAGCTCGGCCTGCACGTGCTCCGCCTGGGCATCGCTGAGCTGACAGGGAAAGCCGTGCCTTTGGAGGCCAGGGCCGCTCTGCCGTCGTCCCGCCAGGCCACGTGCCAGGCGTAGGCCGACCTCCGCGATACCCGTAACCTGCGAGCCCCCTCTGGCGGCCGCACCCCTTGCTCGAACATCCCTGCGGCCGCGAAGCTCGCTGCTTCGCGCTTTGCCCGCCCCACAGCGGTCAAGCAGCTGCCATCCGCGTACCTCATGGCGAGGATGCAACACCGCCAGCGCCCGCTGCCCCACCCTTTCAGCCTCAGCGTTGCCGCCAAGATGGCCCGGTGCCCCACCAAGAACCCTGGTGGGGCACCGACTCAAACGCTCAGAAGAGCTTCCGCCGCCCGCTGCGCCAAGCGCGAAAGGGATCTAGCGAGGGAATCTCCGAAGAAGCAGCTTCCAGGCCGGACAAGAATTCGTAAATCAATTCCGTAAGCATGATTTCCATCCTGGCGGAATCGATGTATTCAACTTCAGGAGATGGTTGCCAGTTGGTCCTCGAGTGACAGCGAAGTGCGTATGCTTCCCCCGCTAGCTCGAAGGTGACGGTCCGTTCTACGCCCTGCGAGTAGAAGTCGATCTCGCCGCGTCCATCCGATGCCAGCCCTTCCAGCAACTCCGGCAGCTGCTCCATCAGGGTTGACATGTCGTACGACACATCGAACCCCCAATCTTCACTGCCAAACCCTGCAATGTGGAACGTGCAGCCAATCTCTGACAAGATTCCACATGCCCGCATCACAAGGTACTCGTACTCATCGCTGTCTTCCAGGGGCTCGGAGGCCAGGGTTGACGTAGTGATTTCAGACGGTCGAGACAAGCTGAATTCGAAAGTCATTCCACTTCGCCTTCAAATTTCGCCAGTTTCACTCGCTTCCAGCTACGACGCTGGACCGAACACTGGATAGGCTGGCTTGTACAGGCCATTCCTGCTTGGAACGAGTAGAGCGGCCCGGGCGATAGCAGTTGTTCCATCCTCGAACACAACCTGACCCAACCCCTCCGGTATTCGCACAGTGCGAGCTCCTGCCCCATCAACCCAAACACTCTGCAGGAACTTAGCCGCTGCTTCATTGTCAGTCCAACGCCCCTGCGGCTCGCCCTTCTTTCGAGCGCGGTCCGCAAGCTGCGCCACGCTCTTTCCGTGATCGCTAAACGTGTGCCCAAAGGTCTTGACACTCTTGAATGACCAGTTGACGTTGCAGGGGAACCCGTCAGAATTGTGAACGAGTGCCGGAGTGGTGCCCGCCATCACATAGTACGTGTGCAGGCCAGGCCGTTCCTACTTGCTTCTTCGCAGGTCAGCGCGTAATTTGCGTTCCGCTGGTGTCCGTGGATGTGTGGGGAAATCCGTGGCTGTTGCCGTCGCTACTGCCATCAGAGCCTACGGGCGGCGGGGCCCGCTACTGCCATGCCCCGGGTTCGGCGCGGAGGGGGGGCGCGGGTGGTGCAGTGGCAAAAGTCGTGGCCCATCTCGGCGCAGTGCTCGGCAACCCGGAGAGCACTGAGCCGGCAAACGGCGACGGTGGCGAACCGCCGCTCCGCGCCGTCTCCGTCCGCTGACGTTGCCGCTGCGTCAACTACTGCCGTCACCCCACACAGAAGCCCCGCCAGGACATGCCTGACGGGGCTTCATATTCGCGCTTGCATGCCGTCACAAGCCCCAAGTGACCCCCGGAACTACATAAAGGCATAGCCCCCGGTTAAGCGCTCCCGGGAGGCTCTCCAGTCCAGTCAGGTGCTTCCCCGATGGCGCTCACCAACCCGCCAGCCAATGCAAGTGCCTGCTCCCGAAAGAAGCCGATCCTTTCATAGAACACCTCCTCAGATGGCATCATGGCTGGAGTAGAAACCAATGCCGCAAACAGTACGTGAATCTCATTTAGCTGGAACTCTGAATTCTGCCCGGCAGCCTTCTTTATTAGCTGTGCAGCGCTTACGCGATCGACACCGATGCGCACAATCGAAGGGCGATCCCCATCGGGGCGATCCGCGTGGAACATGAGCGTCTCGCAGATCAACTGCTTCTGCACTTCCGTCAACCGCAAGAGGACTCCATTGCGAGTCTCCGTGGCTGAAACCTTTACCCTCATGGCGTCACATACCTCCCACTTTCAAAGGCGTCCTGACTGTACCTAAAACCGTGGATGTTACGGCCAGTCGTTACAATCAGCACGCCTCGACTGGAGTCGTATGCCACACGCGATCCAGTCCTAGTATCCGTATGCGTCATCTTGCCTCGCCATGACGCAAAGTAGGAAGCCAACCCATCAGGGTCATGCCCGATACCAGGAAGATCGTGATCCGCGGCAGTAGAGGACCCGTCATGCATCCTCTGCACCTGGTAATCGACACCGTCGGCTACATCCGGGCCGTGCGCACTGTCTATTCGGTTATAGGTTTCGTCATCGAGCCCACCATTGACGGGATCCCTTCCATTGCAGTTATGGACGAGTACCGGCGTCGCCCCCGCCAGCACATAGTACGTGTGGAATCCATTGACGGTGAGGTCGTAGGCGTCCTGTGAGCTCTTCCAGTGGCTGACCTTCTCGATCGGAACGGCCGAACCGTCGGGCTGCCGCAGGGTGTCGTTGGGCTTCAGGTCTGCGGCGTCGACCCACTTCCCCTTGTTCTCCGACCAGAAGGGGTGGTGGTCGGTTGCAGTGATGCTGCCGCGCTCCCCGGCGAGTTCGACGTCTGTGAAGTTCCGGTCGTCCGGGGTGTGTATTGTTGCGTCTACTGGGCGCGGTTGAGTGACTCCAGTCTTGGGATCAGTGGAGATTACTTGATCGCCCAGAGCGATTTTTTCGATCGAGCGGGTTGTGCTGTCCCCCAGGACGACTTGCGTTCCGGCCGGGAAGCTGTGCTTCTTCTTGGTGGGGCAGTTCGACGGCGTTTCGTGTCGCCTCTTTCGTGCTCCCTTGGCTATTTCTTCGATCTTGTCGATTGCTTTGCCCAGCAGCTTAACTTTGCCGAGTGGCAAGAGTTGCCCGAGAGCCATTGCGCATCCAGCAAGCGCTGGGTCCTCTATACACTTCTGGATGTCCTCGGCGCCGATCAGTGCCCATGCTATAGGGAGTCCTACTTCGTAGATCTTCCCTACCTGCTGATTGCGTGCCGACACTTCCGCGCAGTCATCCCATCGGTGCGACCTGGGTATCAGGACGACGCACTTGTCGTCGGCGGCCTTTCGGCCCGGCGCGCGAGCAGCATCCTGCTTCGCCTTCTCGTCGGCGGCCTTCTTCAGTTCTTGCGCGATCTCCTTTTCGAGTTCGCGCTTGACTTCCTCCCAGGCCTTGCCTGCCATTGCTGTGGCGTCTTCGGCGTTCTTGCCGGCATCGAGGGCGGCGAATCTCGCTTCATCGGCGGCGTCGCCCGCATGTTCTGCTGAAGTCCGGGCGTATGCTGCGGAGGCTTCCGCCTGTGCGGCTGCGTTCTCTGCCGCGTCTGCCTCTCGGTTGGCGCGGTCTGCGGCGCTGCGAGCCTTGCTGGCGGATTGCTTGGCCTGCGCGGCGCTGCTTTCTGCGGCGTTGGCGGCCTTGTCGGCGTCGTCGGCGTACTTGTCGGCCTTCTTGGCGGATGCGCTGGCTGCTTCGGAAGCATCCTGTGCGGCAGCGGCTGCGTTGTTGGCGCGTGCTGCGGCAGCCGCAGCGAGCCAGCGGTCCTGGTGGGCCTTCTCGGCGACGAGGGAGGCTTCAGCGATGAGGCGAGAGACCTGGGCCGTGTGCTGCTGGGTGAGTTTGTCCTTGCGGTCCGCCGTGTATTGCCCGACCGTGACGAAGTGGTGGACTTCGTCGGGGGTGCCGGCCAGGGCTATCTGAGCCGCCGCCTTGACCTCCGGACCGCTGTCGGCGTTGCCGTAGAGCTGGGTGGCGGTGACGGACTCGTCTGCGAATCGTGCCGAGTACTGGCCAACCTCAAGGAATCGGGCCAGCGCGATGCCGCTGCCGTCGTCGAGTGCGGCAAGGGCTGCTTCCTTGACCCCTGGACCGCCGGAGTTGTAGAGAGCGGTGGCAGCGACGGCCAGGTCGGTCTTGCCGGCGGTGTACTGGCCGGTGTTCCGGAACGTTCCGATGTCGGTGAGGCTGCCCTTGAGTGCGTCGGTGGCGGCCTTCCGGACGGAGGGATAGGGGCTCAGGTGCTGTAGTTCGACGACCTGTTCACGGACGTCGCGCTGCTGTGCTTCCGGCCAGCCGGTGCTGAGGTAATCGAGGACGTCCTGGTCCCTTCCTGCCAGTGCTCTGGCTGCGGCGTCCTTGCTCACGGGGCCGAGGATCTTGAGGGCCTGGAGTGCGAGCTTGCGACCCTTGTCGGCAAGGGCTGCCTTGTCCGTGTCGGGTTCGTCCGCTTCGGCTGCGAGAGCCCGTGCTGTCGTGTCGAGGGAACGCCGGTCGGCCTCCTGTTCGGCACTGTGGCTGACGGCGCCGTACAGAAGCCCCTGTCGGCTGCGTGCGCGCTCGACGGCCGCCTCGGTCCGTGTGGTGAGGTCGTTGGCCTCGGCCTTGCGGGCGATGTCGAAGGTCTTCTTGGCCGTGGTCACCGCGTTGGCGGCGGTTTCGTATGCCTTCTTGGCAGCACTCGCGTGCTCGTTCGCCTTGCCTGCCTGGTTGGCCGCCTCGCCGGCGTGTTCTGCGGCGAGGTTCGCCGCCGCGGCCGCGTTGCGCGCATGGGTGGCGGCATTCTTCGCGGCTGTGCGGGCCTCAGCCGCGGCTGCGGCCGCGACGTCGGCCAGATCGGCGGCCCTGGCGGCCGCGGCGTTGGCGGCCTTGGCGTGGCGGCGCGCTTCGGCCGCGGCGGCCCTGGCGTCGGCGGAGTGCCCGCCTGCTGCAGCGGCGTGGTCCGCGGCCGTGCTCGCCGCGTCAGCGGCGGCGTTCGCGTTGGCGCCGGCGCTGCCTGCGGCCCGGACTGCGGTCGCCGCGGCGGCTGAAGCCTTGCTCGCCATGTCGGCTGCTGCCGCGGACCCCTCGGCCAGCGTCGCGGCCATGAGGGCGGTCGCGGCGGCGGTCTTCGCCGCCGCAGACTTCGAGGCGTCCTTGCCTGCGGCGATCGCCGCGTTGTACGCCTTGTTGGCGGCGTTGGCCGCCGCGGTAGCGGCCGACGCGGTCTGGGCGGCGGCGAAGGCTGCCGTGCGCGCCGCCCGGTTGGCTGCGTCCGCCGAGCCGATGGCCTGCTGCGCGGCACTTCCTGCAGCGCGGGCGGCGTCGGCGGCCTGCTGCGCCTTGACAGAGGCGGTCCTGGCGTCGTTCTTGGCGCCCTCCGTTTCGCGGGCTGCGGTTTCGGCGGCCTTCTTCGCGAGCGCGGACGCCGCAACCGCGCGCTTCGAGGCCTCTTCCGCAGCCTTCTTCGCGTCCTCGGCCTCCTTGCCGGCCTGCTTGGCCTGCTTGGCCAGCTGGGCGATGGTCGTGTGTTCCTGGTCGCGGTTGCGGGCCACGTGCTGGCCGACCGCGAGGAACTCGGCGATGTCCGCCGGTGTGCCGTCCAGGGCGAGAAGGGCCGCAGCCTTCACGTTGGGCCCACCCGAGGCGTAGAGCTGGGTGGCCTCGACCTGGTCGTCGGCGCGCTGGGCGGTGTACTGGCCTTCGTTGAGGAACTTCTCGCGATCGGCCGCCGTACCGTCGAGCGCGGCAACGCCTGCTTCCCTCGTACCGGCCCCGCCGGTGGCGATGAGGCGCGTGATCTCGACCTGACGGTCCGCGTCGAGCGGCCCCTGCCACCCGGAGACGAGGAACGTCTCCAGTTGCTTCGGAGTTCCACCCAGGGCCTCGATCGCGGCTTCGCGCACACCCGGGCCGCCGACGGCGACCATACGGGTCGCGGCGACGGAGTCGTCAGCGAACCGCACTGCCTCGACTGTCGCGAAGAAGTCGCGGATGTCCTGGTCTGAACCGAGGAGAGCTCTCTCGGCCGCTTCCCTGACGCCGGCTCCGCCGTCTTCCCAGTGGTTGACCACCGCCATCCGGGCCCAGTAGTCGACGACCATCTCCGCTGGATCTTCGGCGGCTGACACCGATGCAGATCCGACCAGGCCGACGGTCAGTGCGGTGGGCAGGAGCAGGGCGACGTTGAGTCGTCGTAGTAGCGATCTTCCGCCTATTTTGGCGAATTTTCGCCCTATCGGGGGGCGTGATCTCATTGGGAACTTGTCTCCGTCATCAGGATTTCGGGCGGGACTCCAGCACCGGTGCAGGGTTCACGTACTGCAGGTGGGCCGGTCAACAGGGCGCTGTCGTGGCGCATATGACGGCCACACACCAGAGCTTTCCATGATCCTTACATATGCTTTACTGCGCAGACATCATCCACTCGCACATCAGTGCGTATTGCGCTGCCTCCAGAAGGAACCAGTGGCCTCAACCCGTGCCCGCAAGGCACTCCTCGCCTGTCTCACCGCAGTTGCCGCCGTCGTAGCGGGCCTGACCGTGCATGCCGCACCTCCACCGGCTGAGCCGGCGCTCGCTACGGCGGCCTCGGCTGCTGACGAGCTGCCCCTGTCCTCCGCGGTGGAGGACGGCGCCTACCCCGACGCGGAACGCATCCACCAGGAGCAAAAGATCCTGCTCAAGAACGGTGACGGGAACATCGTCTTCGTTGCCTGTGACGGATCCAACGACATCATCGTCAAGAACCGCGTGGCGGAGAACGTCGACTTCTGCTTCGACGTCCGGGCAAGGCCCGGCTTCCTCACGCTGGAGCTGCCCAAGGCGTTCGCCCTTCGCACCCACGGCTTCCCCGTGACCGCCACCATCACGGCCGGCGGCAAGGAGACCGTGATCAACGCGGGTGCCAATGACTTCCAGCCTTTCGGCGAAGGTCTCGCCAACCCGAGCGCCACAGTCGTCGAGCTTCGCGTACCGCGCTGACGCCCCAGCTTGCACAGCGCGACACCGCTCGTGGATGCCCTCCTTCCGCACCCGGTGCCGCACCTGCTGAGCGGCCACGCGGCCTCCCTCGAAACCTCCGACAGAATCCGAGAACACCATGTCGACTTTCCGCACACGCACCACGTGGGCGGCTGTCCTGGCCTCCGCTCTGGCTGCGGGCACCATGAGTGCCCCCACGGGACATGCGCTCGCAGGGGCGGCCACGGCCGACCCCGCGCACAGCTTCACCGCCAAGATCAGCGTTGCTGACGGTCCTTCGTGTTCGGGCACGCTCGTCAACAACACCTGGCTCCTGACCGCCGCCAGTTGCTTCGCCGATCCCGCGTCCGGATCCGTGCCCACCGGCGCGCCCAAGCGGAAGTCCACCGCGATCATCGGGCGGTTCGACCTCAGGAGCACGCAGGGGGAGGAGCGTCAGATCATTCACCTCGTCCCGCGACAGGACCGTGACCTTGTCCTCGCCCGGCTGTCGGCGCCGGTCTACGGCATCGGCCGGCTGCGCCCCGCGACTGCTGCGCCGAGCGCCGGTGAGTCCCTGCGGATCACCGGCTTCGGACGCACCAGGACCACCTGGGTGCCCAACGCGCCGCGCACCGGTACGTCGACCGTCACCCAGGTTCAGCCGACCTCCGTCCAGGTCAGCGGTGCGACGGTGTGCAAGGGAGACGCGGGCGCCCCCGCCGTCCGGTCCACCGACGGCCGCCTGGAGCTTGCCGGGATCGTCACCCGCTCCACCCACGCGGGGTGCCTCGGCTCGGAGGAGACGCGCACCGGCGCCGAGGCCGTCCGAGTGGACGACCTCGGGCAGTGGATCAAGGAGTCCACCGCGGCCACGCTCACCAAGTGGAAGACCCAGATGGTCACCAAGACCGACACCGGGCTCTTCCACACGATGCGCGACAGCAACGGCGACTGGTCGAACTTCGGGGACGTCCAGAAGGTCGCCGGCGGTATCGAGGACCTCGCCTACACGGCCAACGCCGCGAACTACGGCAAGAACTACGTCTTCGCGGTCGGCGGCAACGGACGCCTCTACGAGGCCAACCGACGCCCGACCGGAGGCTGGGCACCCTTCCGGGACATCACCGACGAACTCGGCAACAAGCCCGGCCTCACCACCGTCGCCGTCACCTCCATGGGACGCAGCCTCGGCCTGATCGGCCTCGCCAACGGCAGGGTCTACCACGCCATCCAGGACCCCGACGAGAAGTGGTCCAAGTGGGGTGACGTGACCGCCAAGCTCGGCATGCTCGGCAACGCCAAGCAGCTCACCATCGCCCGCACCTCCGACGGCCGCACCCACGTCGGCGTCGTCGCCGACAAGAAGGCGTACCACGCCATCCGCGAGGCGGACGGATCCTGGACGAAGTGGGGCGGCATCGCCTCCCTGCCCACCGGCCTGACCGAGTTCTCCGCGATGACCTACGCAGGTATCGGCAACGAGCTGCAGGTCGTCGTCGCCGGCCCGGCGGGAGAGCTGCGGCACGCCACGCGCAGGGAGAACGGAAGCTGGACCAGCTTCGGCAACCTCGGATCGAAGGTGGGCGTCACCAAGCCGCTCGCCAGCCTGGACGCAACCGGCGTCGCGGGTGAGTTCCAGGTCGCCTTCGCCACCGTGGAGGGGCGCATCCTGCACACCACCCGGCACGAAGACGGCTCCTGGGACGACGTCGAGGACCTGCACAACCTCCCCGGCAAGCCGGAGGTCGTCGCACTGACCGGAAGCGTCGACGACTGACGACCACTGCCGTGCAGCGGTTCGCCCGAGGGCCGCTGCGCGCAACGCCGTCGAGTGCCGCCCCGCAGGCAGCCTGCGGGGCGGCACTCGACGGAGCGTGGGAACCTTTCTCCGCCCGCCGCACCCTCCGTACCCCTCCTTGCCGCACGGCCAGAGCTACGGGTCCGGCGTACCGTGGCTGCGGCTAGATTCCTCGCATGCCGTCACATATGAGCCATGGTGCGTCGGGAGCCCTCCGTCGGTTCGCTGGGCGGGTCGCTCAGGGAACGGTGGGCTATCCGATGCTGGAAGGGATCGACTACTGGGAGGAACTGCGCGAGTCTCCCTCCCAGATGGAGATCTGCTTTGCGATCTTCGCCAACGTCCTGGAGCTGGACGGGCATGGCGAGCCGGTCAACGAAAGGTACGCGGAGCGCCGCGCGGCGACGTGGCTCCACCGCTACTGCACCGGTCGCCTTCCCCAGGGACAACCGGCCATCGAATCGTGGGAGCAGCAGCTCTACTGACCCCGGCGCGCGATACCCGGACAGCGTCGGGGTGGTGGGGGGAGAGTGCCGGCTGAAGCGTTCAGCCGCGAGACACCAGGTGCCCGACGAACGCGGTCCAGGCCGGGGCCGTGACGGTGAGGACGGGGCCGTCGGGGACCTTGGAGTCGCGGACCGGGACGATGCCGGGGTGGGCATCGCAGACCTCGACGCAGTTGCCGCCGTCGCCGTTGCTGTACGACGACTTGCGCCACCGCGCGGAACCGGCGAAGCTTTCGCCGACTTCGAGGCAGTCGCCGCCGTCGCCGTTGCTGTAGGTGGACTTGCGCCACGTGGCGGCGCTCAAGTCAATGCGCGGCATTTCGGTAGTCCTCGGCTGTGGTCTCGATCAGGGCCAGGGACGCCTCCGGAGACAGCGCGGCGGCCCTCAGCCGATCGTATGCCTTGTGGTACTGACGCACAGCGGTCGGATCGTCGAAGGTCTGGCCGTGGTAGGGGCCTTCGGTGTACATCAGCGGCGGTTGATCCAGGAACTTCAGAAACATCAAAGAGAGTTGCATGAACGGCTGGGTGGCCGCGTTCCACGGGAGGATCTGTGGAACGATGCGCCGGTGCGCGGCCAGCTCGGTGATGCGATCCAACTGCTCGGCCATGAGAGCCGGGGGTAGCAAGGAGCCCCGGAGCAGGGACTCGTGCATGATCACCCAGTATTCCGGCTTCTTGGGGTCGTCGAACAGTTCCGCTCGTTCCACCCGGCTGCGGATCTTGAAATCGACCTGGTGGGGTAGGTCCAGCGGGTGGGTCGAGTGGATGACTGCCCGAGCGTAGTCCTCGGTCTGCAACAGGCCGGGGATCAGGGCGTTGGCCCACTCCTCGATGGTCTCCGCACGCTTCTCCGACTCCGCGATGGGCGCGAAGTACTCCGCGTGCGCGTCCTGTTTGGCGTTGCGCACATCCTCGCAACGCCGCTCGAAGAAGCCGTCCGTGTTCAGGCGGCGGTCCATGTGCTGGGCCAGGTCCGCCGGCATGCGGCGGGTCGCGCGTTCGATCTCGCTCAGGTAGCTCGCGCCGTAGAAGCTGCCGTCGACCGCCTGTTGGAGCGTCAGGCCCGCCTGTTCGCGGCGGTAGCGCAGCTCCTTGCCGTAGAAGGCCGGGACGCTCGCCGAGCCGTCGATCTCCTTGCGTGCGGCCATGAGTGCCCGCCCTCCACACTTCGCGCCGTGTTGCCGAAACCCCTTTCACGGTAGCCAGGCCGACGCCACTGTGTGAGTAGTTCGTCACGGAAAGCACAGGAAGGCTGACCCCCACATGCACGACGCCACCGCCACCGCCCCTGATCCCGACCCCGACGTCTGCGCGGGCGAGTTGCGGGACGCGCTCGCCGCACACGGCATCACGCTGCCGTCGCTCCGCGTCGACCTGCCGAGTTACGCGGGCCCGTACCCCGTCCGCCCGCTGCTCGCGCTCGGCAACTGCAACCTCGCGACCGCCCGCGCGCTGACCGCCGCCCTGCGCAGGGGAGTCGCGTGATGCGCAAACCGCTGACGATGGCGCTGCTCGCGACCCCTGAAGCCGTCGCCCAGGTGCGGCGGACCGTGCGGGCGTACGCGGGCGGGCCCTGCGACGACCTCCAGTTGTGCGTGAGCGAGCTGGTGACGAACGTGCTGCGGCACGTCGGCGAGGGCGTGCCCGTCGCGGTCCGGGTGGTCCCCGGCGAGAGGCGGACACGGCTGGAGGTGACGGACCCCGACCCTCGCGTGCTCCCCGTCCTCCGCGCGGGCCCGGCCGTGGACGAGGAGGGCGGCCGGGGGCTTGCGCTGCTCGACGCGGTCGCCCTGCGCTGGGGCGTGGACCAGGGGCCCGCCGACAAGACCGTCTGGTGCGAGCTGGCCGAGGGGCTGCCGGACGGGTGTGCCCCGTCCGCGCCGACGCACGCGCTCGTGCTCGGCGGCACGGCCTACCGGGTCCGGCGCGAGGCTGAGGAGGAATCGGAGGAGGCGCCGCTGGAGGTGCAGGCGCAGGCTCAGTACAGCCACTCCCCGTCCAGCGCCTCGCGGACCCGGTCCAGCGCCGCCGTGTCGCGGGACCTGGCCCAGTAGCCGACGCCCGACTCGTCGCGGATCAGCACCTCGTCGTAGAGGAACCAGCGGGCGTCGGGGTCGGATGTCATGGCGCGAACGCAGCCCCCGCCTCGCGCACCCGGCTGCCGGTCGCGGAGCCGTGCCCCGGCACCGGGTGTCCGGGGGCGCCTGCCACCGGACACCCGCCTCGGGACGCCCCGCGCCCGGCGCGGCGGGCGCCGCGTGCGACCATGGTCCGACTGATCCGTCGGTCAGCAACGAACTGCGGATCCCGGTATCGAATGCATTACGGATTCGGGCCCGGCGGGACACCGCGGGGCGGTGGCGAGAACACTCACCCTGTCGATCATGAAGGACGACCGGGGCCGCCACCCCCCACAGGAGAGGCCCCGGTCGTCGCTCGCAACGGGGTCGCAGTGGCACCCCGTACTCCCTTCAGCGCCGAGCATGCGTTTTCTGTCACACAGGACCGCGTTGTTAGGTTGTTGCGGGTTGTACTAGGCATGGACGGGCACCCGGAAAAGGACGTAGCGTGCTGGTTCGCGCAGGGTGGCGCGGCGGTGACCAGCCGCGATTGAGACAGGTTGAGGTAGTGCTGGGGGACGACGCGGAGCTGACCGCCGCGGTGCTCGCGGCTCAGGGCGGGGACGAGGACGCGTTCCGCACCGTGTACCGCGCCGTGCATCCGCGGCTCATCGGCTATGTGCGCACGCTCGTCGGCGAGACCGACGCGGAGGACGTGGCCTCCGAGGCGTGGCTCCAGATCGCGCGCGACCTCGACCGCTTCAGCGGCGACGCGGACCGCTTCCGCGGCTGGGCCGCCCGGATCGCCCGCAACCGGGCCCTCGACCACATCCGGATGCGCGGGCGCAGGCCCGCCGTCGGCGGCGACGAGACCGAGCTGACCGGCCGCCCCGCCGACTCGGACACCGCCGTCGAGGCGATGGAGTCCCTCAGCACCGGTTCGACCATGGCCCTGATAGCCCAGCTCCCGCAGGACCAGGCCGAGGCCGTCGTCCTGCGGGTGGTCGTGGGGCTCGACGCGAAGAGCGCCGCGCAGACCCTCGGCAAGCGGCCCGGCGCGGTGCGCACCGCCGCGCACCGGGGGCTCAAGCGGCTCGCGGAACTGCTGGACGAGACCGGGACGGGGACGGCCGGGGCGCAGACGGACGTGGTCCCGGCGTCCCTCGCCGCCCGTGCCCGGGACCGCGACGGCGACGACCGCCACGGCCCCGACCAGGACCGGGGCGACGGCCACGGCCCGTCCGGCGGCCAGGGCCCCGCCACCGACCCCGGCCCCGGCCCCCGCCCCGGCGGCACCGGCGCCGACGCGCCCGGCGTCCCCCGCCAGACCCGCGGCCCGGCCGGGCCCGCGAGCCCCAGCGGTCCCGCTACGGCGACGCGTCCCGCCGCGACCGGTCCCGCGCCCGAAGCCCCCGCGCCCGCCGCACCGGCACCCCCTGCCCCCGGGCCCACCACCCCCGTGCCCGGCGCCACCCCCGTGCCCGACGCCTCCGTCGGCGCGCACACCCCCGCCCGCCCGCGTGACGCCGCGCCACTGGACCCCGCACCCCCGGGCGACCCCGCGCTCCCGAGTGACGCCACACTCTCGAGCTCCGTTCGCCCGCGTGACGCCGCGTCCCCGCCCCCGGAGCGGACACCCGGTCCGGCTCAGCGGACACCCGGTCCGGCTCAGCGGACACCCGGTCCGGCTCAGCGGACACCCGGCGGGCCCGCCTTCCCCGTCGGGATGAAACACCAGGTCAGCGGCTACCTCGGGAGCGGAACCCGGGGCGATCCGTCGGGCCGGGACCTGGACGGACTGCCTGCGCAACGCGCCCGGAGCGGCGGAGCCGCCGCTTCCGCCGGTGTGACGCATTCGCGTGCGCGTACGCAGAAGGACATGTGATGGCGGACGAGCGCTACGAGTGGCTTGACGGGGACGCGGCGGAGCACCTGCTGCGCGGCGAACCGGTCGAGGCCGCCGACGAGCACGCCCGTCTGGAGGCCGCCCGTCTGCTCGCCGCCCTGGACAGTGCTGCTCGGGAGAGCGCCGCTGAGCCGGCGTACCGGCTCGACGACGGTGAACTCCCCGGCGAGGCCGCCGCCCTGGCCGCGTTCCGCAAGACCCGGGCGGATGCCGCCGCTCCCGCGGGCGACTCCCTCGGCACGGTGACCGTCACCCGCCCCGCGCCCGGCGTGCGCCGGGTGCGTTTCGGCAGACCTCTGCGCTTCGGGCTCGCCGCCGCCCTCGCGGGCTGCGCCCTCGGCGGGGTCGCCGTCGCGGCGGGCACCGGCGTGCTGCCGTCCCCGTTCCGGGGCGACGACCACCCCCTCCCGGCCTCCTCGATCTCCGCCGCCACGCCCGAACCGCTCAGCTCGCGGTCCGCCGACGGCGAGGCCGGGAGCGGTGTCACCGCACCCCCCGAGGCCGTGACCACGTCGCCCGCGCCGCCGCCGGACACCCGTCGCCCCGACGAGGAGACGCCGCGGCCGGGCGCCACGACGCCGCCCGAGCGCGAGGACGAGCGCGGTCGCGCCACCCCCTCCTCGCCCGGGACCGATCAGGGCGCGGCCCGGTGGCGCAAGGCGGTCGAGGCGTGCCAGGACTACCGCAGCGGACGCCTGGCCCCCGAGCACAAGCAGCGCCTGGAGGACTGGGCCAAGGGCCCGGAGCGGATCAAACGGTTCTGCGACCGCCTGCTCGCGGGCGGTTCCGACGCCTCCGGCGGCGGATTCGGCACCGGTGGCAACAGCGGCGGCGACGGCGGCTCGGGCGACCGTGACGGCGACGACGGCCGTGACGACGACGAGGGCCGCGACGACAAGGGCCGCGACCAGGACGGACGCGGCGACGTGGGCGACTCCGGCGACGCGAGCCGGCCGGGCGGGATCCTCGGCCTGCCGCGTCTCTCCCTGCCGCAGGCGGCCCCGGCGCAGGCGGCCCTGCCGCGGACGGCCCTGGCGCCGCTGCCGCAGACAGCCCTGACGCAAGCCTCTGACCTGCGACTTCTTCCGGTGTGACGCGGCTGCTCCGCCGGGTGTGACGTTTTTCGGGGCTACGGCGCAGTAAGAAGTGAGCCGACTGGTCATCGGCCGCGCGATAGAGCCGGGGTTCCCCCCGTACCTACGGCTCAGCGCACACGGCGCGGGCGGGACACGTTCCCCCGGTCCCGCCCGCGCCTCTCACCCTCTCCTCGTTTCCCGAGCCGCCCGCCCGGCCGGTCGGTCCGCGCGCCGCAGCACCAGGAAGACGAAGCCGAACGCGTCCCGGTACCCGCGCAGCCACTGAGTGCGCCGGGTGGCGGCCGTCTCCAGCACCTCCGCGCTCTCCGGGTCCCCGGGGTGGTCCAGAGCCCACGCGGCCAGCGACCCCCAGCAGGCCCACTCGTAGGCGTCCAGCTCGGCGCGGGTGCTGATGTGCCCCTGGACGGGGACCCAGCCGGCCCCGGCCACCTGCTCCACCGTGCCCGCCAGGTCGCTCAGCGGGCCGAGCATCTCCACCGCCTCCGGGGTGGGTTCGCGTTCCCAGTAGCCCTCGCCGACCAGGACGCGGCCGCCGGGGGCCAGATGCGCGCGAGCGGCCTCCAGGGTCGGGAGCAGCCCGCCGAAGGCGTGCGAGGCCGCGACGCTGACGACCGTGTCGAAGGGCTCGGGGGAGGAGAAGTCACCGGCGGCGCGGTGGTGGAGGGTGAGCCGGTCGGCGAGGCCCCGCTCGGCGGCCGCCCGCCGCGCCCCGTCGAGGGCGTCGGCGGAGAGGTCGACGCCCTCGGCCCGGAGGTCCGGATACGCGGCCAGGGCGCGGAGCAGCCATTCGGCACCGCCGCAGCCCAGGTCGAGGACCCGTTCACCGCCGGACGGCAGCGCGTGGCCGAGCAGACGGGCGACGGCCGGATCGTCGACGGGCGCCTTGACGGGGTGGCCGGTGTGGGCGATACGGGAGAGGCGTTCACGGTTCATCCGGCGCAGCCTGGCAGCCGGGGCCCGCCGCCCGCACCCGGATTACCGGCGCCGCCCCGGCCGCACCCCCGGCGCTCCGGCAGCACCCCCGGCGGCCCCCTGGCGCGCCGCCGCCCCGCCCGCGCCCCCTGCTCACCGGCCGCGCGGGCCGGGGCCGGGGCCCGGGCCCCGGCCCCGGGATCACCAGTAGACGACGACCTTGTCGCCCGTGCTCACCTGGTCGAACAGGGCCGCGATCCCGGCCTTGTCCCGGACGTTCACACAGCCGTGCGAGGCGCCGTTGTAGCCGCGGGCGGCGAAGTCGGAGGAGTAGTGGACGGCCTGGCCGCCGCTGAAGAACATCGCGTACGGCATCGGGGTGTCGTACAGCGTCGACACATGGTCCCGGGACTTCCAGCCGACCTTGAACTCCCCCTCGCGGGTGGGGGTGTACTGCGAGCCGAAGCGGACGTCCATCGTCGACAGCACCTTGCCGTCGATCATCCAGGACAGGGTGCGGGTGGTCTTGCTGATGCACATCACCCGGCCCTTCATGCAGCGCGGGTCCAGCTTCGGCTCGGGCTTCTCGACGTCCTTGCCGTCCAGTTCCGCGCGGGTCGGCTTCGTCGTCATACCGAGCAGCTTCTGCCAGGTGACCTCGTCCGTGCTGCCGGTGGCGGGCAGGCCGCGCTTGCCCTGGAAGCCCTTGACGGCGGCGGCGGTGACCGGGCCGTACGAGCCCGTCGGCTTGTCGTCGAACCAGCCGATCTGGGCCAGCCGGGCCTGGAGTTCGCGCACCTGCTCGCCCTCCGCGCCCGGCGCCATGACGATCTTCGGCGGGGGTGTGGAGGCGGTCGCGGACGGGGTCGGGGAGGCCGAGGCGCTCGGGGAACCGGAGGGCTCGCCGGCGGCCGAGGGGGAGGAGGACGCGGAAGGAGACGCGGTCGCCTCCGACGCGGACGCCTCCGGCGCGGTGGCCGACGCGCTGGGCTTGCCGTCGTCCGCGGAGGCCGTGTTCTGCGCCGTGCCGCCCGCGCAGCCGGCCGTCACCGCGGCCACGGTCAGCGCGGCCGCCGCGGCCAGCGTCCGGACCGCGAGGTTCCCTCTGAGCATCATGCCCCCCTGTCGTACCTGTACCCGTAGAGACAGACAGCCGCCCGGCCGGGTTGCACGGCCCCCGGCATCATGGGGGTAACGGTTGGGGGACGAGCACGACACGGCCCTGCCCGCACCCGGGCGCGACGGCCGGGTGCGGGGGCGGTCCGGGGGTGACCGCCCACCCTCCGAAACATCCGGGCGACGGGTCGCACCCCTGTGCGACACTCCGCCCATGCTGGGTGTCACCGATCTGCCGACCTACCTCGTGGGCCTCGTCCTCATCATCCTTCTGCCGGGGCCGAACTCCCTCTACGTGCTGTCCGTCGCCGCCCGCAAGGGCGCCCGCACGGGCTACCGGGCCGCCGCCGGGGTCTTCACCGGCGACGCGATCCTGATGACCCTGGCCGCCCTCGGCGCCGCGTCCCTGCTCCAGACCACGCCGCTGCTCTTCACGATCGTCAAGTACGCGGGCGCCGGCTATCTGACCTGGATGGCCGTCGGGATGCTCCGCTCGGCGGTCGCGATGTGGCGCACCCGCGGCGAGACGCCCATCGAGCCGGACGCGCAGGAGGCCCCGGGCGCCGTGGCCGGGCCGCGGGAGAACCCGTACCGCCGGGCGCTGGTGATCAGCCTGTTCAACCCGAAGGCGATCCTCTTCCTGATCTCCTTCTTCGTGCAGTTCGTCGACCCGTCGTATGCGTACCCGGCGCTGTCGTTCGTGGTCCTCGGCGGGCTGCTCCAGCTCGGCAGCTTCCTCTACCTGACCATGCTGATCTTCAGCGGCAGCCGCCTCGCCGCCGCGTTCCGCCGCCGCCGTCGCCTCTCGGCGGGGGCGACGTCGGCCGCGGGCGCGCTGTTCCTCGGCTTCGCGGTGAAGCTCTCCCTCAGCAGCGCCTAAGGGCTGTCCCGCAAGTGCGGCCGTGCCTTTGTGACTGAGTGCTTCAGTTGGCGAGTGAGCGCGACACCTGGCGAGCTGAGCGTTCGGTGTTGATCTTTGCTGCAAGGCGGTCGGCGCCCTCGACTTCTGCGGGGTCAGCGCAGAAGTCGGCGGTGTGAGCGTCGACGTCGAGGAGAGTCGCGCTCCGATGGGGCCCCGGCACTTTCCTTGCCTCACCAGGAGCGCCGCCCCGATAGCCGGACAGATCCAACTGATCGCCAGCTGCATTTCTCGCTGCCGGACAACACCGGACGGCTGACGGGATTGTCGGCGGCGGACGACATAATCTCCACCGTCATGATCACCGAACCGGCCGGAGGCCGCTGTTGTCCTCGCTGCATGATTTCGCCACCTGGGAGCCCCTGCTGCGGCTCCTGCGGACAGCCCACACGGAGACCCTCGCTGCGCCGGGCGGCAACGTGGCGGGGAGTATCGGCCAGGGCTCGTGGAGCGTGCCCGTGCAGCAGCGGCGCTCGCTGGCCGGACGCGCCCTGCTGATGTCGGACATGCAGGAGGAGTTCGACGCGATCGAGCGGGTGCGGAACGCGCTCATAGCGGCAGAAGTTGCCCACATCGCGTTCACCGTAGAGATCCCGCCGAGCGGGAAGGCCGTGCTTCATCTGTTCGATCCCAGTTCCGCTGCGGATCCCGGCCTCGGGAACGCTCACCCGGGGGCGCTGCTCCTGGTCGAGGGGGCGGTGCCCGAGCCCTGGCGCCGCCTGCCCGAGGCCGTGCCTGGAGCGCGGCCAGCTCCGTCCGTGGATCTGGCGCTGCTGGAACGGACGCTGCGCGAGCGGATACCCGCGGCGATCGGCGCCACCGAGGCGGAGATCGCCGCCGCGGAGGCCCGCCTGGGAGTGGCACTGCCCGAGGAGATCAAGGTGCTCTACCGGGTGACTCGTGCGCAGTGGGCGGACTGGGGTGAGGACCACGAGGCTGCGCAGCGCGTCTTCGACGCGGTTGGCTTCGAGCTGGGCTCCCTGGACGACGTCTCCATCGCCGACAGATCGTGCCGTCCGTTCCGTTGGGAGCATGCGGCGATGGAGGCGGCTGTCACCGGGCCGGACGCCGCCGTGCAAGACCTGGTCGGCTCGCCCGGATGGATCGTCATCGGCGACACCGGCGGCGGGGATCAGGTCGCCGTCGACCTGACGCCAGGCCCGTGCGGCCACGTCGGGCAGATCATCGTGCTGGACCATGAGCAGAGCGTCGGTGCCGAGTTGTTCGCCGAGTCCCTCACCGCCCTGGTCCAGGATCCGGAACGGGACTGGTACTCCGGGCGCCGCCGGGGCGACCTTCCCCACGTGGCGTGGGTCAACCACCGGAGCGTCAGGAGCATTGAGGCCGCGGCCCACCCCGACCTGGAGGCGCTGAGCCTCGGCGTCTGGGATGGCGAACCGTTCAGCCTGGCACCCGTCGTCGGGCTGCCACGCCTGCGCACCCTCTCCTGCTACCCCGGGACGCTCGCCGCCCCACTGGAGATCGCCGGGCTGACAGGGCTGGAGTTCCTGGAACTCGCACCGGAGGACTGGCGTGTCCTGGTCGACGCCGGTGCTGTCCCGCGCAGTCTGTCGGCCGCCGCTGTCAAGGCGTACGGCGACCGGGATCCGCGCGCGATCGTCGCCCTGGCGAACGAGATCCTTGCTCTCTGGGACCGCCCCCCGATCCCCGAGACCATTGTCGACGGCGACCTCGGGCCCCTGCCGTAGCGACTGTGACAGTAGTGCTGAGCGCTTCAGCCGACGAAACTCGCCAACTGAAGTGCTCCGTCACAGCCTTGACCTGAGACTGGCTCGATAGGGTCAGCGCCACAGCCAACGAAAGAGGATCGTTCGATGGCGACGTACGACCAACTGACCGAGTGGGCGGGTCTGGGGCACGTCACGCGAGCTGGACGGGACGTTGTGGCCGGCTGGCGGATCCCCGGCTTCATGAAGGCACAGCTCGTCGAGGTGGGCATCCCGGTAGCTCCACGCCTCATCGAACGAGTCGCGACCCAGAGCGAGGCTGAGCCGGCCCTGCTCACGTCCCGCGGCTCGCTCTACCGCCTCACCGAGCAGGCGGACCCCGTTGACCAGGCCGAGTGGTCATCATTCGGCGTCGAGCCGGAGACCGGGACGGTCCACTTCGTCATGCCGGACGGGGAGGCATGGTTCGCCAACTCGGGTGTCGGCGTGTGGCTCGACGCCCTTCACCACTACGGCAGCCGCGTCACCTCCTCAGAGCTTCTCCGCGAGCCGGAGGGCTCCGAGAAGTACCTCTCCGAAGGGGAGGAAGAGCGGGCATTCGCCGAGCTGAACCGGCTGGCCGAGGAGCTGAAGGAGATCGACCCGGCGGCCTTCGACGGCTACGAGGGGTTTCTCTGGCCAGGGCTCCTGGACCGTTGGCTCTACTGACCTCGGCCCGCAGAGCCGGGGCCGTATGTCTCCGGGCCTGCGGGGAAGCCAAGCCGCCCACGGCTGAGATGGTCTTCATGTGGAGGCTGTGATCACGGCGTCGGAGCCGTCATGGATAGCGCCGTACTCCGGGGCTCAGTCCGAAACAGTTCGGGAAGCTGATCACCGTGCTGCGGCGCGGAGGCCCGCCCCTCAAGCGCAGGGGCCGTCCGTGGAGCCTGCCGCTCGAAGACCGGGTTCTGCTGGTTGCCGCGTACTGGCGGACCAACCTGACCCTGCGGCAGCTGGCTCCCCTCTTCGGGATCTCGAAGTCTGCCGCGGGCCGGATCGTGAGCCAGCTCGGGCCCCTCCTCGCTCTGCGGCCACGGAGCCGCTTCCGCAAAGACACAGTGCTGATCGTGGACGGCACCCTCGTGCCGACACGGGACCACAGCGTGGCGGAGCAGTCCAAGAACTACCGCTACTCGACCAACCACCAGGTCGTCATCGACGCCGACTCACGCCTTGTCGTCTCCGTCGGCCGGCCCCTGCCCGGCAACCGCAACGACTGCAAGGAATGGGAACTGTCCGGAGCCAAGAGCTCGGTCGGCAACACCACCGTCATCGCCGATGGCGGCTACCGCGGCACCGGTCTGATCATCCCGCACCGCCGAGAACCCGGCCAGACCGAACTACCGGCCTGGAAGGAAGCCCACAACCTCGCCCTGACCGGATAGCGGATCTATGCCGACGACCGATGAGGAGTACGTCCGAGATCACTTGCGGGACAGCCCTTAGCAGCGCTGGTCAGGTGCCGTTCGCGGGGGCATGTCTCCTTGATCGGTCGTGTCGTTGACGCGGTTGTGGAAATTGGGGACTTGGCTTTTGGTCCGGTGTGATCTGGAGGACTTTGCGGCGGAGATGTTCGAGCCGTTCGCACGAGCGGATCAGCGACGGTGGGGCGGGGTCATTCTGCGAGCCTTGCTGCTGGACGGCGGGCGCAAGTCGGTGGAGCCGATGGCCGCTCGCCTGGGTGAGGACGGAGACCGGCAGGCCCTGGCCCACTTCGTCACCCCCAGCCCATGGGATGCGGCGCATGTACGGACCCGGCTGGCCTGGCGCATGCAGCCGGTCATCAAACCCACTGCGCTTGTCATCGATGACACGCACCAGAGCACTCTGTCTAGAGGGCCTTGACTTTTCGATCTATACCGGGTTAACGTATCTGCATGGCAGATGAATGTGTGAACAGAAAGATTCATCGTGTCCGTGTGAAACGCCAGCGAGACGGATGGATCCTGCAGATCGTCGGCGCAGATCAGGTGTGGGTTCGCCGACTCACAGAGGCAGCTGCGGCCGCTCGGAGTCGAATCTCCGAGGTCGAAGGCATCGCGGCGTGTGAGGTCAATGTCCAGGTTGATATCGAACTGGATGAGCCTCTGCAGAGCAGGAAGAGAGAAGCCGTGCAGGCCATTTTGGATGCCCGCAGTGCTCAGGAGAAAGCGGCTCGAGTCTATCGGGATGTGGCCAAGAGCCTTCAGCGATCCGGAGTGTCTGGGGCTGAAATTGCCTTGATCCTGGACGTATCCCGGCAGCGCGTGTCCCAACTGCTGGCCGACAAGTAGGGTTCGCTGGACTCCTGGACCGGTGTATCGCTACCGCATTTCCACCTGCACGCGCTCGATGTTGTACGTACGGGCGCGGACCTGATCGCCTTCGGCCGCCCCTTCCTGGCCAACCCGGACCTGGTGGAGCGCCTGCGCCTCGGCGCCCCCGTCAACCAGGTGCGGGACCACTATCTGATGTACGTGAGCGGTGAGACGGGAGACGCGGACTACCCGGCGCTGGCGGACGCCACCTCGACCGCCGCAGCCGCCCGCTGACCGGCCCGGGCCCGGCGACTGCCCCCTACCCCGGCGCTCCGGTTCCGCCCCCGGCCCCGCCCACCCGCGAGCCCCCGCCCCGCCCCGTCGACGGCCGGGCCCGGGACGCCGACCCGGCGCCGGACCCCGCCCCGGTCCCGCGCGCCTCGGGCCCCCGCGTCACCCCCGCGTCCCCCGCAGCTTCCGCGCCCGCCGCACCACACCCCGCACCGCCGCGTTCCGGGGCAGCGGCACGCCGCCCGGGAGGCCGAGGACGGTGAGACGGCGGCGGGTGGTGTGCCCCGCGAGGTCAGCCGGGCGCGCGGTGCGCAGGAACCGCTGCGCCGACGGGCGCAGATCCCGTCGCACCTGCGGCTGCATCATGAACGCCACCGCGTCGAGCAGCCCGGTCAGCCGATCGTCCGCCGCCGCGACGGTCCCGGGCCCGTCCGCCGTCAGGTCCGGGACCAGCGCCCCGGTCAGCAGCAGGGGCACCCGGTTGCTGTTCCGGTACGGGGTCAGCCGCGCGAGCACCTGCTCCGTGCCGACCCGCGCCACCGGGACGCCGTGGAAGGCGGCGGCCGTGAACAGCCCGGTGGAGAAGCAGCTCACCACCAGCGACGGCCGCAGCCTGCGCAGCAGCACCTCCGCGAGCACCGGCTCACCGGCGACGGTCAGCTCGACGTCCAGGGCGCGGGCCTCCGCCTCCAGGGCCCGGTGCCAGGCGGGCGGGGCCGTCGGATGCGGCTTGAGCACCACCCGCCGATGGCCCAGGGCGGCCACTCCGCGCAGCATCCGCAGATGCAGCTCCTCTTCCTCCGCGGGCGTCAGAATGCCGAGTGCGGCCAGGTACTGGCCCAGCAGGAGTGCCGGTCCCGGTTCCCCGTCCCCGGACGCGTCCGCCACGGTGCCTGCGGCGGCCGGCGCGTCCGACAGCTCGGCGACCGCCTTCAGGAACGCCCCACCCGGCACGACCTCCGGGACCACACCGAACTCGCCCAGCAGCAGCGGCCGCAGCCCCGGTACCAGGTCGAGGTGGAGCAGCCGCCGGACCCGTTCGCCGACCAGCGGGTCGATCTTGTTCCGGGTGGGGCCGTAGCTCATCAGCCCGTCCGCGTAGACGTCGATCGACGCGTCCGGGAAGAGCTGTCCCACCGTCAGCGCCGGGGCGACCTGGAGGGATTCCAGGACCAGATGGATCCGGTCGTCCCCCAGGTCCCACAGCCGGCGCAGATGGCGCTCCCACAGCGGGACGTCGTCGGCGCGCGGGGCCCAGGCGGCGGGGTGGAAGGGGGAGACGGCCTCGTTCCAGGAGACCACCCCGTCGAACCGCTCCCGCAGCGGCCCGAAGCCGGGGGCCGTGTCGAGGGAGGGCACGGTCTCGGGGACGGCCGCGTTGTTGGTGACCAGCAGCAGCCGCCGGTCCGCGTCCTCGAAGCAGCCGCTGTCGATCGCGGCGGCGACCGTGGCCGCGCCGAAGAGGGAGGACGCGAGGAAGATCTGGGTCGTGGGCATCAGGCCGCGGCCTCCGTGGTGCGGGCGGACGGGCGGCGGCGCACCCGCCGCAACCGGGCGGCGCGGTCCGCGTCCATCGAGGCCAGGGCCTCGCGCAGGGCGGGCTGCGGCATCGAGCGCAGCGCGGCGGCGCTGAGGGTGCGGAGCTTTCGGGCGACCGCCGGTTCGAACCGCCCGATACCGCCGAGATGATGGGCGATGACGGCGCAATAGGTGCGCACCGCTTTCGGCAACAGCCTTTCCGCTTCCGGGTCCTGCGCTGTTTCCGCCAGAACCTGATCGAATGCGCGGAGGAAATCGAGCTGGCGGACGTCACCGATCTGAGTGAGTGAGGACGCGACCCCGCGCCGGTAGAAAATACCCAGCCGGCCGACGACCGCGAAGGATTCCGCGTCCCGGTGCAACCGCCAGATCCACGGCCGGTCCTCCGCCGTGCGCAGCCCGTCCGTGAAATGCAGCAACCCCCGGTCCACCAGCCGCCGGTGGTACATCCCGGCCCAGGCGTACGGGTAGTCCACACCGGTCGAGCGGTCCGCCGGGAGGATCCAGTCGCGCGGGCGCAGCACCTCGCCGCGCGGGCCGACCGGCACGCGGTGCACCGTGCGGGCCCGCGCCGTGCACTGCACATGGTCGGTGCGCACGAAGTCGCAGCCCAGGTCCTCCATGGCGGCCAGCAGACCGGCGAAGTGCCCCGGGGCCAGCCAGTCGTCGCCGTCCAGGAAGGCCAGGTACTCGCCGCGGGCCGCGTCCAGACCGGTGTTGCGCGCGGTGGCCAGGCCGCCGTTCCGTTCGTGTCTGATCAGGACCGCGCCCGGGACCTCCCGTTCCGCCTGGCGCAGGATCTCCGGGGTCCCGTCCGTCGAGCAGTCGTCGACCAGCAGGAACTCGAAGTCGTCCCGGGCGTTGGCCCGCAGGCTTCGCAGGGTGTCGGGCGCGTATGTCTGCACGTTGTAGAACGGCACGATGACGGAGAGCTTGACCACCCGGCCGACGCTAGGACGCCCGCCCGTCATGCGCGCTGAATCCCGGCGGGACGGAATGTGAACGGACGGCATCGAACCTGTTAACCCGCCGGGCAATTGCCCTGGTGCTCCTTCCGTAGGCGCTCTGTTAACCCTTTGTTGCGGTCGAGTTGGGCCGTGAAACGGAATGCCTTCCTAGCGTCCTGGACGTGCCAACACGCAATCGCGAGGCCGTACGGATCGCCGTACTCGCCGACTCCGACACCCGGTGGAAATGGGGGGCCCTCACCGCCCGCCGGATCGCCCCCAGCACCTCCGTGGAGCTGAGCGGCTTCCTGCTGCGCGGCCGGGCCACCCCGACCGCCCGCCAGCTCGCCGAGGTCGGTGTCCGAGCGGACGAGCTGCGCGAGGTCACCGGAGCGGAGTTCCTGCGCGCCGTACGGGACGGCGGGTACGACGTGGTCGTCCTCGCCCTCGTCGGCGGCGGGGTGCAGGCGATGCTGCACGGCCTCGCGGCCCTCGGCCCGACCGGTGACGCCCCCGCGGCCCGCGCCGCCGCTCGCGGTGACGGTCCCGCGGCCCCGGGCACGCCCGGGAACGGCCCCGCGGCCCCCGGCACTTCCGGAAACGGTGCCGCCCGGCGGCCCGTGGTCGTCACCGGCTACGTCGGCGTCGTCTACGAGAAGCTCGCCGACGGCCTGCTGCTGCGGCACGGCGCGGACGTGGTCCTCGCCAACTCCCGCCACGACGCGGAGCGTTTCCGCGCCGTGTACGAGGGGGTCGGCGCCGACGCGGGCGCGGTCACCGAGGCCGCGCTGCCCTTCCTCGGCGGCGCGCCCTACGCCTCCGAGGAGGGCCGGGACACCGTCGTCTTCGCCGCCCAGCCCTCCGTGCCCGAGACCCGTGCCGACCGCGGCTATCTGCTGCGCCGCCTGGTCGAGCACGCCCGGCTGCACCCGCACCGCGAGGTGCTGCTCAAGCTGCGCTCCCGGCCCGGCGAGCACACCACCCACCTGGAGGAGCTGCCCTACCAGCGCCTCGCCGAACGCCTCCCCGGCGGCACCCCGCCCAACTTCCGCCTGGTGTACGGGAACATGGGCGAGGTCCTGGACCGGACCGACCTGCTCGTCACCGTCTCGTCCACGGCCGCCCTCGAAGCCCTGCACCGGCGCATCCCGACCGCCGTCCTCACCGACCTCGGGGTCCGCGAGGTCCTCGGCAACCACCACTTCCTCGGCTCGGGCCTGCTCGCCTCCTGGGACCAGCTCGACGGCGGGCACCGCCCGGAGCCCGACCCCGCCTGGCTCGCCCGGCAGGGCGTCGCGGCCGACGGCGGGTACGAGCACGCCTTCGACGCGGCCCGGACCCGGGTCGCCGAACTGCTGCTCGCGCCCCGGCTGCCGGCCCTCGCGCCCTGGTACACCCCGGCCACCGCCCCCGGCTACCTCCCCGCCCTGCTCGCCCGCCACCACCTGGCCCCCGACGGCACCCCGCTGTCCGGCGCCGCGCCGAAGACGGAGCCGACGGGCGTCCGCCGGGTGGTGCGGGACGCGGTCCGCGAGGCGGCCCGGGGCGCCTACCGGCACGGCGTCCAGCGGGTGGCCCCGGTGATCCGCCGTATGGGGGAGCTGTGACCCGCCGCCATCCGGCCCCCGGCGGCCACGCGACCCACCCCGCCGCCGTGACCGCCCGCCCCGTGACCGCCCGTCCCGCGACCGCCCGTCCCGGCGACCGCGCCGCGCGGCACGCCCCCGGACCCCGACCCGTCCCCGCGCCTCCGCACCCGCGCCCCCGCACCCTCTCCGCCGCCCGGACCCACCCCGCCCCTACGGAGCCCCGATGAACGTCCTCGCCGTGATCCCCGCCCGGGGCGGCTCCAAGGGGGTGCCCGCCAAGAACCTCGCCCCCGTCGCCGGACGCCCCCTCGTCGCCCGCGCCGTACGCGCCTGCCTGGACGCCCCCCTGGTCACCCATGTCGCCGTCTCCACCGACGACCCCGGCATCGCCGCCGCCGCCCGCGCGGCCGGTGCCGAAGTGGTCACGCGGCCCCCGGCCATCGCCGGGGACACCGCCACCAGCGAGTCCGCCGTGCTGCACGCCCTGGACGCCCACGAGGCCGCGCACGGCGATCCCGTCGACGTGGTCCTCCTCGTCCAGTGCACCAGCCCCTTCCTCACCCCCGAGGACGTGCAGGGCGTGGCCGCCGCCGTCGCCCGGGACGGCGCGGACAGCGCGGTGACCGTCGCCCCCTTCCACGGCTTCGTCTGGCGCGAGGACACGGATTCCGCGTCGGGCGCCGGGGTCAACCACGACTCCGCGCACCGCCCCCGCCGCCAGGACCGCCCCCAGGACTTCCTGGAGACCGGCGCCGCCTACGCCATGGCCGCGGCCGGCTTCCGCGCCGCCGGGCACCGCTTCTTCGGCCGCACCGCCCTGGTGCGCACCGACCCGGCCCGGGTCCTGGAGGTCGACGACCCGCACGACCTCGCCCGGGCCCGCGCCCTCGCCCCGCTGCTGGACGCGGCCCCGCTGCCGACCCGGGCCGACGTGGACGCCGTCGTCCTCGACTTCGACGGCACCCAGACCGACGACCGGGTCCTGATCGACGCCGAGGGACGCGAGTTCGTCGGCGTCCACCGCGGCGACGGCCTCGGCGTGGCCCGGCTGCGCGCCGCCGGGCTGAAGCTGCTGATCCTCTCCACCGAGGAGAACCCCGTCGTCGCCGCCCGCGCCCGCAAGCTGCGCATCCCCGTCCTGCACGGCATCGACCGCAAGGACGCCGCGCTCAAGCAGTGGTGCGACGAACAGGGCCTCGCCCCCGAGCGGGTCCTCTACGCCGGCAACGACGTCAACGACCTCCCGTGCTTCCACCTCGTCGGCTGGCCCGTGGCCGTCGCGAGCGCGCACGGGTCCGTCCGGGCCGCCGCACGCGCGGTCACGGCCACCCCCGGCGGCGAGGGAGCGGTCCGCGAGATCGCCGGCTGGCTCCTCGGCCCGCACCTCGACACCGCCCCCGACACGACCCCCGGCACCGCCTCCCCGGACGCCCTCCCGGCCGTCCCCTGATCCACCCCCCGGTCCCTCCGGACGTCCCCTCACAGGTAAGGAACCATCCCCATGAGCACGACCCGCCTGCGCACCCTCGGCACCCGCACCGCCGGCCCGGGCAACCCCGTCTACGTGACCGGCGAGATCGGCATCAACCACAACGGCGACCTGGACAACGCCATCAAGCTGATCGACGCCGCCGCCGACGCCGGCTGCGACGCGGTCAAGTTCCAGAAGCGCACCCCGGAGATCTGCACCCCGCGCGACCAGTGGGACATCGAGCGCGACACCCCCTGGGGCCGGATGACCTACATCGACTACCGCCACCGGGTGGAGTTCGGCGAGGACGAGTACCGCGCGATCGACGCCCACTGCCGCGAGCGGGGCATCGACTGGTTCGCCTCCCCGTGGGACACCGAGGCCGTCGCCTTCCTGGAGAAGTTCGACGTCCCCGCCCACAAGGTCGCCTCCGCCTCCCTCACCGACGACGAGCTGCTGCGCGCCCTGCGCGCGACCGGCCGCACGATCATCCTCTCCACCGGCATGTCGACGCCGAAGCAGATCCGGCACGCGGTCGAGGTCCTGGGCAGCGACAACATCCTGCTCTGCCACGCCACCTCCACCTACCCGGCGAAGGCGCAGGAGCTGAACCTGCGGGTCATCCACACCCTCCAGGCCGAGTACCCGAACGTGCCCATCGGCTACTCCGGCCACGAGACCGGCCTCCAGACCACCCTGGCCGCCGTCGCCCTCGGCGCCGCCTTCGTGGAGCGCCACATCACCCTGGACCGCGCCATGTGGGGTTCCGACCAGGCCGCGTCCGTCGAGCCGCAGGGCCTCGCCCGCCTCGTCCGCGACATCCGCGTGGTGGAGGAGTCCCTCGGCGACGGGGTCAAGAAGGTCTACGAGAGCGAGCTGGGCCCGATGAAGAAGCTCCGCCGGGTCGCGGGCGTCGTCGCCGAGGCGGGCGACCGTGAGCCGGCCGCGGTCTGACGGCCTGCGCCGCGCGGGCGGACCCGCCGGGTCCGCACCCGGGTGCGGACCCGCCCCCTGCTGGTCCGCACCCGGGAGCGGTCCGCGGCCGGCTGGTCCGCACCCCGGGGTCGGCACACCGCGGGTCGGCACACCGCGTGTCCGCGCGCGGCGGGTCCGCGCCCGGCACCCCGTCCCGGACGGTCCCGGCCCGGCTCCGACCCCCGGGGCCTGCCCGGACTCCGTCCCGCTCAGCCCGCCCAGCCTCCGCCCCCGCCCCCTCCCGGGCCCTCCGGGACCCGGCACGCACCAGCCAGGAACCACGAGGTGACTGACGTGAATCTCGCCTTCGTCGAGAGCCCGGTCCAGCTCCTGAACACCCTGGAGTGGGCCCATGCCGAAGGGGCGTCCCCCGACGCCCTGACCGTGGTCGTGCTGTCGCCCACCGACCCCATGTCGCGCGGCCAGCTCCGCCGGACCGCCGAACTGGCCCGCGACGAGGGGTTCACCGTGCGCTGGCAGGAGGCCCGCGGCGGCGCGTCCGCCCCGCTGCGGACGGTCCGCGACCTCGGCCCGCTGCTGCGCCGCGCCGACCGGATCGTCATAGGGGACCCGTTCTCCCGCTACGTCCAGCTGCTGCTCTCCCTCACCGGCGGCCGGGAGCTGACGGTCGTGGACGACGGCACGGCCACCATGGAGTTCGTCGAGCAGGCCGTCCGCGGCGAGCGGCTGGTGCGCTGGCACCGGCGCGGCGGGCGGCGCGGGCCGCGCGAGCTGGCGCTCGCGCCCGTCACCCGGGCGGCCCGCCGCCGCCTCGGCCCCTCCACCGACCGCCCGGTGGAGGTGTTCACCTCCATGCCGGTCGACCCGGCGCCCGGGATCACCGTCCGGGCCAACGACTACGCCTGGACCCGCTCCCGGTTCGGGCCGCCCCGGATCACCCGGGGAGCCGACCTGGTCGGCACCTCCCTCGTGGAGACGGGCGTGGTGGAGCCCGAGCGGTACCTCGACGCGGTCGTGTCACTCACCCGGGCGCACGGGGCGGCCCGGTATTTCGCGCACCGCCGGGAGAGCCCCGACAAGCTGCGCCGGCTGGCCGTCGCGACCGGCCTCGAGGTGGTCCGCCCGGACCTGCCGCTGGAGCTGATCGCCCGCCGGGGGCCGATCGGGGAGGCCGTGCTGAGCTTCCCCTCGACGGTTCTGCACACCCTGCCCCTGGCCCTCGCGGGCACCGGCGTCACGGTCTCCGTCTGCGACATCGCCCCCGAGTGGCTGCGCGCCTCCGCCTCGCCCCGCGCCGAGGGCTTCCTCTCCGTCGTCACCGGATCGGCCCGGGGGGTGCACCGGCTCGCCGCGCCCGCTTGAAGAGCGGACCGGCCGCACTGAGCGGGGCGTCGCCAGCCGCCACCCCGCGACGCTGCCGTCCGTACACGCGCCGCGCTGCCGTCCGTACACGCGCCGCGCTGCCGTCCGTACCCTGAGACGGTGAGACGCCGTCCGATCCCCTGCCTGGCCGAAAAGTGTCCACCTGGTGAGACGAACCGGTGAGTTTACCCACCGGGTGTCGCGAGTATGCCGTTCTGACCGGCCTTTCTTCCCCTATGAGGCTGATCTTTTGTTGATCGCACGGCAGTTGGCGCCCAAGGGGGCATAACCTTCACTGGGTGAACCAGTTGATGTCCCGCGAGTCCGAAGAAGCCGAACGACCCGGCCCCGGCGCCCCGGCCCTCCCGGGCGCGGCACCGGGTGACGCCGTCCTGCCCGGCCGGCTGTCCGAGCCGCTGCGCGCGGAGCTCATCGCGTTCCGCCGCGATCTCCATATGCACCCCGAGCTGGGCAACCAGGAGTTCCGCACCACCGCGGCGATCAAGGCCCGCCTGGAGCAGGCCGGGCTGAGGCCACGGGTGCTCGCGATGGGCACCGGACTCGTCTGTGACATCGGCACCGACTCGCCCGAGGGGCGGGACCGCCCCCTGTTCGCGCTGCGCGCCGACATCGACGCCCTGCCGATTCCGGACACCAAGACGGGGGTGCCCTACCGCTCCACCGTCCCCGACCGGGCGCACGCATGCGGCCACGACGTCCACACCACCACCGTGCTCGGCGCCGGTCTGGTCCTCGCCGACCTGGACCGGCAGGGGCTGCTGACCCAGCCGGTGCGGCTGATCTTCCAGCCCGCCGAGGAAGTGCTGCCGGGCGGCGCCGCCGACGCGGTCGACTGCGGTGTGCTCGACGGCGTCGGCAAGATCGTCGCCGTGCACTGCGACCCCAAGGTCGACGCGGGCTCCATCGGACTGCGGCCCGGCCCGATCACCTCCGCCTGCGACCGTCTGGAAGTCACCCTCGACGGCCCCGGCGGCCACACCGCCCGCCCGCATCTGACCACCGACCTGGTCACCGCCGCTGCGAAGGTCGCCACCGAGGTCCCGGCCCTGCTGGCCCGCCGCGTCGACGCCCGCTCCGGGCTCGCCGTCACCTGGGGCCGGATCTCCTCCGGCCACGCGCCCAACGTCATCCCCCAGCACGCGGAGCTGTCCGGCACCGTGCGCTGCCTGGACCTGGCGGCCTGGCGCGAGGCCCCGGACCTGGTGCACGCGGCGATCGACGAGATCGCCACCCTGCACCGGGCCAAGTCCCAGATCGACTACATCCGCGGTGTCCCGCCGGTCGTCAACGACCCCGGCGTCACCGAACTGCTGCGCGACGCGCACGCCGCCCGGCGCGGACCGTATGCGATCGAGGACACCGAGCAGAGCCTCGGCGGCGAGGACTTCTCCTGGTACCTGGAGCACGTCCCGGGCGCCATGGCCCGGCTCGGCGTCCGCGTCCCGGGCGACACCGTCCGCCGCGATCTGCACCGGGGGGACTTCGACGTGGACGAGGAGTCCATCACCGCGGGCGTCGAACTCTTCACCGCCGCCGCCCTGCTGGACGGCATGGCGGGCGACTGAACACCCCCGGCGGGGCCCGGCCCCGGGCCCCGCGCGGGTACGGCCCGGGGCGCCCGCCGGACACAGGACGCCCGCCACCGTCCCACCCGCCGCCCGCTCTCTCCGCGTAGCGCCCCGGCGACACACCGGAGCCGTACGGGAAGCGGCGCGGGCCCGGCACGCCGTGCCGGGCCCGTGGCCTGTTCGCGACGATCCGATAACGACTGATGAACGGGTCTTTAACTGACATCTACGCGCGTTACGATCGCCGCGAACCCAGCGCCGGAAGTGGCGCTTTCGGTCAGGTTTAAAGGAGCCTCCCAGTGCGCCGGATCACCAGGATCGCCACCGTGGGCATCGCCTCCACGGCTCTCGCACTGTCTGTCACCGCGTGTGGCAGCGACTCGTCCTCCGGCTCGTCGAGCTCGGACGACAACGGCGGCAAGGCCGCCATCGCCTACGACATCGGCGGACGCGGCGACCAGTCGTTCAACGACGCCGCCTACGCCGGTCTCGAGAAGGCCGAGAAGGAACTCGACGTCGACGGCACCGAGGCGGAGCCCAGCGAAGGCGAGGGCGACCCGGACAAGGTCCAGCGCCTGACCTCGCTCGCCCGAGCCGGCAACAACCCGGTGATCGGTGTCGGCTTCGCCTACGCCCCGGCCATCGCCGAGGTCGCCCCGAAGTTCAAGGACACCACCTTCGGCCTCATCGACGACACGTCGAAGACCGGCCCGAACATCGCCAACCTGGTGTTCAACGAGGAGCAGGGCTCCTACCTCGCCGGCGTCGCCGCCGCCAAGGTGACCAAGACCGACACGGTCGGCTTCATCGGCGGTGTCGAGACCCCGCTGATCAAGAAGTTCGAGGCGGGCTTCGTCCAGGGCGTCAAGGACACCAACAAGAACGTCAACGTCAAGGTCCAGTACCTGACGCAGCCGCCGGACTTCGGTGGCTTCTCCAAGCCCGACCTCGGCAAGGCCGCCGCGCAGGGCCAGCTCGACGCCGGCGCCGACGTGATCTACGCCGCCGCCGGTCTCGCGGGCGCGGGTGCCATCGAGGCGACCTCCAAGGCCGGCAAGTGGGCCATCGGCGTCGACTCCGACCAGTACAACCAGAAGGGTCTGGCCGCCTACAAGGACCAGATCCTGACCTCGGTGACCAAGAACATCTCGGGCGCCGTGTTCAACCTGATCAAGTCGGTCCAGGACGGCAAGCCGCAGACCGGTGAGATCCGCTACGGGCTGGAGGACGACGGTGTCGCCCTGTCCCGCTCGAACCCGGCCTTCACCGAGATGACCGACGTCATCGCCGCCGTCGACAAGGCCAAGGCCGACATCATCGCCGGCACGATCACGGTCAAGACGGCTCCGTAACCGCCGAGGCCCGCTCGTCGGATCCGTCCGGCCCCTCCCGGGCCGGACGGTCCGGTACCCGGGGCCCGCGGGGCGGCCGGCCGCCCCGCGGGCCCCGGACCAGAGCCATGGCCATCGGTTTTTGCTATTCGGCATCGCTACGCGCGTAGAACCCTCTCCGGCGCGATAACTTCGCCCCGCCCCCTGCCCGCCCAGCCCGCTTTGCCGTCCCCCCACCGCCCGCAGGCGCCCGCCCTGCCCTCCCGCCCGGCCCTGTCCCGCCAAGGAGAGTGCGTCATCAACGCGTCCAGTCCGTCAACGTCGCCGGCTGCTGCCGCCGTCGAACTGCACGGCATCACCAAGCGATTCCCCGGCGTCGTCGCCAACCACGACATCGACATCACCATCCACAAGGGCACCGTGCACGCCCTGGTGGGGGAGAACGGTGCCGGCAAGTCGACCCTGATGAAGATCCTCTACGGCATGCAGAAGCCGGACGAGGGCACCATCACCGTCGACGGTGAGCAGGTCACCTTCTCCAGCCCGTCCGACGCCATCGCGCGCGGGATCGGCATGGTCCACCAGCACTTCATGCTGGCCGACAACCTCACCGTGCTGGAGAACGTCGTCCTCGGCGGCGAGAAGCTGTACGGCATCGGCGCCGGAGCCCGTAAGAAGATCAAGGAGATCTCCGACGCCTACGGGCTGGGCGTCCGCCCCGACGCCATGGTGGAGAGCCTCGGCGTCGCCGACCGCCAGCGCGTGGAGATCCTCAAGGTCCTCTACCGCGGCGCCCGCACCCTGATCCTCGACGAGCCCACCGCGGTCCTCGTCCCGCAGGAGGTCGACGCCCTCTTCGCCAACCTGCGCGAGCTCAAGGCCGAGGGCCTGACCGTCATCTTCATCTCGCACAAGCTGGGCGAGGTCCTGTCGGTCGCCGACGAGATCACCGTCATCCGGCGCGGCACCACCGTGGGCACCGCGGACCCGGCGACCACCACCACCAAGCAGCTCGCCGAGCTGATGGTCGGCAGCGAACTCCCCTCGCCCGAGACCCGCGAGTCCACGGTCACCGACGTCGCGATGCTCGGCGTCAGGGGCCTCACCCTCACCGAGACCGACCCCGACGGCATCGTCCGCGACGTCCTCGCCGGGATCGACTTCACCATCCACAAGGGCGAGGTCATGGGCATCGCCGGTGTCGAGGGCAACGGCCAGACCGAGCTGATCGAGGCCCTGATCGGCCTGCGCGACCCCGACGGCGGCACCATCACCCTCGACGGCGCCGACATCTCGCACGCGCCCACCCGCAAGCGGCGCGAGAGCGGCATCGGCTACATCCCCGAGGACCGCCACCGCCACGGACTCCTGCTGGAGTCCCCGCTGTGGGAGAACCGCATCCTCGGCCATGTCACCGAAGCCCCCAACAGCCGCAGGGGCGTCCTCGATCCCAAGGCCGCCCGCAAGGACACCGAGCGCATCGTCCGCGAGTACGACGTGCGCACGCCCGGCATCGAGGTCACCGCGGCCTCCCTCTCCGGCGGCAACCAGCAGAAGCTGATCGTCGGCCGCGAGATGAGCCACGCGCCCAAGCTCCTCATCGCCGCCCACCCCACCCGCGGTGTGGACGTCGGCGCGCAGGCGCAGATCTGGGACCAGATCCGCGAGGCCCGCCACGAGGGCCTGGCCGTGCTGCTGATCTCCGCCGACCTGGACGAGCTCATCGGGCTCTCCGACACCCTGCGGGTGATGTACCGCGGCCGCCTGGTCGCCGACGCCGACCCCGCCACCATCACCCCCGAGGAGCTGGGCTCCGCCATGACCGGCGCCGCCACCGGACACCTCGAAGCACCCGAGACGCCGCAGGACGGCACCACGCCGGAGGGCGGCACAGCGCCGCAGGACGGCAGCACGCCGCGGAAGAACGGCACGACGACGCCGCAGGACGGCACGACGCCCAGGAACGGTGAGGGCCGATGAAGAAGTTCGACAAGGACCGGCTGATTCTGGGCCTCGCCGGCCCGGTGCTCGCCCTGGTCGTGGCCTTCCTGCTCACCTCGGTGGTGCTGGTCCTCTCCGACCTCAGCGCCTTCGAGCCGTACCGGCTCATGATCGAGCAGGTCGAGTTCACCGACGTGCAGGTCCTCATCCTGAACCAGACCGGCATCTACTACCTCGCCGCTCTCGCCGTCGCCATCGGCTTCCGGATGAACCTCTTCAACATCGGCGTCGACGGGCAGTACCGCCTCGCGGTCATGCTCGCCGCCGTCGTGGGCGCCTCCGTGGACCTGCCGGGTCCGCTGCACATCCTGCTGATCGTGCTCACCGCCATGTTCGTCGGCGCCATGTGGGCCGGCATCGCGGGCATCCTCAAGACCACCCGCGGGGTGAGCGAGGTCGTCTCCACGATCATGCTGAACGCCATCGCGACCAGCCTGATCGCCTGGATGATCCTCCCCGCCAACCTCGGCGAGCAGGTCGCCGGCTCCAACGAGCTGACCACCGGCGAGATCCCCGAGTCCGGCTGGTTCCCCGGCCTCGAACTCGACGGCGGCACGATCTACGGCTTCACCTTCGTCGCCTTCGGGCTCGGCCTCGTCTACTGGTTCGTCCTCAACCGCACCCGCTTCGGCTTCGACCTGCGTGCCACCGGCGCCAGCCAGTCCGCCGCCCAGGCGAGCGGCGTCGACGCCAAGAAGATGGTGCTCACCGCCATGCTGATCTCGGGCGCCGTCGCGGGCCTGGCCGGCATGCCGATGCTGCTCGGCCAGACCCACACCTACAGCCTGAGCTTCCCGACCGGTGTCGGCTTCACCGCCATCACCATCGCGCTGCTCGGCCGCAACAACCCGGTCGGCATCTTCTTCGCCGCCCTCCTCATCGCCTTCCTGGACAAGACGGCGGAGGGCCTCGGCATCGCCGGCTACCCCCGGGAGATCGCCCTCATCATGCAGGGCCTCATCGTGATCTCGGTCGTCGTGTCCTACGAACTCGTACGCCAGTACGGGCTCCGCCGCCAGCAGCAGAAGGTCGGCGAGGAGCTCGCCGCGCAGGCCCGCAAGAACAAGGAGGTGGCAGCGGCATGACGGAGAGCACGAGCACGGTCTCGACGGCGAGCACCGCGCCCAAGAAGGGCGGCCGCCGCCGCAAGCTGTCCCTGCCCGTCATCCTGCTGATCATCGCCGCGGGGCTGCTGCTGTTCTCGCTGGTCCGCATGATCAGCGGCGCCGAGGACCTCACGTCGACCGGCCAGGTCTCCGGCGCCCTCCAGCTCGCGGTCCCGATCGGCCTCGCCGGTCTCGGCGGCCTCTGGGCCGAGCGCGCGGGCGTCATCAACATCGGCCTCGAAGGCATGATGATCCTCGGCACCTGGTTCGGTGCCTGGGCGGGCTACCAGTGGGGCCCCTGGACCGGTGTCCTCGTCGGCATCGCCGGCGGCGCGCTCGGCGGTCTGCTGCACGCGGTGATGACGGTGACCTTCAACGTCAACCACATCGTCTCGGGTGTGGCCGTCACCATCCTGGCCACCGGCCTGACCCGGTACATGTCCAACTTCACCTTCGCCGAGGCGGCCGGCGGCTCCTCCAAGCAGTCCCCGCGCATCGATCCGATCGACCGGATCACGATTCCGGGTCTCTCCGAATGGCTGGCCGACCTCCAGAGCAAGCACTGGTTCTTCGTCTCCGACCTGGCCGGTGTGCTCGGCGGTCTGGTGACCAACCTGTCCCTGCTGACCGTGGTGGCCCTGCTGCTGATCCCCGGCACCTGGTGGGTGCTGTGGCGGACCTCCTTCGGTCTGCGCCTGCGCTCCTGCGGCGAGAACCCGATCGCCGCCGAGTCCCTGGGCGTCAACGTCTACAAGTACAAGTACATCGCCGTGATCGTCTCCGGCGCCCTGGCCGGCCTCGGCGGCGCGTTCCTCGCGATCGTCTCCACCGGCATCTACCAGGAGGGCCAGACCGGCGGCCGCGGATACATCGGTCTCGCCGCGATGATCTTCGGTAACTGGATGCCTGGCGGCATGGCGCTGGGTGCGGGCCTCTTCGGCTTCACCGACAGTCTCAAGCTGCGCGGCGGCGCGGAGAACGTCCACGCGATGCTGCTGCTCCTCGCGATCCTGCTGGTGATCGCGGTCGTCTGGCAGCTCTACAAGAAGAAGTACCTCTCCGCCGTGATCGCGGGCGTCTTCTCGGCCCTGCTGTTCACCTGGTACGCGCTCACCGACGTGCTGCCCAGCCAGTTCGTGGACGCCGCGCCGTACGTCACCACGCTGCTGGTCCTCGCGCTCTCCGCGCAACGGCTGCGCATGCCCAAGGCGAACGGCATGCCGTACCGCAAGGGCCAGGGCAAATGACGGCTCGGGCCGTCGAGGCCGCCGACTGGGAGGCCCTGCGGGAGCGGGCGCGCGAGGCCATGTCCCGCGCGTACGCGCCGTACTCGGGCTACCCGGTCGGGGTCGCCGCCCTCGTCGACGACGGCCGGGTGGTCACCGGCTGCAACGTCGAGAACGCGTCGTACGGGCTGAGCCTGTGCGCCGAGTGCGGGCTGGTCTCGCAGCTCCAGGCGACGGGCGGCGGGCGGCTGACGCACTTTGTCTGCGTGGACGGCCGGGGCGAGGCCCTGGTGCCGTGCGGACGGTGCCGGCAGCTGCTGCACGAGTTCGGCGGGCCGGACCTGCTCCTGGACACCCCGGCGGGGATCCTGCCGCTGTCCGCGATGCTGCCGCAGGCCTTCGGCCCGGGGCACCTGGGCTGAGGCCACATGGGCCTGGCCCTATGTGCCCGGGCCACACGGCTTCGGGCCCTATGTGCCCGGGCCACACGGCTTCGGGCCACATAGCTTCCGGCCACACGGCTCCCGGCCATATGTGCCCGGAGCCGAGGGGCTCCGCCCCGGACGCGGCCCGGACCTTCCGGGCCACCCCGCGGCCCTTCCGCTCCGGCGGGAGGGCCGCTCCCATACCCTTGCTCTATGCGCGTAGAGCCTCCCTCTGCGCGGTGAGCCACCACTGGAGGACATGCCATGGACGTCATCTCCGTCATCCGCACCAAGCGGGACCGCGGCGAACTGAGCGGCGAGCAGATCGACTGGGTCATCGACGCCTACACCCGCGGTGCGGTCGCCGACGAGCAGATGTCCGCCCTCGCGATGGCGATCCTGCTCAACGGCATGAACCGCACGGAGATCGCCCGCTGGACCGCCGCCATGATCGCCTCCGGCGAGCGCATGGACTTCTCCTCGCTCTCCCGCCCGACCGCCGACAAGCACTCCACCGGCGGCGTCGGCGACAAGATCACCCTGCCGCTCGCCCCGCTGGTCGCCGCCTGCGGCGCCGCCGTCCCGCAGCTCTCCGGCCGCGGCCTCGGCCACACCGGCGGCACCCTCGACAAGCTGGAGTCCATCCCCGGCTGGCGCGCCCTTCTCTCCAACGAGGAGATGCTGAACGTCCTCGACACCACCGGCGCCGTCATCTGCGCCGCCGGTGACGGCCTGGCCCCCGCCGACAAGAAGCTCTACGCCCTGCGCGACGTCACCGGCACCGTCGAGGCCATCCCGCTGATCGCCTCCTCGATCATGTCCAAGAAGATCGCCGAGGGCACCGGCTCCCTCGTCCTCGACGTCAAGGTCGGCACCGGCGCCTTCATGAAGAACATCGAGGACGCCCGCGAACTGGCCGCCACCATGGTCGGCCTCGGCACCGACAGCGGAGTGCGCACCGTCGCCCTGCTCACCGACATGTCCACCCCGCTCGGCCTCACCGCGGGCAACGCCCTGGAGGTCCGCGAGTCGGTCGAGGTCCTGGCCGGCGGCGGCCCCGCCGACGTCGTCGAGCTGACCCTCGCCCTCGCCCGCGAGATGCTCGACGCGGCCGGCATCAAGGACGCCGACCCCGCCAAGGCGCTCGCCGACGGCTCCGCCATGGACGTCTGGCGCCGGATGATCGCGGCCCAGGGCGGCGACCCGGACGCGGCCCTGCCCGTCGCCCGCGAGCAGCACGTCGTCACCGCGCCGTCCTCCGGTGTGCTGACCCGCCTCGACGCCTACGGCGTCGGCATCGCCGCCTGGCGCCTCGGTGCGGGCCGCGCCCGCAAGGAGGACCCGGTGCAGGCCGGCGCGGGCGTCGAGATCCACGCCAAGCCGGGCGACACCGTCACCGAGGGCCAGCCCCTGCTGACCCTGCACACGGACACCCCGGAGAAGTTCGGCTACGCCCTCGACGCCCTGGGCTCCGCGTACGACATCGCCCCGGCGGGCACGGCGCACGAGGCGGGCCCGGTCGTGCTGGAGCGCATCGCCTGACCGCGGGGACGCCCCCTCGGGTGACCGGTCGCCGATGACTTCTCGTCCGGCGGCCGGTCACCCCCATGTGGACGCCGAGCAGCCGATCGTCATGCGCATCACCGGGGGACCGGCCCCGGGCGATGCGCCACGCCTGTGCGAGGAACTGAGCGAGAGGATCCGCGCACGCCTGCGGGACGCCGGGCCCGCCGGTCCTCCGGGCGCGGCGGGGAAGCCGGCGCCCGGGCCCGCGCCGGTCCTGGTCGACGTCGCCGGGCTGACCGGCGCCGACCTCGCGGTCGTCGAGGTGCTCACCCGGCTCCAGCTCACCGCCCGCCGCCACGGCACCCGCGTCCACCTCACCGGCGCCGGGGCCGAACTCCGCCTTCTGCTGGGCCTCATGGGCCTCTCCGGCCCGGCGGGCCTCGGTGGCTCAGCCCACGCGGGGCCCTCGGAGTGATGCCGGCCGGGCCGGGCGTGTTCCTCAGCCCCCGCCCCGACCCGCCAGCCCCTGCGTCGTCGCCAAGCGCCTGTACAACTCGTCGTTCCGTAGGAGTTCGTCATGTGAACCTGCCGCGCGGACACGGCCGTTCTCCATCACGAGTATGCGGCGGGCGTCGACGACCGTGGAGAGCCGGTGCGCGACCACCAGGACGGTCACTGTCCGGGCGATTCGTGCCACGACGTCCCGCAACTCGCCCTCGCTCAGGGCGTCCAGCTGGGACGTCGCCTCGTCGAGCAGCAGCAGCCGCGGACGGCGCAGCAGCGCGCGGGCGATGGCAACCCGCTGGCGCTGTCCACCCGAGAGGGCCGTCCCCCGGTGCCCGACCTGAGTGTCCAGGCCCTCCGGCAGACTGTCGACCAGGTACGTCAGCCGGACCTGTTCGAGCACACGGGCGAGATCCTCCTCGGTGCGGTGATCCGCCCCGAACAGGAGGTTGTCGCGCAGCGTGCCCGCCAGCGCTGGCGCGTCCTGCTCGACGTATCCGATGGTTCGCCGCAGCGAGTCGAGGTCCCAACGGCGCAGCTCGCGCCCGTCGATCCGGATGTGGCCACTCTCCGGGTCGTGGAAACGTTCCAGCAGCGCGAAGAGAGTGCTCTTGCCGGCGCCGGACGGCCCTACCACCGCCGTCAGGCCGCCGGGCGGCACATCGAAACAGGCCCCGTCCAACACGGTGGGACCGCCCTCGCGGTAGCGGAAGACGACATCGCGGAAGGAGACCGCCGCGCCCGCCGGGTGGGCGTTTTCCGCAATCACCGCGTCGCTCCCCCCGCTCGGCCGCCCTGCCGCCGACCCGCCGCCGGACCCGAGCGGGCCCCCACGCGCATGTGCCTCGTTCTCCGTCTCCAGGTCGAGCACCTCGTGGATGCGTCGTACGGCCGCGAGGCCTACCTGAAGGCCGCCGATTCCGCTCGCGAGCTGCGCCACCGGCCCGATCAGATAGAAGAGATACAGCAGAAATCCGATCAGAGCCGCGACGCTCATCGCGCCGCTCGCCACCCGTGCACCGCCGAGCCCCAGCACGGCGAGGAAGGCGAGCTGTACCACCAGCCCGCTGGAGGTGCCCGCCACCGCTGTCCACCGCGCCGCCCCGACACCCGCGCTCCACGCCTGGTCCGCGGACCTGTGGAGTGCGGCGACCTCGCGGTCCTCGGCACCGTTCGCCTTCACCGTGCGAATCGCGCCGAGGAGGCGTTCCAAACCGGAGCCCAGCTCCCCGAGGGCCGCCTGGACCTGCTGGCTGGCGCGGCCGATACGGGGCATGACCAGCGCCGCGCAGCCGCCGACGGTGAGCACGACGCACAGCACTGCCAGGAAGAGCACCGTGTCGAGCCACGCCATCAGGCACACCATGCCGACCAGGGTGACCGCCCCGACGACCGTGTCGACCAGATTGTTCGTCGCAGCCTCCCGCAGCAGGGTGGAGTCTGCCGTCACCCGGGATATCAGATCGCCGGGGGGCCGCCGGTCCAACTGCGCGACAGGCAGCCGCGGCAGCCGCCCGATCATCCGTCGCCGAGCACTCAGCACCACGCTTTCCGCCGACCGTTCGACGACGAACATGCCGAAGGCGGACGCCACCGTCCCGCCGAGCACCAGCAGGCCGAGCAGCAGTACCTGCCGGGCCACCGGGGCCTCGGCGGCAAGCGATTCGACGAACGACTTGGCCACCAGCGGCTGGGCCAGCCCGGCGACCGCCCCGGCCGAACCGAGCAACGCCCCGACGACCAATCCCTGGCGGTGCGGGCGGGCATGGCGCAGGAGGGTGCGGAAGGCGGAGTCGGTGCGGGTCATGCAGATCCTCAACGATGTGATGGATGGGGCCGGCCTGCTCCCCGAGTGGCAGGCCGAGGGGGCGGAACCGAGGCAGCAGGGGGCTCTCGGTCAGGACGCGCGGAGCGCGGTGAGCACCTCGGGCGCTCGGTCGTGCAGCCGACGGGCCATGACCCGCAGCGTGAGGGCCACCGCGAGCACGCCGTACACCGTGCCCAGCGGCAGCAGCAGCCACAGCCGAGGGGAGCCCTCCAGCACGAACGCGCCGATGACGAGCGGGGAGACCGCCAGCAGACCGATCAGCGTGCCCACCAAATTGGCCGAGTGATAGCCGCCGTTCTGCCCCGGGGCGCTCACCTCGAAGGGATTCTCCGGGTACGGGTACGGCCAGTGCACGCTGATGACCATGCCGATCGCGAACGTCACCCCCAGCAGCGCGAACGTCAGCCCGACAGCGGCCGCCAACTGGTCGGTGCGGCCCGTGATCAGGGCAGTGACCAGCGCGACCGCCGTCATCCAGGGCACGATCAGCGCCATCTGCGGCAGCATCCGGCCCAGCAGTTCGGCGCGGGCGTGCGCGCGGGTGCGCAGGGTCGCCACGTTGGTCCAGATCGCTGACCCGTCCAACGCGAACAGCACACCGGGCGCGGTCAGCCCGAACACCCATGCGCCGCCGATGGCCACGTACGGACTCTTCGCTCCGACCGGCACGATGACCACGGGGAACAGCAAGGCGTACGCCAGCGCGGCGATCAGCGTCATCCGGTGCCGGGGCGCCCGCAGAAATGCAGTGAGCTGGTGGTGCGCGACCAGCAGCGTCCGACTCGCCGAGAGCAGTCGTGCCGTGGTGCCCGAGCCCCCGCCGCGTTCGGTCACTGCCTGCGCGGTCGAGGCGTCCGCTGTCGTCATCAGCCGGGTCAGGGACCGGTGCCACCAGAGCATCAGCAGTACCGTCAGCGTCGTGGCCGCAGCGAGCTCGGCGGCCACGACGGCGCCTCGGCCGTCCGCGGCCGCTCGGACCGTGTCCGCCGCCCACCCGGGTGGCGCCCAGCGCAGCCCCCGCACGACCGACGGCGGCAGCTCGGGGCCCGAACCGGCGGTGCCGAGCAGCAGATACGCCCCGTATCCGCCGACCGCGGTCAGCACACCGCCGAGCGCCGCCGCATCCTTGCCGCGCCGCCCGGTCAGGGCCCGCGCGAAGGCCGCCGTCACCGCACGCGAGCCGACCACGCACAGCAGGACCGTGACAACGGCCGCCGCTGCGGCGCCCGCCACCGCCGTCCCTCCTCCACCGGCACCGCGCGCCGCGCCTGTTGCCGCACCTGCGACGAGGATCAGGGTGCACAACGGGGCGGGACCTATCAGCGCGGCGGCCGTGGCCCCGGTGATGAGAGCGCGCGGGCGGACCGGGAGTACCACGAGGCGGGTCGGATCGGCGCTTTCGTCGGCGCCCGCCCCCAACGAGAGCGGGAGTGCCAGCCAGGCGATGGCCAGACCCGTGAACGTGAGCACCGCGAGGTCGGCCGCCTCGGCCGCGGGCCGGGCCGCGGCCAGGTTGACGGCCGCCCAGAAGGAGCCGGCGACACCCACCGACGTGCCGACGACGAAACCGGCCGCCCGCACGCGGCTGCGCCGCAGACTGCCGCGCAGCAGTGCGAGTTTCAAGCCGACGAAGACCCCAACCATGCGAGGCTGCCTCCCTTCGCCTTCGCGGCGGGGGCGCCCACCAGCTCCATGAACCGCTCGCCCAGCGTCCGCCCGTCGCGCACCTCGTCCAGCGTCCCGGCTGCGACGACCCGTCCGGCGGCCATCACGGCAACATGGCTGCAGAGCGCCTCGACGAGCTCCATCACATGGCTGGAGAACACCACCGTCGAACCGGAGCCCGTGTACTGGCGCAGCACCCCCCGGATTGTTTCGGCGGAGACCGGGTCCACGCTCTCGAACGGCTCGTCGAGAAAGAGCACGGGCGGATTGTGCAGCAGGGCCGCTGCCAGGCCGATCTTCTTGCGCATACCCGTCGAATAGTCCACGACCAGCTTGTCCGCGGCGTCGGCCAGCCCGAGGACGTCGAGCAGTTCCTCTGCCCGTGCCTCGGTGTCCGCGGGCGGCAGCTCGCGCAGCCGCCCCGTGTAACGCAGCAGCTCACGCCCCGACAGCCGCTCGAAGAGTCGCAGCCCGTCGGGCAGGATGCCGATGCGGTGCTTCGCCTCGTACGGGTCCCGCCACACGTCGTGTCCCGCGACGGTCACCGACCCCGCGTCCGGACGCAGCAGACCGGTGATCATCGACAGGCTCGTCGTCTTCCCGGCTCCGTTGGGCCCGACGATTCCGTAGAAGCTCCCCACAGGGACGGCCAGGTCGACTCCGTCGACAGCCGCCTTGCCGTCGAACTTCTTTCTCAACTGCCGCACGTCCACGGCAGTCAGGGCGGTCGCTTCCGCCGTAGGTTGGTGCATGGTGTGCCTTCCGCTGTGGTGCGTGGGGTGTGGTGCCTGATGCGCCGGGAGGCCCGTAGCGGCCGGGGGGACTCAGAGCCCTGGGAGCCCCGGCGAATGGGTGTTCCGGTACGGAGCCAGCGGGTCGGCGCCCGCTTCCGTGAACGCGGCCGCCGCGGCCGCCTCGCCGTCCGGCAGCCTGGTCACCGCCTCTGCGAGCGCCGCCGCTCGGTGCTGGCCGAAGCTGAGCCCGCCCGCCCCGGGCCGGGGGTCGTCCGGTTCCCATGCGACGGCGGTGGCGGGGCCGAGCCGGTGGGCGAAGGCCGACACGTCCGGACCTGTACCGGGCAGAGCCCGCACTGCGTCCGCGACCGCGTGGCAGAACCCCAGGGACTCGCCGCCCAGATAGACCACCAGGGCGTCCCGCCGCGGGTACTCCTCACGGCTCGACAGCACCTTGGCGTGGTATCCGGCTCCGCCGTTCTCCAGCGCACCGAGCACCGCTCTCCAGATGGCGGGGGCGTGCCCTGGGTCGGTGATGTGGACGTAGACCCGCAGCAGTGCGCTGTCCAGTCGCACCTCGCGGCTCCCCGTCACATAGAGGAAGCCGGGCGAAAGCGCGGGCCGGACGGGGGAGACGCGGTGGCGGACCGTGGCCCCCGGGACGAGCGGGCCCTGGCCGCGTAGCGACCACGCCGGGACGCGTACACGGACCCCGTCCCACGAGACCAGGGCCTCCTCCGTGCGGGCCGCGGGGGCACGGAGCAAGAGACCGCTGCGTACGACTTCTCGGTGCGGTACCGCGTCGCTGAGCAGGCGCTCGAAGCCAGGGTCTCGCAGGACCAGTCGACGCGGACGCGCGTCCGGTTCGGCACGTCCTGTGTGGAACACCTCGTACAACGCCGCACCCAGCCGCTGTTGCAACTCGCGCGGCGAGTCGCCGCTCAGCGAGCGGGGACCGACGGTCGCCGAGCAGCCGTCGCCCGACAGCCGGATAGCGGCGAGGGCGCTGGACAGCGGGGGAGCGAGCACCGGGGCGGGCGGGGATGTAACAGTCATGAGTGGTCTCCCAGGCCGATGACAGAGGCGAATCGGGCGGGGTGCAGAAGTGCGGTGCGGCCGATACCGGCTGCCGCGCGCTCGATACCGAGCAGCCGGTTGCCTCGCGCAGCACCGGCGAGCAGTCGGTCCAGCAGATGCCAGCCCGCAAAGGCGGTGGCGCGCTCCGCGAGCCTCGGGTCGGCGGATACGGGACGCGCCTCCCGGTAACCGCGCCAGAACTCCTGGACGATGGGGCGGAGCCGGGCGATCCGCTCTGCGCCGCGCGTGACGACGGACTCGCGTGTCATCGCCAGGTCCGCGAACGCGGCGCGGTCTTCGTCGCCCCGTGAGGTGACGATGTCGTGTACGGCGCGGTGCAGCCACTCGCCCGCGAAGCTGCCGATGTCGCGGGCGGGGTCGGCGAGCCGGAACTCCTCCCAGTCGGCGACACGGACGTCCGGTCCGGCGTCCAAATCCGCCCCGGCACCGGATCCGACCAGGATCTGATCCAGACGCAGATCACAGTGCGCCGGTACCCGGGGTGCCGAGCGTTCTGCGCCCAGCAGCCGGGCAACGCCGGCGACCAACTCGTCGTCCCCCTGCAGCAGACGCCAGGTCTCCAGTTCCGCACCGCTCAGCTCCTCGAACACCGCGGCCGGAAGTGCCTCCAGCAACGCGGCGGACGGCAGGGCCGGCACGCCCGTCTCCAGCGGCCTGCCGTCACCACTGGCAGTCGCACCACTGGCGTGCAGCACACCGGTGGCCCTGCCAGTCAGGTATCCGAGCCTGGGTGAGAACTGCTGGTCCGCCATCAACTCGGCTCCGCTACGGGTGCCATGGAGATAACGGAAGGCCAGCAGCCGGGCCTCCTCGTCGCTGCCGAGGAGTTCGGGCCCGCGCAGTGCACCAGCTGGGGCACCGGCCGCGACCTGCTCGAAGGCGAGGGCTCGCCCGAACCGGGCGCCGGTGTCCGCGCGGTCTCCGGTCAGCCGCTTGACGAAGACCTGCTCGCCCGAGGCGGTGGGCCCGGCCCAGGTGTCGTTCCGCCCCGGCAACGCGGTCACCCCGGCACGGTAGAACGGCCCGGCGCCGATACGGTTCAGCAGGGCGTCGACCTCGGGAACGGTGGCCAGGTCGACCGCGCCGAAGCGCAGTTCGGTCGGGGTGGCCTCCGAAGTCGCGGGGCTGGTGGTGGTTGGTGTCACGGTGAGTCCTCGGCCGGGTCGGCCGCCGCACCGGCGAGTGCACCGGTGTAGGCGGGCTGGGCGAACAGTGCTGCGCATGCGCGGGCGACCTCGGTGGTCGCGACATCGTGCAGCGCGTCGGGGAATCCTTCGAGCTCGGTAGCCGGGTGGCCGACTGCCGTCCAGGCCGCGAGCTGGTCCGCGAGGCCGCTCTGGGTGGCCCGTACAAGGATGAGCTGACCGGAGCAGTAGCGGCGTGCGGCGTCCACCTCGGTGCCCCCGGGTGGTTCCTCCCCGGCTCGACGTATCGCGTCTCGCACCAGCGAGGCGCCCATGACAGCGTCGTCCGGCAGTAGTTGGGCACCGACTTGGACGAGCGGGCCGGACGGTCCGGGGAACCGGCCCGCGTACGCGGTGAAGCCGAAGGGCGCTCCGGGAGTGCGAAGACCGGCCAGCCGGGCGCCCGGCTGGCCACCGCCGAGCACGGCGACGGCCAGCCAGCGCGCGGCCCGTGGCCCGGCGTCCCGCGGCTCGGGCGTGGCCCACACGACATGGGCGGCGGGCGCTGGACGTCCGGCCGGCAGCCTAATGTGCGCCAGACGTTCGGCGGCGGAGGCCACCGCCACGCCCTGGGACGAGGGTCTGGACAGAGCAGCACGCAGGGCAGCTTCCGCCGAGGCTGCCCAGGACTCGGGGTCGAGGTCGCCGACGGCGGTGAGGAGTGCGTCCGCCAAGGCGGGGGCGGTCCCGATGCTCGTCCTGGGCGCAGGCGCCAGCCATCGCCTTACGGCCTGATCCGCCAGCCACCAGGTATCGGCCGAGTGCGCAGTCAGCCGGGCGCGTACGCGGGGACCGACGCGCGCCCACTCCGCAGCGGTGGGAGGGGCGGCCAGCAACTCGGTGAAGAGAACGGGGTCGGCGGCTGCGGCGGGCAGCCATGCGTCCAGGAGGACGGCACCTGTCTCAACCCGGACCGCACGCTCCCCGGGGGGGCCACTCTCACCCCACAGCAGGTCCCAGCGGTCGGAGACGATCCGGCACAGGCCCTCCTGGTCCGCCGGAGCGGAACCGGCGGGTGTGACCAGGCGCAGGCGCAGCTCGACCACGGGCGCGCGCCCGTCCCGCACTGCGACCACCCTCGGGCCCTCGGGCCCGCCGGCTTCGACAAGTCCGGCCAGCCGCAACGAACCGGGCGACCGCAGGGAGCGGTTGCCCTGGGTGCGGCCAGGGACGCGCACGGAGCCGGGAGCCGTGTCTGCGACGGAGGTTCGCGTCGGGTCCGTGGCCGGAAGCAGTGAGTGTTCCGCGTCCTGTGCGGGGTGCACGGCGGTGATGGGCCGGGCTGAGGCGCCGTGCCGGTCGGGCCCGGGGCCCGATCGCAAAAACGCCCGGAAGCGGACGGCTTCGGGGTGGGCACAGCGCGTCGTGGCGGGTATTACTGCCAGCACCGCACGGTGGGACGACAGGAGGCCCTCAGCAGCCGCGCGCGCCGCCTGCCCGCGCACCTCCCGGATACGGGCGGGAAGGTCGTTCACGAGGCCTGCGGCACCGAAGAGCAACTCCCACCTGCCCAGCGCCGACGCGCGGGTGGCCGGGCCGTGGTGGGCACGCAGATGCTCGGTGGCGAGCCCTGCGGCCGTGGTCCGCACGAGGCCCTGACCGGCCTGCCCCCGTGCCCCCTCGGCGATCCGAAGCAGTGCGGTGTCCACCCCTGTGAGGGCGTCCTCCAGAGTGTCCCGGCCCTGCGCCGACGGCGTGTCGACGGGCACCGTGACGAGCAGGGTGTCCGGATCGACGGCGTCGAGTGGCCGGAAGAAGCCGCAACCTGCCCGGCGTCGCGCTGTGGTGAGCAGCCGGGCGAGGATCATGTGCGCGAGATAGCCGTCGAGATCGGTCGACGGATCGGGGAGCCGGTAGCCGAGCGTCAGCGCGCCGCTGCCCCGCGTGGGCCGTACGACCACACGGTCCGCAGAGAGCGGGGGCTCGGCGAGCGGGGGGCGGGCCGGCACTGCGCGTGCCGGGATTGTGCCGAAGTAGCGGGAGACGAGGCCGGCAACCCGTTCCGGCTCACCCCCGCCGGAAACGGTGACCACGGCATTGCCCGGTGCGTAGTGGTCGTGGAAGAAGGCGGCGCAGTCAGAGGGCGTGACGTCTGCCAGTGCGGGGAATGTCCCGTAACCGTCATGCGCGTTGGCCCATCGGGTGTACATCACTGCAGGCAGCAGCTGCCAGGGCAACGCGCCCAGCGGCGTGTCGTTTACGGCCTCGGCGATCTCGGACGCGACGCCGGTGAGCTGCGCGTCGAGCCCGTCCGCCGTGAACAGCGGGGCCCGCATACGGTCCGCCTCGGCCGCCAGGGCGTCCTCCAGCAGGTCGGCGGGCACCATGTGCACATAGTCCGTGTAGTCCTGATGCGTGCTACCCGTGGCGGAGCCGCCCGCGGCCAGCAACTCGGCGAAGTACGAGCGGCGGGGATGGTGCTCACTGCCTTCGAACATCATGTGCTCAACAAGGTGGGCCAGCCCGGACCGCCCCTCGGGCTCGGAACGGAAGCCGACGCGGTAGTGCACGGCAACGGCTGTCAGGGGTTCCGCCGGTACCGTGTCGATGACAACCCGGAGCCCATTGGCCAGGACCTGTGTCCATGGTGCGGCCCGGTGGGCCGGTTGCCGCTTCATGCTCCCGCCTCCTCGGCCAATCGGGCGGCGAGCACGCCGTATAGCGCCGCAGGGCCGCTGCCTCCGGCCACGTACGCAGCGGAGTCGTGCGCGTGCAGGGCCACCCGTAGTGCAATGCCGCGCGCCAGGCAGGCACGGGAGACCGATGCACCGGTGGCATTCTCCATATAGCCGTCGAGGACTGCGTCGACCAGCCGCTGCCAGGCCTCCGGAACAGCAGCCCGGCCCAGCAGCCAGCGCAGTTCGACGAGTTCGCCCACCAGGTGGCCGAGATCCATATGGCGCGGCGCGGCGCACACGTCCTCTCCCGTCAGCAGCACCGCGTCCTCGCCGGGGAGGGACGACGGGACCAGAGACCCGAGCCCCGGCGCACCGTGGGACAGGACCCCGGCGCAGGGAGCGACAGTTTCCGCCGCCCATGCGGCCAGAGGTGCGGTGGCGGCTGCCCCCAGCAGGGCAGCTGGGTCGGCTCCGCCGGCTGTGGTTGCCCCTGAGAGCCAGGCATGCAGACGTAAGGCTCCACGTGCCGGCCGTGCCGCCTCTGCCGGTACGGCCAGACCGTGCAGGCGAGCAAGCAGAGCGCCGGCCCCACGCAGGGCCTCCGCCACTGCGCCCGTTCCTCCGGGCACGGCCGTGTTCGGGCCGCCGCCGACCATGAGGAGGTGGGCCAGGGAGTGCCGGCCAGGCACGGGGTACGAGCGTCCGCCGTCGGCCGTCGCCTCCCCGACGACGGCCCGGGCACCGCACGACGGGTCGCCGGTCTGTGACCGCAGTGCATCGGTGAGTGAGTTCGTCAGAGGGTGGAACGGGGCTGGGCACATGCGCCCTGGTCTGCGGTGCCAGCGATGACCGCCGGGCACAGCCGTGACCTTCGTAAGAAGCAGCCCGCTGCCGTACTCGTCGACGACGTCGGAGGCGGCGTGGTGCGATGTCGTGTCGGCGGCCTCTTCGCCTGTCGAACCGCCGACGAGCTGGGTGACGTTCATCCCTACCCGCCTGTTCCCTGGCCGGTGGTCGTTCCGACGTCCCCGGGGCGGGCGAGGGTGCGGTGCAGGTCGGCGACGCTGTGGAGCAGGCCGGTGAGGTCTGCGGGCGCCCAGCTGTCCATCCGCCCGGTTGTCAGGCTGAGTGCAGGCTCCGGGGGAGCGACGACGTAGTTGGGCCGTACCGCCAGCGCCGCGGTGTGTGTGCGGTAGGCGTGGCTTTCGACACCACCCGGCGGCAGCGCGGGGGCGACGCCCACGGGCGCCGCGGTGCACTGAGCCGTCAGCAGGGAGGGGCTGTCCGCGAGCCCGAGTGCCAGCCGGGCCGTGTAGGAGAAGGTCGCCGGAAATACGACGACCGCTTCCGCCCATGAGGTCAGATCCACATGGGGCGCCCGCAGAACGGGCTCGTCGGGCCAGGCGTCGACCATGGTTCGGCGTCCGGTCAGGAGGTTGAGGGCCTCCCGGGTGACGAAGCGCAGGGCGCTGCGGGTCACGACTATCTGGATATCCAGCGCTGGGTACGTCGCGCGCAGCCGGGCGATCTGCTCCGGCAGTGATGTAACACAAACTGCGCCCGTCCCTACGAGAAGCAACCGGGTGAACCCAAAGACATCCCAGCCCGCCGTGTTGTGATCACTCCCGAGGGTTGCGCCTTCCGTGAAGGTGTGCGCGTCCACCTCTACTGTCCCGCCCCGTCGAAGAGCGCTTCCAGGTCGTTCAGTACTGCGCGCGGCCCCTCCACCATGGCAACACCGGCGCCGTTGACGACGACCTCGTCGGCCCCGGCCTCGTGATATGCCGCGATCCCCGCGCGCAGGTCGTCTGCGTCACCCGTCAGCACCCCGCCGGCGGCGATCAGCGACCGGGCCGTTTCGACCGGGCTGTCCGCCATCACGCGGACGCCCGCGCGGGCCAGCATGTCCGCGTAGTGCGGCAGGGCGAAATGACCGGCGCTCCCGGTGCCCACGGCTTCCTCTACCACCCGGGACTTGGCTGTCGCGGCCATGGGGACGACCGAGACAATCCGGGGCACGGGGCGGCCCGTCTCACGAGCGCCCTCGGTCAGCGCGGGCACGACGACGTCGCGCACGTACGAGGGCGGGGTCAGCCAGGTGACCGCCACGTCGGCGACTTCGCCGGCGAGCCGGGCCATCCGTGGGCGCAGTACCCCGAGCCCGACCTCCACCCGCGGAGCGGGTGCGGGTGGCAGAGAACCGCTGTAGGAGAAATAGTCGCCGCGAAGGGCGATTTCCGAACCATCGAGAAGAGAGCGGACGATGGTGAGGTATTCACGGCAGGCAGTGATCGGGCTCGCATAGGGAAGGCCGAGCGCCATGCGCTGGAACACACTCGCACCGGGCCCGAATCCGGCCGTCACGGGGTGCCCCGAGGCAGCCGCGAGTGTACGCGCCTCGATGGCTGCTTGCGCGGGATGGCGCAGGGGCATCAGTGACACACCAATACCGAACGGAACTCGCAGTCCCATCCCGCTCAATTGCGCCATGATCTGGTGCTGTTCGTTCAGCAGTACCTGGCCTTGCCAGAGGGCTCGGGCGCCGCGCCATTGCACAAACGCGGCGAAGGGAGCCGCCTGTTCGGCGCGGGTCGGGACGATGGGCAGAAGGACAGAGACACTCCGGCTCATCGCCGTACCTCCTAATGCGCGGGATAGGATGCAGTTGCTTGCTGCGCAGGCCTGCACGGGGCGGACTGAGGTCCGCCCCGTGCAGGGATTTCCCTGTGGTCGTCGGCAATGGTGGTCCTGGGCGCCTTGCCCGCGCCCAGGACCGTCCGCGATCAGCCGTTGTGACGATCAGTCAGGAAATAGGTCAGCAGCCCACCTTGATCGACGCCGAGACGCTGGCGACGCTCACCTTGGTGTAGGCGATGGTGGTGAGGGTCGGCGTGATGGCAGGGGCATCGGCAGAGGCCTCGAAGTTGAGCTCGGCGGCTTCGGCGTAGGCCTCGAAGCCACCGACGAGCTCCATGATGTCGACGGTGTCGTTCTTCTGCACTGTGTTCTCCGCTCTCGGATGTGCCCGTCGGCTCTCCGGCGGGCACATCCGAGTCAACAACCAGCAGTAGTGCGCCAGCTATTGGCCCTTGGGGAGGTGCCCGTCAGGACAAGGCTTTTCCGGACACAGTAGGTCGTGGTGCAGATGGGCCATCAATGCAGCCTCCAGTCTTGAACTGACGCCCAGTTTGTCGACGATGCTCGCCACATGGGCCTTCGCTGTACGTTCGACGATGCCGAGCCGCCGGGCAATCAGCCGATTGGGAAGCCCTTGGCCGAGCAGGGTCAGTACTTGCCTTTCGCGATCGGTCAGTTTCGCAATCCCCCGTGCGTCGTGCACGGCGCCCCGGAACAGGGCGCACCCGCAGCTTTCGGCCGCGTGCGACATCATGTCCATCCGCGTGGAGCGCTGGTCAGGCACTCTGGTAGCGGTGGATCCGTGCTGCGCGTTATTGCGCATTGGCTGTCACCCCCGAATCAACAGTCCTGGAATTGATCCTAAGTGATCGGCCCGTGCTCCCGGTGGGCACGGGAGCACGGGCCGTCGAGCAGCGGAGGACAGAGAGCTACACGGGGGCCGGCGACCCGTCCCCGTCCAGCGCGGCCGGGAGGTCGAAGAGGGGGAACCAGCGCTTGGTGTCGAGGAAGAAGTCCATCCCTCCGACCTTGCCGTCCCGCAGCTCCAGGACGATCAGGGCCCACGGCTCGTACCCCTCGCCGTCCTGGCGGGGGTGGTACTGGGCGAAGGCCGGGACGCCGTTGGCGACGGTGGTGACCAGGCGGGAGCCGCGGCAGACCTCGCCGACGCCCAGCATCCAGCCGGTGATGTCGTCGTGGCCGCGCAGCCAGAGGTCGTACGGCGGCATGGACATGGTGGCGTCCTCGTGGAGGAGCGCGGTGAGGGCCTTCATGTCGTAGCCCTCGAACGCGGCCACATAGCGGTTGAGCAGCTCCTGCTGCTCCTCGTCGAGCGGATCGGCCGCGTCCGCCGTGCCCGGCCGGTGGTCGGCGAGGGTGGCCCGGGCCCGCTGGAGGGCGCTGTTGACCGAGGCGACCGTGGTGTCCAGCAGTTCGGCGACCTCGCTCGCCTTCCAGGCCAGCACCTCCCGCAGGATCAGCACCGCCCGCTGCTTCGGCGGCAGGTGCTGGAGGGCGGCCATGAAGGCCAGCCGGATCGACTCCCGCTCCACGGCCGTCTCCGCCGGGTCCGCCACCGACGGCAGCACCCGCCCGTCCGGCACCGGCTCCAGCCAGGTGATCTCCGGACGGGCGTTGAGCTGGGCCTGCGCGACCGGGGTGGGGCCGGACAGGTCCATCGGGCGGGCCCGCCGGCCCGCCGCGTTCAGCATATCGAGGCAGACGTTGGTCGCGATGCGGTAGAGCCAGGAGCGCAGCGAGGACCGGCCCTCGAAGGTGTCGATACGGCGCCAGGCGCGGACCATGGTGTCCTGCACGGCGTCCTCGGCCTCGAAGGACGAACCCAGCATCCGGTAGCAGTAGCCGGTCAGCTCCCGGCGGTGCTGCTCCAGCCTGGAATCCAGGTCCTGCGTCGTCGCGAGGTCACTCATCGGTCCACCCCTGTCACCCGTCTGTCACCGATCGGCACCGGTCCCGGGGAACCTACCGGAGGGCACTGACAGAGCGGGTCAGGTTCCGGGCTTGCGCCCGTACACGTACACGTCGTCGCCGTTCTTCAACAGGTTCCAGTATGCCTTCGCGTCGGCGGGCCGCATATTGACGCAGCCTCCGGAGCCCGGCGGGTTCCACATGGACTTGGTGGTGGAGTGGAACGCCTGTCCGCCGTCGAAGAACTGGGAGTAGGGCATCCGCACGTTGTAGAGCGTCGACCAGTGGTTGATGTTGCGCCAGTAGATCTTCTTGGCGCCGGTACGGGTCTCCGTGCCGTCCTTGCCGGTGCGCACCGGGACCGGGCCGTACTTCAGCGTCTTGCCGTCCTGGATCCAGCTCAGCTGCCGCGTGAGGTCGACGCAGGCGATCCGGCCCTTGTTCGTCGGGCACTTGCCGGCCCTGTTCGGGTTCTTCCCGGCCGCCTTCTGCTCGTTCATCGTGTTCATCGTGCGCCAGGTCAGCGGGCCCGCGTAGCCGATGGTCGGCGTGATGCCGTGCTTGGCCTGGAAGGCGCGGACGGCCTTGCAGTCGGCAGACGACTGCTTGCCGTCGACCGGACGGCCGAGGAACTTCTCCACCTGCTTCTGGTGCGGTCCCGTCGACGTCGTACAGGACGCCGCCTGGGCCGTCCCGCTGCCGAGGACGGCGGTCAGCGGTACCAGCAGCCCCGTGAGCCCCAGCGCCACACCCGTACGTCCCGATATGCCCCTCATGCTCCCCAACTCCCCTTTGACTGACTTCCGGTTGGGAGGTCCTGCCGGTTGAGACACCTTAGAGGCGGTATCAGTTGCACGGACAGAAGACGAATCGGGCACGTGCCGAACCGTTACGCGCGGGGGGAGGCGCGGGGGCGGGCCCGGAGGAGCCCCGCGACGGGGTTCACGCCGTCGCGAGCCGGCGGTCCCGGGCGCGGGCGGCGTGCGTCCCGTAGAGGGTGACCGAGACGACGCCCAGCACCGCGAGCAGCCCCAGCGCCACCGTCCCGGCCCAGCCGCCCGCGTGGAAGGCCACCGCGCCGAGCGTGCCGCCCGCGCTGCTGCCCAGGTAGTACGCGGACTGGTACAGCGCCGACGCCTGCGCCCGGCCCGTCTTCGCCGTCCGGCTCACCGAGGAGGAGGCGACCGCGTGGCCCGCGAAGAAGCCCGCCGTGATCAGCACCAGACCGGCGAGGACCGAGGGGAGGGAGTCCGCCAGGGAGAGCAGCAGCCCGGCGGCCGTCGTCGTCACCGCGAGGTAGAGCGCGCCACGCCGCCCGAGCCGGCCGACCAGCCGGCCGGCCGCCGCCGAGGAGACCGTGCCCACCAGGTACACCAGGAACACAGAGCCGATCACACCCTGCGGCAGGCTGAACGGCGCCTCCGCCAGCCGGTAGCCGATCACCGTGTAGACCGCCCCGAACACCGTCATGAACAGCGCGCCGATCGCGTACAGCCGCAGCAGCAGGGGGTCGGCGAGGTGGCCGCGGACCGTGCGGGCCAGCGCCCGCGGGTTCAGCGTGCCGGGAGTGAAGTGCCGTGCCTTCGGCAGCAGGACGCGGAAGAGGATCGCGCAGACCAGGGCCAGCACGCCGACCGCCGCCAGCGCCCAGCGCCAGCCGCCGAGCTGCGCGACCCAGCCGGTCACGATGCGGCCGCTCATCCCGCCGATGCTGTTGCCCGCCACGAACAGGCCGATCGCCGCGACCAGCGCCTTCGGGCGCACCTCCTCCGCGAGGTACGCCATCGCGGAGGCGGGCAGCCCGGCGAGGGCCGCGCCCTGCACGGCGCGCAGCGCCACCAGCGACTCCAGGTTCGGCGCGAAGGGCACCAGCAGGCCGACCGCCACGGCCACGGCGAGGGAGACGTGCATCATCCGCGTCCGGCCGACGCGCTCGGAGAGGGCGCTCATCGGGAGGACGAAGAGGGCAAGGGCGCCGGTCGCCGCCGAGACCGTCCAGCTCGCCGCGGACGCGGTCACGCCGAAACCGGCGGAGACGGCGGGCAGCAGGGCCTGCGTGGAGTAGAGGAGGGCGAAGGTCGCCAGGCCGGCGGCGAACAGCGCCAGGTTGAGGCGCCGGTAGGCCGGGGTGCCGGGGGCGAGGCGCGTGTCGGCGGGGCCGGCGGGGTCCGCGGGGTCGGCGGGGAGCTGAGGTGCGGAAGGGGACGGCGGGGCGGCGTCCACGGTGGTGGACGCCTTGGTACTGGCGGAAGGCATACCCCGAAGGTAGGCACGGTCTTTTCATGCGTCCAATGCATGGAATGGCCATAATCGTTCCCATGGTGCATGAGCGCAGTTCAGGGCCACGGCTGTCACCGGGCAGTTACGAAGAAGACATCGCGATGCAGCTCGCGCCGAGGCTCGCGTACTTCGTGGGCGTCGCCCGGCAGGAGCACGTGACCCGCGCCGCACAGGAGATGGGCGTCCCGCAGTCGACGCTCTCGCGCGCGATGGTCCGGCTGGAGGAGGACCTCGGGGTGACGCTCTTCGCGCGCCGGGGGCGCACGGTCTCGCTGACCCCTGCGGGGCGGGCCTTCCTCTCCTCGGCGGAGCGGGCCCTCGCGGAGGTGGAACGCGCGGCGGAGTCCGTCCGGGCGGACGCGGACCCGGCGGCGGGGAAGGTCGCGTTCGGGTTCCTGCACACGATGGGGTCGGAGACGGTGCCGTCGCTGATCCGGGCGTTCCGGGCCGACCATCCGCGGATCCGGTTCACGCTGGTGCAGAACTACGGTGAGGCGATGATCGAGCGGCTGCGGGCGGGGGACCTGGACCTGTGCCTCACCTCGCCGGTGCCGGACGCGCCGGACCTGATGGCGCGGCGCCTGGACGAGCAGCGCCTGCGGCTGGTGGTACCCGACGACCACCGGCTGGCCTCGCGCAAGCGGGTGCGGCTGGCGGAGGCGGCGGAGGAGACCTTCGTGACCCTGGAGCCGGGGTACGGGCTGCGGCGGATCACGGACGACCTGTGCGCGCAGGCGGGGTTCGTGCCGCGCGTCGCCTTCGAGGGGGAGGAGGCGGAGACGCTGCGGGGGCTGGTGGCGGCGGGGCTGGGGGTGGCGCTGCTGCCGCCGCCGGCGGTGGCGCGGCCGGGGGTGGTGGAGCTGACGGTCACGGCGCCGAGGGCGGTTCGGGAGATCGGGGTGGCGTGGCTGGACGGGCACCCGGACACGCCGCCGGTGGCGGCGTTCAAGCGGTTTCTGCTCTCGCGGCGGGGGGCGTTGCTGTAGCCCGTGCGGGCTTTGCTCCCGGTGGGGCGTAGTCCGTGCGGATCGTTCGTGGTCGCGGTGGGGGCGTAGTCCGTTCGGATCGTTGGTGGTCGCGGTGGGGGCGTAGTCCGTTCGGATCGTTGGTGGTCGCGGTGGGGGCGTTGCCCGTGCGGGGCGTTGGTGGTCGCGGTGGGGACGATCCCCCGTCCGGAGTCCACACCCCCCCTCACCCGTCACCGGCCCCGGGCTCGCCCGGCCCTTGGCCCGCCCCCGCCCCCGGCGGGCTAGCGGCGGCGGCCGAAGCCCGCCGAGAGCGGCATGCGCAGCCCCAGTGGCGGCGGGGCGGCCAGCGCGTCGGCTACCGGGCGGGCGTAGCGGCGGGTGAAGAGGGAGCCGATGACGAAGTCGGCGGAGAGAGCCAGGACTTCGTCCTGGTACTGCCGCAACCCGTGGCCGTCCGCGTGGACTTCGAAGCGGCACACGTCCCGGCTGGTCTTCTTGGCGCGTGCGGCGAGGCGGTAGGAGAGTTCCGGGTCGGTCGTGCGGTCGTTGGTGCCGTGGACGATCAGGACCAGGCGGCCCACGAGTTGGGCCACCGGTTCCGGTGCGGTCGAGGGGCCCTCGGCCGGCAGCCAGGGAGCCAGGGCCAGGACGGAGGCCACCGCCGGGTGCCCTGCCGCGCGCAGTGCCGCCCGGCCGCCCATGCCGTGCCCCGCCAGGCAGACCGGCACATCGCCGTAGCGGCGGCCCACCTCCTCCGCCGCCCAGCTCGCGTCCGCGGCGAGCCGGGCCTCGGTTCCGTTCCAGCCCCGGCTGCGGTAGCGCACGCGGTGCACCAGCAGCCCCTCCGCCCGCCCCGCACGGGCGAGGGTGCGGCCGAGCGGGAGGACCGACGCGGAGGAGAAGGCCGAGGGGCGCCGCTCGGACTCGGCCTCGCCGTCGGGGAGGAGGAGGACGACACCGCCCACCGGGGTCTGCTCCGGGAGGCCGGCGGCCACGTCACCGAGGCGGGCCTGCGCCGGGACGCGGCCGCTGCCCGGGGATTCGTCGACTGCTCTGTCACTGCGGGGTGTTGCCTGTCCCCACCACCGGGGCAGTGCGCGGTGTGCCATGGGCCAACAGTCTCAGAAGGCCAGGTGTACGCCACCCGTACGCGCGGTCACTGTTACGTATCGACCCTGCGTGATCTACGCGCGTAGGCGTTAGAGTGCGGAGATGACGAGCCAGAGCCCCGAATCACCCACCGGAGACCAGATCCGCCGCGCGCCGAAGGTGCTCCTCCACGACCATCTGGACGGCGGTCTGCGCCCGGGCACGATCGTCGACCTCGCCCGGGAGACCGGCTACGAGGCACTGCCCGAGACCGAGCCCGACAAACTGGGCATCTGGTTCCGCGAGGCGGCCGACTCCGGTTCCCTGGAACGCTATCTGGAGACCTTCGCCCACACCTGCGCCGTCATGCAGACCCGCGACGCACTGTTCCGGGTGGCCGCCGAGTGCGCGCAGGACCTGGCCGAGGACGGCGTCGTCTACGCCGAGGTCCGCTACGCCCCCGAGCAGCACCTGGAGGCCGGGCTGACCCTGGAGGAGGTCGTCGAGGCGGTCAACGAGGGCTTCCGGGAGGGCGAGCGGCGCGCGAAGGAGAGCGGCCACCGCATCCGCGTCGGCGCGCTGCTCACCGCGATGCGGCACGCGGCCCGGGCGCTCGAGATCGCCGAACTGGCGAACCGCTACCGGGACTCGGGCGTCGTCGGCTTCGACATCGCGGGCGCGGAGGCGGGCTTCCCGCCCACCCGCCACCTGGACGCCTTCGAATACCTCAAGCGCGAGAACAACCACTTCACCATCCACGCGGGCGAGGCCTTCGGCCTGCCGTCCATCTGGCAGGCCCTCCAGTGGTGCGGCGCCGACCGCCTGGGCCACGGGGTGCGGATCATCGACGACATCGAGGTCGCCGAGGACGGCTCCGTCACCCTCGGCCGGCTCGCCTCCTACGTCCGCGACAAGCGCATCCCGCTGGAGATGTGCCCGACGTCCAACCTCCAGACCGGGGCGGCCGACTCGTACGCGGACCATCCCATCGGCCTGCTGCGCAGGCTGCACTTCCGGACCACGGTGAACACCGACAACCGGCTGATGAGCGGCACCAGCATGAGCCGCGAATTCGAGTTGCTGTGTGAGACGTTCGGATACACGCTCGACGACATGCAGTGGTTCACCGTCAATGCGATGAAGTCCGCGTTCATTCCTTTCGATGAACGACTGGCGATGATCAATGACGTGATCAAGCCCGGTTACGCCGAATTGAAGGCGGCGTGGCTGTTCCGATAGGCCCTGGTCAGGGGGTTGGCGACGTCCCTGAGCGATGGTGGCGAAACGGCCGCGGAGTTCGATCCGCGGCCGTTTCGCGGTGTTTGCGGGTCCTGTGGGACGCTGACTAGCTTGCGGAGCCGCTCATATTTCCGTCCCCAAGGGATACGTCTGTGATGAAGCAGTCCGCAAAGACCCTCGGCGCCGCCGCTCTCGGTGCCGCGTTCGCCGCTGCCGCCGCCGGAACCGCCTCGGCCGCCCCCGCCCTCCCCGACGCCACGGGCCTGCTGGGCACCGTGGGCCAGGTCGCACCGGTCCAGGAGGCCGCGTCCAAGCTGCCCGCCGGCGCTCCCCAGGCCCTGGCCGGCGGCCAGAACGCGCTCACCGGTGCCGTCACCACGCTGCCCGGCACCCTCCAGGAGACGGCCGGTGAGACGCTGTCCAGCGAGGACGCCGCGGCTCCCGTGCACGGCCTGATCGGCGGGCTGAAGACCGGCGAGCTGGGCAGCGGCGTGGTCCCCGGCGGTCTGGCCAACTGACCCGAGCCGCCGTGCGGTACACCCGTGGGGCGCGCACCCGGTCCGGGTGCGCGCCCCACGGCAGCGCGAACGCCCTCGTGTCCGGGCCGCGTCCGGAACGTGTGTCCGGGCCGCGTCCGGAACGTTTCCGCGGACAGCCGGACAGCCGGACAGCCGGACAGCCGGACAGCCGGACAGCCGGACAGCCGGACAGCCGGACAGCCGGACAGCCGCTGTGTCAGGATCCCGGCATGCGTGCCCCGACCGCCGCCGCGCCGCCGCTGCTCGCCGCCTGCCTGCTGCTGACCCTCCCGGGCTGCACGAGCGGGGCGAACGGGCCCGCGGCGGCACGGGAGAGCGCGGACGCCGAGCCCCCGGCCCGGGGCGTCGCGGCGCCGCTCGGCGCGGTGCACCTGGAGAAGGCGGCCCTGGCCGCCGACGACCTCCCCGGCTTCCAGGTCTCCGCCGACACCGCCCTCACCCCGGACGACCGGCGGCCCCGGGCGGACCGCGCGGCCTGCCGCCCGCTGGCGGAGGCGATGGGGGGCCGGCCCGGCGACCGGGCCCGGCACACCGTCCACCGCGGCCTCGGCTCCCTGGACCACCTCGGCCTCGCCGTCTCGGTGTCCCTCAGTTCGTACGGGCCGTCCGACGCGGCCGGGCTCACCCGCGGCATCCGGAGCGCCCTGGACGCCTGTGCCGGCGGTTTCGAGGTGTCGTCGGACGGCCGGACGGCCGCGTACGGCCCGGTGCGGCGCACCGCGTACACCGTGCCCGGCGCCGACGAGACGGTCTCCTGGACCGCGCTCGCCCGGACCGGCGGCACCGAGACCGCGCTCCATCTTGTGGTGGTGCGGGAGGGGGCGGCCGTCGCCCGGTTCATGGCGCTCGACCTCGCGGGCCGGACCCCGCCGCGCGTCCCGCAGGAGGTCGCCGACGCGCAGCTGGCGAAGCTCCTGCGGACCGTTCCCTCCTGAGCCCGCGCCGGCCGGGCGGGCCGGTGCGGGTCACCAGGCGGTGGCGGTGGAGCGGTCGGCCTTCCGCTCCGAGGGCAGCAGGATCCACAGCGCCGCGTAGAGCAGGAACTGCGGGCCGGGCAGCAGGCAGGACGCCAGGAAGATCACGCGCATCGTGGTCGCGGAGGTGCCGAAGCGCCGGGCGAGCCCCGCACACACCCCGCCGATGACGCGTCCCTGATCGGGGCGGACTATCGCGGCCATGGTGAACTCCTTCGAGTCGTGGTGCCGGAAGCCTCCGTGTGCTCCCGGTATCTCCATGGTGGCCGCGCGAACGGGGAGCAAACGTCGCTCTACGGGGCGATCCCGACCCTGGGAATCGTCGGGGTCGGACTCAGGGGCCGCTCGTCCCTGAGCAGGGCCCCGCGCTCCGCCCCGCGACCCTCCCCGCGGGGGGCGGGCGCGAGGGAGCGGCCGGTGGTCCTGCGGCGCAGCCGGGCCCGGCCCGCGGGGACCACGGCCAGATGCGCCAGGGCGACGCCGGTGGTGTTCAGCAGCAGCGAGTCGATGTCCACGACCTGCCCGGGCACCCCGGTCTGCAGCAGCTCGATGCCCAGCGACAGCAGTGCGCCCGCCGCCACCGTCCGGGTCAGGGACCCCCAGGGGGAGACGCTGATCCGGCCGCCGGCGAGGGGCAGCAGCACCCCGAGCGGAGCGAGGAGGAGCAGCCCGCCGCCGATGTGCCGGGCGCCCGCCACGAGCCCCAGCTCCAGGGAGGCCCGGATTCCGGCGAGCGGCTCCAGGTTCGCCGCGGTCACCCACAGCACGTCGCGCGGACGCAGAGTCAGCCAGGCGACGAGCAGCAGATGGGAGAGGAGGAGCACGAGCCCCGCCGTGCGGAAGCGGATGGCGGCACTGCCGCCGGGACCTTGACGCTGCACGCCCCCCAAGACGCGCACTCCTCGTGAAACGGTTCCGCACATTCCGCGGTGACCGTGCCCACACCGCTCGGGGGGCGTGCGCACGGGGGCGGCCGGTCCGGGGAGGGGCCGGGAGCGGGTGGGGCGGCACGGGGGCGGGTGCCCCGGGGCGCGCGGGTCAGGAGGCGCCCGGGGCCGGGGAGGGGAGCGGGCTGCGGGTCGGGACCACGTCCTCCGGACGCTCCTTGACCGAGGGCGGGCAGAGGTACGCGCGCGGCGCCCAGTCGCCCGGCCCGCCCAGGAGCAGTGCGCCGTCCCGGCCCGACCGGGTCTCCACCAGGGTGCACACGAGCTGCGCCAGCCCCTCGGCCGGCAGGTCCTCGGGCGGGCGGCTGAGCCGCAGGGTGCCCTCCGGGTCCCCGTCCCGGCCGCCGCTGAGCACCAGCGGGCCGCGCAGATAGGTCATCAGGCCCGCCTCGTGCTCGGCCGTCGACGGGTCCTGCTGGAGCGCGTCCAGCAGGGTCTGCGCCGCGTGCAGCCGACTGGAGGCCGCCTTGTCGTCCGGTGTCGCCGCCGTGCGCTCCACCGGCACCAGCTGGGTGGCGCACACCAGATAGACGCGCAGCGGGACGCCGGTCCGCCCCGACCGCGGGGTCATGTCGTCGGCCGACACCTCGCAGGGCACCCGGGAGGGGGCCGGGCCCGCCTCCACGGGCACCTGGGTCGGCCGGATGCCGCAGCCCGCGAGGGCCAGCGCCCCGGCCAGGCCGAGCAGCGCCGCGGCGCGGGTGCGCCGCGCCCGGCCCGCCGGTCCGGTCCGTCCCCGGGGCACCGGGCGGTCGCGACTGACAGGGGGCGTCACCGTGCGTCGTCCTCTCCGTGTCCGCCGCCGCGGCCGCCGTGGCCGTCGCCGCCGCGGGGGTCGTGGGCGTGGGCGTGGTCGTGGTCCGGGCCGGCGGGCGGGGTGGTGTCCCCGTCGCCGTTCGCCTCCGGGTCGTCGAGGGCGTCGGTGCCGTGCGGGAGGCGCAGCACGAAGACGGCGCCGTCGCCGTCGGGCGAGTTGGCGGCGGTGATGTCGCCGCCGTGGATGTGGGCGTTCTCCATGGCGATCGACAGGCCCAGGCCGCTGCCCTCGGACCGGGGACGGGAGGCGCTCGCCTTGTAGAAGCGGTCGAAGACGTGCGGCAGCACCTCCTCGGGGATGCCGGGGCCGTGGTCGCGCACCTCGATCACCAGCTCGTCCTCCTCCGGGCGGACCGAGACCCGCACCGGGGAGCCGCCGTGCTTCAGGGCGTTGCCGATCAGGTTGGCCAGGATCACGTCGAGCCGCCGCGGGTCCAGGCGCGCCATGATCCCGCGCTCGGCGTCCAGTTCGACGGCGTCCAGCCAGGCCCGGGCGTCGATGCAGGCGGTGACCTGGTCGGCCACGTCGACCGTGTCGAGGACCAGCCGGGCGGTGCCCGCGTCGAAGCGGGTGACCTCCATCAGGTTCTCCACCAGGTCGTAGAGCCGGCGGGTCTCGCTCACCACCAGGTTCACCGCCGGGGCGATCATCGGGTCGAGCGCGTCCGCCTCGTCCTCCAGCACCTCGGTGACGGCGGTCAGCGCGGTCAGCGGAGTGCGCAGCTCATGGGACATGTCGGCCACGAAACGCCGGCTCGACTCCTCCCGGGCGCTCATGTCGGCGACCTTCTTCTCCAGCGAGGCCGCCGTCTTGTTGAACGTCCGCGACAGCTCGGCCAGTTCGTCCGTGCCGGAGACCCGCAGCCGGGTGTCGAGCTTCCCCTCGCCGAGCCGCCGGGCCGCCTCGCCGAGCCGGTGGACGGGCTTGAGGACGGTGGTGGCGGCGGCCTGCGCGAGGAGGGCGGAACCTATCAGCGCGAGCAGCGTCGCGATCGCCAGCGACCAGGCGAGCGAGGCGAGGTCCTCGCGCTCCTGGTCCAGGGACTTCAGCAGGTAGCCGGTCGGCCCGCCGCCCACGATCCGGGTCCCGCCGACCAGATAGGGCGCGCCGTCCCGCTCGATCCGCTGCCAGTACAGGTGGTACGGGGCCGCGTTGCCCGACCCCGCCTCCTGCCGGTCGTCCACCGCGTCCTTCAGGGACTGCGGGACGTCGTCCACGGTGAACGCGTCCGGTTCGGACACCCCGGTGATGGGCTTGCCCGCCGCCCGCTCGCCGATCAGGACCACGCTGTAGTCGCCGCCGGACGCCATCTGCTCGGCGGTGCGCTGCAGTTCGTCCTGCGTGGGCACGGGCGGCAGGGTCGCGGCCCGGTTCTGCATCTCGCGCCGGAAGTCGTCGAGCGCCGCCTCCTGCGTACGGGTCAGCACCGCCTCGCGGTTCAGCCAGTACGCGATACCGGACGCGGAGACGGCGGCGGTCAGCGCGACCAGGGCGAAGACGACGACCAGCCGCAGCCGCAGACTGGTCAGCCGGAGCCGGGCGAGTATGCCGCGCCGGGCGCCCGCGCTCACCGCGGACCCCCGGCCGTCGCGCGCAGCGCCCGGCCGGACGGGTACGTGTGGGTCACTGCGGGACGTCCAGCCGGTAGCCGACCCCGCGCACCGTGCGGATCAGCGTCGGCGAGGACGGCACGTCCTCCACCTTCGCCCGCAGCCGCTGCACACAGGCGTCCACCAGCCGGGAGTCGCCGAGGTAGTCGTGCTCCCAGACCAGGCGCAGCAACTGCTGCCGGGACAGCGCCTGCCCGGGCCGCCGGCTCAGCTCCAGCAGCAGTCGCAGCTCGGTCGGGGTGAGCTGCAGGTCGTCGCCGTTCTTGGTGACCGTCATCGCGGAGCGGTCGATGACCAGGGAGCCGAAGGTCGCCGAGTCGGTCGACTCGCGCTCGCCGCGGCGCAGCACGGCGCGGATGCGCGCGTCCAGCACCCGGCCCTGGACCGGCTTGACGACGTAGTCGTCGGCACCGGACTCCAGGCCGACGACGACGTCGATGTCGTCGCTGCGCGCGGTCAGCAGGATGATCGGCAGCTGATCGGTGCGCCTGATGCGGCGGCACACCTCGAAGCCGTCGATCCCGGGCAGCATCACATCCAGCACGATCAGGTCCGGTCGCTGCTCGCGCAGCAGTTGGAGGCCGTCCTCGCCCGTCGCCGCGGTGGCCACACGGTGGCCCTGGCGGGTCAGGGAGAGTTCGAGGGCCGTGCGGATGGCGTCGTCGTCCTCGATCAGCAACAGGAAAGGCACGGGCCCATTCTGGCCCATGGGCAGCGAGGGTTCGACTCCCGTGGAGCATCACCGGTTGCGGGGGCCTCTGTGACGTGCCTGTGACAGTCGGCGGACACCGCGATGAAAGTGGCCGGGCAAGCTTCTTGTCACACCGAACGAACGGACTCCACTCGACGGGGGGCGCGAGATGAACGCACTGCACAGCACCACCTCCAGCGCGGTTGTCACGCGTCTCCACGACGTCGCGCGGAGCACCGAGAAGTCCGGCGCCGTGACCGGACGGGGGTGCGTTCGCGGCGCCGGGCGCCAGCACACGCCGCCGTTCATGGCGGTCGTGGACGCCGCCGCGGGGGGCGGCAGGGGTGCGTACGGAGAGGCCACGGGGGAGCGGACGCCTTCGCCGGAGGTGGAGTTCACCACCTACGTGCGGGAACGCCGCGCCTCTCTGTACGCGACCGCCTACCACCTGACCGGTGACCGCCACGAGGCCGAGGACCTGCTCCAGAGCGCGCTGTTCTCGACCTACCGGGCGTGGGACCGGATCAGCGACAAGGCGGCGGTCGGCGGATACGTCCGCCGCACGATGACCAACCTGCACATCAGCGCCTGGCGCCGGCGCAAGCTCAACGAGTACCCCACGGAGGAGCTGCCGGAGACGGCGGGCGACACCGACGCGATGCGGGGCACCGAGCTGCGCGCGGTCCTGTGGCAGGCGCTGGCCAGGCTCCCCGAACTCCAGCGGACGATGCTGGTCCTGCGCTACTACGAGGGCCGCACCGATCCGGAGATCGCGGACATCCTGGACATCAGCGTCGGCACGGTGAAGTCCAGCATCTGGCGCTCGCTCCGCCGGCTGCGCGAGGACGAGGTCCTCAGCTTCGGCCGTGACGAGGAGGAGTCCTTCGGCGAGCTGGTGGCCTGAGGGACGGGAAGAGACGTCCGCCGTCCCGGGGGGGAGACGGCGGCAGCGGGGTCCCACGGGGGACACGGGGACACCGCGCCACGGGGGGAACGGGGGATCACGGGGGAAGCACGGCCCGCTGCTTCGGGGGAAGCGGCGGGAGGGATCCACGGGGGAACCGCGGATCCACGGGGGAGAAGCGGGGTCGGACGGACCAGGGGGTTCCGTCCGACCCCGCTTCCTTGTGCGCGGCCCACATATGCGCGGCCCACATGTGGGCTGCACATATGGGGGTGTGGGGCCACGGGTCGAAGGCACACATCTGCGCCCCGCCTCTGTACGGGCCGGATGTGTAGATCCCGCACGTGTGCAGGGCGTCTATGTGCGGGTCTCTGGGTGCGGGCACCTATGTGCGCGGCACCCGTCGCGTCGGGCGTATGGGTGCGCCCGCACCGTCAGGCCGTGAGCTCCGGCTTCGGCGGGGCGGGGTGCGGCAGCGGCCGGCCGCCGCGTCCGCGAGGCGGCCCAGCGCCTCGTCCCGTCCGCAGGGGTGCGCGCCCAGACCCGTCTGGCGCGCGACGATGCCCCGCTCCGCGCGCATCAGCCGCCAGCCGCGCCGCAGCAGGAACGGGACCGACTTGCGGCCCTCCCGCAGATCCCGGGCGAGCCGACGGCGGAAGGTCGTCGACGGGCGGCCGCGCAGGCACAGCGCGTCGGCGAGGAAGCCGAGTTCCTGGCAGCGGCGGACGATCTCCGCGGCGAAGATGCCCTCCGCGACGAACAGCGGGGTGCGCGCGATGTCGAAGGTCTCCCGGCCCGTGCGGGAACTGGAAGCGAGGTCGTACACGGGGATCTCGGTACGGCCCGTGGCGCACAGTTCGGTGATCGCGGCGACGGCCGCGTCCGCGTCCCAGGACGCGGGCGAGTCCCAGTCGATGTCGGCGCTGCCCGTCACCAGGGGCAGCGTCGGGTCGTTGCCCTCTTTGTAGAAGTCGTCCAGGCGCAGCACCGGCAGTCCGGTCCGGGCGGCGAGGGACGACTTTCCGGAGCCGGAGGGGCCCGCGAGCAGCACGACGCGGGTCGGTATGGGTTGGGAACTCACGGGAGACAAGTCTGACGCATCCCACCGGGCGGGCAACCCCCCGAGCACGTGATCGGTAACCAGTCTCACACCGCGATCCCGCCGCGACTACGGTCCGCAGACCGCCCGTCACCCGGCACCACCACCCGCGTACCCCCTAGACAAGGAACGACCATGGCTCGTCACGCAGCTCCCTCCCACCGCCGCGGCGCCCTGCTGCGCGCCGGACTGACCGTCGCCGCGGCGGGTGCCGCCCTCGGCGCGGGCGCGGCGGGCGCGCAGGCCGCCCCCGCCCCGGCGGCCTCCGCCGCGCCCGTCGGCCTGGACACCGCCTCGGCCGCGGCCCCCCTCCAGACCCTGACGGGCGTGGCGACCCGCTCCGTGGAGGGTGTGAGCGAGCTCAAGAGCCTCCAGCTCCACCCGTTGGCGAACACCGGCGTCGACCCGCTGGACAACGCGGTGGGCACCCAGGTCGCCGACTTCCAGCCGGTGAGCACCGCCCTGGTGACCGACAACGTCACCCGAGGCCAGGCCCTGGAGGACCTGCCCGCCGTCGGCCCGGTCGTCGGCGGCCTCCTCCCGTAACGCGCCCCGTCCCCGCCCCCGCCCCGTCCCCGCGCCGGGACCCGGGCACGGAGAAGCCCCCGGCGCGGACGGACGCCGGGGGCTTCGGACCGGTCGGGCCCTCAGGGGCCCGAGAGGGAGCGGCTCAGTACGCCGAGCCGGACGCGCCCAGCGAACCCGTGGGGTGCCAGACCGTCTTGGTCTCCAGGAACGCGGTCAGCCGGGACGTGCCCGGGTCCGCGGAGAAATCCACAGCCTGTGGGCGCAGCACGCGCTTCAGGTTGTCCGCCGCCGCGACCTCCAGCTCCTTCGCCAGCTCCTCGCCGGCGCCGGTCAGGTCGATCCCGTTGACGTCCTGGTGGGCGGCGAGCGGGGCCGCGATCTCCGCCGTGCGGCCGGAGAGGATGTTGACCACCCCGCCCGGCACGTCGGAGGTGGCCAGCACCTCGGCCAGCGAGAGGGCGGGCAGCGGTGCGTCCTCGGAGGCGACCACGACCACCGTGTTGCCGGTGGCGATCACCGGGGCGATCACCGACACCAGGCCCAGGAACGAGGACTTCTGCGGCGCGAGGACCGTCACCACACCCGTGGGCTCCGGCGTCGACAGGTTGAAGAACGGGCCCGCGACCGGGTTGGCCCCGCCCACGACCTGGGCGATCTTGTCCGTCCAGCCCGCGTACCAGACCCAGCGGTCGATCGCCGCGTCCACGACCGCGGCCGCCTTCGACTTGGACAGGCCCTCCGCGTCCGCCACCTCGCGCACGAACTGGTCCCGGCGGCCCTCCAGCATCTCGGCGACGCGGTAGAGGACCTGGCCGCGGTTGTACGCCGTCGCGCCGGACCAGCCGCCGAACGCCTTGCGGGCCGCGACCACCGCGTCCCGGGCGTCCTTGCGGGAGGAGAGCGGGGCGTTCGCCAGCCACTTGCCCTTCGAGTCCGTCACCTCGTACACCCGGCCGCTCTCGGAGCGGGGGAACTTGCCCCCGACGTACAGCTTGTAGGTCTTGAAGACGTTCAGTCGCCCGTCAGACATCGAGGTAGGCCTCCAGACCGTGGCGGCCGCCCTCGCGGCCGAAGCCCGACTCCTTGTAGCCGCCGAAGGGCGAGGTCGGGTCGAACTTGTTGAACGTGTTGGCCCACACCACACCCGCGCGGAGCTTGTTCGCGACCGCCAGGATGCGCGAGCCCTTCTCCGTCCAGATGCCCGCCGACAGGCCGTACTGGCTGTTGTTCGCCTTGGCCACGGCCTCGTCCGGGGTGCGGAAGGTGAGCACCGACAGGACCGGGCCGAAGATCTCGTCCCGGGCGATGGTGTGCGCCTGGGTGACGTTCGTGAACAGGGTGGGCGCGAACCAGTAGCCCGAGGCCGGCAGCTCGCAGGCGGGCGACCAGCGCTCGGCGCCCTCGGCCTCGCCGGCCTCCACCAGGGAGGTGATCCGGGAGAGCTGCTCCTCGGAGTTGATCGCGCCGATGTCGGTGTTCTTGTCCAGCGGGTCGCCGAGGCGCAGCGTGGAGAGCCGGCGCTTCAGCGAGTCCAGCAGTTCCTCCTGGACCGACTCCTGCACCAGGAGGCGGCTGCCCGCGCAGCAGACCTGGCCCTGGTTGAAGAAGATCCCGCCGACGATGCCCTCGACGGCCTGGTCGATCGGGGCGTCGTCGAAGACGATGTTGGCGCCCTTGCCGCCCAGCTCCAGGGTGACCTTCTTCTCCGTGCCGGCGACCTGGCGCGCGATGGCCTTGCCGACCGCGGTCGAGCCGGTGAAGGCGACCTTGTTCACGTCCGGGTGCTCGACCAGCGCGGCACCGGCGTCCCCGTAGCCGGGGAGGATGTTGACGACGCCCCTGGGCAGGCCCGCCCGGCGGCAGATGTCCGCGAAGAACAGCGCGGAGAGGGGGGTGGTCTCGGCGGGCTTGAGCACCACCGTGTTGCCCGTGGCGAGGGCCGGGGCGATCTTCCACGCGAGCATCAGCAGCGGGAAGTTCCACGGGATGACCTGGCCGGCCACGCCCAGCGGCCGCGGGTCCGCGCCGAGACCGGCGTGGCCGAGCTTGTCGGCCCAGCCCGCGTAGTAGAAGAAGTGCGCCGCGACCAGGGGGAGGTCCGCGTCGCGCGTCTCCCTGATCGGCTTGCCGTTGTCCAGGGTCTCCAGGACGGCCAGCTCACGGCTGCGCTCCTGGATGATCCGGGCGATCCGGAACAGGTACTTGGCGCGCTCGGAGCCCGGCAGCGCGGACCACTTCTCGAACGCCTTGCGCGCGGCCCGCACGGCCCGGTCGACGTCCTCGGCGCCCGCACGGGCGACCTCGGAGAGGACCTCCTCGGTGGACGGGGAGACGGTCTTGAAGACCTTGCCGTCGGCGGCGTCGGTGAACTCGCCGTCGATGAACAGCCCGTAGGAGGGGGCGATGTCGACGACCGAGCGTGACTCGGGGGCCGGCGCGTACTCGAAGGGGGAGGGGGAAGCGGAAGCCATGGTGATCAGTCCACCGTCACGTAGTCGGGGCCGGAGTAGCGGCCGGTGGCGAGCTTCTGCCGCTGCATCAGCAGATCGTTCAGCAGGCTCGAAGCGCCGAAGCGGAACCAGTGGTTGTGCAGCCAGTCCGTGCCCGCGGTCTCGTTGACCAGCACCAGGAACTTGATCGCGTCCTTGGACGTGCGGATTCCGCCGGCGGGCTTCACACCCACCTGCACCCCAGTCTGCTCCCGGAAGTCGCGGACGGCCTCCAGCATCAGCAGGGTGTTCGCCGGGGTCGCGTTCACCGCGACCTTGCCGGTCGAGGTCTTGATGAAGTCCGCGCCCGCGAGCATGCCGAGCCAGGAGGCGCGCCGGATGTTGTCGTACGTGGACAGCTCGCCGGTCTCGAAGATGACCTTCAGGCGGGCGGCACCGGACGCCTCCTTCACCGCCAGGATCTCCTCGTAGACCTGGAGGTACTTCCCGGCGAGGAAGGCGCCGCGGTCGATCACCATGTCGATCTCGTCTGCCCCGGCCGCGACGGCGTCCCGCGTGTCGGCGAGCTTGACGTCGAGGGCCGCGCGGCCGGCCGGGAACGCGGTGGCGACGGAGGCGACCTTGACGTCCGCGCCGTTCAGCGCGGCCTTGGCGGTCGCCACCATGTCCGGATACACGCAGACCGCGGCGGTGGTCGGGGTGGACCGGTCGGTCGGATCGGGATGCACGGCCTTGGCGGCGAGCGCCCGGACCTTGCCCGGGGTGTCCGCGCCTTCGAGCGTCGTGAGGTCGATCATCGAGATGGCCAGGTCGATGGCGTACGCCTTCGAGGTGGTCTTGATCGACCGGGTGCCGAGGGACGCGGCGCGCGCTTCCAGGCCGACGGCGTCGACGCCGGGCAGCCCGTGCAGGAAACGGCGCAGCGCACTGTCGGACGCGGTCACGTCGGGGAGTGCTGCTGGGGCATTGGTGGGCATGGTCACCAGAGGAGCATATCTACGCGCGTAGCGACCTGTACAGGGGGGTGCGGGCGGCGGATTGAGGGCGGGCGTCCGCGGTGCGGCAGAATCGGGGGCATGACGAGCCCCGAGCCTTCCGCACAGCACAGCCCGGACCCCGGTTCCGACGCCGCCGGTGAGCGGGTGTACCGGTCCACCGGCGCGATGGTGGGCGGCGCGCTGATGCTCGCGCTCGTCGCCTGGATCACGGTCGACGCGCTGGTCCGGGGCGAGGGGCGCACGCCGTGGCTGGTGCTGGCGGGGGCGCTGTTCGCGGTCCCGCTCATCGTCGCGTTCACCTTCCGCCCGGCGGTGCGTGCGGACGAGCGCCGGCTCCTCGTGCGCAACCCGTTCCGCACGATCGCGCTGCCGTGGGGGAGCGTGGCGGACGTGCGCGCCGGATACTCCAGCGAGGTCTTCACCCAGGGCGGCGTGAAGTACCAGCTCTGGGCGGTCCCGGTGTCGCTGCGGCAGCGGAAGCGGGCCGCGCGGCGGCAGATGCAGAAGGCGACGGACGACCCGCACGGCCACACCTCGGTGACGGCCTCCGTCTCCGACACGGAGGCGCGCATGGCCCCGGCCGACCGGAAGATCGCGGACCTGCGCGCCCAGGCGGAACGCCTCGCGTCCGCCCCGGCCGCCCAGGGCGAGCCCCAGGTGCGCTGGGCCTTCGAGATCATGGGTCCGGCGGTGGCGGGGGCGGTGCTGCTCGGGGTGCTGCTGTCGGTCTGACCGGAGCGTCGCGCGTGCGGGGCCCGCGGGCCCGGCGCCGCGAGGGCGCCGAACGTGCTCCGGAGGCGCCGAGCCCTCGTGGGCCCCGGGCGGGCTCCGGGCGGTGTCGCGCGGTGGCGGCACCGACGCGAACCGCGCCACGCCCCAGCGCCCCCGTCTGCCCCGGTCTGCCCTGTCCGTACCTGTCCGTACCTGTCCGTCCCTGGACGGTCGTGGCGCAGGCGGGCACTCCGCCTTCTCGACTCGAACACATTTTGATCACAAGTCCCCAGAGGGTGAATTCCGGTCATCCGTGGCTCATAAGCTGCGCTTGGCCGTGATCTCAGTCGACGCGGCTCCGGGTACCAGGCCGCGCGCACGTGCACCGGACATCCGGGGTGCGCGGCAGGACCGACATGAGCGAGATACCGACCGGCAGACGCGATGTGGCTGTGGTGCTCGGCACTCGGCCGGAGATCATCAAGCTGGCGCCACTGATCCGGCTGCTGGGAGAGCGCGCCCGGGTCGTGCACACGGGCCAGCACTACGACAGCGCCCTGTCGGGAACGTTCTTCGCCAACTTCGGTCTGCCGGCACCGCATCTGCTGCTGGACGGCGCGATGGGGCCGTGGGGGCGCGGAGCGCAGATCGGCGAGCTGACGGCCGCACTCGCCAGGTCCTTCGTGGCGGACCCGCCGCGCGTGGTCGTCGTCCAGGGGGACACCAACAGCACGTCCGCCGGAGCCCAGGCCGCGCACTACTGCGGCATACCCGTCGTCCACGTCGAAGCGGGACTGCGGTCGGGAGACCGGGCCATGCCGGAGGAGATCAACCGGCTCGTCGTCGGGGTGCTCGCCGACGTCCACTGCGCCGCCACCGAGGAGGCCGCCGCCAACCTCCTCGCCACCGGTACGGCGCGGGAGCGGATACGCGTCACGGGCAACACGGTCGTGGAAGCCACCCTGATGTCCCTGCCGGACGCCGCCGGACGCGACCGCACAGCCCGCGAGCTCGGCATAGATGGGCCCTTCGTCCTCGCCACCGTTCACCGGAGCGAGAACACCGACAGCCCCGAACGCCTCCGAGCCCTGCTCACCGCCCTCGCCGGGCTCGGTGAACGGGTCGTGATGCCCCTGCACCCCAGGACCGGCGACAGGGTCAAGCAGTTCGGACTGGAGCACCTGCTGGCCCCGATCGACGTGACGGACCCCGTCGACCACCCCACCTTCCTCGCGCTCGCCGACCGTGCCCGCCTGCTCGTCTCCGACTCGGGGGGTGTGCAGGAGGAGGTCACCGTCCTCAAGAAGCCGCTGCTCGTCGTCCGCACCAGCACCGAGCGCCCCGAGGCGGTCGCCGCCGGATTCAGCCGGCTCGTCGAACCCGGAGCCCCGCTCCTGGACGCGGCACGGGCCGCACTCGACGCCCCCGGCACGCACGAGCGGCTGCTGGCCACCCCGTCACCGTACGGCGACGGCTCCGCGTCCGCGCGGATCCACGCACTCGCGACAGCCCTGGCCGACGGCACCCCCCTGCCGTGCGCCGACGGCATCCCCCTGCCGCGCACCGCGCCCGGCCACTGACCCCCGCAGAAGCCGGCGCGCCGACCGCGCGGCGGCGATCACCGGAGCTCCGCCGGAACGGCCGGCGCGGCTTCCCGACGAAAGGAGGACCCGTGTACGGGTCGGCAGGAAAGGGCGCCGTGGGCGCCGGAGTGGTCATCGGCGGAGGCCAGCTCGCCGTGACGGGCGGGACACCGGGGATCGTGACGACCCTCCTGGCCGTCGCACTGGTACTCGGAGGCGTACTGATGGTGCGCTCCGCCCGCATCAGGGCCGCGAAGGGCTGAGCCGGACCGGCCGGTCCGTCCGACCTCCGCGCGGCCGGACCGGCCGGTACCCCCGGCACCGTCGGGACCGTCCGCGCGCCGGCCGGACCGGCCTCCGCCCCCAACTCCGACCCTCTCCTCGAACCTGGAACGCCCGTGACGTCGTCCTCCGAGCCCTCCGGCCTGCTGGGCCTGCTCGCCGACTTCAGCCTCATCCTGAGCCTGTTCTTCCCGCTCTACCTCGTCGGGCTGATCCTGCCGCTGCTCATGCGCCGCAAGCGGCGCCGCGGGAAGGCGGGGGACTACCAGTGGCACCTGTTCGTGCCGTGCCGCGACGAGGAAGCCGTCATCGGCGACACCATCGCCTACCTGCGCGCATCCTGTCCGGAGGCCCACATCTGGGTCATCGACGACGACTCGGAGGACCGCACCGGCGCGATCGTGCGACGCGCCGCCGCCACGGACGCGGGCGTGCACCTGGTCCAGCGGCGGCGGCCCAACGCCCGTCTCGGCAAGGGGGAGGCCCTCAACGCGGCCTACGACACGCTCAGTTCACTGCTTCCGCCCGGCACCGACCGCCACCGCGTCATCGTCGGCGTCTTCGACGCCGACGGCCGCCCCGCACCGGGATGCCTCGACCACGTCGCCGCCCGCCGGTTCTTCGGCCGCTCCGAGATCGGCGGCGTCCAGATCGAGGTGCGGATGATGAACCGCGACGACCCGCGGCCTTCCCCCGACGGGGGCGCCGTGCGCAATCTCTACAGCCGACTCCTGATACGCATGCAGGACCTGGAGTTCCGTGCCCCCGTCGCCGCCCTCCAGCACGCCCGCAAGACCTCCCGCACCGTCTGCCTCGGCGGCAACGGCCAGTTCGTCCGCATGTCCGCGCTCGACGACCTCGACACCGAACGCGGACGCCCCTGGACCGGCCGGCTCCTGGAGGACTTCGAACTCGGCATCCACCTGATGCTGGCGGGCTGGATCAACTCCTTCTGCGCCGACACCTACGTCGAGCAGGAGGCGCTCTTCGACACCAAGCGCTTCCTCACCCAGCGCACCCGCTGGGCCCAGGGCGTGATGCAGTGCTTCGGCTACATCCCCGCGATCTGGCGCAGCAACAGGATCCCCAACGCCGGCTTCCTCGAACTGACCTTCTTCCTCAGCCAGCCCTGGCTCCAGCTCGTCGGCGCCCTGCTCTACCCCATTCCGATGATCGCCCTGGGGATCTCGTACTACCGCCATCCCGAAGCGGCGGCGGCGTACCTCGCCGACGGCGGCTGGCGCGGTATCGCGCTCTACGCGGCCATGGCCCTCGGTCAGTTCGTCATCTGGGGGCCTGTCTACCGGCGCAAGTGCGAACCGGGGGCCGGCTTCTGGCGCTCCCTCGGCTGGGGGCTGACCTACCCCTTCTACTTGTTCTTCCTCTACGTCGTCGCCTGGCGTGCCGTCGGCCGGATGATCAGCGGCCGCAACGGCTGGGCGAAGACCCGCCGCAACGCCGAGGCACCGACCGGCGGGCCGGTCGCCAAGGAAGCCTGACCCGGCCCGGCCACCTGATACCGGCCCGGGCAGGCCGCCGGCCCCGGGACGCCGCCGGCACCGGGTGGGCGGCCGGGCCGGGGCTCCGTACGGGCACCCCCCGAAGCCCGGCCCCCGCGAGGGCTACGCCCCCGGGAGGCCGGCCGCCGAGGCGAGGTCGGTCTTGAGGGCGGTCAGGACCGCGGCCGCGCGCTCGCGGGCGGCCGGGAGGGCGGTGGCGTCCGAAACCGGGACGACGACCTCCAGGTAGCACTTGAGCTTGGGCTCGGTGCCGCTGGGGCGGACGATCACGCGGGCCGCGTACTCGCCGTCCAGGTGGTAGCGCAGGCCGTCCGTCGGCGGCAGGGCCGCCGAGCCCACCGTGAGGTCCTCCGCCGAGGCGACCCGCAGGCCGCCGAGGGAGACCGGCGGCTTCTCACGCAGGGTGCGCATCGCGTCGGCGATGACCGAGAGGTCCGAGACGCGGACCGAGAGCTGGTCCGTCGCGTGCAGCCCGTGCTCGACGGCCAGGTCGTCGAGGAGGTCCGGCAGCGTGCGCCCCTCCTCCTTGAGGACGGAGACCAGCTCCGCCACGAGCAGCGCCGCCGTGATGCCGTCCTTGTCGCGGACGCCGTCCGGGTCGACGCAGTAGCCGAGGGCCTCCTCGTAGCCGTAGCGCAGGCCCTCGACGCGGGCGATCCACTTGAAACCGGTCAGGGTCTCCTCGTGGGCGAGGCCCGCCGACGCGGCGATCCGGCCGAGGAGGGAGGAGGAGACGATGGACTCCGCGAAGACGCCCGTCGCGCCCGTGCGCACCAGGTGCGCGGCGAGCAGCGCGCCGACCTCGTCGCCCCGGAGCATGCGCCAGCCGCCCTCGACGGCGGCGTCCGGCACGGCCACCGCGCAGCGGTCCGCGTCGGGGTCGTTGGCGATGACGACGTCCGGGACGACCGCGCGGGCCGCCTCGAAGGCCAGGTCCATCGCGCCCGGCTCCTCCGGGTTCGGGAAGGCGACCGTCGGGAACGCCGGGTCCGGGTCGGCCTGCTCGGCGACGAGCGCGGGCGGCGGGAAGCCGGCCCGGGCGAACGCGGCGGTCAGCACGTCCTTGCCGACGCCGTGCATCGCCGTGTAGACGACCCGCGCGGTGCGCGGGGACCCCGCGGAGAGGACCGCGTCGGTGCGCTCCAGGTACGCCTGGAGGACCTCGTCGCCCAGGACGTCCCAGCCCGACTCCGCGAGCGGCACGTCCGCGAGCCGGGCGACGGCCGCGATCTCGGCGGCGATCTCCGTGTCGGCGGGCGGCACGATCTGGGAGCCGTCGCCGAGGTAGACCTTGTAGCCGTTGTCCCGGGGCGGGTTGTGGCTGGCGGTCACCTCGACACCCGCGACCGCGCCCAACTGCCTTATGGCGAAGGCGAGTACGGGCGTCGGCAGCGGACGCGGCAGGACCGCGGCCCGCAGCCCGGCGCCGACCATCACGGCGGCGGTGTCCCGGGCGAAGTCGGCGGACTTGTAGCGGGCGTCGTAGCCGACGACGACGAGCCCGTCGCCCTGCCCCCTGGCCCGCAGGTACGCGGCGAGACCGGCGGCGGCCCGGATGACGACGGACCGGTTCATGCGCATGGGGCCCGCGCCCAGCTCGCCGCGCAGGCCCGCGGTGCCGAACTGGAGGGTGCCGGCGAAGCGGTCGCCGAGCGCGTCGAGGTCGCGTGCCTCGATCAGCGCGGCGAGCTCCGCGCGCGTCTCGGGGTCGGGGTCCTCCGCGAGCCATGCCTCGGCCCGTGCGATGAGGTCCTGCTGCACGGTTGGTCCGCCTCTCGTGCTCTGGTGCTCTCGTGAAGTGGTCTGCGCGCCCCGGCGCGGGCATGCGAGGGTGCGCGGGACGGGCGCGGCGGCCGGGATGCCGCCGCCCCCGTGGGGCCGGGCGGTCCCGGCCGTCAGATGCGGTCCAGCACCCGGGTCAGCAGCTCGCCCATCCGCGCGGCGGAGTCGCGGCCGGCCTGGAGGACCTCCTCGTGGTTGAGGGGCTCCCCGGAGAGGCCGGCGGCGAGGTTGGTGACGAGGGAGATGCCGAGCACCTCGGCACCCGCCTCACGGGCCGCGATGGCCTCCAGGACGGTGGACATGCCGACCAGGTCGCCACCCATCACACGGACCATGTTGATCTCGGCCGGGGTCTCGTAGTGCGGGCCGGGGAACTGGACGTAGACGCCCTCCTCCAGGGTCTCGTCCACCTCCTTGCAGAGCGCGCGCAGCCGCGGCGAGTAGAGGTCGGTGAGGTCGACGAAGTTGGCGCCGACGATCGGGGAGGCGGCGGTGAGGTTGATGTGGTCGCTGATCAGGACCGGCTGGCCGGGGCGCATGCCGTCGCGGAGGCCGCCGCAGCCGTTGGTCAGGACGACGGTCTTGCAGCCGGCGGCGACGGCGGTGCGGACGCCGTGGGCGACGGGGGCCACGCCGCGGCCCTCGTAGAAGTGGGTGCGGCCCAGGAAGACGAGTGCGCGCTTGCCGCCGATGCGGTACGAGCGGACCTTGCCGCCGTGGCCCTCGACCGCCGGGGGCGGGAAGCCGGGCAGCTCGGTGACGGGGAACTCCGCCTCGGGTGCGCCGAGCGCGTCCACCGCGGGGGCCCAGCCGGAGCCCATGACCAGCGCGACGTCGTGGGTCTCGGTGCCGGTCAGCTCACGCAGGCGCGAGGCGGCGGCGTCGGCCGCGGCATGGGGGTCGGCGAGGGTGTCGCCCGGGAGGTCCGGATTCACAGATGCGTTCACGCCGATGAGGGTAACCCGTGTTGCCCTACGCGCGTAGATGACGCTGCGCACGGTCTTCGGATCGTTGTCTTGTCGTTTCCGACGAAGGGCCGGCGAAGGGCCGGCGAAGGGCCGATGAATGGCCTGCGAGGGGCGTGCCGAAGCGCGGCCGGGGGCCGGTGAGGGGCCGGCGGCGAGGACTCCCGGGGCGCCCGGCACGGCGGGCGGCACCGGCCCCGGGGGCTCAGCAGGGCCGCTTGCGCAGCTCCATCACGTAGTCGTGCGGCGCCCCCGCCGACTCCGCCGCGTCCGCGATCTCGCCCAGGTAGCGGGCGGACGGCAGACCGCCCTCGTACGCGTTGAGGACGTAGACCCAGGCCGGCTCCTCGCCGTCCAGGGTGTCCACCCGGACCCGCATCCGGCGGTAGATGTCCAGGCCGACGCCCTCCCAGCGGTCCATGGAGTCCTCGTCCATCGGCGCGATGTCGTACAGCGCCACGAAGACCTGGGAGCGGGGTGCCTCCACGATGGTGGCCAGGGCGCCCTCCCAGCCCATCTGCTCGCCGCCGAAGGTCAGCCGCCAGCCGTTCAGCCAGCCGGTGCTGCGCAGCGGGGAGTGCGGTGCGCGGCGGGACATCAGCCGCGCGTCGAGGTTGCCGGCGTACGCGGCGTAGAGCGACATGGGATCGAGGGTACGGGAGCGCGCGCAGGGGTGTAGGACACGCCGGTGCCGCCCGGCCCCGGCCGCTCGCGCGGGGTTTCGAGCCCCGGGGGCGAGGGACCGCCCGTGGTGCGGGACAATGAAGTACGTACTGCATTCCTCCCGGGGCTTCCCCGGATCCCCGGCAGAGCGGGCAGGCGGGCCGGGAACGACAATGCGAGGCGGACTTTTTCGTGACCCGGATCGTGATCATCGGTGGCGGACCCGGCGGCTACGAGGCGGCGCTCGTGGCCGCCCAGCTCGGCGCGGAGGTGACCGTCGTCGACTGCGACGGTCTGGGCGGGGCGTCGGTGCTCACCGACTGCGTGCCGTCGAAGACCCTGATCGCCACCGCCGAGGTGATGACGACCTTCGACTCCTCCTACGAGGAGCTGGGCATCATCGTGGCCGACGACACCCCCCACATCGAGCAGGCCGCCCGGGTCGTCGGCGTGGACCTCGGCAAGGTCAACCGGCGGGTGAAGCGCCTCGCGCTCGCCCAGTCCCACGACATCACGGCCGCCGTGACCCGGGCCGGCGCGCGGGTGATGCGCGGCCGGGGCCGGCTGGAGGGGCAGCAGGACACGGACGGCTCCCGCACGGTCGTGGTGCGGGCCGCCGACGGCAGCGAGGAGCGGCTGACGGCGGACGCGGTGCTGGTCGCGACCGGCGGCCACCCCCGTGAGATCCCGGACGCGCTGCCGGACGGCGAGCGCATCCTCAACTGGACCCAGGTCTACGACCTGACCGAGCTCCCCGAGGAGCTCATCGTGGTCGGCTCCGGTGTCACGGGCGCCGAGTTCGCGGGCGCGTACCAGGCGCTGGGTTCCCGGGTCACCCTGGTCTCCTCGCGCGAGCGGGTGCTGCCGGGCGAGGACCCGGACGCGGCCGCCGTGCTGGAGGACGTGTTCCGCCGGCGCGGGATGAACGTGATGGCCCGCTCCCGCGCCCAGTCCGCCAAGCGGGCCGGCGACCGGGTCGAGGTCACGCTGGCCGACGGCCGGGTCATCTCCGGCACGCACTGCCTGATGGCGGTCGGCGCCGTCCCGAACACGGCGGGCATGGGTCTGGAGGAGGCCGGGGTCCGCCTGCGGGACTCGGGGCACATCTGGACGGACAAGGTCTCCCGCACCACCGCCCCCGGTGTGTACGCGGCCGGTGACGTCACCGGCGTCTTCGCGCTCGCCTCGGTCGCGGCCATGCAGGGCCGGATCGCGATGTACCACTTCCTCGGCGACGCGGTGACCCCGCTGAACCTGAAGACCGTCTCCGCGAACGTGTTCACCGACCCGGAGATCGCGACGGTCGGCTACACCCAGGCGGACGTGGACGCGGGCAAGATCGACGCCCGGGCCGTCAAGCTGCCGCTGCTGCGCAACCCGCGCGCCAAGATGCAGGGCATCCGGGACGGCTTCGTCAAGATCTTCTGCCGCCCCGGCACCGGGATCGTGGTCGGTGGTGTGGTCGTCTCGCCGCGCGCCTCGGAGCTGATCCACCCCATTTCGATCGCGGTCGACAACAACCTGACGGTGGAGCAGATCGCGAACGCGTTCACCGTGTACCCGTCTCTGTCGGGCTCGATCGCCGAGGTGGCCCGGCAGTTGCACACCCGCAAGGGCCTGGGCGAGGGCTGACCGGCCCGGCGGGGCGCGAACCGGGCGGAGCGGGGGAGAAACCCGGCGAACCCCGGGCACTCCGCGCCCGAATCGATCAACTGAGGGGCCGTCTATATCACTTGGCGGCCCCTCAAGCGTGCAATTTCCGTTATCCGGCGCATAGAGCTGAAAACGACGCGGCGGTGGGGTTACTGTCAGTTTCGTGTTCGCTGCAGAACGTCGTCAGTTGATCCTCGAAATGGTGCGCGCCAACGGAGCCGTGTCGCTCCGTGAGCTCGCCCGCGTCGTCCAGACCTCCGAAGTGACCGTACGGCGGGACGTGCGGGCACTGGAGGCAGAAGGACTCCTCGACCGCCGGCACGGCGGTGCGGTACTGCCGGGCGGGTTCACCCGCGAATCCGGCTTCCCGCAGAAATCCCTGTCCGCCACCGCGGAGAAGACGGCCATCGCCGACCTCGCCGCGGGCCTCGTCGAAGAGGGCGAGGCCATCGTGGTCGGCGCCGGGACGACCACGCAGGAGCTGGCCCGCCGGCTCGCGCGCGTCCCGGGGCTGACCGTGGTCACCAACTCCCTGCTGGTCGCGCAGGCCCTCGCCCACGCCAACCGGGTCGAGGTCGTGATGACCGGCGGCACCCTGCGCGGGTCCAACTACGCGCTGGTGGGCAGCGGGGCGGAGCAGTCCCTCCAGGGGCTGCGCGTCTCGCGGGCGTTCCTCTCCGGGAGCGGGCTCACGGCCGAGCGGGGCCTGTCCACGTCCAACATGCTCTCGGCGAGCGTGGACCGGGCGCTGGTCCAGGCCGCGGCGGAGGTCGTGGTCCTCGCCGATCACACCAAGCTCGGTACGGACACCATGTTCCAGACCGTGCCGACGGACGTGATCACGCGCCTGGTGACGGACGAGCCGCCGCCGCACGACGAGCGGGCCGCGACGGAGTTGCAGGCGCTGGCCGACCAGGGCGTGCAGATCGCGGTCGCCGGGGCACAGACCCAGGCGCCGGGGGGCGCGGCCCGGCACGACGTACCCCTCCCGGGGCAGCGCCGCACCCGGGGCGGGCTGCGCAGCACCACGGGGGCGCTGGCCCCGGAGGGGCTGCCGGAGCGCACGGCGGCCCGCGTCGCGGACCTGCGCCGCCGGTAGCGCCCCGCCGGGCCGGGCCGGCGTGCCCGTTGCGCGCGGGGCCGGGGCGGGCGGGCGCGTCGCGCGCGGGGCCGGGGCGAGCACTTCGCACGCGAGACCCGGCCGGGCACTCCGCACGCGCGGGGCCGTGCCCTCAGGAGCCCTTGAGGCCCCGCAGGGTCAGTCTCAGCAGGCGGTCGGCCAACTCCGTGTCGGACGGGGTCTGTTCGGCCGCCAGGGCGATCGCGTTGGTGAGCTGCATCAGATCGCCGATCCCGACGTCCGCCCGCACCGCGCCGCTCTCCTGCGCGCGGCGCAGCAGCCGCTCGCCCGCCGCACGCAGCGGCACACTGCACGAGGTCATCGCCGAACCGGTGCCCTCCGTGCCGGCGGCGGACATCAGCGCCCAGGTCAGGCCCCGGTACTCGCCCGCGTGCCGGATCAGCGCGCGCAGCCACTCCACGAGGGCCGCGCACGGCTCCTCCGCGTCGGCGAGTTCAGTCGAGCGTTCCAGCAGCGCGGCCAGCGCCTCCTGGAAGACGGCGCTCAGCATCGCCTGGCGGTTGGGGAAGTGCCGGTACAGCGTCCCGATGCCCACGCCCGAGCGGCGGGCGATCTCCTCCAGGGACGCGTCGGTGCCCTGCGCGGCGAACACGGCGCGCGCCTCGGTGAGCAGCCGCTCGTAGTTGCGGCGCGCGTCGGCTCGCATCGGCCGGGGCAGGGGGCTGGTCTCGGTCACGCCGTCCAGGATGCCGGATACCGCCGGGTCCGAGGGGCGTACCGCTGCCGGGGCAACGCCCGAGGGCCCCGGCCGGTCGGTCGGCCGGGGCCCTCGGGACGCGTGAACGCCGGGCGGGACGGGTCAGTCCTTGATCTCGCAGATCGTCGCACCGGCCGTGAGCGAGGCGCCGACCTCGGCGGAGAGGCCCTTGACCGTGCCGGAGCGGTGCGCGTTGAGCGGCTGCTCCATCTTCATGGCCTCCAGGACGACGACCAGGTCGCCCTCCTTGACCTCCTGGCCCTCCTCGACGGCGACCTTGACGATCGTGCCCTGCATCGGGGACGCCAGGGTGTCGCCGGAGGCGCCCGACGCGGACTTCTTCGCGGCCCGGCGCTTCGGCTTGGCGCCGGCGGCCAGCCCGGTGCGGGCGAGGGTCATCCCGAGGGAGGACGGCAGCGAGACCTCCAGGCGCTTGCCGCCGACCTCGACGACGATCGTCTCGCGGCCCGCCTCGTCCTCGTCCGCCTCACCCGGGACGGTGAACGGCTTGACCTCGTTGACGAACTCCGTCTCGATCCAGCGGGTGTGCACGCGGAACGGGTCGGCGGTGAAGGCCGGGTCCACCACCACGGCGCGGTGGAAGGGGATGGCCGTGGCCATGCCCTCGACCTCGAACTCGGCCAGCGCGCGGGACGCCCGCTGGAGGGCCTGCTCACGGGTGGCGCCGGTGACGATCAGCTTGGCCAGCAGGGAGTCCCACGCCGGGCCGATCACCGAGCCGGACTCGACACCGGCGTCCAGGCGGACACCCGGGCCGGTCGGCGGGCGGAAGGAGGTGACGGTGCCGGGGGCGGGCAGGAAGTTGCGGCCCGGGTCCTCGCCGTTGATACGGAACTCGAAGGAGTGACCGCGCACCGCCGGGTCGCCGTAACCCAGCTCCTCGCCGTCGGCGATGCGGAACATCTCGCGCACCAGGTCGATGCCGGTGACCTCCTCGGTCACCGGGTGCTCGACCTGGAGACGGGTGTTGACCTCCAGGAAGGAGATCGTGCCGTCGAGGCCGACCAGGAACTCCACCGTGCCGGCGCCGACGTAGCCGGCCTCCTTCAGGATGGCCTTCGACGCCCGGTACAGCTCGGCGTTCTGCTCGTCCGTCAGGAACGGCGCCGGGGCCTCCTCGACGAGCTTCTGGTGACGGCGCTGGAGGGAGCAGTCACGCGTGGAGACGACGACCACGTTGCCGTGCGTGTCGGCCAGGCACTGGGTCTCCACGTGGCGCGGCTTGTCGAGGTAGCGCTCGACGAAGCACTCGCCGCGGCCGAAGGCGGCGACCGCCTCGCGGACGGCGGAGTCGTACAGCTCGGGGACCTCGTCGAGGGTGCGGGCGACCTTCAGACCGCGCCCGCCGCCGCCGAAGGCGGCCTTGATCGCGATGGGGAGGCCGTGCTCCTCGGCGAAGGCGACGACCTCGTCCGCGCCGGAGACCGGATCGGGGGTGCCCGCGACCAGGGGGGCGCCCGCGCGCTGGGCGATGTGCCGGGCGGCGACCTTGTCACCGAGGTCCCGGATGGCCTGCGGCGGCGGGCCGATCCAGGTCAGGCCGGCGTCGAGGACGGCCTGCGCGAACTCCGCGTTCTCGGACAGGAAGCCGTAGCCGGGGTGGATCGCGTCCGCTCCGGAGTCGGCCGCGGCCTGGAGCACCTTGGCCATGTCCAGGTAACTGGCGGCCGGGGTGTCACCGCCCAGGGCGAACGCCTCGTCCGCCGCGCGGACATGCAGAGCGTCACGGTCCGGATCCGCGTAGACGGCGACACTGGCGATGCCGGCGTCCCGGCAGGCCCGGGCGACACGGACAGCGATTTCGCCACGGTTGGCGATGAGCACCTTGCGCACGATGGCTCCCTCCTTGAAACAAGCTGAGTTTAGGGACTGCCGACACGGCCTATCGACCCGTCCCCAATGGTGAGCTTGCCCACACGGAGCGTGATTCGAGGCTCGCTCGATCGTGAAATCCCTTGTCGCACCAAGGTACGACGGCATCTCCCCTCGCACAGTAACCCTCCGGTGTGGTCAAGGTCTCTGTTCGCCGGGCCACCTCGCTCCCGCGTTTCTTTGTGGAGTCCCTACGAACGGACCCCTGATTCTTTGCCCCGACTCCGGGAGTGCCGCACCTCTTGTCCCTGCGTTTACCGGTCAGTAGCGTGCGGGCTGTCGTACGTACGTCCGGTGGCAGGGCCCGAAAACTGGGGGTGGGGTGCCGTGGTGCGCAGAACGGTGGCCGTGGTGGCGGCGCTCGTCCTGCTGGCGGAGGCCGTCGGGATCGTGGTGCTCAACGGCATCATGGCGAGGTTCGTGACGGGCCAGAACATGTCCCTCGACGGACTGGACCCGGCGCTCATGGCCGACGCGACCTGGGGTCTGGGCATCGGCTCCGGGCTGTTCCTCGGGGCGTGCGCGGCGGTGCTGCTCCTGATGGGCGTACGCGACCGGGCGCCCGGGCGCCCCGGCCGGATCCTCCTCGTCGTCTGCGCGGTGGTGCACGGGGTGCTCGGCGCGCTGACGGTGGGTCTGGTCGGCTGGTCGGCGTTCGCCGCGATGATGGCGGTGCTGGCGCTGGTGGTGCTGCCGCTGGTGGCCTACGGGCCCCGGGTGGCGGCGGAGCCCGCCGAACCGGCCGACCCCGTGGAGACCGGCCCGGCGGCGGGCCCGGCCACCGCCTGAGCCACGGCCCGGGCCACCGGACCGGGCGGGACCACCGGACCGGACCGAGACCGAGCCACCGGACCAGACCGAGCCACCGGACCGGGCGGGACCACCGGGCCGGGCCTCGCGGGCCGGCGGGCCGGTCAGGTCCAGAAGTCGGTGATCGAGTGGCCGGTCTCGGCGAGCAGCCTGCGCAGCAGGGGCAGCGAGAGGCCGATGACGTTGCCGTGGTCGCCGTCGATCGAGTCGACGAACGGCGCGGACCGCCCGTCCAGGGTGAACGCCCCGGCCACGTGCAGCGGTTCACCGCTGGCGACGTACGCGGCGATCTCCGCGTCCGTCGGCTCCCCGAAGCGCACGGTGGTCGACGCGGTCGCCGAGGCGCGCCGGCCGGTCACGGTGTCGATCACGCAGTGCCCGGTCCGCAGCACCCCGTCCCGCCCGCGCATCGCCTTCCAGCGGGCGGTGGCCTCCTCGGCGTCGGCGGGCTTCCCGTAGGCCGTGCCGTCCAGTTCGAGGACGGAGTCGCAGGCGACCAGCAGGGCCCCGGCCGCCTCCGGGCGGGCGGCGACGGCGTCGGCCTTGGCCTCGGCGAGGACGAGGGCCAGTTCGGCGGGAGTGGGCGCCTCGATCGCGTCCTCGTCGACCCCGCTGACGACGACATGGGGATCGAGTCCGGCCTGCTTCAGCAGACCGAGGCGGGCGGGCGACGCGGAGGCGAGGACGAGACGCATGGGGTCATGCTACGGGCGGCCCGCCGGGCGCCGGTACGGGCCGGGGGCCGGGCCCACACGTGCGCGACGGGGGACCCGGGGCCGGGCCCACACGTGCGGGACGGGCCCGGGTACCTGACGGGCGAGGGGCGGCGGGCCCGGGTCCCGGCCCGCCGGGGTCAGCGCAGGCCCGCCGCCAGCATCGCGACGAGCATCGCCAGCGCCAGCAGCACACCCGCGCGGCGCAGCATCGCCTGCATGGCGCGCAGTTCCTCGGGCGGCTCGTTCTCCGGGTCGGACCACAGCATGCCTTCGATCCTGCGGGTCGCGCCGCCCTCCCGCCTGAGTACGCGTACTCAACCTGCCCGTGGCCCCCGGCACACCGCGAGGACCGCACACGGCGAGGGGGCAGGTCCCGGCCGGGACCTGCCCCCTCGCCCATGCCTCACGGGCCGCCCGTCAGGACGGCCAGTAGCTGCGGACCCAGGACCGCGGCCCCGGCATCGGCCGGCGGCTGCGGGCGATGCGCGCCGGGTCCGACCAGCCCTCGGGAACGGCCTCGGACGTGCCCGAGGCGGCCTGTGCGCTCGCCGCGGCACGGGCCTGGACGACCGCGACGGCGGCGGCCAGCTCCTCCGGGGTGGGGTTGCCTCGTACGACCTTGATCATCGGATTGCCTCCCGGGGCCCGCCGTTCGGAGCGGGCCCTCGCCGTCGGACCGTCAGAGCGGGATGTTGCCGTGCTTCTTCGGGGGCAGGCTCTCCCGCTTGGTGCGCAGCTGCCGCAGGCCCTTCACGATGTGGGCACGGGTCTCGGACGGCATGACCACCGCGTCGATGTAGCCGCGCTCGGCCGCGGTGTAAGGGTTGAGCAGGGCGTCCTCGTACTCCTGGATCAGCCGCGCCCGCACCTCCTCCTGCTCCTCGGCGGGGGTCTCCGCGATGGTGCGGCGGTGCAGGATGTTCACCGCGCCCTGCGCGCCCATGACCGCGATCTGGGCCGTGGGCCAGGCCAGGTTGAGGTCGGCGCCCAGGTGCTTGGAGCCCATCACGTCGTACGCACCGCCGAACGCCTTGCGGGTGATGACCGTGATCAGCGGGACGGTCGCCTCGGCGTACGCGTAGATCAGCTTGGCGCCGCGCCGGATGATGCCGCCGTACTCCTGGTCGACGCCCGGGAGGAAGCCGGGCACGTCCACGAAGGTGATCACCGGGACGTTGAACGCGTCGCAGGTGCGCACGAAACGCGCCGCCTTCTCCGAGGCGTTGATGTCCAGGCAGCCCGCGAACTGCATCGGCTGGTTGGCGACGATGCCGACCGGGAAGCCCTCCACCCGGCCGAAGCCGGTCACGATGTTCGGCGCGAACATCGTCTGGGTCTCCAGGAACTCGCCCTCGTCCAGGACGTGTTCGACCACGGTGCGGATGTCGTAGGGCTGGTTCGCCGAGTCCGGGATCAGCGTGTCCAGCTCCCGGTCCTCGTCGTTGACCGCGGTGTCCGCGGACTCCGGGAAGGACGGCGGCTCGGAGAGGTTGTTGGACGGCAGGTACGACAGCAGGGACTTGACGTACTCGATGGCGTCCTTCTCGTCGCCCGCCATGTGGTGCGCCACGCCCGAGGTGGTGTTGTGGGTGCGCGCGCCGCCCAGCTCCTCGAAGCCGACGTCCTCGCCGGTGACGGTCTTGATGACGTCCGGGCCGGTGATGAACATGTGCGAGGTCTGGTCCACCATCACCGTGAAGTCGGTGATCGCGGGGGAGTAGACCGCGCCACCCGCGCAGGGGCCGACGACCAGGGAGATCTGCGGGATCACGCCCGAGGCGTGCGCGTTGCGGCGGAAGATCTCGCCGTACATGCCGAGCGCGCTCACGCCCTCCTGGATGCGCGCGCCGCCGGAGTCGTTGATGCCGACGACCGGGCAGCCGGTCTTCAGGGCGAAGTCCATCACCTTGATGATCTTCTGTCCGAACACCTCGCCGAGGGCGCCGCCGAAGACGGTGAAGTCCTGCGAGAACACGGCCACCGGACGGCCGTCGACCGTGCCGTAGCCGGTGACCACGCCGTCGCCGTAGGGCCGGGTCCTCTCCAGGCCGAAGTTGGTCGAGCGGTGCCGGGCGAACTCGTCCAGCTCCACGAAGGAGTCCTCGTCCAGCAGCAGGTCGATCCGCTCCCGAGCGGTCAACTTGCCCTTGGCGTGCTGCTTTTCCACGGCGCGTGCGGAGCCGGCGTGCGTCGCCTCGTCGATCCGGCGCTGAAGATCCGCGATCTTGCCCGCGGTGGTGTGGATGTCGATTGCTTCCGGCTCGGACATCGGGATGCGGCTCCCTGACTGGTCACGGGGGACGGGTACGGAAACGGGTGATCGGCTTCCGGGCTGGTTCCGGTGCTACTGACTCGTAGCGTATCGGCGGGGATACCGTTCGGCAGTGCGGCGTTTGCCACACCTAACCTGGCTTGCATGACGCACGAGAATGCGCCCGACGGGGCCCCCGCAAGCCGCTGGTCCGACCTCGGCCGGCCCCCGCTGAACGTGGCCGCGCTGCGGCGCGCCCTCCTCGTCCCCGGGGGCCTGTGGACCTCCCTGGACGTCCTGCCGAGCGTGGGTTCCACCAACTCCGACCTGGCCGAGCGGGCCGGGGACCTGCCCGAGGGGGCCGTGCTGGTCGCCGAGGAGCAGACCGCGGGCCGGGGCCGGCTGGACCGCTCCTGGACCGCGCCGCCGCGCTCCGGCCTCTTCCTGTCGGTGCTGCTGCGCCCCGGACCGGAGATCCCCCCGGAGCGCTGGGGCTGGCTCCCGCTGCTGGGCGGCGTGGCCGCCGCGACCGGTCTCGCCCGTGCCGCCGGCACCGATCTGACCCTCAAATGGCCCAACGACCTCCTGGTGACCGTGGGCGGCGAGGAGCGCAAGACCGGCGGCATCCTCGCGGAGCGTGCCGGTGACGACGCGGTCGTCCTCGGCCTGGGCATCAACGTCTCGCTCGACGCCGGTGAGCTGCCCGTCCCCACGGCCGGCTCCCTGGGCCTCGCGAACGCCGTCTCCACCGACCGCGACCCCCTGCTGCGGGCCGTGCTGCGCTCCCTGGAGCAGTGGTACGGCGACTGGCGCGCGGCGGGCGGCGACGCGGGGGCCTGCGGGCTCCAGGCGGCGTACGCGGCGGGCTGCGCCACCCTCGGCCGCGAGGTGCGCGCCGAGCTGCCCGGCGGGAAGGCGCTGACGGGCGAGGCGGCGGCGATCGACGGCGACGGCCGGCTCGTGGTCACCACGGGTGACGGGGAGCGCACGGCGGTCTCGGCGGGCGACATCGTCCATCTGCGCCCGGCGGGCTGAGGCGGGGCGGGTGTCCCGGCTCGTGCGCCGGCCCGGGCGGGCCGGGGCCGGTGCGGGCGGTCCCCGCCTGTGTGCGCGCCCGGGCGGAGCCGGGGCGGTGCGAGCGGTGCGGCGCATTCCGTTCGTGCGGGTCCGCCGCCGGGACGTGAGCTGGGGCACACCTGCCGTATCGTTGAGGCGATCGAGCGACAGATCGGCAGGTACGTGCGCAGGGAACGGGCAGGAGGCGGCTGGTGACCGTCGACGACACCACTTCCGGCGCGGGCGAGCAGCCGCCGTCGGACTCCTCGTCCGGCTCCTCCGGCACCGCGGGCCCGGCCGCCTCCGGGAGCGGCGCGGGCCAGAACGGCCCCGGAGCCGTCCACCCCCCGCACCGCGAGGTCGACCACACGGCCGAGCCGTCCGACGACCCCCTGGCCATCCGGCTCGAACAGCTCATCCTCGGCGCCGAACGCCGCTACACCCCCTTCCAGGCCGCCCGCACCGCCGGTGTCTCCATGGAGCTGGCCTCCCGCTTCTGGCGGGCCATGGGCTTCGCGGACATCGGCCAGGCCAAGGCGCTCACCGAGGCGGACGTCCTCGCCCTGCGCCGCCTCGCCGGTCTGGTGGAGGCGGGGCTGCTCAGCGAGCCGATGGCGATCCAGGTGGCCCGCTCCACCGGGCAGACCACCGCCCGGCTGGCCGAATGGCAGATCGACTCCTTCCTGGAGGGCCTCACCGAGCCCCCGGAGCCGGGGATGACCCGGACCGAGGTCACCTATCCGCTGGTCGAGCTGCTCCTGCCCGAGCTGGAGGAGTTCCTCGTATACGTGTGGCGGCGCCAGCTCGCGGCCGCGACCGGCCGGGTCGTCCAGGCCGCCGACGACGAGGAGATGGTGGACCGCCGGCTCGCCGTCGGCTTCGCCGACCTGGTCGGCTTCACCCGGCTCACCCGGCGCCTGGAGGAGGAGGAACTCGGCGAACTCGTCGAATCCTTCGAGACCACCTGTGCCGACCTGGTCGCCGCGCACGGCGGCCGGCTGATCAAGACCCTCGGCGACGAGGTCCTGTACGCGGCGGACGACGCCCGCACGGCCGCCGAGATCGCGCTGCGCCTCATCGACGCCATGTCCGAGGACGAGACCATGCCCGCGCTGCGGGTGGGCATCGCCTTCGGCACGGTGACGACCCGGATGGGCGACGTGTTCGGGACGACCGTGAACCTGGCGAGCCGGCTCACCTCGATAGCGCCCAAGGACGCGGTCCTGGTCGACGGCGCGTTCGCCGAGGAGCTGGTGCGGACCGGGGACGCCCCGGAGTCGGAGGCGGAGGCCGCGGCGGCGGAGAAGGAGAGCGAGGAGCCCTCGCCGTACCGGTACGGCCTCCAGCCGATGTGGCAGCGCCCCGTGCGCGGGCTGGGTGTGGTGGAGCCGTGGCTGCTGGCCCGCCGCCCGGCCGCGCCCTGACCCCCGTCCCCTGGCCCGCCGGCCGGCCGCGCCCTGACCGGCGCTGTCGCGCCGCCCGGCCGCGCCCCGGCCGGGCGCCCGCTGTGCGCGGGCCCGGTGGCCCCTGCCCGGCCCCGCCGTACCCGCACACTCCTCTGCCGCGCCCGGCCCCGCTGTCCCGTCGTACCCGCACGCCCGGCCGTCCCCCTCCGTCCCCTGCCGTCCCGGCGCTCCCTGGGCCTATGATCCCGGTGGATGTGAACCAGCGTTAACCGGGAGGGTGGGCCGTCATGCCGGAGTCCGAGCAGAGGTTCGGGGAGTTCGTCGCGGTGCGCAGGCACGAGCAGGGGCATGTCGCCGAGCTCGTCCTCGACCGGCCGAAGGCGATGAACGCGGTCTCCACGGAGATGGCCGCCTCGATCGGTGCGGCCTGTGCCGCCCTCGCCGCCGACCGGGAGGTCCGGGTCACCGTCCTGACCTCCAGCAACGACCGCGCCTTCTGTGTCGGCGCGGACCTCAAGGAGCGCAACTCCTTCTCCGACGCCGACCTGGTGCGGCAGCGGCCCACCGCGCGCGGCGCGTACACCGGGGTGCTGGAGCTGCCGATGCCCACCGTGGCGGCGGTACACGGTTTCGCCCTGGGCGGCGGCTTCGAGCTGGCGCTCTCCTGCGATGTGATCGTGGCCGACGCGACGGCCGTCGTCGGACTGCCCGAGGTGTCGGTCGGCGTCATCCCGGGCGGCGGCGGCACGCAGTTGCTGCCCCGCCGGGTGGGCGCCGCCCGCGCCGCCGAGCTGGTCTTCACCGCCCGCCGGGTGGAGGCGGCCGAGGCGCGCGAGCTCGGGCTCGTCGACGTCCTCGGGGAGGACGCCCGCGCCGAGGCGCTGGCGCTGGCGGCCCGGATCGCCGTCAACTCGCCCGTCGGGCTGCGCAACGCCAAGAAGGCGATGCGTCTCGGTCAGGGGCTGGACCTGCGGGCGGGGCTGGAGGTGGAGGACGCCGCCTGGCGCGCGACCGCGTTTTCCGGCGACCGGGCCGAGGGTGTGGCCGCGTTCAACGAGAAGCGGCGGCCGGCCTGGCCGGGGGAGTGACGCGCCGCGAGCCCCGGTGCCTCCGGCCTCGCGGGGCCGCCGGGCGCCGTGCCGGGCGTGGCCGGGGCGTGATGATTGATCACTTTCGCGTCCAACCGATCGTATTCGGACAAACCTCTCTAGTGTGGGGGGATGGCTGAGGATCGGCGTTTGCGGGCCGTCGTGGCGCTGGCGCAGGCGATGGCGGCCGCCCACACCCCTCGGGAGTCCTGGCGGGCGGCGGCCCTCGGCGCCTGTGTCGCCCTCGACGGCACCTTCGGGGCGCTCTCCGTCTGGGAACGGGAGCTGGGACGGCTGAAGGTCCTGGTCAACGCCGGGCAACGGGCCGAGGGCGAGGAGGAGTTCCCGGAGGCGGAGACCTATCCGGTGAACCGTTTCCCCGAGATCACCGAATTCCTGCACGAGCAGTGGGCGGGCGGCGGGGAGCCGGACGCCTGGGTGGAGACGGCGGAAGGACCGGCGACTCCCGGCCACGGCTACTGCCACCAGCGGGTGGCCGCACTGAGACGGCGGCGGCGCGGCTGCTGTGTGGTCGCCCCGATCGTGCTGCACGGCCGCGCATGGGGCGAGCTGTACGTGGCCCGGCCTCTCGACGCACCCGTCTTCGGCCGGGAGGACGCCGACTTCGCGGCAGTCCTCGCCGCCGTGGTCGCCGCCGGGATCGCGCAGACCGAGCGGCTGGAGGAGGTCCGCACCCTCGCGTTCACCGATCCGCTGACCGGGCTGGCGAACCGCCGGGCCGTCGACACCCGGCTGGACGAGGCGCTGGAGAACCACCGTCGCGACGGGGTGGTGGTGAGCCTGGTCGTCTGCGACCTCAACGGTCTCAAGCAGGTCAACGACACCCTGGGGCACGAGGTCGGGGACCGGCTGCTGGAACGGTTCGGCTCGGTGCTGTCCCGGTGCGGGGCGATGCTCCCGGGCGCGCTCGCGGCCCGGCTCGGCGGCGACGAGTTCTGTCTCGTCGCCGAGGGCCCGCCGGCCGACGACGTGATCGCGGCGGCCGCGGAACTGTGCGTGCGCGCGGGGGAGTTGGAGCTCGGGGCGGGGGTGGCCTGCGGGGTGGCGTCCACCGGGGACGCCATCGGGGAGGTGCGCAGCGGGCGGCGGCTCTTCCGGCTGGCCGACGCCGCCCAGTACCGGGCCAAGGCCGCCCGCTCACCCGGCCCGGTGGTCGCCGGCCGGGACGGAACGGTCCTGCGGCTGGCCGACTCCCCGCCGCGTTCGCCCCAGGACCGCCGCCGTTTCCGCGACGCCCGGCCGGAGGAGGACCCGGAGGCCCGGGAGCCGTGGAGCGAGCCGTGATGCGCCGTGCGGGCGGCGGCCGTGAGGAGCCGGTGCCGGCGTTCCCCGGCGGTACCACCGCCGGGGCCTCCGCCCCCTTCGCGGCCGCCGGCCCCGGCGGTACCACCGCCGGGGCCTCCGCCCCCTTCGCGGCCGCCGGCCCCTCGGCAAGCGGTCCCCGACCATCTCGTGACAGGTAGCGATTCAAAACGTACGCTGCTGAATATGGATATGCACACTGTCGTGGTGGGGACGTCCGGTACCACCGCCGACGACGTCGTCGCCGTGGCCCGCCGGGGCGCCCGTGTCGAGCTCTCCCACGAGGCCCGCGCCGCCCTCGCCGAGGCCCGTGCCGTGGTGGACGCCCTGGCCGTCAAGCCCGAGCCCGTCTACGGGGTCTCCACCGGGTTCGGCGCCCTCGCGACCCGGCACATCAGCCCCGAACTCCGTGCCCAGTTGCAGCGCAACATCGTCCGCTCGCACGCCGCCGGCATGGGCCCGCGCGTCGAACGGGAGGTCGTGCGGGCGCTGATGTTCCTGCGGCTGAAGACCGTGTGCTCCGGCCGCACCGGCGTCCGGCCCGAGGTCGCCCGGACCATGGCGGACCTGCTGAACGCGGGCATCACCCCCGTGGTCCACGAGTACGGCTCCCTCGGCTGCTCCGGCGACCTCGCACCGCTCTCCCACTGCGCCCTCGCGCTGATGGGCGAGGGCGACGCCGAGGGGCCCGACGGCACCGTCCGCCCCGCCGGTGAACTCCTCGCCGAGCACGGCATCGAGCCGGTCGTCCTGCGCGAGAAGGAGGGCCTCGCCCTCCTCAACGGCACCGACGGCATGCTCGGCATGCTCGTCATGGCCCTCGCCGACCTCGACCGCCTCTACAAGACCGCCGACATCACGGCCGCGCTCACCCTGGAGGCCCTCCTCGGCACCGAGAAGGTCCTCGCGCCCGACCTGCACGCCATCCGGCCGCACCCCGGGCAGGGCGCGTCCGCCGCCAACATGCTCGCCGTACTCAAGGGCTCCGGGCTGACCGGCCACTTCCAGGAGGAGGAGGCCCCGCGCGTCCAGGACGCCTACTCGGTGCGCTGCGCCCCCCAGGTCGCCGGCGCCGGCCGGGACACCATGGCCCACGCCCGCCTGGTCGCGGACCGCGAGCTGGCCGCCGCCGTCGACAACCCCGTGGTGCTGCCCGACGGCCGGGTGGAGTCCAACGGGAACTTCCACGGCGCGCCCGTCGCCTACGTCCTGGACTTCCTCGCGATCGCCGTCGCCGACCTCGGCTCCATCGCCGAGCGCCGCACGGACCGGCTGCTCGACAAGAACCGCTCCCACGGCCTGCCGCCGTTCCTCGCGGACGACGCGGGCGTGGACTCCGGTCTGATGATCGCCCAGTACACGCAGGCCGCCCTGGTCGCCGAGCTGAAGCGCCTCGCCGTGCCCGCGTCCGCGGACTCCATCCCGTCCTCCGCGATGCAGGAGGACCACGTCTCGATGGGCTGGTCCGCCGCCCGCAAGCTGCGCACCGCGGTCGACAACCTGGCCCGGGTCCTCGCCGTCGAGCTGTACGCGGCCACCCGCGGCATCGAACTGCGCCGTCACCTCACCCCGGCGCCCGCCTCGCAGGCCGCGATCGCCGCGCTGCGGGAGGCCGGCGCCCAGGGGCCCGGTCCGGACCGCTTCCTGGCACCGGACCTGGCGGCGGCCGAGGCGTTCGTGCGGGAGGGGCGGCTGCTGGCGGCGGTGGAGCCGGTGACCGGCCCGCTCGCCTGACCCTCCCGGCCCTCTCCCCGGCCCCGTACGTCTTCCTGACCCCGTGTGCGTCGCGCGCGGGGTCAGGCCGCGTACGCGCCGCCGCTCCTGCGGATCGAGTACCCGACGAAGCCCGCGCCGATCGCGAGGAACGCCGACCCGGCGATGACGTACGGGGTGGTGTTCACGCCGCCGGTGTCCGCCAGCCGGAGTTCCCGGCCGTGGCTCTGGTCCTGGCCCGGGCCTTGGTCCTGGTCGCCGCTGCCGGGCCCCGCCTCGGGGGCTTCGGCGTTCCGGGCCGGGGTGACGGTGCCGGCCGCGGCCGCCACCTGGCCCTGTCTGCTCTCACCGGTCGCGTTCGCCGAAGGGACGAACCACAGCGCGCACAGCAGGGACCCCGCGGCGGTCGCGGTGAGCAGCGGACGACGTGCGACGGACACGAACACCTTCCCCATCAACGGTCGTTCGAATCATTGAATGCGCTGATGCTAGTGAACGCAGCGGGTCTCCGGAAACCCGAGGGCACCGGCCCCTACGCTCCCGTCCATGACCACTGACGAGACATCACGTTTTGTGCGGCTGCGAGTGGAACTGGTCCTGGAGATCGAGGACCCGGACGCCCTGACCGGGGCCGCCCTGGAGCGCATCACGGCCGACGAGCTGATGCCGGACGAGGAGCGCGCGCACGCCGGCTCGGCGGTCCGCGAGGACGAGGCGGAGGCGCTGGCGTACCTCGTCGACCCGTTCGACCTGGTCGCCGAGGTGCCGGGGGTGGAGCTGGCGCAGGCGTCCTGGAGCAGTGAGCAGGTCGACTACGACCCGGACGCGGACGACTGGGACCTCGACGACGACTCCGACGACGACTCGGACGACGAGGACCTCGACGAAGGCCCCGGGGTGGAGCCCGGAGCGGGCCCCCGCTGAACGGCAGCGCGCCCCCGGATGCCGAGGGACGGGCCGGGGCGTAAGACGGATCACATCGCCACGGCGCGAGCGGGCCCGTCCCCCCCCCGTGCACGCCGGGGGAGACGCGCCGGGGCCCCCGATGCCGCGGGCCGGGGTCAGCGGTGGGCGAGGGGGTGGTTCCGGGGCGGTCCCGGCAAGGAGGATGATGGGGGGCGGGCCGGCACCGCCGCCGTGTCCGGTCGACCACCGGACTCCCGCCGCCCGGATCCGCGTGCTTCAGGCACCGGATGCCCGGGCAGGCGTACTGGCGGAGCGCCGGACGGCCGGTGCACGACGGGCGCGACGGGGAGGCCGCCGCGCCACGTCAGCACCGGTCCGCGGGCCCGTGCAACCAACCGGCCGCCGCACGCGTCGATCACATCGGTGAGCGGGGCGCGGGGGGTCGCGCGACCGGCAGTGGCGTTCCCCACATCCTTCGCGGATGTGGAACCGGATGCCCTGAGATGGGGATTGTCCACAGTGACGGTCCGGGGAAATCGGCGACGATGGAGAAGCATGTGATGACGGACAGCAAGCGGCGCAGGGGTCTGGTGGCCGTGTCCGCGGTGCTCGGGGGCGTGCTGGTGCTTTCCGCCTGCAGCGACGGCGACAAGGGCGCGGGGTCCGACAGCTCGAAGACGTCGCAGGCGCAGGTCGACGAGGCGGCCGCCAAGGAGGTCTCCAAGGCACGAATAGCGATCTCCCCGAAGAACGGCTCCGACAACGCCAGCATCAACAACGCCGCCAAGGTCACCGTCTCCGACGGCACGCTGACCGAGGTCACCCTGACCGGAGCCGACGGCACCGCCGTCAAGGGCACCATCGCGGCCGACGGCAAGAGCTGGAAGCCGGACGTGCAGCTGGAGCGCTCCACCACCTACAAGCTCGCCGTGACGGCGAAGGACGCCGACGGCCTGGCGGCCCACGAGAACTCGTCCTTCACCACCGTCTCGCCCGACAACAGCTTCATCGGGAACTTCACGCCCGAGGACGGCTCGACCGTCGGCGTCGGCATGCCGGTCTCGATCAACTTCAACAAGGCGATCACCGACCGCAAGGCCGTCCAGTCCGGCATCACGGTCAGCTCCAGCAGCGGCCAGGAGGTCGTCGGGCACTGGTTCAACGACCAGCGTCTGGACTTCCGCCCGGACCAGTACTGGACCGAGGGCTCGACCGTCACGCTGAAGCTCGCGCTGGACGGCGTCGAGGGCGCGGACGGCGTCTACGGCGTCCAGCAGAAGACCGTCACCTTCAAGATCGGCCGCAACCAGGTCTCCACCGTCGACGTCGCGACGAAGACGATGACGGTCACCCAGGACGGCAAGACGATCAAGACCATTCCGATCTCCGCCGGCTCCCCGGAGAACCCGACCTACAACGGTCAGATGGTGATCTCCGAGAAGTTCAAGGAGACCCGGATGAACGGCGCGACGGTCGGCTTCACCGACGACGACGGCAAGGGCGAGTACGACATCAAGGACGTGCCGCACGCCATGCGCCTGTCCACGTCGGGCACCTTCCTGCACGGCAACTACTGGGGCGCCGACTCGATCTTCGGCAACGCCAACACCAGCCACGGCTGCGTGGGCCTGAACGACGTCAAGGGCGCGGGCGACCCGAACCAGCCCGCCGCGTGGTTCTACAACAACTCGATCATCGGCGACGTCGTGATCGTGAAGAACTCCAAGGACAAGGTCATCCAGCCGGACAACGGCCTCAACGGCTGGAACATGAACTGGTCCCAGTGGAAGGCCGGCTCCGCGGTCTGATCCGCTCCGCGCCATCCGCCCCGACGCCGAAGCGGCGGCCCTCCCGACCGGGAGGGCCGCCGCTTCGTGCGTGCGGGGAGTGGGGGGTGGTGTGCCCTGGTCAGCCGACGGCCCGGTGGGCCTCCAGGCTGCCCTGGGTGCCCTTGACGAGTCCGACACCGCCGTCCACCGCGCTCGGGGCCACAGCGGGCGCCGTCTCCCGGTCGGCTCCCGTGCGGGCGTCCAGGACGACGGGGCCGCTCTTCGCCTCCCCGTGGACGGCGCCGTGCCAGGCCGTGGTGACCTCCAGGGAGGTCCGGTCCCCGGTGGGCAGGGACCACAGCTTCTTGCCGGAGACGGCGTCGTAGCCGTTCACCTCGTCGGAGGTGTGCGCCGTGCTGCCGCACACCACGACGCTGCGCTCGTCGTAGGCGCAGGTCAAGGCGTTGCCGCTGGAGCCGATGCCCTCCCTGGGCGGGAGCCCGACGAGCTGCTTTCCGGTCCGGGCGTCGACCACGCCCTCGGTGTCCTCCCCGAAGTCACCGGAGAGCGACTGGTAGACCACCTCGGTCTGGAGCACACCGGTACCGATGGCCCGCGCCTTCAGCGTCGTGCTCTTGGCGTACTGCTCCCACAGTTCGGAGCCGTCCTTCGCGGAGAGTCCCACGAGCCGGGTGAACCGGTCCTCGAAGGTCTCGCTCCGGCCCTCGACCGTGAACTTCTCGGTGCTCCGCACCACGCCGACGACCGCGCCGCCGCTGTAGACGGGGTCGACGAGTCCCGCGTCCGGCTTCTGTCAGAGTTCCTTGCCGGTCGCCGGGTCGATCGCGTGAACGGAACTCGTCTCGGTGCCGGTGCCGGTGCCGGTGCCGGTGTCGGTGTCGGTGCCGGTGTCGGCCTCGGGCCGGGTGCCGACGACGACCGCGGCGGTGGCGTCGGCGCCGATGAGGGTCCCCTCCGCGCCGACCGCCGTCCGCCACTTCTCGGTACCGGTGCGCGCGTCGAGCGCGACGACCTCCGTCGAGGTCGTCTCCTTCGAGGTGCCCGTGCCGCCGGTCGTGACCGACACCGCCGCGATCACCAGGGCGCCGTCCCCGTCGGCCACGACGTAGGGACGCTGCGGACCTCGACCGACCGGGGTGGACCACATCACCTCGCCGGTCGCGGTGTCGTAGGCCGAGAGCTTCTCCTCGGCCACCGTGTAGGCCAGCCCCTCGTGCAGGGCGAAGGTGGGGGTGCTGAAGGCCACGGCGGTCAGTGATCGCCAGGTACGCAAGGGAACTGCCTTTCGTGGGAGAAGCAGGGCCGCGGCAGGCGGCAGCAGAGGATGGGGCCCTTGCTCCCGGCTCCCGGTCCCCCGATGCCGGACTCGCCCGGCGTGATGCTGTCCTGGTCGAGCAGACCGTAACACCCATGATCACATGGCGGTTTGGGCGGCGGACGTCCCTACGCCGTGCCCGCGTCCGCCGGGATCTCGGCGACGCCCCAGCCCGCCAGCAGGCGGAGGGACTCGGCGGAGCGGGTGTCGGGTTCGGCGTGGTAGGTGACGAGGGAGAGGTCGTGGTCGTCGGGGAGGCGCAGAGTCTCGTAGGCGAGGGAGAGTTCGCCCACCAGGGGGTGGTGGAGGCGCTTCACGCCGTGGCCCTTCTCCTGCACGGTGTGGGCCGCCCACAGGGAGCGGAACTCCTCGCTCTTCACCGACAACTCGCCTACGAGAGAGGAGAGTTGCGGGTCGTCCGGGTAGCAGCCCGCGCACAGGCGCAGGACGCTCACCACCTCGACCGCCTTGCACTCCCAGTCCAGGTACAGCGCGCGGGAGTTCGGGTCCAGGAAGACCAGCCGGGCCATGTTCCGCTCCGCCGGCTCCATCGCGGCGAAGTCGCCGAACAGGGCGCGGGCCATCCGGTTCCACGCCAGGATCTCCAGGCGCCGCCCCAGGAACAGCGCGGGGGTCTGGTCCATGGTGTCGATCAGCTGCTGGAGCTGCGGCCGCACCTTCTGCGTCCGGTGGACCGCGCCCCGCTTCTTCTTCGCCTTGGGCTTGGCCAGATGCGTCAGATGCGCGTGCTCGGTGTCCGACAGCCGCAGCGCCCGGGCGATCGAGTCCAGCACCTCCGAGGACACGTTCTGCCCGTTCCCCTGCTCCAGCCGCGTGTAGTACGCCACCGACACCCCCGCCAGTTGCGCCAGCTCCTCCCGGCGCAGCCCCGGGACGCGGCGGTGGCGGCCGAAGTCGGGCAGCCCGACGTCCTCCGGCTTCAGCCGGGCCCGCCGGGACCGGAGGAATTCGCTGAGTTCGGCACGCTGGTCCATCCCTCAAGTATTGGCCACCCCCGGGGCGGCCCGCCGGACGAGCCTGACCCTGCCAGTGGTAGGCACGGCGGACGTAGGCACGACAGAGGGCTGGGTGGCTCCGCCGTGCCCGGGCAGGCTCGATGCCATGACCACGAACGTATCCACCGTCCCCGCCTACGCCGCCCCCGCCGCGGGCGCCCCGCTGGAGCGCACCACGATCCCGCGCCGGGCCGTCGGCGAACACGACGTACTGATCGACATCAAGTTCGCGGGCATCTGCCACTCCGACATCCACCAGGCCCGTGACGGCTGGGGCACCGGCATCTACCCGATGGTCCCCGGCCACGAGATCGCCGGGATCGTCACCGAGACCGGCCCGGGCGTCACCCGGTTCAAGGCCGGTGACCGGGTGGGCGTCGGCTGCCTCGTCGACTCCTGCCGCGACTGCGACAACTGCAGGGCCGGTCTGGAGCAGTACTGCACCGGCGGCAGCGTCGGCACGTACAACGCCCTCGACAAGAACGGCGAGCCCACCTACGGCGGCTACTCGACCCATATCGTCGTCGACGAGCGCTTCACCGTCCGCATCCCCGAGGGCATCGCCCTCGACGAGGCGGCCCCGCTGCTGTGCGCGGGCATCACGCTGTACTCGCCGCTGCGCCACTGGCAGGCCGGCCCCGGCAAGAAGGTGGCGATCGTCGGGCTCGGCGGCCTCGGACACATGGGCGTCAAGATCGCGCACGCGCTCGGCGCCGAGGTGACCGTGCTCTCCCAGTCGCTCCGCAAGAAGGACGACGGCCTGAAGCTCGGCGCCGACCACTACTACGCGACCTCCGACGACGCCACCTTCGAACAGCTCGCGGGCACCTTCGACCTGATCGTCTCCACGGTCTCCGCGCCGCTGCCGCTCGACCGCTACCTCGGTCTGCTGCGCACGGACGGGGCCTTCGTGAACGTCGGCGCCCCGGAGGAGCCGGTCTCGCTGAACCTGTTCTCCGTCATAGGCGGCCGCAAGACCCTGGCCGGGTCCGGTATCGGCGGCCTCCCGGAGACCCAGGAGATGCTCGACTTCTGCGCCGAGCACGGCCTGGGCGCGGAGATCGAGGTGATCCGGGCGGACCAGGTGAACGAGGCGTACGAGAGGGTGCTGGCCAGCGATGTGCGGTACCGCTTCGTGATCGACACGGCGACGATCTGACGGTCCGGACGCGGTCTCGGTCTCGGTCGCCTCGCAGGCGCAGGCAGAGGCGACGACGCCCGATGGGAGGCGGTCGGCGGCGGCACGGTGCGCGGCGCCCGATCGGATGCCCCCGGCCATGACCCGGGAGGTAATCGACGGGCGCCCGCCCCGCCCGGCACGATCGCGGTGTGCCCGGAACCCCGGGCCCACCGCCGCCCCGCCCCGACCGGGAGGACCCGCCATGACCGCGTACGCCGTCGCCCATCTGCAGCCCCCGGCCCGTCTCGACGACGAGGTCTTCGCCTACATGGAGCGCATCCAGGCCACCATGGAGCCCTACGGCGGGCGCTTCCTCGTGCACGGCGCGAACGTCGAGGTCGTGGAGGGCGACTGGCCCGGCGCGCTGGTGATCGTCGCCTTCCCCGGTATGCGCGAGGCGCGCGAGTGGTACGCCTCCGACGCCTACCGGGCCCTGATCCCGCTGCGCACCCGCCATATGCCGGGGGACATCGTCCTCGCCGAGGGCGTGGGCCCCGACTACGACGCGGCCGGGACGGCCGCGCATCTGCGGCGAGCCCAGGGCACCCCCGCGGCCTGAGCCCGCCGCCCCCTCCGGGCCCCGCACCGCCCCCTCCGGGCCCCGCACCGCCCCCTCCGGGCCCCGCACCGCCCCGGCCGGGCCCGCCCTGCCCCGGGCCCTCACCCCGCCCCCTCCGGCGCATGGCACACCGCCTCCACGTTGTTGCCGTCCGGATCCCGCACGAACGCCCCGTAGTACGCCGGGTGGTACTCCGGCCACACTCTCGGCTCGTGCAGCACCTCGGCGCCCGCCTCCACCGCCGCGTCGAAGAAGGCGCGCACGGCCGCCCGGTCGCGCGCCGAGAACGCGAGATGCGCCTCCCGGGCCGCCCCGTCCGTCGTCACCGGGCCGATCCAGAACGTCGGGAAGCCCTTCCCGTATCCGATCACCGCCCCCTCCTCCCGTTCGAAGAGCCGAGTGCCGCCGAGAGTGGCCAGCACCCGGTCGTAGAAGGCGGCACTCGCCGCGGTGTCCTTCACCTGTACTGATACGTGGTCGATCATGCACCGAGGGTGACACAGGCCGCTGACAGTCACCCCGCTGCCGTGCGGGCAGGGGCTCGGGCGCCCCGGCCCGCCTCCCGCGCCGGAATCGTCGGGGCCCCTCGGGCGTTCAGGAAGTGGGCCGGGGCTCCGGTGGCGTGTGCGCGCGCCGGGCCGCCCGACGAACGAGCCGGCATGGACGACATGTACGGGTGTGACGAAGGAGGAGCTGCAATGGCGGCGCAGACGCAGAGGGCCGTGCTGGCGGGCGGGTGCTTCTGGGGGATGCAGGACCTGATCCGGCGGCTTCCGGGAGTGACGGCGACACGCGTCGGCTACACGGGCGGCGACGTGCCGAACGCGACGTACCGCAACCACGGCACGCACGCGGAGGCCATCGAGATCCTCTTCGACCCCGAGCGGACGAGCTTCCGTGAGCTCCTGGAGTTCTTCTTCCAGATCCACGACCCGACGACCAGGAACCGCCAGGGCAACGACATCGGCCTCAGCTACCGCTCGGCGATCTACTACGTGGACGACGAGCAGAAGCGGGTCGCCGAGGACACGATCGCGGACGTGGACGCCTCCGGCCTGTGGCCCGGCCCGGTCGTCACCGAGGTCGAGCCGGTCGGTCCCTTCTGGGAGGCGGAGCCGGAGCACCAGGACTACCTGGAGCGGTACCCGGACGGGTATACCTGCCACTTCCCGCGCCCGGGCTGGCGGCTGCCGGCCCGCGCGGAGGGCTGAGCGGGCACCGGAGCGGGGTTGGGGCGGGGCTGCGTGGCGGCTCAGCCCCGCAGCGTCGCCGGGCTGCCGCCGTTCGCCTCGTAACCCGCCACGGCCAGCGCGCGGTAGACCGTGTACTCGGCCGCCGGGTCGCCGTTGTGCGTCCACGGCAGTGCGCCGACGTGCCCGTCCACGTGGACGAGCTGGTTCATCGCCTCCGCCCAGCGCTCGCCGCGCACCAGGAAGAGGATCAGCAGGTGCCGGACGTGGGCGAGCATCGGATCGTCCGCGCGGGCGGAGTGGACCGCGTACAGCGCGCCCTCGACCGCCTTGGTGACGACCGCGCTCTGGTAGAAGCCCCTGACCATGTTGACCTCGGGCAGGTGCTCGTACACCGCGAACAGCGGCAGCGCGGCGAGCAGGGAGCCCTGCGGGGCGCGGGCGGCGGCGGTCGTCGCGAAGTGGTCGGCCTCCTCTCGGGAGCCGTGCCACTTCTCGCAGAGGTAGTGCAGCGCCGCGAGGTGCGCGCCCATGTGACCGGGCGCCCGGTCGATGACCTTGGCCCAGAGCTGGTCGAACTGCTCGTGGGAGTCGCCGAGTCCACGGGCGACGGCCAGGTCGACGATGTACGGGACGGGGTCGCCGGGCGCCAGCAGCGCGGCCTGGGCGCAGACGGACCGGGCCTCCTCCAGGATGATCCGGAACTCGTCCGTCCCCGCGGCGGCCGTCCGCCACGCCTGCTGCACGAGGAACTCGGCGTGCACCTGCGCCCCGCCCGCGTCCTTCGGGGACTCGGAGCGCCAGGCGCGCAGCCACGCGCCGCCGGTGCCGGGCTGCTGCTGGAGTTCGAGGGACGCGGCGCCCGCGAAGGCCTGCACCCGCTGCCAGCGGGTCTCGCTCTCCTTGGGCGTCCCGGCGAGGAGCTGCGAGGCGGCTCGCCAGTCCTGGGTGCGCTGGACGACGTCGAGCACGTCGAGGAGGTCCTGGTCGGGGCCCGGCAGGCGGACGTCCAGCTGTTCCTGGCGCACGAAGCCGTAGGTGTCGGGGTCGGCGGCGTCGGGCGAACCGGGCGCGGCGAGCCGGATGCCCGAGCGGCGGCGCAGCATGAACGGGCCGACGACCGCGGCGAGCATGCACAGCGCGATCAGGAACCAGAGAATCTCCATGGCCCCATTGTCCCGGACACCCGCCGTCCCCCGAGCGGGCAGGTCCCTGGTGGTCGCGGCACGTGTGGTCCGGGCCCATGTTGCCGCGGCACGTGTGGTCCGGGCCCATGTGGTCCTGGGACATGTGATCGGGGCCCATGTGGTCCGGGCACGTGGGGCGTGGGCACGTGGGGTGCGCGTATACGAGGGGCGGGCAGGCATGTGTGGTCCGCCCGCCCTTTCACAGGACTACGCTCGGGCCTCATGAGCGACGAGCACACCTTGCACAGTTTCGAGACCCGCGCGATCCACGCGGGCAACACCGCCGACCCGCTGACCGGCGCGGTCGTCCCGCCCATCTACCAGGTGTCCACGTACAAGCAGGACGGCGTGGGCGGACTGCGCGGCGGCTACGAGTACAGCCGCAGCGCCAACCCGACCCGTACCGCGCTGGAGGAGAACCTCGCGGCGATCGAGGGCGGCCGCCGCGGTCTCGCCTTCGCCTCGGGTCTCGCCGCCGAGGACTGCCTGCTGCGTACGCTGCTGGTACCCGGCGACCACGTGGTCATCCCGAACGACGCGTACGGCGGCACCTTCCGCCTGTTCGCCAAGGTCGTGGCGCGCTGGGGTGTGGAGTTCTCCGTCGCGGACACCTCGGACCCGGCGGCGGTGCGCGCCGCGGTCACCGACCGCACCAAGGTGATCTGGGTCGAGACGCCGTCCAACCCGCTGCTCGGGATCACGGACATCGCCGCCGTCGCGGAGGTGGCCCGCTCCGCCGGCGCCAAGCTCGTCGTGGACAACACCTTCGCGAGCCCCTACCTCCAGCAGCCCATCGCGCTCGGCGCGGACGTGGTCGTGCACTCGCTCACCAAGTACATGGGCGGTCACTCGGACGTCGTCGGCGGTGCGCTGATCGCGGCCGACGCGGAGCTGGGCGAGGAACTGGCCTACCACCAGAACGCGATGGGCGCCGTCGCCGGTCCGTTCGACGCGTGGCTGGTGCTGCGCGGCATCAAGACGCTGCCGGTGCGCATGGACCGCCACAGCGAGAACGCGACCCGGATCGCGGAGATGCTGACCACGCACCCGAAGGTGACGCAGGTCCTCTACCCGGGCCTGCCCGAGCACCCCGGCCACGAGATCGCGGCCAAGCAGATGAAGTCCTTCGGCGGCATGGTCTCGTTCCGCGTCCAGGGTGGCGAGGCCGCGGCGGTCGAGGTGTGCGACCGGGCCAAGCTGTTCACGCTGGGCGAGTCCCTCGGCGGCGTCGAGTCACTGATCGAGCACCCGGGCAGGATGACGCACGCCTCCGTGGTCGGCTCCGCGCTGGAGGTCCCGGCGGACCTGGTGCGTCTCTCGGTCGGCATCGAGGCGGTCGACGACCTCCTGGCGGACCTGCGCCAGGCGCTGGGCTGACCGCCAGACCCTCGGCTGCCTCTGTTCGGCCGGCCTCGTTCTGCCGACCCTGCCCGCCGGCGCCGGCCGGTGGCTCCCGGACCCGTCCGCCCGCGCACTGCGCCGGCGGACGGGTCCTTCGCACCTCCTCACCGTCACGCGGGGACCTTCTCGTCCTCCAGGGACTCCCTGATCATCTGCCTCAGTTCGGGCCCGTCGGTGTGCTGGTGCACGGAGACGGCGTGCTCGGTCGCCGCCCGGACGACTTCCTCCTCCTCACCGGTGATCGTGAGGGTGCATCCGGCGACGCTCGGCGTTCTGCGGCAGTCGGCGACTTTCCTGGTCATGGCGGCCTCCTCGGACAGGGTGCGGTGCCGCTTCCTCCAGGTCTCCAGGGTAGATCCGCCGGCCGGGCGGAGCCCGCGGCCCGGGACCGCGCCGGACCGCCCGGGACCGCGCCCGACCGTGCCGGACCGTCCGGGACCGTGCCGGACCGCCGAGGGGGTCCAGACCGGGCTAGACCCCCTCCACCGGCGGGGTCGTCCGGGTCGGCGGCGGCAGCCAGGGTTCCGCGACCAGGGCCCACACCAGCAGGGCGAGCAGCGCGGCGGACAGGAGGAGCCAGCCGGCCAGGCGGAGGGCGCGGTGGCGGCGCAGGAGGCGGTCGCCGCGGGCGGCGGCGCGTACGGCGAGGTCCTGGGGGACGGTCGGCGGCCGGTCCTCCATCATGCGCCGGACCTCGCCCTCCTTGCGGTCGGTGCCGCTCACGGGGCGGCCCTCCCGCGGATCCCGTTGCCGGCGGTCCCGCTCACGGGGTGGCCTCCGGGCGGGCCGGGACGGCGCCTGGCCGGTGCGGCCGGGCCGTGGCGCATCGCGGAGACGGCCCGGGTGCAGATCGCGCGGACGCGTTCCGCCGGAATGCCGAGAGAGGCCGCGGCCTGCTCCTCGGCGACCCCGTCGTAGACGAGGAGGACCAGCACCAGGCGTTCCTGCGGGGTGAGGCGTTCCAGGACCCCGCCGCCCGGGCCCCGGTGGTGGCGCCAGGCGCTGCGGGCGAAGCGCGCGGCGAGCTCCTGGCGGGTGCGGTCGTACGGGTCCTCGCCGCGCAGCCGGTCCCAGTCGGCGTAGGTGCGGGCGAGGGCGGTGGTGAGGAGCCGCTGGGCGAGCGGGTTGGCCGTGGGCGGCTCGGCCGTGAGCAGGGTGGCGACATGGAGCAACCGCGCGGCCGCGCCGGCCACGAAGGCGTCGAACTCCTGGGCGCGGCGGCGGTCCCGCACGGAGTGCCGTTGGCTCACGTCCTCATATAGAGCCCAGGCCGGTGTTGGGGTCAAGGGGTCGGGACACCCGGGAGCACGAGGGAGCACCCGGGAACACCAGGGGAACGCCCTTGCCGGACCCGGACCCGGACCCGGGCCCGGACCCCACCCGGACGCTTCCCGGTCTCCCCGGTCTGCTCGGTCTCCCCGGCCGGGCCCGGGCCGGGGGCTCGGGCGGGGCGCGGGGCTCAGGAGGCCGGCGGGGTCTCCGGGTCGACCGCCGGTGCGTCCGCGTCGGCCGGCTGCTGGCCCGCCTGCCACGCCGAGAGCGCGCCGTTGAAGCGGGTCAGCAGCGTGCAGAACGCCTCCCGCTCCTCCGGCGACCAGCCCTCCGTGATCTGCCGCATCAGCTCCCGCCGCGAGGCGCGCACCTCGTCGAGGCGGGCCTGTCCGCGCGGCGAGAGCTGAAGGACGACCGCGCGGCCGTCCTCCGGGTGGGAGGTGCGCTTGACCAGGCCGGTGTCGACGAGCGGCGCGACCTGGCGGGTGACCGTGGAGGAGTCGATGCCCATCCCGGCGGCCAGCGCCTTGACGCCCATCGGCCCTTCCTGGTCGAGGCGGTTGAGCAGGAGGTACGCGGCACGGTCCATGGAGTTGCGGAGCTGGCCGACCCCGCCGAGGCGGGTCTGCTCGGCACGTCGCGCGAAGACGGCCACCTGGTGCTGGAGGGCGTCGAGGAGGCCGGGACCGAGATCTGTCATGTCCTGGGAAGTGGGCATGGCTGCGGGGGCTCTCTCGTGCGGTGGTCGGCTGGTGGGGGACAAGAGTACGCGGCCGTGCCCCCGCGCGGAGGCGGGCTGCCCAATCCGGTGCACCCGGTATAGGGCGCCGGTCCACGGCCGGTCCGGGGGCCCGTCGGGAGTGCCCTCGCGGGCGCGGTCACCGCGGCGGTTACGGGAGAACTCCCAGGCCGGGGCGGGGCGCCCGGTATGCGGACGGCGGCCCGCCGCCGGGCCCCGGCTGCGAGACTTGGCGCATGAACTTCCGCCTGCCCCAGGCCGCCTGCCCCGTCATCCTCGACGACGTCCGGGGAGCGCAGAAGATGCTCGCGGGTGTCGCCCGGATGACGCCCATGGAGGGCAGCCGGCACCTGTCCCGGCTGGTGGGCTCGCCCGTCCACCTGAAGTGCGAGAACCTCCAGCGCACCGGCTCGTTCAAGCTGCGCGGGGCGTATGTGCGGATCTCCTGCCTCACCCCCGAGGAGCGGGCCGCCGGGGTCGTCGCCGCCTCCGCGGGCAACCACGCGCAGGGGGTGGCGCTCGCCTCCTCGCTCCTCGGTGTGCGCTCCACGGTGTTCATGCCGGTCGGGGCGCCGCTGCCGAAGGTGGCCGCCACCCGGGAGTACGGCGCGGACGTGCGCCTGGTGGGCCAGGTCGTCGACGAGACCCTGGAGCAGGCACAGGAGTTCGCGCGGGAGACCGGCGCGGTGTTCATCCACCCCTTCGACCACCCGGACATCATCGCGGGCCAGGGCACCCTCGGCCTGGAGGTCCTGGAGCAGTGCCCGGAGGTGCGGACGATCCTCGTCGGCATGGGCGGCGGCGGTCTCGCGGCGGGCATCGCGGTGGCGGTGAAGGCGCTGCGGCCGGACGTGAAGGTGATCGGCGTGCAGGCGGAGGGCGCGGCCGCCTATCCGCCGTCGCTGGCGGCCGGGCGTCCGGTGGCGGTCCGCAGGCCCGTGACGATGGCCGACGGGATCAAGGTCGGACGGCCCGGGGACGTGCCCTTCAAAATCATTGGCGATCTCGTGGACGAGGTCCGTACGGTCTCCGAGGACGCGCTCTCCAGCGCCCTGCTGCTGTGCCTGGAACGGGCCAAGCTGGTCGTCGAACCGGCGGGCGCCAGCACGGTGGCGGCGCTGCTGAGCGAGCCGGAGTCGTTCGACGGGCCGGTGGTCGCGCTGCTGTCCGGCGGCAACGTGGACCCGCTGCTGATGCAGCGGATCCTGCGGCACGGGATGGCGGCTGCCGGTCGGTACCTGTCGCTCAAGCTGCGGCTCACCGACCGGCCGGGGGCGCTCGCGGCGCTGCTGGGGACCCTCTCGGCGGCGGACGCCAACGTCCTGGACGTGAGCCATGTGCGCACCGACCCGAGGCTCGGGCTGACGGAGGCGGAGGTGGAGCTGCAACTGGAGACGAAGGGGCCGGAGCACTGCGAGCAGGTGGCGGCGGAGCTGCGGGCCGCGGGGTACACGGTGCTGGGCGGCTGAGCCGCGCTTCCTGCCCGGCCCCGGGTGGCCCACCGGAAGCCCGGGGTGCGTGGTGGAAACCGCTTGTGAGTCGCGATACATCGCGATACTTTCGGGGCGGGCCGGTCGGGTGCCGGTGTGCCTTTACGGTCGGACTCCTGTTCGGTCGGCCGGTTCGCGGGGTGCCTGTTCGCCCGGTTCCCTACGCTTTCCAGCGGCCCGTTTCCCCGCAAGCCGCGTCATCCGCAAGCCGCGTCAATCCGCAACCCGCGTCATCCGCAAGCCCCGTCCGTTACACGCAAGCCATCCCCTGTCACCTTGGGAGACCCTTTATGCCAGGCGCCATCTACGCCGAAGGTCTGGTCAAGACCTTCGGCGACGTCAGGGCTCTGGACGGCGTCGATCTCGACGTCCCCGAAGGCACGGTCCTCGGACTTCTCGGCCCGAACGGCGCCGGCAAGACCACCACCGTGCGGGTGCTGACCACCCTGCTCCAGCCGGACAGCGGCACGGCGCGGGTCGCCGGCATCGACGTGCTCAAGCATCCGAACGAGGTCCGCCGGTCCATCGGCCTCTCCGGGCAGTTCGCCGCGGTCGACGAGTACCTGACCGGCCGCGAGAACCTCCAGATGGTCGGGCAGCTCTACCAGATGTCCGGCCGCGACGCGAAGGCCCGGGCGGCGCAGCTGCTGGAGCGCTTCAACCTCGCCGACGCCGCCGACCGCCCCGCCAAGACGTACTCCGGCGGTATGCGCCGCCGCCTCGACCTCGCCGCCGCCCTGGTGGTGTCGCCGCCCGTGATGTTCATGGACGAGCCGACCACCGGCCTCGACCCGCGCAACCGGCAGCAGTTGTGGGACGTCATCCAGGAACTCGTGCGCGGCGGCACCACCCTGCTGCTCACCACCCAGTACCTGGAGGAGGCCGACCACCTCGCCGACGACATCTGCGTCGTCGACCACGGCAAGGTCATCGCCCGCGGCACCTCCGACCAGCTCAAGGCCCGCACCGGCGGCGAGCGCGTGGAGGTGGTCGTCCACCGGCCGGAGGAGATCGCCGCCGCCCGCCAGATCCTCACCACCTACGGCAAGGGCGAGGTCAGCGTCGTCGAACACACCCGGAAGCTGACCGTCCCCGTCACCGGCGGCGCCAAGCTGCTCGCCGAGGTCATCCGCGACCTCGACGCGCGCGGTATCGAGATCGACGACATCGGCCTGCGCCGTCCGACCCTGGACGACGTGTTCATCTCCCTCACCGGCCACGCGGCCGAGGTCGCCGACGAGAACGGCGAGAACGGTGAGAGCGGCGAGAACGGGCCCAGCAGGGGCAGCGGCGGGACCGCCGGGACCGCCGGGAACGCCGGGACCGCCCGCACGGGCGGCAACGCAGAGGGCGACGCGCCCCGGAAGGAGAGCGCCAAGTGAGCGCCACCACCGACACCGCCGCCCCGGTCGCGGCGCCCCGCCCGCGCGGCGGAATCGTCCAGTCCTTCAACGACTCCCTGGTCGTGGCCAAGCGGAACATCATCCGCATGACCCGGATCCCCGAGATGATCATTTTCGGGATCATCCAGCCGGTCATGTTCGTGGTGCTGTTCAGCTACGTCTTCGGCGGCTCGATCTCGGTCGGCGGCAGCCTGTCCCCGGCCGCCTACCGCGAGTTCCTGATGGCGGGCATCTTCGCCCAGACGGTCACCTTCGCGACCGCCGGGGCGGGCGCGGGCATCGCCGACGACATGCACAAGGGCCTGATCGACCGCTTCCGCTCGCTGCCGATGGCACGGGGCGCGGTCCTCACCGGCCGGACCCTGGCCGACCTGGTGCAGACGGCGCTCACCCTGGTCGTCCTCGCGGGCGTCGCCCTCCTCGTCGGCTGGCGCACCCATGAGAACGCGGCCAAGGTCGCGGCGGGCTTCGCCCTGCTCCTGCTCCTCGGGTACGCGTTCTCCTGGATCGGCGCGCTGATCGGCCTCTCGGTCCGGACCCCGGAGGCGGCGACCTCGGGCGGCCTGATCTGGCTGTTCCCGCTGACGTTCATCTCCAACGCGTTCGTGCCCTCGGAGAACATGCCGACCTTCCTGCGGCACATCGCCGAGTGGAACCCGTTCAGCGCCACGGTCCAGGCGGCCCGCGAGCTCTTCGGCAACCTGCCGCCGGGCTATCCGACGCCGGACGCCTGGCCCATGCAGAACCCCGTGCTGGCCTCGATCCTGTGGTCCGTGCTGATCATCGTGGTCTTCCGGACGCTGGCGGTGCGCAAGTACCGCTCGGCGACCGCGTGACGGCGTGACCGCGTGACCGCGCGACGGCGTGAGGGCGTGACGCTGTGACGGTCTGACTGCGTGACGGCCCGAGGCCCGGCCGATCGCCGGCACGGCGGCCGGTCCGGGCAGGGCCCTGGCAGGCGGAGGGCCCCGGCGGGAATCCGAAACCGGATTCCCGCCGGGGCCCTCTCGTGTCCGTGCGCGACGCGTCAGGCGCTGTACGGCTTCGCGGCCAGGATCCTGACCATGGCCTTCCGGCCGTTCGGCAGCTCGTACTCGGCGTCGTCGCCGACCTTCTTGCCGTTCACGCCGGTGCCGAGCGGCGACTGCGGCGAGTAGGTCTCGATGTCCGAGCTCGCGTACTCGCGGGAGGCCATCAGGAAGGTCAGGGTGTCGTTCTCGTCACCGTCGAAGGCGATCGTCACGACCATGCCGGGCTCGACGATGCCGTCGTCCGCGGGGGCCTCACCGACCTTCGCGTTGTCCAGGAGCTGGGTGAGCTGGCGCACTCGGAGCTCCTGCTTGCCCTGCTCCTCCTTGGCCGCGTGGTACCCGCCGTTCTCCCGCAGGTCCCCTTCCTCACGCGCCGCCTCGATCTTCTTCGCGATCTCGGTGCGCGCGGGACCAGACAGGTACTCCAGCTCGGCCTTGAGCTGGTTGTACGCCTCCTGGGTGAGCCAGGTGACGTTCTCGCTGGTCTGGGTCACAGGTGCTCCTCGTAGGTACTGGGAATACAAAGCATCGCCCTACCCAGAAGGATGGTCCTTCCTGGATGGGCGAAACCACGAGCCTAACAATTTCGGGGCGAAAGGGGGAGGACATATCCCACCGCGTCGGGAACGCCGCTGGTCAGCGTGTTCCGGACCGCGTTCCTGGCAGGCGGTCCGGCACGCGTTCCCGTACGTGGGCCGGGCCGCGGGCGCGGTCCGGCCCGGGGCGCCGTCCGGGGCGGCTCCGCGGCTCAGCGGCTCAGGAGGCCGTGCAGCCCATCAGCTCGGCGCTGGTCGCCTCACGCGTGGTGCGGATCGTGAAGACCCGGTCGATCCGGGCGGTGTCCGCGTCCTCGATCCGGGCGTCCAGCCGGCCGACCTCGCCGCCGTCCTCCGCGAGGGCCCGCACCGTGCAGGTTCCCGTGGCGCCGGCGTCCTTGCGGATCTCCAGGTGCGCCTGGACCGTCTTCTCGCCCTCGACGATGTCGAACTTGATCATCTCGGCGCTGATCGTCTGGCCGGTGATGTAGTCGTAGCCGAACCAGCCCACCATGGCGACCAGACCCGCGCCGAGGAAGGCGCCGACGACCCGCAGCCTGCGGTCCGCGCGCTCGTCCGCCGAACGCCCGTAGCGCCCGCGCGGAAGCTCCTCGCGTACCTCGCGCACCGCCGCCATGATCGATCCCTCCGGGTTCCGGGGACAGGAATTTTCCGCCCCCCGGTTCGGTCACTATAGAGAGCGCACGACGCGACGAATCACTGAGGATCGAGTCTTGACTGAGCAGCTGCGACTGATGGCCGTGCACGCCCACCCCGACGACGAGTCGAGCAAGGGCGCGGCCACGATGGCGAAGTATGTGTCCGAGGGGGTGGACGTGCTGGTCGTGACCTGCACGGGGGGCGAGCGCGGCTCCATCCTCAACCCGAAGCTCCAGGGCGACCCGTACATCGAGGAGAACATCCACGAGGTGCGGCGGAAGGAGATGGACGAGGCCCGCGAGATCCTGGGGGTGAAGCAGGAGTGGCTCGGCTTCGTCGACTCCGGTCTCCCCGAGGGTGACCCGCTGCCCCCGCTGCCCGAGGGGTGCTTCGCCCTGGAGGACGTCGACAAGGCGGCGGGCGAGCTGGTGCGCAAGATCCGCGCGTTCCGTCCGCAGGTGATCACCACCTACGACGAGAACGGCGGCTACCCGCACCCCGACCACATCATGACCCACAAGATCACGATGGTGGCCTTCGACGGCGCGGCCGACCCCGAGAAGTTCCCGGAGTCCGAGTACGGCCCGGCCTTCCAGCCGCAGAAGCTGTACTACAACCAGGGTTTCAACCGCCCGCGCACCATCGCCCTGCACGAGGCGCTCCTCGCTCGCGGCCTGGAGTCGCCGTACGGGGAGTGGCTGGAGCGCTGGAAGGAGTTCCAGCGCGCGGAGCGGACGCTGACCACGCATGTGCCGTGCGCCGAGTTCTTCGAGGTCCGCGACCGGGCGCTGATCGCGCACGCGACGCAGATCGACCCCGACGGCGGCTGGTTCCGGGTCCCGATGGAGATCCAGAAGGAGGTCTGGCCGACCGAGGAGTACGAGCTGGCGAAGTCCCTCGTGGACACTTCCCTCCCCGAGAGCGACCTCTTCGAGGGCGTCCGGGAGAATGCCTGACATGAGCGCTAGCGCAAACCTCGCAATGACGCACGTCGCCACCCTGGCCAAGGAGCTGGACGAGAACAAGGTCACCCCCGGTGTCCTGGGCTTCATCGTCTTCGCGGTGATGGCGGTCGGCGTGTGGTTCCTGATGAAGTCCATGAACCGCCACATGGGGCGCGTGAACTTCGAGGAGAAGCCGGAGACCGAGCGCCCCTCGGGCGCCGCCTCCTCCGCGAAGCGGACGGGTGGGTCGAGGGCCTGAGCGGGGGGTGCGCCAACATGATTCGATGACACCCACTGGGTATCATCGAATCATGTTGTACTCCATCCCTTCGCTGACCTCCGAGGATGAGCGGGTACTCGCCGAGGTCGACACGCGGCGGGAACGGCTGCGGCACCAGGTGCTGGGGACCCCGGCGAAATGGACGGCGGGCCTGCGGAAGAGTCTCACCGCCGACGCCATCGCCGGCTCGAACACCATCGAGGGCTACAGAGTCGACTCGCGCGATGTCGAGGATCTGCTCGACGGCGAGCGCGAAGTGGCCACCTCGGAGGAGAACAAGGCGGAGACGCTGGCGTACCAGAACGCCATGACGTACATCCAGTCACTCCACGACGTACCCGACTTCGCCTACTCCAAGGGCCTGCTGAACGGCCTGCACTGGATGCTCCAGGGGCACCATCACCCGCAGCGGCTCGCCGGCCAGTGGCGCAGGCGAGGAGCGTGGATCAACGAACCGGGCCGCCCCGACGTGGCCGCCTACGTCACCCCGGACGCGGACCGCCTCCCCGCCCTCATGAGCGAACTGGTGGACTGGCTCAACGACGGCGACCCGGACACGCACTTTCTCCTCCGGGCCGCCCTGGCCCACCTCAACCTGGTCAACATTCACCCGTGGGCCGACGGCAACGGCCGGATGTCCCGCTCCCTCCAGACGCTGCTCATCGCGCGGGGCGGCGTGCTGGCACCCGAGTTCTCCTCGATCGAGGCGTGGCTGGGGGCGCCGGGCAACACCTGGGAGTACTACAAGGTCCTCAAGACCGCGGGCCCGGAATGGAGTCCCGACCGCGACACGCGCCCCTGGATCCGGTTCAACCTGCTCGCCTACCACCAGCAGGCGCAGTTGGTGGGCTTCCGCATCGAACGCTCCAACCGCTGCTGGACGGACCTGGAGGAATTCGCCGCCGCCCACGGGATCGACGAGCGCCAGATCACCGCGCTCCACGACGCGGCACTCGTGGGCCGGGTCCGTCGCGCCCGCTACCAGCGGGCCGAGAACCTGAGCGGCCAGCAGGCGGTGCGGGACATGCGTGCTCTCACGGACGCGGGCCTCCTCGAAGCGGTCGGCAACACCAAGGCCCGCTTCTACGTACCAGGTGCCCGCTTCCCCGCGCACGTCCTGGAACGCGCCGCCGGCCCGGTCCGGCTCACGGACCCGTACGCAGCGGACTGACGACGGCGAGGGGTGCGGCGCGCTACGGCGGCCCGTCCCCGCCCGCCGCGTAGCCCGGCACGGACGGCCAGCGGACCGTCAGGACGGACCGCGACAGTTGCAGAAGTGCGTCGCCGAGTTGGAGGAGATGACCGGTCCGGGCTGGACTGGCCATCTCGACACGTATAAGAGGTTCGGCTGATGGTTAACTCGATTCTCCTGGAGGTCCTCAATGGGGTTTTCAAGCCGCTGGGTTTTCGAAAGAAGTCGGCGAGCTGGTACAGAGTGTCTGGCGATCTCTACTGTGTAGTTGCCGTCCAGGAGTCCAGCTGGGATGAGTCGTGTAACGTAAACGTCGGATTCGCGCTAGCTGCCAATATCAAGTCGGGGTGGCTCCCGGAGATTAAATGTCTCGTCAGGTTCAGGGCGGACGCTATCACCTCCATTTCTCGCGAAGATCTCGACCTCCTGTCCGCACAAGCAGCGGAGGTGCGCAGCGAGGATTCCCTTCGAATAGGTCTTGCCGAAAAGATTGCAACTCCGGTAGCGCGGGCGGTCAATCCGATTGAGAGCATCCAAGGCTTGAAGTCGCTGCTGCGTACGAGCGTTAGTGATCAGGTTTTCATTCACCGTGAAATCAGGGGTAAATTGCTTGAAGAGGGGTGAGGCATCGTCTTTGATTCCAAGCCGACAGGTTCACTTCTGTGGATTCATGATTTCTCGGAGTGCCGGATCGCCGGGATTTGTAGGCGCTGACGGTAGTAGTTGCCGCTGAGGTTGAACGGGTGGGAGGACAGCGGGCGTTGGCGGCGCTGCATCCTCGTCATGAGTACGCGGATGGCGGCGGTCTGACCGCTGCGGGGCGGGCGAAGCGTGAGCGCGTGCGTTTCGAGGCCGCGGAGATGTTCGAGCGCGGGATGCGGCCGCCGGAGGTGGCGGGCCCCTTGGAAGGCAGGGCCACGTGCCGACGTCGCGCCAGGCCGCGTGCCAGGCGTACGCCGACTTCCGCGACACCCGTAACCGGGGCGTGGTGGCTTTCCGTGTCGGCTCAGCGATGAGCAGGTAGAACGGCTGCAAGCCGAGCTGGATGCCGGCCCTGCGACGCACGGCTGGAGCGAGGACCAGCGGTGGACCCTCGCACGCGTGGCCGGGCTGATCCACAGGCACACGCCACGTGGGGTGTCGTATCTGCTGCACCGGCTGGGCTGGTCACCGCAGGTCCCCGCGCACCGGGCGGTCGAGCGCGACGAGCAGGCCGTAGAGCGGTGGCGGACGGAGCAGTGGTCACGTCACGGGCAAGGGGACGGCCCAGTTCCTGGGCGCGTGGATCGTCTTCGAGTGCGAGGCCGGGCAGGACCTGAAGCCCGGCAGAGGTTGGACCTGGTCACGGTGTGGGCGGACGCCGCTGGTCAGAGTGATGGGCAAGAGCCCTTGCCGGGTCCTGATGGCCGGGATGGTCTGCGTCAGACCGGGTCGTGAGGCCAGGACGAGTTGATTCTCAAGGGGTGACAGAGTTGGCCTACAAGACGACGTTCCTACCTGATGGCAGCATTGTGCACGTCAAGTTCAAGTGAGGATGAGACCCATGGAATCGGATCCTTGCCGGGCTCTCACCAGCCTGATTCGCTGGGAATCATCGCTGGATGGTCTGGTAGAAGCTGCCAATAGCTGCGATCGGCACGAGGGGCCTTCTGTTCATCTCGACCGTGATGCCGTAAGGGATGTTCTCCAGCGGTGCATTTCCGGAGCAGTAAGCGTTCTCGACTTGTCGCGATGGGCTGGAGTGGTTCACATGCTGGAGCGTGTCGAGATCGATGAATTCGACGTCGACTTGCTGACTCAATTCCTATTCGAGGTTTCAAGTCCTGAACTGTTCGAGCCGATCACCGTGGACGTATGTCAACGATGGATCAGCCGAATGGAGCATGTGTAGCACTCTGCTCACGCAAGAGCCTGGAGGTCCGGACGGAGAAGACTCCGGCCGGGCCTCCGGGGTGTTTGACGGCAGTTGCTGACGCAGCGGAAACGGTGACGCTGAACGTCAGCGGACGACGGCCACAACGGAGGGATCGTCGTTGCCGTCGTCGGTACGGCTGAGGGCGGTGCCGAGGGTGTCGATGGCTTCACGTTGGAGGCGGAGGCGTACGTGGGCGTAGACGTCGGCGGTGACTCCGATGCATGCGTGGCCGGGGAGTTCCTTGATCACGACGAGGTCGATGCCCTGTTCGGGAGACCCTTCGACGGGGTTGAGGTCGGGCGCGTAGCGGGAGTTTGACGATGGTGAGCCAGTCGCGGTTGCGGTCGCAGAAGTCCCGCAGGGCCTTGGCGTGGTGGGTGCTGGCGTTGCCCCACACCACGATCAGCGGGGGCACCGCCGAGCTGCCTGCGGGTAGAGGTCAGCAGGTCCGCGAACTCGCGGGCCCGGAAGCCCTTCTTCTCGCCGGTACGGCCCCGGTACGTCTGCGTCCGGTAGATCGGACGGGTCTCACGACCCCGTCTGACGCAGATCATCCCGGCCACAAGGACCGGCCAGGGCACTTGCCCGTGACTCTGACCAGCGGCGTCCGCCCACGCCGTGACCAGGTCCGGCCTCTGCCGGGCTTCAGGTCCTGCCCGGCCTCGTCCTCGAAGACGATCCACGCGCCCAGGAACTGGGCCGTCCCCTTGCCCGTGACGTGACCACTGCTCCGTCCGCCACTCAGCAGATGAGGTCATGGCGATCGGCGCCCGCTCGGACCCCCTCACCCCACCCCCATCACCTCCCGCGCGTGCCGTCCCGGCACCAGCCCCAGGGGCCAGGCCGTCCAGCCGTCCTCCAGGCGGGGGCCGCGGGTGAGGACGACGGCCAGGGCCTCGGCGCAGTCGTCGAGTTTCGGGTCGCGGGACGGGTGCCCTGCGGTGCGGAGGGTGGTGAGTTCCTGCTGGGCGACGGCGGTGCCGACCTCGGAGCCGCCCGGGGAGGCGTACGGGAGGAGGGTGCAGCGCAGGAAGGCCGCCCAGTCGCCGCCCCGCCGGTCGCCGTAGGACGCGAAGAGGGCGACGGCCTCGTCGCACAGGGCCAGCGCCTGGGCCGTGCGGTCGTTGCCGGCGTCGACGACCGCGAGTTCGAGGCAGGTCCAGGCCTCGCCGTGGGCCACCTTGATACGGGCGAAGTCGGCGCGGGCGTCCACCAGGAGCTGGCGGGCGAACCCGGAGTTGCGCAGGTTGCCGGTCCGGGCGGCGCGCTGGTCGCGGGTGACGCGGCCCGAGTGGTGGCGGGCGCAGGCCAGCCCGTACACGTCCCGCATCCGGGAGAACATCGTGCGGGCGCGCTCCAGTTCGCGGACCGCCTCGTCGCGGGTGCCCTGCTCCTCCAGGGCCTGGCCCAGGTAGTACAGGGTCCACGCCTCGCCGCGCGCGTCCTCGTTCTCGCGGTGGCGGGCGAGGGCCTGGCGCAGCTGTTCGGCCGCCGCGCCTGCGTCCCCGGCCACCAGCCGGGCCCGCGCCAGCTGCGTACGCGCCCACGCCTCGCCGCGGTCGTCCCGGGTCTGCCCGTACAGGTCGAGCGCCCGGCCCAGCGCCTCGTCCGCGCCCGCGACGTCGCCCCGGCGCAGGCACACCTGCCCGAGCTGGAAGCGCGTCCACGCCTCGCCGTGCAGGGACTCGCCCTCCCGGTGCAGCCGCAGCGCGTCGGCGAGGAGGCGTTCCGCCTCGGCGAGGTTGGCCCGGTCGCGCTCGACCGCCGCCAGCGCGTGCAGGGACCAGGCGCGGTCCTCCGCCTGCTCCGGGGACGCCTGGAGGTCGATCGCCTCGTTCAGCTTCGCCGCCGCCTCGGTCAGGTTGCCCTGGTGGTGCAGGGTGATGCCGAGCGAGCAGAGGGCCAGCGCCGCGCCCGCGTCGTGCCGGGCCTCCCGGTACAGGCCGACCACCGAGGACAGCGTGGTCCGCGCCTTGTCCAGCTCGCCGAGCTGCCGCGCCGCGATACCGGTACGCCAGCGCACCGACCGCTCCAGCAGCCCCTGGTCCACCGACTGCGTCAACTCGCTGATCTCACCAAGCCGGTAGAGGTCGCCGCGCAGCAGGCAGTAGTCGCAGAGCGCGCCGAGCAGCCCCAGGACCGCCTGCTGGTTGACACCCTCCGCGTGCCGCAGCGCGGAGGTGATGAAACTGGACTCCTCGTCCAGCCAGCGCAGCGCCGCGTCCAGGGACGGGAAGCCGTGCGAGTCGAACCGGCCCGCCCGGGTGGACATCTTGCCGTCGACCATGCGGATCACCGCGCCCGCGAGGTCCGCGTAGTTCTCGATGAGCCGCTCCTGCGCGGCGGTGCGGTCGGCCGCGTCCTCCTCGTCGAGGAGACGGGCCCGGGCGAACGCGCGGACCGCGTCGTGCAGCCGGTAGCGGGAGCCGCGGACGTGGTCCACCAGCCCCGCCGACGCGAGCCGGGTCAGCAGCCGCCGGGCCTCCTGCTCGTCCGCGCCGAGCAGGGCGGCCGCCGCGGCGGTGCCGAGGGACGCCCGGCCCGCGAGCGCGAGCCGGCGCAGCAGCCGGCGGCCCTGCTCGGGCTGGTCCGTGTAGCGCAGCCACAGGGCGCGTTCGACCGGGTCCACGGGCCCGTACGCGGCCAGGTCCGCCGCCAGCCGGTCCGCGCTGCGCTCGCCGAGCGAGGACCCGGCGATCCGCAGGGCGAGGGGCAGCCCGCCGCACAGCTCACCGACCCGGTCCGCCGCCTGGGCGTCGTACGGCCCGGCGGACGCGTCGCCTCCCGCCGCCTGGCGCAGGAGTTCCTCCGCGCCGGCCGCGTCCAGCGCCTGAACCGGCAGGTGGTGCACCCGTGCCCGCAGGTCCTTCGGCAGCGCCAGCGGTACCCGGGAGGTCACCAGGACCAGACTGTCCGAACGCTCCGGGACGAGGGTGCGCACCTGCTCGGGGTCGCTCGCGTCGTCCAGGACGACGGTGACGGGCAGACCGGTCAGATGCTTGTCGTACAGCTCGCTCAGCCGGGCGACGTGCTGTTCCGCCGAGGAGCGCTCGCGGAAGAGGAGCTGCTCACGGGGTGCGCCGAGGCGGTTGAGGAGGTGGAGGAGGGCGTCCCGGGTGGAGAGCGGCCGGCCGCTCTCACCGCGCAGGTCCACCAGGCACGCGCCCCGGAACTGGTCCTTCAGGTGGTGCGCGGCCCGGACCGCGAGGGTGGTGCGGCCCACGCCGGGCGGGCCGTGCAGCACGACGACGGTCGGCTCGGTCTGTGTCGCGGCGCGCGAGGCGTGCACCCACTGGGTGATCTGCGCGAGCTGCTCGCGGCGGCCGGCGAACGGGCCGTCGGGCTGCGGGAGATGCCCGAAGGACTGCTCCAGCACGGACCGGCGGCGGGCGGCCGCGCTGCGGTCCCCGCCGCGCAGCCGGGGTGCCGCGGGCTTCTTCGCGGGGGTGGCGGCGGACGACAGCATGCGCTGCTGGTCGAGGAACGGGCGGATGCCGCGTACCTCCAGGGCGGTCAGCCACTGGAGCCGCAACTGCTCGGGCCCGCCGGGCCGGCCGGCCTCGCCCGCACGGCGGTGGGAGGCGGGCCAGTGGGAGGCCGTCACCCTGGCGACCGTGGTCGCCGCCCCCGCGACCGCGACGACGGCGCCCGCGCCGAGGGCGGTGCCGGTCGCCGTGCCGAGCGCCATGTCCGCGCCCACGGCGGCGGCCGCGGCGACGGCGGTGACCAGGGCGGGCGTGCCGACGTTCCGGCGGGAGAAGCGCTCGGACAGCGGGGGCCGGTCGACCGCCGACTCGGCGAGGGCCTGCTCGTACGCGGCGTACTCCTCGGCCGCCCCGGCGGCCATGGTGTCGAGGGCGGCCCGGCCGCGCGACATCAGCAACTGCCCGTCGGTCCGCCCGCCACTGCGCCGGACCTCCTCCTCGACCGCCCGTCCCAGCAGCCGTTCCGCCTCTGCCCGGTGGCTGTCCCGCATCTGGTTCCCCCTCGCTGTCCATGCCGGTTGGGTTCCTTACCCAGTTGTCGCGCCGTCAATTGCGGTGCGGCGGTGGGGATGGGGGAGCAGGGGTGACGGCTCGGGGGATCGCTCAGTGGTACGTGCCGACGGCCGGCGAAGGGGCCCGGGCCCGGCGGACCCCAGAGTCGGGGCACACGAGGGTGGTGCAGGCCCTCGACGCGCCGGCGGAAGGCGGGCCCGGGCTGGGGCGCCCGCTGGTCGACACGATTCACGGCTCGTCGATGGCGAATCTGAAGGAGTTACGCCCCGGCACCGTACGCATGCTCTTCGCCTTCGATCCCTGGCGTTGCAGCATTCTGCTGGTGGCAGGTGACAAGGCGGGGCGGTGGAGCGAGGGGTATCGGGAGGCGATTCCCCTCGCCGAACAGCGATACGAGATATACGTGAAGGACCGAGCGGCACCAGGCCATCTCCTTCGATGACGGAGACATCGCGGCCATCGCCTGAGGGTGTGCTGCGGTTGCGCGAGTCCGGAGACCCGCCCGCGACAGCCTGTGCCACACCCGCCTCCGGGTGACAACGCCCCCTTCCGTCCCGTGCGCGAGGATGGAGGCATGGCGAACCGACTTGCGCAGGCGACCTCCCCCTACCTCCTCCAGCACGCGGACAACCCCGTCGACTGGTGGCCCTGGGAACCCGCGGCCTTCGAGGAGGCCCGGCGGCGTGACGTGCCCGTGTTCCTGAGCGTCGGCTACAGCGCCTGCCACTGGTGCCAGTGAACTTACACAACCAGGTAGTCCGTACCTGGGGTGTTTCCAGAGGGTAGCCACGTGGGCGCGCACGATGAGCGGCTAGGTGGAGACATAGACGCCTGGGGCGAAGGCCAGCTGGCAGCCTCTCCCGAGTGGACGCCCGAGCAGTAGTCGTTGCCGCTGTTGCTTGGCTAGAGGGCGTAAGCGCACGACGATGGCCCGCACTCGAGACCGAGGGTGGGATCAGTCAGCCGTGATCAAGCCATGGGCTGAAACGGAGCCGACCACAGTGCGGCGGCAACCGGGGTCCAGTCGCAATCGGTCCGGGCATCGCCGAGAGCGGCTGCCGCCACCACGTTCTCGTTCTTCACCACGTCTCAACCTGAGGTTGGAAAGGCTCAGAGGCTGCTCAGCACCTCGCTCAGGTCGTGGGTGAACGACTGCCATGATGCGAGCTGCTTGACGGGACCCTCGCGATCTAGCATCTGGAGGAGCCGCGCGCGGTTCTCTGAGAAGCGCGCCTGGACTTTCTTGAGGCCGCGGCCTTTCTCCTCGCTGGCCGTGGCGATGGCTTGCTTGAGCAGTGCTTTCGGGTCCGCCACGGACTCCGCCCGGTTCGGTTTCGGAAGGTTGAGTGAAACTCTGCCGTTGGGGTTCCCCGCCACCTCCCGGATCGCCCTAGGGTCGAGGATCAGCCAGGCCTCCAGCATGCGCACGGGGATCACGGGCACGTGGGCCAAACCGGGGCTCACCGAGGCCACCGCGTCGGCGATCTCATCGCGACGTGTCTGCTGGGGATTGCCGTCGGAGTCGCGGTGGATCACTACCAGGTCGTACTCGTCTGCGTCGTGGCTGAGCTGCCGCGCGGCTCGCAGCTTATCCCCGACCGAGTGCCCAGGCTTGTTCGGCAGGCGGTGCAGGTCCGGCACGGTTACGTGGATCTCCCGGCCAGTCTCGACCGCGATCGCCTCAATGTGAAAGCGCAGGCCGGTGTCGCTGGATCCCTCGCAGAGGTAGAGGGCGCGAAGGGTCACGAGGCGCTCTCCTCAAGAGTCAGCCGGGCCTGTGGGGGAGAAGTGAGGTACGCAAGGATGTCGGCCACTGTGCCGTAGCCCTTCTCCACACCGCCTGCACGCCAAGTGCCGGCCAGCGGCCGGAGCCGCAAGGCGCGCGCGGTCTTGCTTCCCTCCCTGGGAACGGTGGCCGTGTCAGCGATGAGCAGGTCCGCGGGATCGACGAGTTGCACGACCCCCGGTGAATGCGTGTTGATCAGGACCTGCCGGAAGGGGTTGTCCTCGTCTACCGGTTCGGAGGGGTCCACCGCCAGATCCCGTACAAGGTTCACCATGGCGAGGAGATTGGCCGGGTGAATACCGTTCTCCGGCTCCTCCATGCAGAGCAGGCCCTGCGCGCTGGGGTCCTCCAACAGCACGCAGAGGGCCAGGAAGCGCAGGGTCCCCTCAGACAGGCTACGAGCTGGCAGTTCCATGCCGTTGATCTCATGGAGCTTGATCGTGAGCAGCTCACGTGTGTCGTCGGCCTCGACGTGCAGCGTGCGTACGTGCAGGCCTGACAGGTCCGACAGGCGTCCCGCGACCCGCGAGTAGACCCGCGCGGGATCGTCCGGGGACTTCTCCCGCGCGATCCGGTCCAGGCTCCGTGGCAGGTGCAGGCCATCGGGCTGCATTGTGCTGGGGTCCTGATAGCGGTCCGAGGTGCGCAGGGCCGAAGGCTCAAGGGCCAGCCGTCGCCAGGATTGCATCTCCCGTCTGGCCGCCAGAATGGTGGGGTCGTCGTTCCGGTTGATCGTGGAGAGCATGGTCCCAGGTGCCCGGCTCGCAGGCGCGGGACGGGGCTGGCCCCTGCGGCCGTCGGCGTGGATCTGGACGACGGCATCGCCTGTGTCGAGAGACGTGGAGATGTAGGGGGCAGTAGACGGGCGGCCGCGAACCACGGTGTTCCGAAAGCCCTTGGCGCTGTGCGGAAACCGCAGTTGCGATGCGGCATCACGGGGCCTGATCTTGCTGAGATCCTCGTACAGCAGCGTCAGTCTGCCGCCGCGCTCCCCGCCTTGCGGTGGTTGGTAGCCGAGCCTGAGCTCGTAGCGCAGAAACGTGGACGTCGGCTCGGCGAGTCGGCCGAAGTCGTCCTCTACTTCCCCGGGGATGATCATCTCCGCGGCGAACGTCATCAGATGCTCGCCCTCCGCGTAGCCGTTCCAGAACAGGTCGCGCGCGTCACCATGCAGCGAACCATGGGTCCCGCGCACAGCCTGGGCAGCCTCGATCATGGAACGGTCGGCGAGCAGGCTCAGAAACTGGATCGCGTCGAAGACGTTCGACTTTCCCGTGCCGTTCTCCCCCGCGATACAGGTGAAGGGACCGAACTCGACCCTGAGATCCAACAGATTCTTGAAGCCATCGACTTCGAGTCGCGTCAGCATGTATCCCCTCGATGGTCTACCCCGGCCCGACCCAGGTACCCGCGGTTGCCGACTGGGTCGTGTGCCGGTGCGCACAGAATGATAGGGGTCGGGGATGTGGCTGGTGGTGCCTATCCGGACGGTCACCGGCGACGGACGCGGCCAGCCAGCCGGGGAGCTGGCAGGATGTATTCGACAGGACAGTGGATCGTGGACGTCGACGACGTACGGAGGAGAGGTCGCCGCTGTGTCTCCGACTGGCGGAGCCGAGACGGGGACGTCCTCGCTGGACCGTGCCGCACTCGTCTCAGACGTGCGGAAACAGGTTCTGGCACTGCGGACGGACCTCCGCGAGCGCAGCGACAATGTCGACCGTTACCGCAGCCGCCTGCGGAACGCATACGAGCAGGCGAGGGCGGCTCGGCGCACGGCCGACACGTATGGTGCCTGGCGGGACGAGCACATCACGCAGGCGGCGGTGGCGTGGGTGCTCGGCACAGTGTTCGTGCGCTTCTGCGAGGACAACGGACTCATCGGCTGGCCGTTCATCGCGGGGCCGGGACGGAGGCTGGCACAGGCGGAGGAACGGCAGGACGCCTATCGTGCGGAGCACCCCGGGAACGGCGACCGGGAATGGCTGCTGGAGTCGTTCACACACCTGGCCCGGTCCCACCGAGCGATGGCCCGTGTCTTCGACAGACGGCACAGCCCACTGTGGCAGTTGTCGCCCTCTCCGCAGGCCGCGGCCGAGCTGGTCTCGTTCTGGCGCCGGCGCAACAGGGACGGCTCGATCCGATTCGACTTCACCGACCCGGAACTCGACACCCGGTTCCTCGGAGATCTCTATCAGGACATCAGTGACACGGCGTCCAGGTCCTACGCCCTGGTCCGGACACCTGAATACATCGAGGCTTTCATCCTGGACCTCACCGTGGATCCGGCTGTCGCGGAGTTCGGCCCTCGAGGCTTCCGCGGTATCGACCCGGCCTGTGGGTCGGGAACCTTTCTGCTCGGGCTCTTCGAACGCCTTCTCGGTGCCTGGCGCGCGCGGGAGCCTGGAACCGCGGATCGCGAGCTGGTTTGCCGGGCCCTGGAATCAGTCCACGGCTGTGACCTGAATCCGTTCGCCGTGAGTATCACGCGGTTCAGGCTGCTGATGGCCGCCACACGGGCGAGTGGTGAGCGCGTGCTGGGGGAGGTTCCCCAGCACATGGTCAATGTGGCTGTCGGAGATGCTCTGTTGGGAGGGCGAGGCGCTCCGGGGCAGTCGCCAGCGAAGCTTCCAGGGGACTGGGAGGACGAGGGCGTTGGGACTGCTGAGGATATTGATGAGTTCTCCGAGCGATGCGACCTGCTGGGGGCCGGTTCCTACCATGTCGTGCTGGGTGAGCCCCCCTTCACGGTCGTGCGTGACAAGTTCAAGAGGGCTGCGTACAGGGAGGCGTATGCCACGGCCGTCGGCGCGTTCCCGCTCTCGGTTCCCTTCGTGGAGCGCATGTTCCAGCTTGCGGTAAGGGGAATCGGCGGAGAATCCGGTGGCTACGTCGGGCAATGGATGCCCAGTTCGTTCACGAGGCGTGCTTTCGGCGAGAAGCTGATCGAGGAGTTCCTTCCGCGTGTCGGGTTGACGCACGTGATCGACACGTCTGGAGTCTTCGTACCGAGCCATCGGACCTCGACCCTGATCCTGATCGGGCGGAATGACCCGAGCCCACGTGACGCCCCGGTGAGGTCGGTGCTTGGCGTGCGCGGGGAGCCGGCGATGCCGCAGGATCCGGCCGAGGGAATTGTGTGGCAGGCGATCGTCGACCAGATCGACCGGCCCGGCACCATTTCGGAGTGGGTGAGCGTCCAGGACGAGCCGCGGCAGCGTTACTCGCGCTTCCCGTGGACGATGGCGGGAGGCGGTGGAGCGGACCTCATGGATGTGCTCTCGGATGCCCCGCGACGGTTGTCGGACTTCCTCTCTGGTCCGCCCCGAGTCGTCGCCGACCCGGGGCAGCGAGATGTCTTCACCCTCGGGCGGTCGTGGTTCACCCGGCACCCGGACTCGGCCAGTGCGGGCCGCGGCATGGTCACGGGCGAGACGGTACGGGACTGGCGCGTGAGAGCGTCGACCGAGGTACTTGCTCCCTACGACGAGCACGGCTCTCCGCTCGCGCTGGACCTCGACACCGCGTGGGGACGTCATCTTTGGGCGATGCGCCAGGTTCTGCGGACAGCGCCGGGTGCAAGGGATGCATCCCGGTCCCGCCCTTGGTGGACTTGGAGGGTCTGGTTGCTGGGCGACGATCGCGAGCCGACGATCACGTTCGCGTATGCGGCGACGCACAACCACTTCGCGCTGGAGCCCGGTCGGAAGGCGTTCAGCCGGACCGCCCCTGTGCTCCGGCTGCCCTCAGCCACAGACGAGAACGACCTCTTCGCAATTCTGGGGGTTCTCAACTCGTCGGCAGTCTGTTTCTGGCTGAAGCAGGCCAACGCCACCACAGGGGCCGACGGGCTCGATTCCCCCCTTCCTGGTCAGGAATGGGCCCGGCCCTACCTCTTCACGGCGGCTTCCTTCTCACGCCTTCCCTTGCCGGGCAGCACTCCACCGGACCACGCGCGGGAGCTGTATGACCTGGGGCTGGTTCTCGACGCCCACGAGCCGGGCGACGTGTGCGCGGGTGAACACCCGCCCAGCCGAAGCACACTGAACGCGGCGAGAGTTGTCCAGGAGAGGGCACGTCACCGGATGGCCGCGCTTCAGGAGGAACTGGACTGGGACGTCTACGCCGCCTACGGGCTGCTTTCCGGTGATGAGCGGATTCGTCTGACCACCATCCCCAGCACCGACTTGCCGCCGCTCCGGCCGGGCGAGCGTGCCTTCGAAATCGTGCTGGCACGCAAGGTCGCCGACGGTACTGCCTCGTCGTCCTGGTTCCAGAGGTTGTCCTGGTTCGAAGAGCAGGGAGTCACGCCGGTCACCGACGTCCCGAACCACTGGCCGGCCGCCTACCGGGACGTTGTGCAGGCCAGGGTCGATGCCATCGAGTCGGGGCATACGATCGCCCTCGTGGAACGTCCGGAGTACAAGCGGCGCTGGCTGTCGGACCCATGGGCGAAGCGTGAGGAACGAGCGCTGCGTTCCTGGTTGCTCGATCGCTGTGAGGACGAACGCCTGTGGTTCGAGCTCCGGGGTGGTGCCAAGCACGCTCGCCCCCGGACGATCGATCAGCTCGCACGGGACCTCGGAGACGACGCCGATGTGACTGCCGTGGCCACGCTCTATGCGGCCGACCACCTCGGGAGGCGGGAAGCAACGCTTGGTGAAGTGCTGGCGTCGGTGCTGGCCGAAGAGCATGTGCCGTACGCGTCAGCGAAGCGATACAAGGAGTCGGGTCTGCGTAAGCGTGCCCAGTGGGAGCAGGTCTGGGAGCTCCAGCGTCGAGAGGACGAAACAGGCGAAGCACTGGGGATTCCCGTTCCACCCAAGTTCGTGAGCGCTGATTTCCAGCACGCGTCCTATTGGTCGATCCGAGGCAGCCTCGACATCCCCCGGGAACGCTTCATTTCCTATCCCGACGCTGTTGTCGCTGGCCAGGGCCTGCTGCTCGGCTGGTCCGGCTGGAACGAGGCAGACCGCGTGCGCGTCCTGCTGGAGTTGGCCCGCGCGCACCACCAGCATCCTCATCCGAGCGCATACCGGATCACCCCCCTTCTGATCGGCATCCAGGAACTGATTCCCTGGATCCACCAGTGGGAGGCTCACCCCGGATCCGGGATGCGGCCCGGCCAAGCAGAAGAATTCCAATACGAGTTCGAGCAACTGCGCAGTGCGTACCAGCTCACCACGCACGACTTGACCTCTTGGCGGGCGCGGAACAATGTCCCCTGAGCGGGATGGACGTCGCTAGAAGGGGGAGAGTCACGCCGCGCTTGCCCTCCGGCAGGCTCGGCCCTGTCGAGGCCTGGGGTGCTACCGCTCCGTACGGCGTAGGAACTGCAAGCCCAGTACGGCCAGGGCGAGCGTCTGTCCGAGAGACGCGAGCAGGAGCAGGGGCTGAACGACGGGAGAGCACCAGAACGCGGTCGTGCAGACCATGGGCAGGACCAGGTACGTGAACAGGTCCACTGCGCTCTGAAGCCGCTTGCGCATGGTGTGGCCCGCCACGTCGCGGTGGTAGACCTCCCAGCCGAACACCACGCCGTCGGCGGAGGTGAGCTCCCCCAGGCGGGGTCCCAGCCGGTCGCGGACATAGTCGCCGATCGCCGAGATCTTCTCGTCGTTGGCCAGGTAGGTCCAGCCCAGGATCAGACAGATCGCCGGAACGAAGAGCAGCAGCCGGGACTGTCCGCTCTGGGCGGTGATTGCCACGACCGCGGTGGCTGCGGCGAGCGTGAAGTAGAGCAGGTTGTCGCGAAACCCTATGCGGGTCTTCTGTTCCTCCTTGAGACGGTCGTACTCGGCAAGCAGGACCTTGCTCTCGGTGACGTCGTCCGTGCAGTTCACAGGTGCTCCTCGGCTCGAGTTCAGGATCAGCCGGCGGTCTGGAAGGGCGCCAGGCTGTCGGGGCCGTGCCGTTCGATCCAGCTCTTCCCGTCCGCCGCTATCCCCTCCAGGAGGCGGAAGGTGTGGGTGGAGCCAGCCGCGCTGAGGCTGATCTCGGAGATTTCCTGGGGATTCTCGATGGGCGCCAGCTGACGGGCTTCGGCGTCCTTGACGCGGATCTTCCTGGCTGGTCCGTTGGCGAGGAGAAGCTCCAGGTCGTAGCCGACGTCGGCGTTCTCCGTCACTTGCACGGAGGTCAGGGCGTCGAACCGGTAGTTGTTCCGCTGCTCGTTCCTGCGCGTCGCGTCGGAGAAGTCGAACTCGGAGCTGATCTCGCGGATGCCGTCCTGGGTGAACAGGAACAGTCGGAAGACGTAGTGCGAGTACCGCCATGGGCCGCCGCGGACCCGGCCCCGTTTGTAGGAGGGAGCCGGGGCCACCAGGATGGTGTGAGTGATCAGGTCGCGCCAGGTGAGCCGGTGGTGTTGGAGCGCCTCGTCGACGAACGACGTCTTGTCGCAGGCGAGCCAAGTCTCCATCTCCTGTTCGCTGGGCCGCTTGTCGTCCAGGAAGGACTGCCAGCGCCGGTAGGCGCTCTGCCGTGCGGCCAGTTGTTCCAGGTACTCCCGATTCTCCCGATCCAGTCGGTGCTCCTCACGCCGGACCTCCAGCCAACGGGAAGCGGCTGCGTGCCCGGACCAGGCCGCACCGAGCACGGCCAGGAACGCCCACAGAACCTGCTGCTGGGTGGCATCGGTGACCGCCGTGGCGAACGCGGCCAGAGCCGCCGTGCCGAGAACGGCGAGGGCTGCCACGGTCAGGGCCTTCGTCCTGCCCGGAGTCCGGTCCTGGTGGTGCTGATCGAACAGGGTGCCGCTGTTGTAGCGATTCCGGGCATCCTCGGCGAGGTACCGGATCAGCCATTCGACCCGCTCCACACCGATCCGGCTCTCCCGGTAGAGATCCGCGATCTCGGCGGCGAGGCCGCTGCGGATCTGATCCGTGTGGGCGAGCCAGGCGTCCGAGGTGAACCCGTGGGGCCTGCGCCTGCTGAAGTAGTGATCGAACGAATGGCGGACGCGCTTGGTGAACCTACCCTCGGCGGAGTCCGGGCCGGAGTCGGGTCCGGACTCCGGTCCGGGTGCGAAGTCGGAGGCAGGATCGCGTGGGTGGGGGACGCGCGCCCCGGCCGCGAGGCCCGGCCTGGGCCACCGGCCCCACCACCGGACGCCGAAGCGGGCCGCGGTCAGGCCCGCGCCGAGTGCCACCGGTAACTCGACGATCGCCTGGGCCGGATCCGTGATCAGTGCCAAAGTCCAAAGGAGCGCACTGCTGACGACGAACAGGATCGCGCGGATAGGGAGGGCCGCCTTGGCGGCGGCAGCGGTGCTCGGGCGGGGCGGAACGGCCCTTGCCCCGATGGGGGTGGGTGCGAAGTAGGTCCAGACCCGCTGGCCCCGGTCGTTGGCGAAGCGTTCTGCCTTGGCCCGTTCAAGGGTTTCCGCCCACAGGTAGTCCTTCAGGCCTCCGGTGAGCATGAGGTCGAGGTGGCGGAGGATCGCGTCGTGTTGGCGGTGCGGCAGGTCCTGCAATTGCTTCAGCACGGGTCCGGTCTCGCTGCCGGCGGTGCTGAGCGCCGCCAACAGGTCGAAGGTGACGCGTAGGGCTTCCGTCCACTCGTCCTCGGCGTAGTCCCGCACGCGCCCGGCGGTGTAGCGCAGCCGCTGAACCTCTTCGTCGCTCAGGTCGTGGTGGGTACGTGCGCTGAGCATGGCCAGCACCCAATGGAAGCGCACCTCCGTGCCGTCGTGGCCGTGGGCGATCGCATCAGTGATCATTTCCCGGGCGCGACTGGGGACGCCGTCCTCCAGGAGTCGCACGCCGACCCGGTACTTCTCCTGCGGCGAGGCGTCCGGGTGGACGATGTAGACGTGGGAGTCGTGGACGGTCTCGGCCTGAATCCCGACGGTGGAGTATGCGGCCGAGTTGTACGAATCCGAGCTGTACGCGGCACTGTCGTCGCGGCTCATACCAGGCCACCGGCCGCAGCGACCAGGGGTGCCAACGCGGCTACCAGCGCGGGGCATTCCGCGACCAGTCCACGCAGCCTCTTGAGCGCAAGGACGGTCTGCTTCGACGACCCAGGGGCACGCTCCCCGGCCGACCGGAGGGAGGATTCTAGATCGGTCAAGGCCGCCTGGTAACTGTCCTCGTCGAGCACGCCGTCGGCGCGGTGCCACCTCAGCTGGTCGCGGAACCCGTTCAGCTCCGTGACCAGGTCCGTCGGACCGGATGCCTTCGGGGCCGTGCCCATGTGGACACTGCTGCCCGTGACCGAGCTGGCCATGATGCCGACGGTGCTGTTGTGAGCGGTGTTGATGACCCCCCGGTCTAATCGGTCGACCGAACGGTCCCTGTCGTCCTGGGCCATTGCGGACTGCATGGCGGACTCCCCCTGCTCGTTCACCAGTTCCACTGTCAGGCGGACGGCGAAAGCCGCCGCGTTCGCCGCGGCCCGCGGCTGCCAGTTGCGGTCGTCCGAACTGTTCTTCGTGCCGTCCGCCCGGTCGCTTATTCCCCGGACGATGGCCACAGGAGCTCCGCTGAGATGGCCGGCCTGGGCCACACCGGCGGCCTCCATCTCGATGGCGAGCGCATCGTTGTAGTGCTGCCGGATCCACTTCGCCTCGGCCGAGATCCTCGAGTTCTGGACGATCTCGCCGGCGGCGACAGCCCCGAAACGCACCTGCGGTCGGTCCTCGTGACCAGGCGGGGGATCCGCCCACTCGTCCAGACGGGCCAGGTGCGAGGCGAGCTGGCTGATGCCGTGCGGCGCTTCCCACACCCGAGGGCGGGCTTTGAGCCCATCGTCCTCGCTGGTGCCGCCGTGGTAGGCGTACACATGCGACGCCACCACCACGTCACCCAGCCTCGTGGCATCCCACAGGGCGCCGGCGACCCCGACGAACAGCACGGCCACGGGCGAGAACTCCTGGATCGCGCGTTCCGCGATCACCGCGGAGGATTGGTTTCCCTTGTTCGTCAGCCCGAGCGCGACACGGCACGACGTGCCCTTCACGACGCCCACTTCGAACCGGGTACCACTCTTGTGGAGATGTAATCGAAGATCCACCAACCTCTCGCGCACGGACTGATACTCAAGATTGAGGGCGGTGAGAATCACCACCAGGTCTTTCGACATCTACTCCTCTTCCCCTGTCGTATGAGGTCGGATCAGCGGCGGGAACAACACGGTGTTCGGCCCGGCCCGGTACAGCCGCGCGGGCCGCCCCCCTGTGGCCTTGCGGTCCGCGCCGGTGGGAACGATGAATCCCTTCGCGGCCTGGACCTTCCGATAGAAGTTGCGGGTGTCGAGCGGAGTGCCCCAGACGGCCTCGTACACCTGCTGGAGCTCCGCGATGGTGAAGCTCTCCCCGCAGAAAGCGGTGGCCAGCGCCGAGAACTCGATCTTGGCGCGCGCGCGTTCGATCCCGTCTTCGGCGATGCGGCGGTGGTCGAACGCAAGAGCGGTCTCGCCGGACAGGACGGCGTCCGCGGGAATCCACGCGGCCTCGGTGGCATCCGTCCCCGCGACGGGATCAGGCAGCCCTGGAGCGATCGCCAGGTGAGCTACGGAGACGATTCGTCCCCGCGGGTCGCGGCCCGGACTTCCGTACACGGCCAGTTGCTCAAGGTGCACCCAGCCGGAGGTCAGTGCCGTTTCCTCGCTCAGCTCACGGTGGGCGGCGTCGAGGATCTCCTCGTCCTCGTGGTTCAGAAATCCTCCCGGCAGGGCGAGGGCGCCCTGGAAGGGTTCTTCGCCCCGTTCCACCAAGAGCACGTGCAGACGACTGTCCCGCAGCGTAAGGATCACGAGATCGACTGTCAGTAGGACGGGAGGTGGTGACCATGCGTCATCTGGCATGGTTTGCAAGGTACTTCAGATACTGTCACTTGCACAAGAAGTCGGACGGCGCGATGACGCACCACTCGTCCCCAAGGGCCCTGGCGTGGCTGAATGGCCGGCGGTCCAGCCGGTAGTTCCGGGGCGACGGGACCCCGACCCGGCCGAGCGTGGCGGGCTCGGGCGGGTTTCGGTGCTCGCGTCAGACCCTGTGGGAGGCTGACCCGCATGAACCGGTTGGCTGGTGCGACCTCGCCTTATCTGCTTCAGCACGCTGACAACCCGGTCGACTGGTGGCCGTGGGGACCCAAGGCGTTCGAGGAAGCGAAACGGCACGATGTTCTGGTTCTGCTGCCAGTTGGATACTCTGCGTGTCATTAGCGGCAGGGCGTGTGATTGGCCAGGAAGTCATGGCCTGGGGTGTGTCAGGGGCGGGAGTCGCGTGGATACGTACGATGAGGACCTGGACGCAAGTATCGACGCCTGGGTGGAGGCCGAACTGGCCGCTTCGCCCGAGTGGGGGCCCGAGAAGATCGCCAGTATCCGCCAGTACTTGGAGGGCAGCGGACCCGCAGTCACCGCTGAGGAGTAGAGGCACGGAGCCATAAATCGCGGCTCACGCGACAGTGCTGTGGGCGAGGGTCGATAGGTCCTCGCCCACAGCACTGTCCGTAACGGCGACGGTGGTCGGCGAGCCGACCCGCAGGGCGTCCGCTGCCAAGAACAAAAAGTATGGTGACGCGGCCGCCCATAGCTTGGAGATGCCCTGAGCTCACTGACGCGCGGACGCTGTTCATCCCCTGGCAGGTACCGCCAAGTTCTGAACCACCACGCCCGAACGCTGACTGCCCCGCCCGTCGATCCCGCCACTCGCACCTACTGGAGTATCCAATTGCCCCGGACGCCGGAATGGCAGAAATATCAACAAGAAGTTTCCTCGTTCTTGTCTGAGCTCGGATTTGATACGCGCGTTGACGAAACCATCGAAGGTGCACGCGCACAGCATGACGTCGACGTAGCGGCCCGCATGAGAATTGCTGGCGTAGATATCCTTTGGGTAGTCGAGTGCAAGGCCTGGGGGCGAAGGGTTCCGAAGGAGAGGATTCTCACCCTCCAGGGAGTAGTTGATGACATCGGGGCCGATCGCGGACTTGTTTTTTCCGAGAGCGGATTTCAGGCTGGCGCAATTCGTGTCACTCAGAACACAAATATCACTTTGACTGGCTTGGGAGACTTCAGGCTGAACTTTCAAGATGAGATCTCATCGACGAAGGCAAGAATTCTCGATGGGCGAATTTCTCGCCTCTTGCAGGCATTTTTGGCAGTTTGGGATCTAGCGGAATCGGAGCGGCAGGCGGCGTTTGCTCGGTATTCCGGTCCTCCTGGGTTTGATTTACTCAAAGGTGGCCCTCATGCCGTGGCGGGAGTGACATCCCGCCTCAGTCAAATGCGACAGTCGCTGGAAGATGCGCGGTTCGGCCGCTGGCCAGTCGCTTATTTCCCGCTGGATCTCGTTGATGGTGAGATTTTTGACGTCAGCGACTGGGAGGGTCTGCTGTTCATCGTTGAAAAATCCGTAGTTACCTGTGAGCGAATTTATGATCACATGGTGACTCCGGAGGCAAGTCCAGTAGATTGGAATACCCTGCAACCGCCAGAGCTGATCAGCTTGCTCAGCGGCATCCGCGGTCGGTAAAAGGAGCCGCCTGGCTCGTGGCGTCCGAAGGCTCCACCGCTACGAACGCAAGACCCAACCACTTCGGCGCCTTGGCCCGTTAGGTCGAAACCTCGCGAACCGCCGTCTCAGCGGTCTCACTCGGATGACCCGCGACTGGTCCGGCCGCCGCAACGTGAGCCCCGGTCCAGCAGCACGAGGTAGGCCCTGCCTGGACTCGTGGCACGCGAGGTCGCGCGTGAGTGTCAGAGCAGGGGCGTACCGTTTTCTCACGGGGCAGGATTCCCTGCCCCTGCAAGCGACTTGGCAGCCTGCGAGGTTCAGTTGGCGACGAAGAAGAGCGGCTACAAGCGCAAGGCGCTGCCCTGGAAGGTCAAGCTGGAAGTGTGGGTCCGCTGCGGAGGTCGCTGTGCGATCTGCAACCGCTACCTCCTCGACGGAGTGCTGGCCCATCGGCCCATCCGCCTCGGCGAGCTCGCGCACATCGTCGGCCAGCAGAACACGGTGGGCTCCCCTCGGGGTCAGAACGACCTTCCCGAACGTGATACCGCGGACAACGTGATGCTGGTCTGTGCCGACGAGCACGACGAGATCGACGCCCCGGAGAACCTGGACGTCTTCACCGTCGAGAAGCTGCTCGCGCTCAAGCACGCCCACGAAGACCGGATCAAGCACGTCACCGGCATCGCACCAGACCGTACGACCACCGTGCTGCGGATGATTGGTCAGGTTCGGGGGCAGCAGGTCGAACTGACCCGCCAGACGGCCTCGTCCGCCGTGCTCATCTCGGGCGATCGCGTCCCCCTATTCCTGGAGTCCTACTCCCGCCATGGAATTGAGATCGAGCTCCGCCATGTACTCGGCGAAGCCACGATCGACCTCCGCGACGTCCCCGGGGAGAACGGGACCAACGGCGAGTATTACAGCCAGGCGAAGGCCGTGATCGACAACGTGGTCGACAACAAGCTCAACGAGGGCATCTCCCGCGACCAGGTGGCCCATCTCAGCGTTTTCGGATTCGCCCGCATCCCGCTCCTCGTCTACCTGGGATCGCGTCTGGATGACACGGTGCCCACCGATATCTACCAGCGCCACCGCCACGATGAGACCTGGACATGGAGCGAGGACGGACCGGTCGTCGCCTTCGCGACACACCTCGATCTGGACGTGCCGCCCGCTGACGAAGCCGTCCTGGTGCTCAACATCTCCGGCACCATCCAGCCCGGGGAACTGCCCCCTCAACTGGCCGGGTTGCGGCGCTACCGGATCAGCCCGGCGGACGCGTCGGCTGCCCCGGACATCATGCGCCACCGCGACAGCCTCGCCCGCTTTCAAGAGAACCTTCGCGCCCTGTTCGCCGACATCGAGGCGAACGCGAAGGCCATCCGCCGCCTGCACATCCTGCCCGCTGTACCGCTGTCCGCCGCATTGAGTCTGGGCCGTGTCCACGACCGCCAAGTCCACCCCAGTCTGACGATCTACGACCGCACCGACGGCGGCTACCGCCCCGCGCTGGAGATCAAGTGAAACTGAACGGGCACTTCAACACCCTGCTCAAGGGGACGGTCAACCTCAACCAGACCAGGCTGGATCAGCTGGACACCCGGGTGACGGCCATCTTGAACTTCCTGACCAGCGACTCGGTTATCGGCCCGCTGATCCTCGGCACCACCAGACAGGGCTCCTGGGCCCATCGCACCATCATCAAGCCAGTGGCCGGCAAGAACGACGAGTTCGACGCCGACTTCCTGCTCAACCTGACCGTTGTCGAGGCATGGGAAACGACGCCGTCGGAGTACCTGAAGGCCCTGTTCGCCGCGCTCAAGCGCAGCAACACTTACAAGTCGATGGTGGTGAAGAAGAACCGCTGCGTGCGGATCAACTACGCGGGCGACTGCCACGTCGACATCGTCCCCCACCTCGTCCTGCCCGACGGTCGGCAGGTGATCGTCAACTCGGAGGTAGAGGAGTTCGAGGAGACCAACCCCGAGGGCTACACCGCGTGGATGAAGGAGAAGGACTCACTGACCGGCGGCAACCTGCGCAAGGTGATTCGCCTGGTGAAGTACCTGCGGGACTCCAAGGACACCTTCAGCATCCCCTCGGTGATCCTGACCGCCTTGCTCGGCGAACGGGTCCAGGTGTACGACACGAGCAACCGCTACAGCGGGGTGCCCACCACTCTGGTCCACCTCATCGAGGACCTCGCCGCGTGGTTGTCCCTCAACCCGCTAATGCCCGTGATCGCCGACCCGAGCTGCCCGCAGACCAGCTTCAACCACCGCTGGGATCAGGACCGGTACGCCAACTTCGCCAAGCACATTCAGTCGTATGCGACCCGGATGCGTACGGCCCTGGACGAGCAGGACAAGGACAAGAGCGTCAAGCTCTGGCAGGAACTCTTCGGCGACGGGTTCAGGACACCGGCCACGACGGCAGCGGCCTCCCTTGCCAAGGCCGGGCAGCCGGCCTCGACGGAAGGGGTCACCCGGGCACCGTCGGAGAGGTTCATCGAGGAGATGGGCGTGCAGTGGGCGGGTGGACGCTGGGCCCGGATCGAAGCCCGTGTCGCGAACCCCATCGGCACCGGATCCGTGGACCTGCGCCGTACCGGCTTCGCCCCCGTCGGCCGGGACATCTACTTCACGGTGAGCACCGACGCCTCGCAGCCGTACGACATCTGGTGGAAGGTCCGCAACTACGGACCGGACGCCGAGAATGCCCACGGCCTACGTGGTCAGATCACGCCAGGGCGCGGACCACGGATTCATGAGCGCACCAGGTATCGGGGTCGGCATTACGTGGAGGTATGGATCGTCAAGGACGGCAGGGTCGTCGCCAGTGATCACCACGACGTAGTGATCCGCTGACGACGCCACGCCATCAGGGTGACGGGCATGAAGCGGGGGTGGCTCCCCATGCGGCTCGTCCCCGGCGAGAACGCACAGGTCGGCACCTGGTTGAAGCTGTCCAGTTTCCCTCCGGACCGCCTACGACGGGTCCGGGCCGAGCTGGGGGCCGATGCCCAGAGGTCCCCGGTTGCGGACATGTCTCAGCCCACAGTGCGTCGGAGGCGCCGAGGGCGCGGGCGATTCCTCGTTGCTCACGGGGCCCCAAGGTCGACCATGACAGGGAAGGGCGCGGTGGCCTTCACGGTGCCGGTGAACACCTCGCCGTCCCGGTAGGCCCTGTTGGCTGGGTCGAGGACGTAGGTGTAGACGATCGGGACGCCGGTGGCGGCCTGTTCGACCCGCCAGTAGAAGTGGATGCCGGCCTTGGCGTACTGGTCCACCTTCACGATCCGGTCGGTGGTCTCCGAACCGGGCGACACGACCTCGACCACCAGCAGCACGTGCTCGGGGCGGGTGGGCGTGAGGTCGATGGTCTCCGCCTGGTAGACGATGACGTCCGGACGGCGGTTGGTGAGCGGCACGTCCTGCAGGCGGACGTCGAAGTCCGTGTCGGCGTTCCAGTCCGGGCCCGCGGCGGCGTCCAGGGCGTTGGCCAGGAGTCGAGCCAGCCGGCCCAGCCGCTTGGAGGCGCTCGGGCTCGCGACGACCATCCCGTCCACGATCTCGATGCCGGCGCACTGCTCCTCGGACCAGGAGTCGTACTGCTCCGCGCTGATCTGCGAATGCATCCACGCGGGCGCCACCATCTCGGCGGTCACGAAGTGCCTCCTTCGAGGATGCGGTGCTGCTCGATTCAGCGTACTGCCCGCTTCCAGTCGGGCACGGGCTTCGGGGCGGGGCGGAACCTTCAGCGTCCGCAGGGCGACCTGGGCGCAAAAGGGGCGATCCGTATTCACCACGTGATGGCGCATGAGTGCAATTCGGCCAAGTAGGGCGGGGGCTTGCGGGCTGAACCGGCAGGGCCGTGTCGGCGTGAGAGGCTGGGTCGTATGAACCGGTTGGCTGGTGTGACCTCGCCTTATCTGCTTCAGCACGCTGACAATCCGGTCGACTGGTGGCCGTGGGGACCGGAGGCGTTCGAGGAAGCGAAACGGCGCGATGTGCCCGTTCTGTTGTCGGTCGGTTACTCTGCGTGCCACTGGTGTCACTGCACTTGGACAACCAGGTAGTTCTGACCTGGTGGTTTCACAGGGCGCACCAGCATGGACACGTACGATGAGGACCTGAACCACAAGATAGACGCTTGGGTCCGGGAGCAACTGACGGCTTCGCCGGAGTGGGAGCCCGAGCAGTACATCAGCATCAGGCAGCACCTTGAGGGCGACACCCCGTCCCGTGAGGCGGGCGCGTAAGCACGGCGCTTCAGCCGCCGGCCTCACCCAGGAGTGATGCCGCACGCCAGGACACAGAGGCCCGTGCGTGCGGCATCAAGACTGTGCCGCCCGTGATCAAGTATTGGGGTGTCCGGGCGCCGTCCACAACGCGGCGGCGATCTGCGTCCAGCCTTCATCGGTGCGTGTGTCGGTTCGTGCGCTAGCTGCGACCACGAACCCGTGCCCCTCCAGGTGCTGGACGGCTTCCTCACTTGGGAGAACCGGCGCATCGGTGCCCATCGGTTTGGGGTGGGGCCCTTGTTCAGCCTCGCCGGCAACGAGGTCATGCGCGGTTGCGGCAACGACAACCCGTAATGGACCAATATCCCTACGAGGCCGCCCCTTCGCGGGCCGCCTCACTGGTCCCCCCTCGTCTTACACTCCCGCTCGTGGTGACCACGAGGCTCCAATGGGACGACGTGCCCGCCAGCACCCGCGCCGCCGTCGCCGCCCGCACCAGCCGGATCTACGCCGCGACGATCACCGACAAGGGCCCTCAACTCCGAGATTGTCGCCACCCTCGACACCCCCGCCAGCCGCGTCTTCGTCAAAGGCTTGCGCTGCGATCATCCCCGCGCGTGGACCCAACTGCGCGAAGCCGCCCTCAACCCGCGTCGCTGGCCTCGCCCCCGCCTCCTCTGGACCGTCCGCGACGCCGAGTGGCACTTGCTCGGCATCGAGCACCTCGACGGCAGGGCCGCCGATTGCCGGTCCCACTCCGACGACCTACCGCTCGTCGCCGAGCGATCATCACCCTGTCCGGCATCCGCGCCCCCGCCGACCTCGACTTGAAGCACATCGAGCAGCGCCTCGCCGACTACCTCGACCACCCCGATGTGCCATGGGAAGTCGAGCCTCGCCGAAGCCGCTCACCGGTGGGTCACCCACCGCCACTGACAGGCGAAACCACATGGCCTACCCCCTGATCCGTCCGCCCGAGACCCTCACCACCCCGGTCGGCGAGGGCGTCGAGATGGACCTTGACGGGATCCCCATCGTCCAGGAGCTCTGGCGGCTGCGCATCAAGACGACCGCCTGCTGCCAAGACGTCGGCGAAGCAACCGCCGGCGTCCGCGACCAACGCGCCCCCTCGGGTACGGCGCAGACGCGTCCCGCGCCTACCACCGCGGATGGGCCCTGCTAAAGCTCCCCCTCTCGACGCCCCGCACCTGGTCGAGCTGCTTGACGGTGATCCGAACTTGCCGACCGCGTCGGCCGCCCCTGGCAGCCTGGTTCCGTCGAGCCGGACACGATGGCCGTCCGCGCCCCACAGAGCGGGAACAGACCCGGCCGGGACCCCCGCTCGATCACCGCAGCCATCAGCGGCTCGACGCAAAATCGACGTCCTTGTCAACTCTTCCGGGCGACACCGCACATGGCGATCTTGAGTTGTGGCATGCTCTCGTCCGGTCGGACCCTGGATGGAGTATTCGATGGCGGATTCAGTGAACTACCCCGGTGCCTACAGCGAGGAGCACGTCTCGTGAGCCTTCCGGTGTCCTCTGGCGCGACGGCCGTGCCGCTGTTCATCGCCGACTTCGGTACGGCGTTCGAGGGCGTGGTGCGGGTCGACAACTGGCAACACCTGCCTCGTGTTGCAGGCGAGGGCGCGGCCTCCGGGGCGACCGGCGGGGTGCTGCGCGGATACTTCGAGAACGGGGGCGGCTATTGCTATCTGGCCGACACGGCCGGCAAGCCCCTGCAGGAGGTACTGGCCTCCACCGAGGCCTTCGACGATGTGACGATCGTGGTGCCGCTCGGCCTGTGGGACAGCGGCGCCGATGAGGCCGGCGAGACGGCGAGGGCTGTGACCGCCTGGGCGGCGGCCCACCGGGCGATGGCCATCCTGCACGCCGGCCCGGAACACGACGCTCGGCAGGCCCGTGACGCGGCGAGGGCGTTCAAACTGGACGCCGACCAGAGCGCGCACGCGGCCCTCTACCACCCGTGGCTGATCCTGTCCGGAGACGGAGAGCCGGTGCCTCCCGTCGGCGCGGTCGCCGGGCAGTGGTGCCGGGTCGATCGTGAACGTGGAGTGTGGAAGGCCCCGGCGAACGTCACGGTGCACGGCGCGCGCCCGTCCCAGGCGGTGACCGACACGGAGCAGGGCCAGGCCCAGCCGGTTGGCATCCTGCGCGAGTTCACCGGCCAGGGTCTGCTCGTGCTGGGGGACCGCACCCTCAATGAGACCGACGACCCGTGGACGTATATCGCGGTGCGGCGTCTGGCCGACATGGTGGAACGCGACCTGCAGAAAGCCCTGCAGTGGGCGATGTTCGAGCCGAACACCCAACCGACATGGGAGAAACTGCGGGCGGCGGCCGACGGCTACCTGCACGACCTCTGGCGGCAGGGCGGACTGCAGGGCTCGAAGCCGGAGGAGGCCTACTTCATCCACATCGGTCAGGGCATCACCATGACTGATGTGGACGTCCGCGCCGGCAGGATCGTTCTGAAGGTCGGCCTCGCCGCAGTACGCCCCGCCGAGTTCATCCCCGCGACCGTGACCGGCACGGTAGGTGAGGCCTGACGGCCAGGAGTCTGGGGCTGTTCCAGGACGGCGGCACCGTGGGGATGCCCCGCGGCGCCGCCATCCTGGTCAGGTCCGCTCCCGCGGGCGTTGTCCGATCGCTCGGCGTCCAGGCCGACGCTGGCCTACTCGCCGGGGACAGTAGCAGCTCTCACCAACGGTCTGCTCGACCCAGCCGACACCTGCACTGCGTCCGCCACCTCCGGGCATCTCGGCGCCCTCCCACAGCGCGATGAAGAACCTGACCGCGACCAAGGAGTGGCCGTACGGCGCGGCCAGGGCTACACCCTGCGGGTCACGGCCGTGCCAGTGGTCCACCGCCAACTGTGCGGCTGACCAAGCGGGTGCTGGAGTTCCGCTCTGGAGGGCGAGCTGACCGATCACCTGGGCCACGAGCACGGCGAGCAGGCCGTCCACGCCCGCAGTCACTCCCCTACCGAGCAGGCCGCCTTAGACGTCGTCTCATTTGGAATGCTGGGTAGTCTGCACTGTGTGGTGATGGTCGAGCGCATGGTGCCGGACGAGTTGTGGGAGCTGTTCCAGCGGGTGGTTCCGCCTGCTCCATCGCGGCCGCAGGGCGGCGGCCGGCGCCGGTACGGGGATCGCGAGGTGCTGGCCGCGATCATCTTCGTTGCCACGACGGGCTGTACTTGGCGGCAGTTGCCGCCGGTCTTCGGCCCCTCGGGGCCG